>JAEXEN010000010.1 GCA_023400985.1 Bacillota bacterium
GCCTTCTACCGTATATCGTACACGCTCCTTGCTCTTACCTTTCCGGGCTCGCCGCGAAGGATCTTTACGCGGCGTTCGCCGCCGTCCATGTCGAAGAAATTATCGTTTAAAACAACATCGCCCTCGCAGACGATCTCCACCGAGCGGGCGTAGTTTGCGGCCTTTACAAGGATCGTATCGCCCTCGATACGCGCTTCAAGCTCCGGGTCGAGGAAGCGGAAGTGCTTGGGCGGGCAGAACAGCACGCTGCCGGAACTTAGCCGTTCCCCGTTTTGCTCAAGAGAGTAGCTGTAGTAACAACCATAGGTATCCTCATCGGAAAAATCTTGCTCGTCAAACCATACGGCGCTCAAAGCGGGTACTTTTACATCGAACGCGCCCTCGCGGATGACGCTCGCGCCGGGACGGCGGAGCGACCAATGCACTTGGCCCGCAAACGGCAGGAGCGATTCGTTGCTCACGTTTAGCTGAGCGCTCTTTTTGAGTGCAAACGGCTCCGCATTGAGGTTGGTGTTTTGCGAAAGGACGCCTTCCTCGCGGCAGGAGAGCAGCACCGGCGCGAAGAAGCGCTTGGCGTAGTAGTGGAGCGCCTTCCATCGGCCGTAGTAGTCGATACTCGACCAGCTCGCCACGGGCCAGCAGTCGTTGAGTTGCCAGATCACCGCGCCCATGCAGCGGCCGCGGTTGCGCCGCCAGTGCTCCACGCCGTACTGCATGGCCTGTGCCTGCAACAGCTGGGAGGCATAAGAGAGGGTATCGAGGTCTTTCGGGTAAAGATACATCTGTGAAAGATACCCCACGATCTTGCCGTTGGCGGAGGCATTCCTCTGGTGCTTTTCCATCACATAGGAGAAAACGTTCCTGTCCTCCGGAAGCGTGAAACTCTCGATGGTTTTCATAGAGGGGAAGGACTGGAAGCCGAATTCCGAAACGTAGCGGAACAGGTGGTTGCGGTAATCGGTGAACGGCAGCCCTCCATGCCATACCTCCCAATAATGTACGTCGCCGAGGTCGGGGTCGTTGGGTTTAAAAAAGCTCCCGCCCGAGGAGGGGCTTGCGGGCCAATAGAAGGTATCGGGATCGTCGGCTTTGAGAATATTGGGGAAGATGTACTCGTACATTTTGATGTAGTCCGCCTTTTGGCGCGCCTGCGACATCCAAAGCTCTTCGGCCAAAAACTGTTCCATCTCGTTGTTGCCGCACCAAATGGCCAGCGAGGCATGGTGACGCAAGCGCCGCGCGTTGTCTTTTACCTCGGCGCGGACGTTCTCCTCAAACGAGTCCGTAAGGTTGTAGACCGCGCAGGCGAACATAAGGTCCTGCCATATGAGAAGCCCGAGCTCGTCGCAGATATCGTAAAAGAAATCGTCTGGATAATAGCCGCCGCCCCATACGCGTATGACGTTGAAATTGGCGTCTGCGGCGTCTTGCAGGAGCCTCCGCGTGCGCGCAAGCGTCACGCGCGAGAGTATGTTGTCCTCGGGGATGTAATCGGCGCCCATTGCGAACACGTCCACGCCGTTCACCCTGTGGCAGAAGCGCTCGCCCCATTCATCTTCTTCCGTGTGCACCGTAAGCGTCCGAAGACCTATGCGTTTCTCCCAAAAGTCAAGTGGTTTATCGTTTTCGTAAACTTCCGTGCGGACGGTGTAAAGCGGGTGTTCGCCAAGGCCGTTGGGCCACCAGAGCATGGGATTTTCAATACATATTTTCGCGTTTTCACCGAAGGCTTCAAAATTTTGGCCGTCGGGTGCGATCACTTTTACGCGTACCTCAAAAGCCGCTTCCGTGACGCGCTCCAAAGCGGTATGCACGCTCAAAAATACGATTCCGCTCTCGTGTCGCTGCCGTACGTGCACGCTTTCTATGCGGGCGCTTTCTATGCCGATAAGGGAAATACCGCGCCAAATGCCCATATCCGGCAGGCGCGGGCCCCAGTCCCAGCCGAACATGCAGTGCGCCTTGCGAAGGAGCGGGAAGCCCGTCATTGCGTCGGGCGTGCCGTCGGCGCGGGTTTCCCTGTAGGCCTCACGGATAAAGCGGGTGGGGGAGGAGAAAACGATCTCGATCTCATTTTTGCCTTCCCTCAAAAACGGCTTCGCGTCCCACTCCCATATGCGATGCATGTTGTCCGCCCTGCCGGCAAACCCGCCGTTTATGCGCACCTGCGCGAGCGTATCGAGCCCTTCGCACCTAAGGAGCACGCGTTCACAGCTTAAAAGCGCTTTGTCGGCGAAAAAGCATCGCGTATACGTATAAGCGTTCTCCATGAGGGCGAGTGAACGCATTTCATTGTCGCGCCAGAAGGGGTCCTGCATGCGGCCGAGTCTTAATAGATCCGCATAAACGGAGCCGGGGACGAGCGCGTCCAAGCGCTCCCCCTCGCCGTTTTTCATAAACGTCCATGTGCCGTTGAGGGATAGGGTTTTCATAGAAATGCCTCCCGCTCATTCGTTTTCGTAGAAGTGACAGAAATAGGTAGACCGTACTTTCATACTACGATTCGCAGCGTCCGTTGTCAACGGCCCGGCATGCGACTCTTAGGGGGCTTTCACAAAAAAGATAAAAAAATATATTCGTTGTGCTTGACAGAAGGGATTTTCAAAAATATAATAAAGGCGTCAAAACGAAAACGTTTAAGAACGATTAAAACGATCAAGCAGAATCATTTTTTTCGCGGCCGTCCGGGCCGGTCAGATTTTTATAAAGACTATTCGCCAAAGAAATCATTTACGCATTGGGAAAACAAGAGAGAATTTCGGGATTTTTTCACGAAAACGTTTTACAGCGGGTCTTTCGGCACGGGCCGTATTCTTATGATGTAATCGGGGATGTTCAGCATGGCAACCATCAAACAGATCGCGGAAGTTTGCGGCGTATCGGTCGCGTCGGTCAGCAAGGCGCTCAATAACGCATCCGATATCGGCGCCGAAACCGCGAAGCGTATCCGCGACACAGCCAAGGAAATGGGTTACTTCCCCAATGCGGCGGCTCGTGCGCTCAAAACCAACCGTTCCTACAACATAGGTATCCTGTTTGCCGAAAGCGGCAAGCACGGCAGCCTCATCGGTGGCCTCGCACACGAGTTTTTTACGCAGGTCATCGGCAGCTTCCAGCATGAGGCGGAGGCGAACGGCTACGACTTCACCTTCATCACGCGCAACATCGGCGGCACGACCATGACCTATCTTGAGCATTGCCGCTACCGCAATTGCGACGGCGCGCTCGTCGCCGGCGTTGATTTTTCCGATCCCTATGTGATGGAGCTTATGGACAGTGACTTGCCCATCGTCACCATCGACCATCTTTACAGCTTTCGAAGCGCCGTGCTCTCCGACAACGTGCAGTGCATGCGCGATCTTATCCGCTACATTTACGACAAGGGGCACAGAAAGATCGCGTTCATCACCGGGCAGCAAAACGTGGCGGTCACAAAATACCGTCTTGCGAGCTTCTATAAGACCTGCGAAGAACTAGGCATCGACGTGCCGGACGAGTATATAAAAGAGGCGACGTTCCACGAGCCGCCCGCGAGCGCGGCCGCCACGCGCGAGCTCTTAAGGCTTTCCAACCGGCCGACCTGCATCCTCTATCCCGACGATTTCGCCTTCATCGGCGGCATGAACGAGATCGAGGCGAGCGGGCTTACGATCCCCGACGATATAAGCGTTGTCGGCTACGACGGCATCTATCTTTCCCAGGTATTCCGCCCGAGGCTGACGACCCTCAAGCAGGATACCGAAAAGCTCGGCATCACCGCCGCGCAGATGCTCGTGCAGGCAATGAAATACCCCAAGGCGGATATCCCGCGGCATGTGTTCATACCGGGCACGGTGCTCGAAGGAGAAACGGTAAAGCAGCTTTAAAGCGTTCATAAAAGTCTCATCCCTGTTTTTTTTCGCGCTATGGGCCGCGCCTGCGGCCATAACGATAAAACTTCAAACAGGAGGAAAAGACATGAAAAATCGCTCTTGGAAATTCCTGGCGCTTGTTCTTGCGGTTGCCATGGTAATGGGCGCTATGCTCACAGCCTGCGCGCCGGCCGCAACGACCGAGCCCACGCCTGCGGCGCCGGCGACCGAGGCGCCCGTGTCCCCGGCCGAGCCCACGGGAGAAGCGGTAACGCCCGGCGGCGAACTTCCCCGTAACGAGACGCTATACTTTGCCGGCCAGCAGTGGGGCGCCGTAAACGGCTGGAACCCGCTCGGCGGCAACAACAACAACGCCATGGCAATTGCCGATTCTGCGGGCGGCAGCCGCGTCGTCATGTTTGAGACCCTGTATATGTACAACATGCTCGACAACTCCAAGGCCCCGCTGCTTGCGGATGGCGATCCCGTATGGAACGCCGATAAGACCCAGCTGACCGTCAAGATCAACCCCGCCGCTCACTGGAGCGATAATACCCCCGTCACCGCCAACGACGTCGCCTATACCTGGGCATGCGACGTGAAGTACGGCAACGGCATCGGTACCGGCTACGGCTCCTACATCGCGTCCGTAGAGGCGACCGACGACTCCACGGTCGTCATCACTTCCACGCTTACCGAGGACGGCAAGCCCACTAACCCGATGCAAATCGAAAGCTTCATCGTGCAAGCCTACATCATGCAGAAGGCATGGCTTGAGGCCCTTGAGGCCCGCAACACCGCCGATACCATCAAGGACGACAAGGGTGAGGACGTCGTATGGTCCGGCCCGTACACCAAGTTCTATGCCGACGAGCAGAAGGTCGTGTTCGTCCGCGACGACAACTACTGGGGACAGGACGCTTCCATGTGGGGCAAGCTGCCTGTACCGAAGTACCTCTGCCATACCATCTATGCCGATAACCCCGCCGGGCAGGTAGCGCTCGCGGCTGGCGAAGTCGATGTCTGCCAGCAGTTCATCTCCAACGTTCAGGATCTATGGGAAAAGGACGGCCTACCCATCTCCACCTATCTCGACGAAGTTCCCTATGGCATCTGCGTCAACATGCCGACATGCTGGTTCAACCTGAGCTCTCCCGGCCTCGACAACGTTGCCGTGCGTAAGGCAATCGCTATGGCGGTGGATTACGACGCTATCAACACCAACGCTATGACGGGCCAGAGCCCGACCTTTGCGGAGGTGCCGCGTTCTCTTATGAGCCCTCGTTCCGTTGAGCAGGAAATGTACGATAAAGAAGCCATCGCCGCAAAGGGCCTCCAGTGGGTCGGCAACGACATCGAAGGAGCCAAGGCGCTTCTTGATGAGGCCGGCATCGTGGATACCGACGGCGACGGCTACCGCGAGCTTAACGGCGAGAAGCTTTCCTACAACGCCTGCGCTCCGTATGGCTGGACCGACTGGAACGCCTCGATGGAGATCGTGGCCGCAGCCGGCGAGAAGATCGGCATCGAGATCGTGACGGAAGCGCCCGAATGGAGCGTTTATCAGACGGTTGTCACCGCCGCCTCGCAGACCGAGTACGATATCTTCATGATGTGGACCGATTCCGCAACCCCGTCGCAGCCCTGGGGCCGTATGCGCATGCTCATGAGCTCCGAGTTCAACGGCGTTGACGGCAACTGGAGCGGCAACTGGGGTCATTACTCCAATGCGCGCATCGACGAGATCGTTAAGGCCATCCCGACCGAGGCCGATCCCGCCAAGGTGAAGGCGCTCTACACCGAGGCCGTCGAGATCTATCTCACCGACGTGCCCTCGTTCTCCCTCATGTATCGCCCCGACAAATTCCACGCCGTGAACGAGTCTGTCTGGACCAACTTCCCCGACGCGACCGACGGCAGGAACATCCCGCCGATGGATTGCACCGACGGCTACAGCATCGCTGCTCTCTATGATCTCCAACTCGTAGGTTAAACGACATGTAAGGGAAACAGCCATGTTTCTAAATTCCACTAAGAAACATGGCTGTTTCTTAATTCGGGGGAGGAGGGCAAGATAAAATGAAGGGCTATCGTAAATATTTCGGCAAGAAGCTGATATGGTTCGTGATCACGTTTGTGATCGCCGTTCTCCTCAACTTCTTCCTGCCGCGCATGCTGCCAGGGGACCCGGTGGCGGCCATCATGGTGAAAATCGCGCCGGGCATGGCGGACGCGACAAGCGTCAAATACATCTATGAGGAATACGCTCATAAATTTGGCATCGACAAGCCGGTTATGGAGCAGCTCGCCATCTATCTCAAAAACGCGGTGCACGGCGATTTCGGCGTTTCGTTCAGCCAGTATCCGCGGCCTGTTTCCGACATCATCGCAAGCTCCATTTGGTGGACTGTGTGTTTGCAATTCCCGGCTATCATCGTAGGCTGGCTCCTGGGCAACGTTTTAGGCGCGCTTGCTGCCTACATCCGCAAGGGATTCGACAAATTGCTCATGCCATTATGCCTGTTCATAGGCGGTATTCCAGCCTTCGGCATGGCGATCATCCTTTTGGTGATTTTCGCCATAGGCTTGAAGGTGGCGCCGACTTCGGGTGGATATGGCTTCGACCTGATCCCCGAGTTCTCTATGAAATTTATCAGATCCGTTATCGAGCATTACCAGCTGCCCTTCTGGTCGATCGTCGTGATCTCCATCGGCGGGCAGGCCATCGGCATGCGCTCCATGTCCATTTACGAGCTCAATGCGGATTATGTGAAATACAGCCGTTTCCTCGGCATCAAAGACCGCAAGATCGTAGGTTATGTATTCCGTAACGCCATGCTTCCACAGGTAACGGGGCTGGCGCTTTCCATAGGCACCATGGTGGGCGGCGCGCTCATCGCCGAGATCGTATTCAGCTACCCGGGCCTCGGTACCACCATTTTAAGCGCCGTCACCATGAACGATTACCCGCTTTTGAGCGCCACAACGCTCATAACAACGATCATGGTACTTATAGCGACATTCGCCATCGATATCATTTACGGCTTCATCGACCCGCGCGTCAAAGCCGCGCAATTTGATTGAGGAGGGCGGAAGCGATGAAAACAACATTCAAGCAGGCGTTCCGTTCCCCGAAGTTTCTCATAGGCTTCATCATCATGGCGTGCCTTCTGGCTACGCTCCTTATCTATCCGCTCGTAAACCCCGGCAACCCGCTTGAGATGATAGGTCTCGGCTCCTTCATAAAGCCGGGCACCTATGTTTCCGTTTACGACGCGGTCGACGCCGAAAAGATCACCTTAAAACTCAGCGACGCCGATGCAAAGCGCATCGACAGCCTTCTTGGCGACATGGACCGCGAGGCCATGTTCGAATATTTCAAAGCCATCGGCGTATACGCTGACGATATCGAAAAAAGCGATACAGAAGCGCTCCTCAAGCTCTGGTGGGAGAGCTACGACCCTTCCCAGCGGCCCGCGGGCATGACCAAGGCGAAGAGAAACTATTATATGCGCCTCAACAGCTCCCTTGAAAGCGCCAAGCGCGGCGCAACGCTCGTCATCGCCGAATACGACCCAGAAACTGGCGAACTTATAGAGCATGAGACCATCCTCAACACGGACTACGTGAACACCAAGGACGTCGCAAACGTAAGGGATCTGCCGCTCGGTACGGACAACTTCGGGCGCGATGTGCTGAGGGAACTCATATCCGCCACCGGCACGTCGCTTCGAATCGGCCTCATCGCGGGTACCATCGCGACGCTCATCGGGCTTATACTGGGGCTCCTTGCCGGTTATGTGGGCGGCTTCGCGGACGATCTTATCATGTTCATCATGAATCTCTTCACGGTCATTCCGAACTTCGTGCTGCTCCTCTTAATCTCCTACGGCATAGGGCAGGAACAGCGCGGCGCAAACACCGTGGGGCTCGTCATAGGGTTTACGGCATGGGTGTGGACGGCGCGCTCCGTGCGCTCGCAGGTCATGTCGCTTCGAAACCGCGATCATGTGAATCTTTCGAAAATATCCGGCCATAGCCTCGTCCGCATCATATTCACGGATATTCTTCCCTACATCGCCTCCTATGTGGTGATGGCGTTCATCCTGCAAATCAGTTCCGCGATCCTTGCCGAAGCCTCTCTCTCGATGATCGGCCTCGGCTCCAAGACGACTGCGGAGCCCACGCTCGGCATCATGATGAACTGGGCGACACTATATGCGGCGCACCTGAACGGTTCCTGGTGGGCATACCTGCCGGCGCTTCTCATCATCGCGCTCATCAGCTTCTCGCTCAACCTTATGAATACCGGGCTCGATCAGGTGTTCAATCCCACGCTGCGAGATTAGGAGGCGAAGGATCATGGGAAACGTAATGCTTGAGGTCAAAAACCTCTCCACCAAATACATCACCCGCTTTCACGAGGACGTGTACGCCGTTGATAAAGTATCCCTTAAAATCGAGGAGGGCAAATCGCTCGGCATAGCGGGGGAGAGCGGCTGCGGCAAGTCGACGCTTGCATTGAGCCTCATGGGCTATTACTTCGCGCCGCTCCACTACATAGAGGGCGACATCGTTATCGACGGGAAGACCATCTCCGGCATGAAGCCGGACGACGTGCGCAAGTCCGTACTCGGCACGGAGATCGCCTACATACCGCAGGCTGCTATGAATGCGCTCAACCCCACGCGGAGGATCATCAACTTCGTGGAGGACGTGATTCTTGCGCACATGCCCAAGACCACCAAAAAGGAAATTTTGGAACTCGCCACGGAGCGATTCAAGGTACTGGGCCTTCCGGAAAGCGTGCTTGACCGCTATCCTGTAGAATTATCGGGCGGCATGAAGCAAAGAACCGTGATCGCCATTTCCACCATCTTAAAGCCTAAGGTGCTCATCGCCGACGAACCCTCGAGCGCGCTCGACGTGACGAGCCAGAAGATGGTGATAAAAATGCTAAGAGAGCTCATGGAGAAGGGCTTCATCAAGTCCATGATTTTCATTACGCACGAGCTGCCGCTTCTTTACAACGTTACCGACGACATCATGGTGATGTACGCGGGACAGATCGTGGAGCAGGGTACGGCCAGGGAAATGGTGTTCGACCCCATCCACCCGTATTCCAAGGGACTCATGGGCTCCATCATCGTCCCGGAGGAGGGCACGCGCGACGCAAAGCTCACCGCCATCCCCGGCACACCGCCCAACCTCAAAAAGCCGCCGTTCGGATGCAGGTTCGCGGAGCGCTGCAAATATGTGAAGCCCGAATGCATCGTATCGAACGTGTCGTATACGCAATTTGGAGAAGGCCGCGCCTACCGCTGTATCATCGGCGTAGACCGGCTTAGGGAGGTGTACGGGCATGAATAAGCTTGAACATCGTCTCGACCTTAAGGACCGCCCGCTTTGCCTCAACGGCATGGGCGTTACCAAGGTGTACGGCACGGGCAAAAAGAGCAACCTTGCCGTCGATCATGTGGAGTTTTCCTTCCGCGAGGGCGAGCTCGTTTCCATTGTGGGAGAAAGCGGTTCGGGCAAGACCACGCTTTCTAAAATGATACTCGGACTTACGAGTGTTACCGAGGGCGAGATCTTGTTTCAGGGCAAGAAGCGGGATATCGGCACGCAAGCTAAACGCAAGGAATACTGGAAGAACATACAGGCCATATTTCAGGACCCGTTTTCCTCCTACAACGTGTTTCAAAAGATCGATACGGTGCTCTTAGACTGCATTAACATGCGCGGCGGCCGGAGGCTTCCTTACGAAAAAAAAGTAGAGATGATGACCGAAGCGTGCAGCTTTGTGAACCTCAAATTTGCGGAGCTCACCAACAAATATCCGTTCGAGCTTTCGGGCGGGCAGATGCAGCGCCTCATGATCGCGCGCGTGTTTTTGCTCAAGCCCAAAATACTCTTGGCGGATGAACCCACCTCCATGATCGACGCCTGCTCGCGCGCGACCATACTCGATATGCTCATGCAGCTTCGCAACGAGATCGGCATGACGATCATATTCATCACGCACGATATAGGGCTTGCCTACTATATTTCCGACTCCGTATACATCATGGAGCACGGCAAATTCGTGGAGTTCGGCACCGCGGACGATGTGATACTCAATCCGCAGGCGGACTATACCAAACGCCTCATCAGCGACGTGCCCAAGATCTACGAGCCGTGGGATCTCTCCACGGTTTGAACGATCGAGCAAGTGGAAAAGGAGAAGCACGATGGATGTGAAAAAGCTGGTCGCAAAGATGACGCTCGATGAAAAGGCGTCGCTCTGTTCTGGCCTCGATTTCTGGCATACGAAGCCTGTGGAGCGACTGAACATCCCCTCCGTCATGATGAGCGACGGTCCGCACGGGCTTAGAAAGCAAGACGAACGCGCCGACCACCTTGCGATGAACGAGAGCATCGAGGCCGTTTGTTTTCCCGCAGGCTGCGCTATGGCTGCGTCGTTTGACCGAGCGCTTTTCCAAAAATTGGGCGACGCGCTGGGGTCGGCCTGTCAGGCCGAAAAGCTTGCTCTCGTGCTCGGTCCCGCCATCAATATCAAGCGTTCGCCGCTTTGCGGCCGCAACTTTGAGTATCTTTCCGAGGATCCGTACCTTGCGGGGGAGGAGGCGGCAGCGTACATCAAGGGCGTGCAGGGGCGAAACGTGGGCGTGAGCGTGAAGCATTACGCCGCCAACAATCAGGAGCACAGGCGGATGTCTTCAAGTTCCGTTGTGGATGAGCGCACGATGCACGAAATTTACCTTGCGGCGTTTGAGACCGCCGTAAAGGAATCGAAGCCATGGACGATCATGGCAAGCTACAACCGGATCAACGGTACTTACGCTACCGAAAGCGGTTTTTATCTTACCGACATACTGCGCAACGAATGGGACTTTGACGGCTTCGTTGTGAGCGACTGGGGTGCGGTGAGCGACCGCGTAAAGGGCGTAGCCGCGGGGATGGACCTTGAAATGCCTTCTTCGGGCGGCGTGAACGACGAAAAGATCGCGGAGGCCGTGGAGCAGGGCAGGCTTGACGAAAAGGCGCTCGACGCGTCCGTGGAGCGTATATTGAACATCGTCTTTCGGTATACCGAAAACGCAAGGCCCGATACGAAATGGGATAAGGAACTCCAGCATGAGCTAAGCGCTTCGATTGCCGCGGAGTGTATGGTGCTTTTGAAAAACGAAGGCGGCATTTTACCGCTTGAAAAGTCCGATACGATCGCCTTCATCGGTGAATTCGCGGCAAACCCGCGCTTTCAGGGCGGCGGAAGCTCGCACATCAACTGCTTTAAGACAACGAGCGCGCTCGATGCGGCAAGGGAATATAAAAATATCTCCTACGCGAAGGGCTTCGACATTTTGACCGATTCCACGACGGAAGCGCTTCTTGAAGAGGCTGAAGCTCTTGCCAAGAAGGCGCGCGTCGCGGTGGTGTTTGCGGGCCTGCCGGATTCGTACGAGTCCGAGGGCTACGACAGGGTACATATGCGCCTGCCGGAATGCCAAAATGAACTCATCCGCCGCGTCAGCAGGGCAAACCCCAACGCAGTGGTGGTGCTATATAATGGTTCGCCCGTGGAAATGCCCTGGGTGAACGACGTGAAGGCCGTTCTTGAGGCATATCTGGGCGGCCAAGCTGTGGGCAAGGCGACCTTAAGTATCCTGTTCGGCGAAACGAACCCGAGCGGCAAGCTGCCCGAGACCTTCCCCCTAAAGCTCGAAGACAATCCCTCATACCTGTTCTTTGGCGGCGAGGGGGACAAAGCCGAATACCGCGAGGGCGTGTTCGTGGGCTACCGCTACTACGACAAAAAGAAAATGGAAGTGCTGTTCCCGTTCGGCCACGGCCTTTCCTATACGGCCTTTGCATACTCGAACCTTAAGGCGGATAAGACCGCCTTTGACGAAAACGAGACCGTTACCGTAACGGTGGATGTGAAAAACACCGGCAAGGTGTTCGGCAAGGAGATCGTGGAGCTTTACGTTGCCGATAGATTCAGCGAGGCCATACGCCCCGAAAAGGAGCTGAAGGGCTTTCAAAAGCTCGCGCTCGCTCCCGGTGAAACCAAAACGGCTGTATTCAAGCTCGATAAGCGCGCGTTTGCGTACTGGAACACGACCATTCACGGCTGGTATGTGGAAAGCGGTGAATTCGATATCCTTATAGGCTCCTCCTCGCGCGATATGCGGCTAAAGACGACCGTGAACGTAAGTTCCGATGTGCGTATACCCGTGGTGTATACGGAAAACAGCATTTTCATGGATCTCCTCCGCGACCCGCGTGCAAAAACGGAAGTCAAGCCCATGCTCGACGCCATTTCCGTCATGTTTGGGCCGGATAAAGAGGAATCCGACGTGGCGCGGGCTGCCGTTTCCGCCGACATGGCGGAGGCGATGCTCCGTTACATGCCGCTTCGCGCCGTGTTTAGCTTCGGCGGCGGCGAAGGGGTTGAGGATCAGTTGAACGCTTTGCTCGATCGTATCAACAGGGCATAGCGGTTTCATAAAGAAAGGCCGCGCCCCTCCTTACGCGGCCTTTCTATTTTTGGAAATCGGAGTAATATACAATGAAGTTCGGCCATTTCAACGATGAAAAACGGGAGTATGTGATGCATACGCCCGCCACCCCGCTTCCGTGGATCAACTATTTGGGCTGCGAATCTTTTTTCTCCCTCGTTTCCAATACGGGCGGCGGGTACTGCTTTTACCGTGACGCCAAAATGCTCAGGCTCATCCGCTACCGCTACAACGGCGTGCCCGCGGATATCGGCGGCAGGTTCTTTTACGTAAAAGAAGAGGGAAAGAAAGCGTGGAGCCCAACCTTCCACCCCTCGGACACGCCGCTTGATGCGTATATATGCAGGCACGGCATGGGCTACACGGTATTCGAGAGCGAAAAGGACAAGCTCAAGGCGGAACTTACGCTTTTTGTCCCCATGGGCGAAAATTGCGAGGTACAAAAACTCACGCTGAAAAACGCGTCAGACGGGCCCAAGCAATATAAGCTCTACGGCGTTGTGGAATGGTGCCTATGGAATGCCGTGGACGACGCAACCAACTTCCAGCGCAATTTTAATATCGGCGAGGTGGAGATAGAGGAAAACGCGATCTATCATAAGACTGAATACCGTGAGCGCCGCAACCATTACGCCTTTTACGGCGTCAACGCGCCCGTCGCGGGCTTTGATACCGCGCGCGACGCATTTTTAGGCCAATTTGGGGATTTTAAGGCTCCCGAGGCCGTAGCGCGGGGCATGAGTTTTTCCTCCGTCGCGCACGGCTGGGCGCCCATAGCGGCGCTTCGCCTTGACGAAACGCTTTTGCCGGGGGAGGAAAAGACGTTCGTGTTCGTGCTCGGCTACGGAGAAAACCCGAGAGATCAAAAATTCATCGCGCCAAACGTGATCCGAAAGGACGGCGCAAAGCGCGTGTTCGAAAAATTCTCTAAGCCCGATGCGGTAAATAGGGCGCTTCAAGAACTCGCCGCCTACTGGGACGGTCTTCTCACACGCTACACCGTAAGAAGCGGCGATAAGCGGCTCGACCGCATGGTAAACATATGGAACCAGTATCAATGCATGGTCACGTTCAACATGAGCCGCAGCGCCAGCTACTTTGAAAGCGGCACGGGGCGGGGGATGGGCTTTCGGGACAGCTGCCAGGATCTTCTCGGCTTTGTGCACCTCGTACCGGAACGCGCGAGGGAGCGCATCATCGACATCGCGAGCATCCAAAAAGAGGACGGCAGCACCTACCACCAGTATCAGCCCATTGATAAGCGAGGCAACAACGACGTGGGCTCCGGTTTCAACGACGACCCGATGTGGCTTGTGGCGTGCACCGTTGCCTACATCGCGGAAACGGGGGACTTTTCCATTCTCGACGTTTTGACGCCTTTTGACAATAAGACGGATAGCGAAAAGCCGCTTTTGGAGCACCTGAGGCGCAGTGTGTTTTTTACCGTAAACAACAAGGGCCCCCACGGGCTGCCCCTCATAGGCCGCGCGGACTGGAACGACTGCCTGAACCTCAACTGTTTCTCGGAAGAGCCGGGGGAGAGCTTTCAAACCACCGCCAATTTCGAAAGTGGCGTTGCCGAAAGCGTGTTCATCGCAGGGCTCTTTGTAAAGTACGCAGCGGAATATGCGGATCTAATTGAAAGGCTCGGGCAAAACGGCGAGGCAAAGGCGGTGCGCAAAGAGGTCGCTAACATGGAGCGGGCGGTTTTAGAGGAGGCTTGGGACGGCGCATGGTATTTGCGCGCCTATGATGCGTTCGGAAACAAAGTGGGGAGCCGGACCTGCGAGGAAGGGCAAATTTTTATTGAGCCGCAAGGCATGTGCGTGATGGCGGGCATAGGATTATCCGACGGCAAGGCGCGGCGGGCGCTCGATTCCGTGCGGGAAACGCTCCTCGGCGACTACGGCGTGGAGCTTGTTTCGCCCTGCTATACAAAATACCGTAAGGAGCTCGGCGAGATCACGAGCTATCCGCCCGGCTACAAGGAAAACGGCTCCGTGTTCTGCCATAACAACCCATGGGTGAGCATTGCGGAAACGGTGCTCCATAACGGCTGCAATGCGTTTGACATCTATAGGCGCACCTGCCCCGCGTACCTCGAGGAAAAGAGCGAGATACGACGCACCGAGCCGTATGCATACGCGCAGACGGTGGCGGGGCGCATTTCCGAAAGCGAGGGAGAGGCGAAAAACAGTTGGCTCACCGGCACGGCGGCGTGGACGTTTGTAAACGTAAGCCAGTACATTTTGGGCGTAAAGCCTACGCTTAGCGGGCTGAAAGTCCATCCGTGCCTGCCTCATACGCTTACGGAGCTTACGATCGAGCGCGTATTTAGGGGCGCGCGCTACCGCATCCGGGTGAAAAAAACGGGAACCTATTCCCTCAAAGCAGACGGAGCCGAGCTTACGGGCAACGTGATCCCCTACGATCCCACAAAAGAAACCATAGAGGTGGAGGTAACGATATGAGCGGATTTCCCAAGGGCTTTTTATGGGGCGCGGCATGCGCCTCTTACCAGTGCGAGGGCGCGTGGGATAAAGACGGAAAGGGCCCGAGCATATGGGACGATTTTTGCCACGATACGGGAAAGGGGCATGTATTAAACGACGAAAACGGCGACACCGCCTGCGACTGTTACCACCGCTATGAGGAAGACGCCCGCCTCATGCAGCAAGTCAACATGAAGGCCTACCGTTTTTCCGTAAGCTGGCCGCGCGTTATGCCGCAGGGGGCGGGGGAAATCAACGGTGCGGGCCTTGCCTATTACGACCGCCTCATCGACGCGCTCCTTGAAAAAAACATAGAGCCGTGGGTAACGCTGTACCATTGGGACCTGCCGAGCGCCCTTCAGAAAAAGGGCGGCTGGCTCAACCGCGATACCGCAGTTGCTTTTGGCGAATACGCGGCCATACTTGCAAAGCGCTTCAACGGGCGCGTCAAAACCTATATGACCATCAACGAGCCCGCGTGCATTGTGGAGCTCGGCTACGGCACCGGCGCACACGCGCCGGGGCTTAAGATTTCCGAGCACGATCAGGCGGCATGCATGCAAAATCTCGTGCTTGCGCACGGCATTGCCATGAAGGCTCTTCGCGCGAACAGCAGCGTTCCCGTCCAAGTCGGCGCGGTGCCGTGCGGAAGGCTTTGCTATCCGCTTACGGATACTTTGGAGGCGATCGACGCCTCGTATAAAACCACATTCGACCTTTCGCAAGGCTCATGGGCGTTTACGTTCAACTCTTTCCTAGACAGCTGCATTTTCCGCCGCTACGACGACAGCGCTCCCGAATTTTTAAAAGAAGCGCTTGCCGCTGTGCCGCAAAGCGACTTGGACCTTTTTGAGGCGCCGGATTTCATCGGCATCAACGTATATCAGGGCGACGCTACCGACGAAAGAGGTATTATCCTAAAGCGCCCCGAGGGCTTCCCGCTCACGGCGGTGAAATGGGGCGTCACGCCCGAGGTGCTGCATTATGGGCCGCTCTTTTTGCACTGTCGCTACGGGCTTCCCATGTACATCACCGAAAACGGTCAGTCCTGCAACGATCGCGTTTACTTGGACGGCGAGGTGCACGACCCGGACCGCATCGACTATTTGCACCGCTACCTGCTGGAGCTAAAAAAAAGCATCGATGAAGGCGCGCCGGTAAAGGGTTACCTCCATTGGAGCTTTCTCGACAACTTCGAATGGTCCGCCGGCTACGGCGAGCGCTTCGGCATGGTGTATGTGGATTATAAGACCCAGCGGCGGATCTTGAAGGATTCCGCAAAGTGGTATGCTGAGGTGATCCGGCGCAACGGGGAAAATCTGTAGCTGCGGGCGCCTCGATAAAACGCGGAACGTTATACGGCTTGCCGTTCCCTCAGCAAGTCTTTTTCACCGGTTTGCTTTACCCGCCTCACCAGAATAAGCGAAATGAGCATATGGCATACTTCGCCGGCAAGGAAAGTGAAAAAAAGCCCTTTTCCGTTAAAAACGAACAGTGAGAGCAGCAGGAATACCTGAACAAAGCCAATGCACCGCAAAAAGGAGATGACCGTTGAAAAGACGTTGCGCTCCATGGTCTGAAAATAAAGCACATTTATGAGCGTTGTTCCGATAGCGACGTGCGCGATCGGATAGATACGGAGCATACTGACCGTCAGGGCTGTCAGCTCGGGGTTATCCCCGCGAAACAGGGCGACAAGGCTGCCGCCAAACGCAATGCAAAGGCCAACCAATACCGTTGGGACAATAAGATTGGTGCGGATCCCAAGCCGATATACCCGCTCAAATGCCGCCGTGTCTTCGCTGCCGCGGTAAAAACTCATGAGGGGCTGCGCGCCTTGCGTAACCCCGATCAGCGTCATATTGATAATAGAGCAAACATACCCGACGATCGAGTAGGCGGTCACGCCAAGCGTTCCCTGCGTGCGCATGATCGCAAGATTAAAGGAAAAGGTGACGGCGGGGAGGCTGAATTCCATAAGGAAAGTGGCGAGCCCGTTGCTGAGTATGCGTTTGATGCCGGCGGCATGAAAATTGGGAACGCGAATGCGCAAAACGCCTTTCTTCCTTGCAAAGTGAGCCGCATAAAACACCAGTTCTATCAACATCCCGATCCCGTTGGTAATTGCTGCGGCTTCTATACCGTAGCCCCAAATGAGGATAAAAACGACGTCTAAGACAGCGTTGATAACCGCTCCCGTAACGGAAGCAAACATGGTCAGCCGCGGAGCGTCATCATTGCGCACAAATACGGAGAGAAAGCAAACCAGCATTTGGAGCAGTGAAAATGGCGCGATCCATTTTAGGTACGCTACGGTGGAAGGCAGCAGCGTCTCGTCTGCACCCATGAATACCGCCAACGGCTGCCGGAAGAAAAAGCCAAAAACAGCGATTACCGTCCCAACGCAAACGACCAATATTAAGCACTGATTAAAGATATTGGCGGCTTTCCCGGCTTCGCCCTCACCCTTGAAAAATGAATATACATTTGCGCCGCCGGTCGCGATCAGCATGGCCAGTGCGATGACCACCATACTGCAGGGAAACGCGATGTTAACGGAGGCAAGCCCGATTTCGCCGATTCCCTGCCCCACAATGATGCCGTCTAAAATAACATAAAGGGCCTGCACTACCATTCCGATAACTGCCGGGATCACATATTTCACAAACTGCTTACTGATATTCAAAGATTGCATGCAAAAGATTCCTCCTAAAAAATGCACCTGCCGGGCCTATCTGCTGCCAGCAAAAAACCGGATAAAATACCGGGAATTTCCCGACATCTTATCCGGCCTTAATTCGAATAAAGCCCTCCGATGAACGCTCAAATCACCATAGGATTTAAGTTCAAAAGCATTATATCGGCGAATCCGGCGTTTGTCAAGATGTGCTCTTGCAGCGTCTTCGCACGCAAAAGTGAGTTATGTACGCAAATCAAAAAACAAGAGAAAAAGTTAAGGCGCATCCTTTCGTGCGCCGTTTGTCACGACTGCTTGAAGCTCAACCCCAGTATATCCTTGTAAAATGCCTGTATCGCCTTGATGGGGCTTGGCACTTTGACGTCTGATGCAATAAGTATTCCGAGTGTGAACACCATCAAAAAAACGACACTGTAAACGGTGAGGTCGCGCCAGCGCTTGTTTTTTATCATTTTGGGCAGTTCGACAGCGGCAATGCCCGTAAAGAGAAGGATTACCAGCAATACATTCATGCGCTTACCTCCCGGGGCGCCTTAAACTTTCTTAAGCTGGCCGTCAGCAGGGTAATAGCGGGCAGGAGGAACTCAAAGGTCAGCGAAAAGAAGGGAGCCGCAGTCGCGCCCCAGTCCATGTTTTCCATGATGGATTCAAAAATAAAGAGCGAATAGAAGAACACGAATGCCGTAGAGAGAAGCAAGAGCGGTGGATGGCTTTTCTGGGGTTGAGGCTGCCCGGTCTCTTGTGCCGCGATATCCGCGGGCAGGCTGCTTTTGGGGCTCAATATTTGTGTGAGCCCCATGGCGAAAGCATATAGCAATACGCTGATTTTGAATAGAAACAAAACGGTCAATATCACCGCGTAAATGCTCTCCATCCGGGTGAGAAAGCCCGCAACGCTGATGTAACGCACGGATTCAAAAGACGGGAGCGTCACAATTGCTACAAGGGGCCCCAGTGTCACGATATCGCGCAGAACAACGACCACCATGGATAAGGCCGAGAGGACCAACCCGACCATAAGCGGTTTTCCGGCCTTTATACCTTTTCCCAACATGGGCGTGAGCACTGTGAAAGCTAAAATCTCTCCAAGGGGAACCGCCCCGACAGAGATCGTGCCTTGCACATATTTACCAAATTCCAGCTGAAAAAGGGGTTTTAAGAATCCTGGATCGATATCAGGGAGAACCAGAATGAAATTGATGATCAGCGCAGATGCGGAGATGATGCATATGATCGTGGACAAACGCAGAAGGTTATGGATCCCCCTGTATATCCCATAGGCGCACCCAACCAGAGAAAGACAAAAAATTGCGGCAAGCGGTGTCCCCGGCATCATATAATCCGCTACAAAGTGCCCTAGATCGCGCATGTTGAGCGCTGCGAGCGACGCAAAGAAGAACAGGTATAGCGCCGATACGATTTTCCCCAAAACCGGGCCGAATACGATGTCGTCGATCTCAAACAAATTCTTGCCGGGAAATTTATTCAGGAGCGCAGCGTAGATTGCCACGAGCGGAAGCGTAAACAATAACGCGGTAATGACCATCGCCCAAGAATCCTGCCGGGTTATGCCGATGATATATCCGGAACGCAGCACGGTGGCCTGCATAAAGCAAAATACCGCAAACATCAGATCGTTCGAGGATATACTTCCTCTTGCCATTTTCATTTTGAACCTCCGGGAACGATAGGTCTTGACAGGCCGCCGGTGGAACGCAAAATCACATTCACCTCTACATCGAGCCCGATCTCAGGAAATACTTCACCCCAGTTCCTCTTCATTTTCTCCCATTCTTTCGGATAATCGCGGCGGATCGCATCGCCGAACCCGAATACATCGGCTGAGAATCCCCTTGCTTTTGTAAGCGCATTCTCAATATCCGAAAGGATATAATCCCGCATTTTCTCCTTTAGCATTTCAACGTTCTCTAAAATAGACATATCTTCGATTGTTTCATTGCTTTCAAGCGTTCCGTCCACATTTACGGTAAGCTGCATCCGGATGCTGCCGTCTCCGGTTTTTAAGGGCTTTAAGCTGCTGGCCGAACCATAAGTTTCCAAAATAACCTGCCCCCACGGCGTATCCACGGTCATCGCTCCGGATTTTGCTTTGCCGGTTACCCACAGGAGGCCCCGCGTCTGCGCCTTATCCAGCTCTCCAATCATTTTTCCCTGCTTGAAAACCGCCGTACCTTCAAGCTTGGCATATCTCTTTCCTGCCGCCTCGTACAACTCCACCATCGGAGCCACAGGCGCTGCCGACTCGCTCAAAGTAGCGATTACAAAATCTCGCAGGGTTACGACCACCGTTTCTGAGTTGGCTTTTTGGTTCTCCATCATGCCTGTAATATGGAATGCCGGTGCTTTTTCCAGAGTAATATCCTCACCTAAAATTTCCGACGCCTTGCCTCTTGCGATTAAGATAAATACATTCATGCGCGCCTCATAATCGCGCGTGAATGCATCCAAACCTTCCGCCATGTCCTGCCTCGCCAGATCGCTGCTGAAAATAATCACGTCGCTATGTGCGAAATACAGCCGTCTGTTTTGCATACGCGTAATTTCCCGGACGGCGGAGAGTATGCTTTTGTCTGTATAGCTGATATTCACATAGGCCTTTTCGCCGGACCCGCCGCTGCCCCCGGAAGAATCGGATCCGATCTCGGAGGGCTTGATCACCTGCGCGGTCAGCTTCACAGTGTCCGGTTGGTCGCCAACGTCCAGCGCCGACCCGATCACAATAGCCAGGGTGTTGAGCTCGCGTTCGCTCCAGCAGGAACATAGGGGCAGGCAAAGCAAGATGCAAATGAACAATGCGGCGGCGCGGCGTGCTTTCCTTCGGCACGCAAAGTAACGTGAGGCGGCACAAGAACGAAAAGCCCTAAAACTTTTTTTAACGGCGTGTTTTATCATGATTCCTGACTCCCATCGTCCTCATCAGTGGTTGAAGTGGGGGATTTAGGAGGCCGCCGGTATACATCCTGCGGGTTCAATGATTGCGGACGCGTGCGCATCCTCCAAAGAGGGGCACGTACCGCCGTATCCTTCAGGCCGGCTTTGTGAAACGGCGCCAAAGGCGCCATATGGGGGACGCCGAAGGACTTTAGCGAAGCAAGATGCACGAGAATGATAAACGCGCCCACGGTGATACCGAAGCTCCCCATAATCGCTGCGAGGATGACCAGGAACCATGACAGGATCGATATCGCATCGGTTATAAAAGGAAGCGTATAGCTTGCTACGGCGGTGATTGCGACGACAATGACCACCGGCGCACCCACGATTCCCGCCCGCACGGCCGCTTCGCCCATGACAAGGGCGCCCACGATACTGATGGTTTGCCCCACCGGCCGGGGCATGCGGAGACCTGCCTCCCGCAGAATCCAGAAAATAAGCAGCATTACGCTTATTTCCACCGCTACGGGGAACGGCGTCCCTTCACTGGACGCCGCCATGGAAAGCAGCAGGGGGGTCGGGATTAGCTCCTGGTGGTAGGTGGAGAGCGCGATATACACCGCGGGGGCAAACAGGCAGATAAAAAACGCGAGCAGGCGCAGCAGGCGCATAACAGTCGCATAATGCGGACGGGTAATATAATCCTCCACGCTTTGGAAATTCTCTATAAACAGCATGGGCACCGTCATTACAAACGGGGCACCGTCTACAACGATGGCAACACGGCCTTCCAGCAGGTTTCCCGCGACTACATCCGGTTTTTCGCTGCACCAGATGGTGGGAAAAACGGAGAGAGGATCGTCTTCGATATACTGTTCCACATAGCCGGTAGCGAGGATCGCGTCGGTGTCTATCTTTTTGAGTCTGCACTCGACCTCGCTAATCAGTTTCGGGTCCGCAATGCCGTCGATATAGAGAATGTTTATCTGAGTGTGCGTGCGCCTTCCAATCACGGTCGAACGGATCTTGAGCGCCGGGTCTTTGATTTTCCTGCGGATCATGGCTGTATTTGTGCGAAGGTTCTCTGTAAACCCTTCCCGAGGGGCGCGGATGGCGGTTTCGCTGACAGGCTCGGTGACCGCCCTCTTATCCCATCCCTTTGCTCCTATGTCGAGGGCTTTTGAGAAACCTTCGGCTATAAGAACCGCGTTGCCCGATAGGAAGGCTTCCGCCACCTCATCGCAGGTATAGACGGTTTTTACCTCCCCGACGGCCAGCAGTCTGTCCCGAATTTCGTCCATGCTCGAAAACTTGGCGTCTTCCTCGGCGTGGGTGAGGCGGCTGTCGTGCATCAGCGGCTTTATGACGTTATCATTGATCAAGGGGAGGTTTGCGAGCCCATCCAGAAAGAGTAGAGCAGCCTTTATTTCTCCGCCTTTGTCTTTTCCAAAGGAAAATTCACGGATGATGAGATCGGAACCCACATCAAATTGGGCTCTGAACGCATTCAGGTTTTTTTCGAGGCTCCGGGAAAGAATGCGGGGGTTGTTTTCGCTGCTTTGGGTTTCTTCATTCGCCTTGCTTTTTTGTTTCCGCTGTTCCTGAAAGAACCAAGCCAATTTCCTGAAGAAACGCATGGATTCATCTCCTCGATCGTATCTCAACGCCAACTTTGCTATATTATGGTTTATTTCTCAATTTCTATTCTGCTTCTGCTAAGGTGATTTCTATAAAAAGGCTTGCCTTTTACGGCAAGCCTGCGGGGGTCGCTTTATCAGCAGCAGCGATTGCGGCAGCAACAATTAGCGCGACATTGATTTCTACACCTGTTTTTACAGCTTCCGCAGCAGGCAACGCCTAAGAAAAGCAAGGGCCACCATGACCACATAGCTATCACTTCCTTTCGTTTATTTGCAAAATGCGGGTATAGTAAACATTATGCCGAAGTTTAGCAATGCGTGAAATGGGGAAGATGCGCCGGAAGGAGGGTGGGAATGCTGAGATCCAATAAAAAAACCCCTGCCGGATCCGGCAGGGGCCAAGGCAGAATCAATATCTGTCTCTGCGGCGTTCCCTGGGCTGATAACAGTCTTTGCAATAAACAGGCTTATCGGCCGACGGCCTAAAGGGCACTTCGGTCTCCTTGCCGCACTGAGCGCATATAGCCGGATACATTTGCCTGGGGTAGCTGCCGTAACCATCGCGGCCGCCGTCCCGCTGGCGATCCTTCCTTGCAGCTCTGCAACCGGGGCACCTCTGTGGTTCGTTCTGGAAGCCTTTCTCCTGGTAAAAGGCCTGTTCGCTTTCCGTGAAGAGAAATTCTGCCCCACAGTCTCTGCAAGTAAGTGTTTTGTCTGACAATGAAAGAGTCCTCCAAGTTTTTAATTTGCCATCCTTCGATAGCATGTTAAGTATATCACGTTTTCAGCCAATCAGCATTTAATTTTTTTAGCGAAAAAATGTGATCTTTTACGGGCTTCTGCACAGCGGGGAATTCTTGACGCATGGAAGCGCAGCGCATATAATATTTCTGTTGCAGGGAAATACGCGAATGTGGTGGAACGGCATACACAGCAGACTTAAAATCTGCCGGGGAAACCTTGCGAGTTCGAATCTCGCCATTCGCACCAGAAAGACATAGCTTCCGCCAAGGGGAAGTTATGTCTTTTTTGTGCAGAAAAACATGGTAATATTGTTATAAAGATTATTGCAACCATTTTTGGCAAGTGGAGATCAAATGCAAAATTATTTGTATAACAGGAGAATTAAGCGAATGGAAAGAAAACTGGATGATGAGATTATCATTACAAGCGATGATATACTTATTATGCTCGATGACATTCTTGAGAAGAGAGATCATGAATGGTGGAATAAATTTTATTCTGACAGAGAAAAACCAATTCCATTTTTCAAAAACATACCTGATGAATGCCTGATTTCATATTGCGCATCAAATATTCTAAATAAAGGAAAAGTTTTAGATATTGGGTGCGGAAATGGAAGAAATTCGGTATATTTGGCAAAACAAGGCTTTGATGTGGTCGGGATTGACATTTCTGATGAAGTGATAAAATGGGCCCAGGAATCATTGACTGATTGCGCGAACAAACCGGTCTTTAAGTGTCAATCTATATTTGACTTTGAAGATAAGCCCAAAAGCTTCGAATTTATTAACGATAGTGGATGTTTTCATCACATAAAACCACACAGAAGGTACCAATATTTTGAACGCGTAACAAAATACCTGAAAGATGATGGATATTTTTCAATAACATGTTTTAATTTAGACGGCGGAGCAAATATATCTGATTATGACGTATACAGAGATTATTCCATGCACGGTGGCTTAGGCTTTTCTGAATACAAATTGAAAAAGATACTTGAAACGTATTTCAATATTGTTGAATTCAGAAAGATGCAAGAATCCAACAATCCTGATGTGTTTGGTAAAGACTTTTTATGGGTAGCGCTGATGACAAAAAAGAAAGGTATATTATGAGCATAATAATTGGCTCAAAGTAAAAAATCTTTTTTGCCTCATAACTCCAGGAAGACATACTTTCCGCCGAGGGGAGGGTATGTCTTTTTTTATGATGCAGGAAAACATGGTATTATGGATTCGAAGGCGATTACATCATAAATAGATAAATTGAAATTTGAATATAGTGAGGAAGGATGCTTATGCAAATAATCAATTGGTTATTAGAGGGCGATATCGTTATTCAGCATTTGACGAATAAGTATTTGCTGGCTTGTTCCTTTAACCACAACAATGGAGGCTACATCGCTGAATACTTGGATTTATATGATGTTGCGGAGCAAGAGTGGGGCGGCGGCATTTATTCTCCTAAATGGATATCAAGCACCTATACATTGCTGGAGCTAAAGTATATGGAGATTCATTACGATCATCCATACTATCAGGATGCCACGAAAAAAGTGCTGAATGGTCTTTGGCATAATCACGGCAAGATTTCCCAAATCAGATATCAGGATATGTGTATGTCCGCAATGCTGTTGAGCCTTGTTTGCTATGGGAGAATTAGTGGTTTCAGGACAAACGAAATTGTTGATTACATTCTAACGCATCAAATGGACGATGGCGGCTGGAATTGCGCTTGGGATTCGGTCCATAATCGCTCTATTGTTGGTTCGGTGCATACAACTATTTCTGTATTGGAAGCGTTCGCTGATTATGAAAAATACGGGTATTCTTACCGCTTGACTGAAATAAAACAGCAAGTGGCGTTGGGGCAGGAATATCTGCTGAACCGGCAACTGTTTAAATCGTTGAAAACCGGTGAGGCCATCCATCCGGATATGATCGGCTTTCATTATCCCTGTCGTTGGAAATATGACTGTTTTCGGGCATTGGAGTATTTTGTACAGATTGGACAGCCATATGACAATCGGATGCAGGATGCATTGAATTTGCTGAAAGCTGCCTTAAAAAATGGTCACATAAACAAAGGAAAGAGTTATTCGGGTAAAATTCATTTCCCCCTTGAATCAGGCACAAAAGGAAGGTTTAATACATACAGAGGATTACTTATCCTAAAGCATTATGATAATAAAGCTTACCAAGAGGTTATTCAGGCAGATTTCATATACAAATAGACAGGCAAATTTTAATTTGTGAGTCCCCAAAGAATTCCTGCCTAACTGCAAAAATCTTTTGCCACTATTATTTCCAAAGGAATCGGCGGTTTCGGAAGAATTCGTTGATTTTTTTGTATTCTTATTTTTTCTTTTATCCCTGTCGTTTCCAAATAGCAAATAAAAAGGAAAAAATAGAAAGCTTCAGTCTTACCACACAAACCATATAGAACACGTAACAATCATCCATCGGTATACTTCCGAGCGCCGCAATTGCATATATTCAAGCAGGCGCACAAATAAAAGGGAGGGAATTCCGTGGAAGTTATCTGGGTACTCACGGTTTTGGGCTTTTTGGTGGAGGCTATCGTAGAGACGCTCAAGCTTGTATGGGACGCCGAGAAGCGTAAAGTATCGTGGCCGGTGATCTGCTCGCTCGTTGTCGGCATCGGCATCGCCATACTCGCGCGCGCGTCGATCTTTGAACTTTTGAGCGTTACGATCGTCACATCGAGCTGGCTGGGCTACATCATCACCGGCATACTGATCAGCCGAGGGAGCAGCTTCATTCACGATCTATGGATCAGGATCAATACGTATACTGTGCAGAAATAATATACCTTTTATAAAACATCATCGTCGCCTATCGCCCGGATGGTTCCGTCATACCACAATTTTACCTCTTCCCCGAGGATCGATTTTACGGTTCCATCCGGCCGATACTCAATATCGTCTTCAAAAACATCCGTGTCCCCGACGGACCTGACGGTGCCGCATGCCCAATATTTAATTTCAATCGCTGCCATAGCTTCAGCCCCTCCTCTGGCGTATAAGAATCGGCAAAAGAACGTGCTGCCAAGATAGGTACGATAAAATTATATTCCCGCCATGCCGGGAGCGGAATATTGTTTTTTTGTCGTAAATGGTCGAGATTTCATGCTCATGCAAGGCCGGAAAGGACTGCTTGAAAGAAACTGTCTTTTCAGCCGGCTTTTTTTCTGTGCTATAATGACAAATGTGCCATGGGCTGGGGCGTGCCGCCATTTTTCAAACGCGGCTATAGGAAAGGAGAATGCTGTTTGACGAAGGCCTGTTATTTGGAGAGTGTTGCAAACCGGGAGGTTTGCGACAGATAAACTCCGCATTCCTCCCAAAAGGAAGAAAACCTGCTTTTTGGAGGATATATTGCATGAACCGAGAAAACAAGCGCAGGCAATATGAAAAGGGTTATTTTAAAACCCATGCCTGCAGCGATATGTTTACCTGTAAGGTCTGCGGGCGCCAGATATTCCCGGCGGGAGCCGGTAGCGCGCACCGCAATCACTGCCCGAACTGCCTTTCGAGCCTGCACGTAGACGCCGCGCCCGGGGACAGGGAGTCCGACTGCGGCGGGATCATGGAGCCTGTGGCCGTCTGGGTGCGAAAGGGCGGGGAATGGGCCGTTATCCATCGCTGCCGCCGGTGCGGCGCTTTTTCATCCAACCGCGTCGCTGCGGATGATAACCCGATGAGGCTTATGAGCATTGCCATGAGGCCCCTGTGCGAGCCGCCTTTTCCGTTGGAGCGCATAGAGGAAATGATTGCTTTGATGGGCGGAGACGGGAGTATAAGGTGAGCAGAAAATAGAAATAAATGAACATTCAATTAATGAATGCGGCAAAAGGCACCGAAAAATCTATCGCTTTTCGGAGCAGCAAAGAAGCATCCCGCGGGATGCTTCTTTGCTGCTCCGAAAGTCAATGATCGCCTTCAAATCCCATCCGGCAATTTAGCATACAAAGCTTTCAACTCCGGATCGTCCGGCGTAATGGACTTCAAATTATCCAGCAGCGCTTTGGCCTGCGCCCATTGCTGCGATTTGATAAGCGCCAGAACGCTGATTTTTATGCTGCGGGATAATTGGCGCATTTCATCGGCAGGGGAGGAGGGAGCTTTTATTTGCTGTATTTTAATATCTTTTGCCATATATCGGGCAAGCTCTTCCAAGCTCTCATTTAGAGAAAGCGCCTGCCGGATCGACCGCACCTGCAGTTCCGGACGTCTTTCCTGCCTGAATTTGAGCGCCTGCGTCAAATAATAGGCGGCTCTTGCGGGTTTTGTGAGATAACCGCAGCGTTCGGGCGAGAAGCAGCCTTCCGGGCTGAGCAGGCGGTAATAGGCGGCGTTGGTCTCCACATATTGGGCAAACGCCGCGTCGAAAGCGGCCGGGTCCGGCGAACCTTTGATCAGCTTCGTCAATGCGTCAAACCGGATATTTGCTTTTAAAAACAACATCTCCGGCGAGTCGGGGGCGAAGGACTGCTGCAGGAAGCTTACAAGAGCTTCCCGCTCCGACGGGGAGAAATTTTTGAGCAGGCAGGCGCAGGTCGTTTTCCATGTTTCGATGAAGATTTTTCCAACAAGCGGTTTTAAACTGATCTTGTTACGGCAGCAGAGAGCAATCAGGTCGTCTGCAGGGATGCTCCCTATATCCAACGCGCCGTATTCTTCCATAAGAGCGGGCAACTCCTGCGTGCGGTTTTCATGCTCGGCTATTATCATCTTCTGTGCGGTAATGCGGGGATGGCTTAGCGGAAGTTTGGAAAGCATGCGGATATCGTCATACCATTTTGCCGTGTTTCCCACTTTCTCCTTGGCAAGTACGGATTCTGTGATCCGCATAAAATCAGTCAGCATTTTTGGCTTTTGCAGGCTGGGAAGCAACTCCTCGCAGAGCAAGTCGAGCTTGTTTGCAGCAATCGCCGCATCTACGGCCTGAGGCATACACGCAGACAAAAACGCATCGGCTTTTTCACCGATCAGGCAATAGCGCTTTAGGTAGCCGAGCGCTTTGTCCCATTGACCAAGCGACTTGCTTAGCAGCATGACGCGCTGCAGCATAGCTTTCCGGTTATGATCGCTGATGCTTTCCTTCTGGGTCATGATCAATTGATTGATGAGCTTATCCGGATCGTGATCCAGCACATCAACGTTCGTAAAATAAACGTCTATATACGTGAGAAATTTTTCCTCACTGATCAGTACAGAGTCCATGCTTTGCAGGATCAGGCAGATCATTGTCTTGGCAAGCTCGGTCACATGGGGATGGTCTACCAAAGTCTTTACGGCATCCAGCAGCATTTCAATGTCGTTCAGCCTGCAGAGAACTTGGACGTAGTAAACGACGATCTGTCCCATATAAGCCGTGGTGCTTTTTAAGCCGAATTCCAGCGTCTGCTCGCAAAGCTCTTTAACCTTTTGAAATTCCCGAATGGCATAATACTCCTGGCAGAGCTGCACGATGGTCCGAAGATCCTTCGGGTTTTCCTTCAGCATCTCTAAAAGAGGAGCGATGTTGCGCCTGCTGTGGGCAATGCGCTCCGCGTTGCTGCCATATACATATCCATAATGATGTACAAAGCAATCCAACTCTTTTAAGGGAATATACGTCTCCAGAAATTCATGTATTTTATTTTTGAAAACAGTATGCTCGCTTCTGCGCACCATGCGGCCCACTGCGGCGTCCGCATAGACAGTGCCTGTAAGATCGTTGTAATTTCTTTGATTATAGAAGCAGGAGCGATAGGTGCCATCGTCGGTTTTCAAAAAGTCAAGGATGGGGGTCACATCCTCAAACCATTCGTCGTCGTCCAAATATAAAAACCACTCGCCTTTGGCTTGTTTCAGCCCCGCGTTTCTGGCCGCTGCAAAATCGTTGCACCATTCAAAACGCACGATATGATCGGTATACTCCCGCGCGACCGCCAGAGAGCCGTCGGAGTTTTCCTCCCCGACGGTATCTACAACGATCAGCTCGCTGGGGAGCTGGTCCAGTAAAGGCTTGATGGAGCTAAGGCACTTGCGGATGGTATCGATACGGTTGGATACCAAGAGGGAAATGGTGAGTTTGATCTTGGGACCGGACACGCGTGTATTCATGTTTTCCTCCTATGTTCCGTATTCAAAAAGACTTCTGAAAATCCATGACTTCGGGGTCGTTCGGGATCAGCTCCGCAAGCTCGCTTAGACTGTCTTTTGCTTCATCCTTCCGGTTTTGCGAAAGGAAAAAACGCACCCGCAGCTTTTTGAAAAACAGCCAGCCGTCCGCATTTTCGGCAGCGGCGCTCATGCGTTCCCCCGCGTTACAGTAACCTTCGACCAATTCGTCCGGAACCTCATCTCGCGAAAGCAGCCAGGTTGCAGCAGTCGAAAACAATTCCCTTCGCCGCGCGGACATCTCGGCGTCGCAATCGAAGCTTGCACAAAAATGATCTCTCGCCATAAGCTGCCCGGTATATGTATGGGTAAACATTTGGATGATGCCCGCGATTTTTTCCTGCATCGGAATCTGGGCATTCAGGAGAATACCGAGCGTATCATTCAGCGCATTCATGTAGACCAACAACAGAAAATCCATGTTTCGAGAACTGATATAACCGCATTTGCCGGTTAAAAAGCTGCATGCGGTCTCATGCAGGATAACATCGGACTTGATACGGATGTTATCCATTTGATAAGATACCGATTTAGGGGATATATAGTATTTATGCAAGGATTTCCCTAGGATCCCGATCAGGGATGCATGGCTGAAATTCTCCAGGCAAAACAGAGTGTCTGCGCCGTACATGGAGATACTTATCTTTTCCCAGTTTATTTTCTTTAGAACAGATATGGCGTAAAGCTTGCCCCATATCGTTCGCGTAAACTGGTGATACAGCGGAAAGTATTCCGAAAATTGCGATGACGCCTCTAAAATCAAATTGTCCTGAAGAACTCTTTCTCCCGCAATTTCATCTGTCTTGGCATTCAGAAAATAATTTCCGCATGCGGCGATTTCAAGCCGGTTGTCCAGCATAAAAGCCAGCATTTCCTCAACAAAACCAGGAGTGTATTCGTCGTCTGCATCCAGAGTAGTGAAAAAATCTTCCTCCGAATGATTTTTCGATATGGCAGGGACAAATGCAAAAAAACAGGTGGGGTCATTTCGCTCCACCCGATACTTCTTGAATCTACGGTCGAGCTGCACATAGTGCTCTATGATTTTACCGGTTTTATCGGTGCAGCCGTTATCAATACAATAACAGAACCAGTCCCCACAGGTCTGATGCAGCAAACTATCCAAGGTGCGCCCGATGGTTTTCTCCGCATTATAGGCCTGTACATAAAAAATCACCGACGGCATATGACTGCCCCCGCTTCGTTCTTTATCTGCTCTGCCGCGGGATGCCGCTCCACATCATCGCCGAAGCTCACGCAGCTTTGGCACGAAACGCGCGGAGCGTCGTTGAAATGCCGAATTTTTTCCCGCTTTTGCGCATCCGTTTCCGCGGGGTCATATATGTCCAAAACGTCGCGCGGGGCAGGCGTTATTTTGCCGAGCGTGCTTGCCATGAGAGAACGTGCGCACCCATGCAATTTGCCGCGGTACATGTGAAAGTTCCGCATGGCGACCTGTCCGCAATGCTCAAACTGTTCCCGCAAAGCTTCCTCGCTTTTTCCGCGCTCTTCAAAGCAGGTATTATCCACCCATCCGCCGTAATGCTGCATGTCTCCATGATAACGCTTGACAACATAAGGAATGGAATGCCGGCCCAAGAGCGCGGTCATATCGGTAACCATAGGCGAATACATACCGTAGTCGCTAATCTGTATTTGCATGTTTCCTGCGTATTTCTTGAACGCCGCAATATCCTCACCGCAGGGCAGGAGCGTTGCGTTCGTGATCAATATAAGCTTATCGAACCGATTTTTAAAATTGAGACAATGCTCATAAAGCGGATGCATATCCCTGCGCATAAAAATCTCGCCGCCGACAAGCTGCAGCCATTCGGTGTAGTCGACTAACTCGAAAATACGGTCAACGTCGCGGATTAATTCATCGACAGGGACATGCTCGGCATTTTTGAACATCGTCATATAATTGCTGCACAACTTACAGCGCAACGTGCATTTCAACGTCGGCATGATCGCAAGACGGCGCAGGTTCAGTGGCTCTTCCATAACTTCTCCCCTCAGTATGCGTACAGAACGGTTTCCCACATGTAGCGGGAGTAGTGCCGGAGCATCAATTTATAATCGGGATTCATTTCCTTTATAATAAGCGGCAGCTGATACATATCTTCCGGCTTGTGGTAAGCGGCAATTGCCAGCTTCGGCTTATATTCGGAGATGATTTCTTTTGCTCCCCTCAGGGCGGCTAACTCCGCGCCTTCAATGTCCATCTTGATAAAAGTCGGTTTTTTTGCGGTTTCACCTAAGGTTTTGAAAAATGCATTCAAGCTCGTCAGGCTGACCGTATCAACCGCATCCGCATTGAGGTTGCTTCCCATCCCGAGGCCCAGATTCGCTTTGGCAGAAATCGTTGTGTCGGATAAACCTTGCCCGACGATTGTAACGTTGTGATACTTATCCAAATTATCCTGCGCCATCGCAAGATTCTTAGGATCGATTTCAAACCCATAAATATGCTCGTACTTTCCCGCAACCTTTTTGATGAACAGCTCGGTCGTATCACCGGTAAAGAGCCCTGCGTCAACAAAGACCTCCGTATCGGTGAAAGTGATCTGCTCCGGGAAGTACATCTCGCCGATATCCTCATAGGCAGGGAATTCCTCCCTGAATAAGTACGTTTTCATACGGTTCAAAAGGATCTGCCTTGAGCTTTCATCCGGGTACAATTGAAACGCGGATTCATATTGATCCAATAACTCGTACATATCGGAAATGCCGATTTGAATCTTTTCTTCGGGCAGATTCTGAAGCAGCTTATACGCGACGTCAAAACCAAGGATCTGCTCTTTCGCGATCCCCAACGACAGAAGCTGTGCGCGAATCTGCTTTTCCGGCGTAAGCGTTGCGATAATAATGCTCGCATCAGGATAGCTATCTTTTACCGTCTGCGGTGAAACGATTGGGATATGCGTCTGCTGGAAATGCCCTGTTTTGAAGTTGTCGACAAAGCAGCATACCTCAAGTCCCAGTTCTGACAAAGTATGATATACCCGTTTGCCATAACCGCCGCACCCGAAAATAGCAAGCGGACACTGTGACAATCTGTCGATCAGCGCCTTTTGTTTTCGAATGTGCTCACCGGTATTGTATTGCTCTTTAATTTTTTCAAACTCCTGCTTAAACGACATTAACATACGTAGTTACCCAATCCTTTTCAAAATCCAAAATATACGGGCAGCCCAGAAACGCATCGCGATGTTCCCTGATTTCCCGTTTCAACGCCGCAAGCCGGCATTCGCACCCCGTGAGGTTCAACCTAATGATTTTCTCCACCATGGAGATCATAAACGACCACTCAAAATACCGCCATGCCTCCGCGCTACCCGGGTAATTCGTGCAAAGCCATTCCGTCCGCTCGCGGTAGACCCGCAGGTATTCATCGAGGGTCGAAATATCCAGCAGGCTGTGATTCGTCGTCCATGCGGAGTTGTTTCCTTCGTGACGGCAAAAGTCGTACTTCGGCAAGCTATGATAGGCTATTTTGCCTGCTTCTCCGAGTATTTTCGGCATAAGCTCGATATCGTCGTATTTCGCCGTTTCGGAGAAGCGGATGCCCTTAAACAGCGAGCTTTTGATGAGCTTCGTGGGGAATTGAACATTGTACTTTCTTCGCCACAAAAGCTCCGTCAACGCTTCCTCGGCGGTCATGACGCGCTTTTCGTCAAACGCCTTGCCGGCGGCTCCGCAAATCGCCACATCCGCATGGTTATCGGCTATAAGCTTCCATAGAAACTCCAAAAAATCCGTCTCGCAGGTATCGTCGTCGTCAACAAAAGCGATATGATCGCCTCTTGCGGCATCGAGCCCTGTGTTGCGACCGGCGCCGATGCTGCCGCGTTCCCGATGGATCACGCGGATGCGGGGGTCCTTTTCCGCGTATGCGTCGGCGACCTTTCCGCTAAAGTCGGTAGAGCCGTTGTTCACAATGATAAACTCAAAATCGCGAAATGTCTGGGCGAGTATGCATTCGACCATGCGCCCAAGAAGCTTTTCGCGGTTGTAGGTCAGCATGATAACGGAGATCATGTGTCTTCCCACACCTTCCATTCCGCCTTGCCGGCTTCCCATAAATTATCCAGCAAGCCTTTGTCGCGCTGCGTATCCATGCATTGCCAAAAACCTTCGTGGCGGTATACGCCAAGCCGTTTGTCGGCGCTGAGCTGTTCCAGCGGACGGCGCTCCAAAATGCAGTTATCCCCGTCCAGATAATCAAAAACGGCCGGCTCCATCACCATAAAGCCCGCATTGATCCAATGGTTGTCTTCCTTGGCTTTCTCGCGGAATCCGACGACGCAGTTTTTTTGTTCGTCCAGCTCCAGTACGCCAAAGCGCCCGACCGGTTGGACCGCCGTCAGCGTCACCGCCATTTTGGACGATCGATGCTGCTTTAGAAGCGCATGGAGGTTCACGTTTCCGACGCCGTCGCCGTAGGTCAGCATGAAGGGCTCGTCGCCGACATAGGGGCGGATCCGCCTGATACGTCCGCCGGTTTGGGTGTTTAAACCGGTATCCACCACCGTGACCTTCCAAGGCTCGGCAACATTGTTGTGCACGATCAACTTATTTCCGTCGGAAAAGTCAAACGTTATATCGGAACGATGGAGATAATAATCGGCAAAATACTCTTTGATCACATAGCCCTTATAGCCGCAGCATATGATGAACTCCCGAAAGCCGAAATGCGAGTAATACTTTAAGATGTGCCATAAAATGGGCGCGTCTCCGATCTCGATCATCGGTTTGGGCTTGAGATGGGACTCCTCGGAAATTCTGGTCCCGAGCCCTCCCGCCAAAATAACCACTTTCATCTGCAACCACCTCTTCAACTCTCCGGCATAAAACTGTACACATACCTTTTCGGTATAAAGAAGCGGAAACTAAAGCGAATACATATCTTTCTTTTGCCTTCTGTGGTAAAGTAGCAGCGAAGGTTTTGAGATGGATGTTTTGTGGGGTGAAGAGGATTGAAAAACGGGGAAAAGCCCCGCGCAAAGCGCCGCGGGATGAAAATACCCCTCGTATTGGCGGGGGCTTTGCTTCTTATCCTGTTTAGCGCCGCCATACTGTTCCGCGACGAGCTTCGCATCATCCGTTCCCTGGAAAAAATAGCGTGCACTAAGCCGGTCTACTACATGGAAGTGGAGGGCGACTACCATTTTGAAGATTTTCTGAGCGCCGGAGGAGCGTCTTCGGATGAAGAAGTGGGCGCATTTCTCACAAAATGCATCTCAAAGGGCTTTTATTCGGTGGATGTTGAAGAAAACGGTCTTGCCTGTAGCACGATTTCCGCTGCCGCTCCTGACGGAACGCATGTGTGGGGACGAAATTTCGACTGGACGGGTTCCGTTCCGATCATCGTCAAATGCATTCCGAAAGACGGATACGCATCCGTTTCCACCTGCGATTTTCAAAACATCACGTCCTCTCCGGACGCTGTGCCGGAGGATCTCGCCAATAAAATGCTTGCCATTGCAGCGCTCTATGTCCCCATGGACGGCATGAACGCTGCCGGGCTTTGCGTTGCCGATCTCGAGGTCAACGAAGGGGGGATGCCAAATGTCGATACGGAAAAGCCGGACTTGACGGTCACAACGGCGATCCGCCTCTTGCTAAACGAAGCGGCAAGCGTGGATGAATCCGTGAAACTATTAAAGCTCTACGACATACATGCCTCGGGCGGCATCAGCCATCATCTTTCTGTTTCGGACGCCTCGGGCGCCTCGGTTTCGATCGAGTTTACGGAGGAGGGCTTCGTCACTGTAAACACAAACGCCGCGACGAATTTTAACCTTGCCAAAGGAGATATCGCCGCTGGCGGGGAAAGCGCGAAACAACGGTTTGATTACCTGTGCGCTATCTATAAACAAAGTAAGGGTATGCTGAACGGCGAACAGGTAAAGGACGCACTAAAACAGGTCGCGCAAACGGATGGAAAGTGGACGACGCAATGGTCCGCTGTGTTCGAGCAGAAGACCATGACCGTCCAATATTACTTCGACCGCGATTTTGAAAATGCCTACAGCTTTTCAGTAGGTGCTCCGTGAAAAAAGAAGGCTGCCGCGGCGTTTTGTGCCACGGCAGCTTTTTTTGTTGCTCTTCGTTATGTTATCGACGCCTCATAAATAGTGAGTATGGACGTTTTAAGAAGCGCGTTGAATTCCGCGTCCGTCTGCTGCGCCGTCAGGCCTTCGGCAAGCGCGCGGGAGAAGCTTGCGATAAGCCCGTGGTTACGCGAAAGCCTTTCGTTGGCCTCCTGCCGCGAGTACCCGCCGGAAAGCGCCACCACGCGGATTACATGCGAATCGTCCATCAGGTCCTTATAGAAATCATCCTGCGTGGGGATGGAAAGCTTGAACATTACCTTTATATCGTCTTTGAGCGTCTTTAGCTGATGCTTGATCTCCTCTTTGAGCAACCGCTCCGACGTTTCCTTATCCGCGCTTTTTATATCCACTTCCGGCTCGAGGATAGGGACCAGGCCATGGGCGGCAATCTGCTTGCCGAGCGTAAACTGCTGTTCCACGATCGCTTTGATGCCCTTTTCGTTTGCTTCCTTGATCACGGAGCGCATTTTTGTACCGAATATGTGCCGAATTACCGCCCGCTTCAACAGATCGTCCAATCCGGTTATGGGGACCATCATCTGCACACCGTTTTCCACGGGGGCAAGGCCCTTATCGACCTTCAAAAAGGGGACGATACCCTTTTTCTCCCAAAGGTAGTCCGCCGTATACTTTTCGTTGATTTTGCGGTCCATGGTGTTTTCAAAAAGGATCGCCGCAAGGACATGGTCCGATGTAAACGCGGGGCTTTTGATAATGCGCGTGCGCATTTCATGTACCAGTGCAAACATCTCTTCATCGCTGTGATACCTGTCTTTGTCGATCCCATATTGCATTAGCGCTTTGGGGGTGCTTCCGCCGCTTTGGTCGAGCGCCGCGATAAAGCCCTTTCCCGTACGCATCCGGTCAAGTTGTTGCTGATTCATAAAATGAACTCCTTTCGTTAAAGCAAGGGCTTGGCCGCTCTTACTTCTAGCAATGTTTCTTTTTAATAAGTATAACACTTTTGGGAGGAATTGAAATCATTGTTATTCATTTTCCCTTCAAGAGAAGTCCCCCTGTCACGGCGGCGGGGGCTTCTTATTAAATGCAAAATTATAATAATTTACAGCAATTGTACCTGGAAATCGAATGTTTGTTCATAATTTTCCAAATAACAATTAAATTCAATTTTCCGGTTTTATGCCAAGAAAAAACAATTTCAGCATTCTACATTAGGATGGTTTGGGATAATGCTTTAACAAACGGACTCGTCTATAATCATCCATGTCAAAGCACAAACGGAACTTATTTATCGGCATACAATCAGTACTGATTCATGGAATAAACCACAATCAAGCAAAAAACTAAGGAGCTACAATCTAATGAGAAAAGCATTTATCTGTCCGACAAAATATGTACAGGGCGAAAATGAACTGTTAAATCTGGGTTATTTTATTAGAACATTCGGTGAATCAGCACTATTGATCGCCCATAAAGACGATGTTGCACGAGTAAAGCAGCAGTTGGATCATACCGCACAGCAGTATGGCGTTAAATTTGTTGCAAGCGATTTCGGCGGGGAATGTTCCCGTCAGGAAGTCTCCAGATTGCAGGCGGTTGCACAAGAAACCGGCTGCACGTGTACGATCGGTTTAGGCGGCGGCAAGGCGATCGACACGGCAAAATGTGTCGCGCAGGGGAACGCGTTGATTATTGTGCCTACCATTGCCGCTACGGATGCCCCGACCAGCCATTCCGCCGTGCTGTATCATCCGGATGGAGCTTTTGACGATTATGCTTATTTCAAGCAGAGCCCGAGTGTGATTTTGATCGATACCGCCGTTATCGCAAAAGCGCCTACCCGCTTCCTCGTTTCGGGAATGGGCGATGCGCTCTCCACTTGGTTTGAGGCAAGGGCAACTGCAAATTCATACTCCAATGTGAATGCGGGGCTGCCTTGCGGGGTCCGGGAGAATGCCTGCCCTCCCGCCAAGGGAACGAATACGGCTCTGGCGCTTGCTAAGCTGTGCTATGAAACATTGATGCGGGATGGGATCAAGGCTAAGGAAGCCTGCGACTGCAACGTGGTGACGCCTGCCCTGGAAAACATCATCGAAACGAACATTTTACTTTCGGGCCTGGGCTTTGAAAGCGGCGGACTTGCGGGAGCTCACGCTATCCATGACGGACTCACAATCCTGGAAGGAACACATAAATACTTTCACGGTGAAAAGGTTGCCTTTGGAACGTTGGCACAGCTCGTGTTGGAAAATGCGCCGACTGAAGAACTGGAGCAGGTGTTGGATTTCTGCCTGGCTCTCGGGCTGCCCGTATGCCTGGCCGATATCGGCGTAAATACCATTACGGATGAAGAGCTGATGCAGGTGGCAAAAAAAGCCTGCATTCCGGAAGAATCCATATATTCTATGCCGTTCCCCATAACTGTAGAGTCTGTCGCGGCAGCGATCATCGCCGCGAATAAAATAGGAAGTCATTATAAGAGCATGAGGAAGCAGGCATGAAAAAGATAATAAACCGGCCTGAAACGGTTGTCGGGGAGATGTGCAGCGGTATTGTTCAGGCGCACCACGGGTTGGAACTGATAAGCAAATACCGCATTATCAAAAGACGCCATATCGATCCGAACAAAGTGGCGCTGATCAGCGGAGGCGGCAGCGGGCATGAACCCGCCCACGCCGGGTTTGTAGGCACCGGTATGCTGGATGCAGCCGTTTGCGGCGATGTGTTTGCATCCCCTTCTCAGATACAGGTATATCAGGCGATCAAGCGTGTGACCGGTGACAAGGGGGCATTGCTGATCATAAAAAATTACAGCGGCGATGTAATGAATTTCAAGAATGCCGCCTATTTAGCCCAGGATGACGGTATATTGGTGGATTACGTAAAGGTTGACGACGACATTGCCGTAAAAGACAGCCTGTACACCGTCGGACGCCGCGGGGTAGCGGGTACGCTGTTTGTGCATAAGCTCGCCGGCGCTGCCGCGGAGCAGGGGAAGAAACTGACAGAGGTCAAACGGATCGCGGAAAAAGCGGCCATGAATGTGCGCAGCTTGGGGTTTGCGCTCACCTCTTGCACCGTTCCTGCCAAAGGCACGCCTACCTTTGAACTGGCTGAGGACGAAATGGAATACGGCGTTGGTATTCACGGAGAGCCGGGGATCAGACGGGAAAAAGTCATAAACGCCAATGAGATCGCCGGCCGGGTCGTGGGTTCCATCTGCAACGAGCTGGGAATCCAAACCGGGCGGGGCGACCGCGTAGCTTTATTGATCAACGGGTTCGGCGGAACGCCTCTGATGGAGCTGTATTTGCTTAACAATGAGGTGTCAAACGAGCTAAGCAAAAGAAACGTTAAGATCGCGCGCACTTTTGTCGGAAACTACATGACCAGCATTGATATGGCGGGCGCGTCGGTTTCGATTTTAAAACTGGACGCCGAATTGGAGGGTTTGCTGAATATGCCCTGCGAAACCCCGGCCATGAAGATCAGCGGGGAAGTTGAAGAACCGACCGTGTGCAACGAGATCTGGATACCTGAAATGGCTGCGGGGGAAGAGAGCGAGGTCTGGTTCGGCGTGGAGACGCTGGCGGAATATGCCCATATCCGAAACCGGGAGATCACCCTGTCCAATATGGTTTATATCGTAGATACGATGAGCGCAACGATCATCGGAAACGAAGTGCCCTTCTGTGAATTGGACGCCCATGCCGGCGACGGAGATTTTGGAATGAGCGTTGCCAAGGGATTCAAACAGCTCAAGCGCGAATGGAAGGATATCTTAAACCAGCCCGGGCTCAGCATCGGTACCTTTTTGGATGCCTGTTCCATGGTGATCATGGAGCATTGCGGCGGCGCGTCGGGCCCCATTTGGGGGTCCGCCTTCCGAGCGGCCGGCAAGAGCGCTATGGGCAAGGCGACTCTTAATCTGCAGGATTTTTCCGACATGATACAGGCGGCGGTAAAAGGGGTACAGATCACCGGAGAACGCGCATTTGGGCGTGGTGCAGCCGTCGGCGATAAGACATTGATTGATGCGCTCTCGCCATGCGCCGATGCGTGGAGTTTGGCCGCCCAGCAAAAAGACTCATTTCTGGATGCGTTCCGGCTCGGTGCGAAGGCGGCGCAGGCAGGTGCGGAAAGCACGAAAAAAATCGTGGCAAGAATGGGCCGTGCCGGCGCCGTTGGCGAACGAAGCTTGGGCTATCCGGATGCCGGCGCATATGCTCTGGGCGTAGTTTTTTCCGAGATCGCCAAAGGGTTGGCAGAATAGCAAAACGGCGCTGTTTCGGAGCTTGACCTTACATTTATATTTCCCATAAAGATAAACAACTAAGGAGGACACCATGAAGAACTTAACAAAGGCACTCACACTTCTTCTATCCGTTGCCTTGCTGCTCACCGCCTGCAGTGCCCCGGCCCCGTCTACCGACTCGCCTGTCGACTCGCCTGTCGATAGCGCTGCGCCCAGCGCGGAACCGGCAGGGGACGCTCAGGGCGAGCCGATTTACGTTGGCTATATCGATAGCCTTACCGGCGCGGGAACCCTTTGGGGAACGAATGGGCTGCGCGGCACAGAGATGGCTGCCGAAGAGATCAATGCGGCCGGCGGCGTATTGGGCCGGCAGATCAAGGTAGTCTCCATGGACGGCAAAGGCGACCCGCAGGACTGCGTGCTGGCCTTTAACAAGCTGATCGATGAATACAATATCGTGGCTTGCATCGGAACCACGTATTCCAACTGCAATATCGCCATGACGCCCATTGCCAACGCCAAAAAAGTACCGCTGATTGGCACCGCGGCCTCCAGCGCCTTGGTGACGGTGGATGAAAACGGCAACTTGCAGCCCTATTCCTTCCGCATCGGCTTTATCGATCCCTTCCAGGGCGAGGTGGATGCGAGCTTGGCCTACAAAGAGCTGGGGCTCAAGGTGGCCGGCGTGCTGTATGACGTGGGCGACTCCTGCTCCACCGGCATCGCGGAAGCTTTTATGGAAAACTTTAAGGCTCTGGGCGGCGAAGTGGCTAACGTTGAGCAGGCGCGCACCGGCGATAACGACTTCCGTGCGCAACTTTCGGCCATTGCTAAGGCCAATGTGGATGTGCTGTTCCTCCCCTGGAACTACAACGATGTGGCCCTGATCGCCCAACAGGCACGTGAACTCGGTATCACCTGCACTATGATAGGTGCGGATGGATGGGATTCCGCAGAGCTGATCCAGATGGCGCCCGACGCCTTGGAAGGATGCTACTATTGCGCCCGTACCAGCTTCAACGACCCGATCACGGATGATTTCCACGCCAAGTATGTAGAAATCTATAATGAAGAGCCTCACTCTCAGTCTCTCACGGGCTATGATTCCCTGTACTGGCTGGTGCAGTGCATCAACCAAACGGGCGGCCTCGATACGGAAGCGATTCGCGACGCATTGGAAAACACCACCCATTTTGAAGGGCTGATGGGCGTCATGTCCATTGACCCGGCAACCCATAACCCGGACCGCGCCCTGTCCATTTTCACAGGCCACGACGGCGCCTGGGAATATGTAAAGAACTATACGAAATAAGGCATTTGGGGAGCAAGGGGCAGTGCGTTCCGTCCTGCCCCTTGCTATTTCCCGGCATATGCTCGATCAAAGAAAGGATATCACAACCAGATGCTACAGCATATTTTGATCGGTTTATCTGTGGGAGGCATCTATGCGCTGATCGCCTCCGGATATGCGTTGATATATAGCCTGTTGCGGTTTTCCAACTGGGCGCATGGTGAAGTTGCAATGCTGGGCGCGTATATCGCGTTTGTGGGCATTGCAAGCATGACGCTGCCTTTTTGGATGAGCGCGCTGCTCGGCATCGTCGGGGCGGGCGTCATCAGTGTATTGAATGAAAAGATCGCCTATAAACGAATCCGCGACAACAACGCGCCTATCACTTTCCTGATGATCGCGGCCATGGGCTTATCCACGACCTTCCAGAACTTGGCCATGCTTGTTTTCGGTTCGAAATTTAAAACGTATCCGCAGCTGTTCGAAAACTCCTCCGTTGTGATCGGGGATGCATATATTGGCAAACTTGATATTATGGCTCTGGTCATCTCCGCCGTTGCGCTGATCGTGCTGGAGTGGACCATACGAAAGACGAAATTCGGCCTGTCCGTACGAGCGATGGCGACCGACAGCAGCACCTCCAGCCTTTTAGGCATCAATGTTGATAAGAATTATACCTATGTATTTCTCATAGCGGGTATTCTGGCAGGGTGCGCCGGCATTCTTTTGGGATTGAAATATAATATTTATCCCACCATGGGCAACGTGGGGCTTAAGGCTTTCATCGCATCCGTGGTAGGAGGCTTAGGCAGCGTAAGCGGCGCTATCTTCGGCGCGGTGATCATCGGCATCTTGGAGACCTTTGTATCCGCTTATATAAGCTCCGGCCTGAAAGATCTTTTTGTTTTCAGCTTGCTGATTATCGTTTTGCTTATCAAGCCCAGCGGCTTGATGGGCAAGGATATTCAGGACAAAGCATAGAAAGGGGCTGATATTCCATGCTCGATGCGATCCTGTCGAATTATGTGCAGAATATCATCATCGTCATCTGCATCAATATGATCGTGGTAATCGGCCTGTCTGTATTGACCGGCTTTACCCAGTTGTTCTCCTTTGGACAGGCCGGCTTCATGTCCATCGGCGCGTATGTTTCCGCCATTTTGACTACAAAGCTGCATCTCCCCTTTATAGCGGCCATTGTAGCGGGGGCGGTCGCGGCGGGCATTATCGCCTACCTGATCGGTTCGCTGACCCTGCGGCTCAAGGGCGATTACTTTTTGATTGCAACGCTGGGGTTTGGCATTTGTGTAAAGGTGCTGTTCGAATATATCGGCATTACGGGCGGGGCCAAAGGCTATGCGGGTATTCCCCAGTATACGACCCTTCCCATTGCTCTGGGCAGCGTGATCGTGGCCTTCATATTGGCCTGGAACCTGATCCATTCCAAATACGGCCGCAATTTTACCGCCATCCGAGAGCAGGAGACGGCAGCCGAGGCTGTGGGCATCCAAACGATGAAAAGCAAGACGATGTCCTTTGTGTTCAGCGCCATCCTGGCCGGATGGGCGGGCGCCCTCTATGCGCATAACCTGATGTTTCTGGCCCCCTCCATGTTCGATCTGCCCAAATCTTCCGAGCTGACGATCACGGTGGTGATCGGCGGTCTGGGCAGCCTCACGGGCTCTGTTCTGGGCTCCATTTTGATCACGTTGATCCCGGAAATTTTCCGGGACATGTCTAACTACCGCATGTTGCTTTATGGCCTTACGGTGGTGCTGGTCATTATGCTGCGGCCTACCGGGTTGATGGGCTTTAAAGAGTTTTCCCTAAAACGCACAGTTTTGGCCATAAAATCGATCCCGCAAAAAATCCGGGCGAAGAATGCGAGGAACTGACCGGTATGAGCAATATCTTAGAGATCGTAGAACTGTCCAAGGATTTCGGCGGTCTGCATGCCATTGACAATTTTAACTTAAAGCTGGAACAGGGGCATATTCATGGCTTGATCGGGCCCAACGGGGCGGGCAAGACCACCATTTTCAACAATATCACCGGCGTTTACCGGCCAACCAGCGGCAAGATTTTTTTCTGTGGAAAAGAGATCACGGGTATGGCCCCCAGCCATGTGGCGGCCGGCGGTATTGGGCGCACGTTTCAAAACATCAAGCTCTTTTCCAACCTAAACGTGATAGACAACGTGATCATCGCAAGCAACCTGGAGGCCGATTACGGCCTGCTGCAGACCTTCCTGCGCATGCCCAAATACCGTTCGGAAGAAAAGCGGCTCAGGAAGAAGGCCATGGAACTGCTGCAGATCGTGGGCCTTACGGATTACGCGACCTCCATTGCAGCAAGCCTTCCCTATGGGCATCAGCGCAAGCTGGAGATCGCCAGAGCCCTTGCCCTCAATCCCAAGCTGCTGCTCTTGGATGAACCGGCCGCAGGCATGAATTTTGAAGAGTCTTTGGAATTGATCTCCTTTATCAAAAAAGTAAAAGAGGAGTTTGACCTTACCATCCTCATGATCGAACACCATATGGATGTGGTCGCCGGGCTTTGCGATGCGGCTACCGTGCTGAACTTCGGGAAGACGCTGGCGGAAGGGTCGGTAGAGGACGTGAAAAAGGAGCAAGCGGTCATTGATGCTTATCTGGGAGTGGAGGACTGATCATGCTAAAAGTTGAAAACCTTAGTGCCTCATACGGCGGGATCCGCGCATTGAAAAACGTATCTCTGGAAGTAAACGAAGGCGAGATTGTATCCGTATTGGGGGCAAACGGCGCGGGGAAATCCACTCTGCTCAAATGCATTTCGGCCATGATGCGGTCCAAAGAAGGGAGCGTCAGCTTTTGCGGCAATAAGATCCCCTCAAAACCGTATGATGTAATCCGGCTTGGACTTGTACAGGTTCCGGAAGGGCGGAAAATCTTTTCGGATCTTACCGTGGCGGAAAATCTGCGGGTAGGCGCCATCCAGCGGAAGGATATACAGGGGATCAAAAACGACATGGAGTATGTCTATTCGCTTTTCCCCAGGTTGAAGGAGCGCGAAAAGCAGTATGGGGGCCTTCTTTCCGGAGGTGAGCAGCAAATGCTGGCTATGAGCCGCGGCTTGATGGCGCGCCCGAAGCTTTTGATGCTGGACGAGCCTTCACTCGGACTCGCGCCGATTATAGTGAACCAGATCATGCACACCATTGAGTCGATCCGAAAGAACGGGACGGCGGTATTGCTGGTCGAACAAAATGCAAATAAGGCTTTGGCCGTCAGCGACAGGGCATATCTGCTTTCTGTAGGGACGGTGGAACGCGAGGCGTCCAGCGCCGAATTGCTGGCGGATGACTCGCTGATAAAATCATATTTAGGAAATTAAATAACAGGGGAGGCATAGTTTATGGAACATTCTGATAATCTGGACACATTGTGCATACACGCGGCGTCCCAGCTTGACAAGCCGGACGCCAGGCCGCTGGTACCTTCCATTTGCCAGTCCACCAGCTATATTTTTCGCGATATCAACGACGGCAAGCTTAAATGCGAGCATGAGGATTACGGCGATTGCTATACACGTCTCTCAAATCCCACGAATAATGCCCTGGAGGAAAAAATAGCCGCCTTGGAAGGCGGCGAGGCGGGGCTTTGCTTTGGCTCCGGCGTAGGCGCCATCAGCGGCGTGTTATTTATGGCGCTCAGGCAGGGGGACCATGTGATCGCGGATAACGCCCTGTACAGCGCTACCTATTATCTTTTCGACACTATGCTGGAGAAATTCGGCGTGGAGACCACGTTTGTGGATGTCTCCGATCTGCAGGCGCTGGAGGCCGCCATCCGTCCAAACACTGTTTTGGTCTACTGCGAGGCGCTGGCAAATCCCACGATGAAATTGGCGGACCTAAAGAGCATTGCCAAGATGTGCAAGAAGCATGCTTTGCTTTCCGTCGTTGACAGCACGTTCGTAACGCCATATTGCGTACGCCCGCTGTCGCTGGGAATCGATGTGGTCATACACAGCACCACAAAATATATTTGCGGCCATGGGGATGCCATCGGAGGAGCCGTGGTATCTACCAAAGCCTTTATTCACGAACTGCGGGAGGTTTCTCTCAAAAATCTTGGGGCCTGCGCTGCACCCTTCAACAGCTTTCTTATGCTTCGCGGCATCAAGACCTTCACGGTCCGTATGCGCCAGCACAGCGATAATGCCATGCAGGTGGCACGTTATCTAAATGGGCACCCCAAGGTTAACGAGGTGCGTTATCCCGGGCTCGAAAGCCATCCGCAGCACGCCTTGGCAAAGCAGATGATGCACGCTTACAGCGGCATGATCTGTCTTGATATCAAAGGCGGTATCGAGCAGGGGATCCGGTTTATGGAAAGCCTTAAGCTTTGTACGCTTGCGGTCAGTGTCGGCGATGTGGAGACACTGGTAGAACACCCGGCTTCGATGACCCACTGGTATGTCCCCAAGGAAGAACGGGAGAAAGCCGGGATCACGGACGGGCTTATCCGGATGTCCGTGGGCCTTGAAAACCCGGCGGATATCATTGCCGATCTAGAGCAGGCTTTAGCAAATATTTAAGGGAAGCATTTTGCCGGCAATGTATTGCCGCGGGGCGCAAATGCCGGCGATGGCATGATCGATATGAGCGATATCCATATGGCATATGAAATGAGTCCTGCGGGCAGGAAGCTCATGAACGCGCCGGACAGGGCGTGGGCTGAGGTGGATGCGCAGGTGTTGCTGGATATGCATTGCGTGGATATTACGGACGCCGGGGACGTCTCCATGGATGATGAAGTGATCCTGTGGGGCAAAGGCGGTATGACGCTGGAGGAGACGGCTCAGCTGACGGGAATGGCGAACTGTGAGATTCCATGCACGGTGGGCAGGCGCGTTTTGAGAACCTTGCCGCCCGCCGAAATAGAATTTTGAAATTTGGCACTGGAGGAACACCATGATAGAAATTCGTTGGCATGGCCGCGGAGGCCAGGGGGCGAAAACCGCATCTTTGCTGCTTGCGGATGTAGCTTTTGCTACCGGACTGAATGTACAAGGGTTTCCCGAATACGGGCCGGAACGCATGGGTGCGCCCATTACGGCATATAACCGGTTGGATAACGCTCCCATCACCATCCATTCCAATATTTATACCCCGGATATTGTGGTGGTCGTAGACGAGGGGCTCATTGAGACCGTAGATGTGACCGCGGGGCTGCGCCCCGACGGAGCCATTATCATCAACAGCTCCAGATCGGCCGAGGCTATACGGCATACTTTACCCGGTGACCTTAAGAACATATACCTGATTGACGCGCGGGCGATATCCGAAAAATATCTCGGTCGGAACCTGCCCAACACGCCGCTGCTGTCCGCTGTAGTAAGAGTGGCCGGTATCATGGAAAAGGATGTGTTCCTGAAAAATATGGGCGTCTCTTTTGCGCATAAGTTTGCTTCTAAACCGGAGGTCATTGCGGGAAATATGGCGGCAGTGAAGAGTGCCTGGACGGAGGTTGTTAAGATATGAAGGAAAACCGAATGGAAGGAATCAACACAAACAGTACGTACCGGGAACTGCCTCCCGGCGCCAATATCTACGGCAGCGGCAATTCCGACACGTTCCGCACGGGCGACTGGCGAAGCGATACCCCCGTTTTTATTGCGGATCGGTGCAATCAATGCTTGCTGTGCTACCCGGTTTGTCCGGACAGTTCCATCCCCGTTCGAAACGGACAGCGGTTGGACTTTGATTATGAGCATTGCAAAGGGTGCGGCATCTGCGCCGCGGTATGCCCCTTCGGGGCTATCCGCTTTGGGAAGGAGGAGCAACATGAGTAAGCGCGATAGATTATCCGGCAACGAGGCGGTGGCGGCGGCGATCCGGCAGATCGATCCGGACGTGGTCGCGGCGTTTCCCATAACGCCTTCAACGGAAATCCCACAATATATATCCCTGTTCAAGGCCGAAGGACAAATCACCACGGAATTTATCACGGTCGAGAGCGAACATAGCGCCATCAGCGCCTGCCTGGGTGCGCAGGCGGCCGGCGTAAGGGCAATGACCGCTACAAGTTCCGCCGGATTCGCCCTTATGCATGAGGTGCTTTACGTTGTCTCCTCAAGCCGCCTGCCCATCGTGATGGCGGTGGTAAACCGCGCGTTGACGGGGCCCATCAACATCAACAACGATCACAGCGATTCGATGGGTTCCCGGGATTGCGGATGGCTCCAGCTTTATAGCGAAAATGCGCAGGAAGCCTATGACAATATGCTCATGGCGCATCGGATCGCGGAGCATCCGTCTGTCAGGCTGCCCATTATGATTTGTCAGGATGGATTTATCACCAGCCATGCGGTGGAAAATATCGTTATAGAGGATGATGCGGCCGCCAAGGCTTTTGTCGGAAGCTATGACCCCGAGGTCAGTTTGCTGAACCCTGCCGAATCGCTGTCTGTGGGCGCTTACGGTATCGCGTCTTATTATTTCGAATTCAAGCGCCAGCAGGCGGAAGCCGTGAACCGGGCCAAATCGGTGATTTTGCAGGTGTCCGGGGAATTCGCGCGTCTTACCGGCAGAGAGTATGGATTGATCGAGCAATACCGCATGGAAGATGCGGAACTGGCCGTTATCGTCATGGGCTCATCCGCTGGCACAGGCAAGGCGGCCGTGGAAGAGCTGCGCGGCCGGGGCGTAAAAGCCGGCCTCATAAAAATAAGATCCTTCCGGCCTTTTCCGGGGGCGGAGATCGCAGATGCCTTAAAAAGAGTCAAAGCCGTGGGCATTATGGATAAAAGCGACAGTTTTTCCGATAACGGCGGGCCCTTGGGGGCGGATGTGCGGAGCGCCCTATATATGAGCGGCGCGCATGCAGCGGCGGCAAACTTCATTTATGGATTGGGCGGCAGAGATCTGCGGGTCGATGATTTTTATGAGATATTCGACAAATTAAAGGGCTACTCGCAGGGAGAAAAACCCGAAGCCTATAGTTACATAGGCGTGCGCGAGTAACAGGAAAGGAGAAACGTATGGCGTACAATTTGAAAGATATTGCCGATAGACCTGAGCGTTTGGCTCCCGGGCATCGTATGTGTGCGGGGTGCGGCAGCCCCATTACGGTGCGTGCGGTTCTTAGGGCGTTGCATCCGGAGGATAAGGCGGTAATCACTTCCGCCACATCCTGCCTGGAAGTCTCCACATGCATTTACCCCTATACTTCTTGGGAAGATTCGTTTATCCATAACGCCTTTGAGAATGCGGCCGCCACTTGCAGCGGCGTGGAAGCGGCATATAACGCGCTGAAAAAGAAAGGAAAACTTGCCTGCGCCACATATAAATTCATTGCCTTTGGCGGAGACGGTGGCACCTATGACATCGGCTTCCAGTCCTTATCGGGGGCGATGGAGCGCGGTACCGATATGGTCTATGTATGCTATGACAATGAAGCATATATGAATACCGGGATCCAGCGTTCATCCTCCACGCCGAAATACGCAGATACCACAACAACAGCCGTAGGCCATGAGAGTATAGGAAAGAAACAGTTAAAAAAGGATCTTACGAAAATCATGGCGGAGCATCATATTCCCTACATAGGGCAAAGTACGTTTATCGGCAACTTTAAAGACCTGCACGAAAAAGCCGAAAGAGCGATCTACACCTCCGGCCCCGCTTTTCTCAACGTTATGTCTCCCTGCCCGCGCGGATGGCGGTATGATCCCCGCGATATCATGAAGATATGCAAAACGGCGGTTGAAACCTGCGTATGGCCCCTGTTCGAGGTGATCGATGGGAAGTGGATCTTATCCTATAAGCCGAAAAAAAAGCTGCCGGTCGAAGATTATCTTAGAGCGCAAGGCCGGTTTAAACACCTGTTTAAGCCTGAGAACGAAGGGTATATTGCAGAATTTCAGGCCGATATCGACGTACGCTGGGAAGAGTTGCTTAAGCTGTGCGGTAAATAATGCCTGTATTCTTTGGCGTGTTCGTAAAAAATGGCGGCAGAGTGCAGCCGCTGTGGAAAAGGGCCGGTACCGGCTCTTTTCCACACAGAATATATTTTGTTTAATATTTAACAAATTTTACAATTGCAAGGATCACAGGCGTTGATTGCTTTCCGTTTACGAGCGTGATACAATATACAAAATACAATCGCGCAGCGGAAAAATATGCACATATAATGTAAAATCATGCATGTAGAAATGTCTGCTTACCGGCCCCTATTGCCGGCAGAGCAGATTGTACCGTGAAAGAGCTCAGCTTATGTTAAGAAAAGATCAGCAGGATATATATAAGATCATCGACGTGGATAAATGGCAGAAACTGCAGGATGCCCTTGCGGATATGACGGGAATGGCGATCATTACAACAAACTATATGGGTGTTCCCGTTACTACCCACAGCAGATGCAGACAGTTTTGCGAGCTGGTCCGTGCGGATCCGAAGCTGGCTCAATACTGCCAAAAATGCGATTCACGGGGCGGTCTGGAGGCGTCACGCATAAACGAATCTTATTTGTATCTCTGTCACTACAATATTTTGGATGCGGCGATCCCTATCCTGGTGGAAGGGAAGTATATCGGCGCCGTCATGGTTGGGCAGGTTTTCTTGGATTTGCCGGAAGATAACTTTGCGCTGGAGCCCATCTGCATTCCGTCTGACCGAAAATGGTTGGAAAAGCAGACGAAATTATACGATGAATACTACGATATGATCCCCAGAATGCCTTTATCAAAGGTGAAGACTGCGATTAATATGCTCTTCCATCTTTGCAATTATATCGTTGGAGAGGCCACCGTGAAAAATCTCGCCTTGGAAATATGCACGCAAATGACCGCCGGCAATGTCGCGCCGGAAATCTCCGTAAGCCTATCTAAATATTCGGTGGATGCATTAGAAAACGTAAAAGAAAAAATCAACCATGCCATTACCAGCGTCTATATCGGCGAGCATGTCTCCCTTGATGAAAATAGCGCAAAAGCCGTTTTAAAACCGGCCTTCGCCTATATTGAGTTACATAAAAACGAAAATATACCCTTAGAAAGCATATCCGCTGTCTGCCATATAAGCCCCAGCTATTTCAGCAAATTATTTTCTCAGGAGATGGGGGAGAATTTCTCGACTTACATGCTGCGGGTCAGGATCAACTGCGCGAAAGAGCTTTTAGCATCCACAGAAGGGAGCGTCTCCGAAATAGGCATAAGCCTCGGGTTTAGTGATGCGGCGCACTTTGTTCGGAGCTTTAAAAAGCTGGAAGGGACCACTCCCGGCAGATACCGCGCTTTCATCAGAGCCTCGCATGGATCGCATTCTTCATAATAAACCGCAAAGCTTTGGTTTTCCTGGCCTTAAACCACGAATTTATACCCGAACCCCCATACGGTCACGATGGAGGCGTCGTACGGCTTGATGCTTTCCCTTAAGGTTTTGATGTGCGTGTCCACGGTCCTGTCGGAACCTGCAAAGTCGTAGCCCCAGACCTCGTTGAGCAAGGTTTCCCGTGAAAAGGCTTTGTTCGGGTTCTGGGAAAGGAAAAACAGGAGATTATATTCCTTCGGGGTGAGCTGTACGATGCAGTCGTCCACATAGACCGTGCGCGAAAGGGTGTCGATAAAGAGCCCGCCGAATGTGATCTTGGTCGGTATGCTTTTCGGAAGGCTTCCGGCCCTATGTAAAAACACCCGGATACGCGAAAAAAGCTCCTGCGTGAAAAACGGCTTTACAATGTAATCGTCCGCGCCGAGCTCGAAAGCGGCCAGCTTATCCGCCTCGCCGCATCTGGAGCATGTGATGAGGATGGGAACATCCGAGACCTTTCTGATTTGGCGGCATACATTTTTGCCGTCCAATTCCGGGAGATCGGGATCCATGATGACGATGTTGTAATCGTGTCGGCGGAAAAGCTTGAGCGCCGCGATACCGTCTGCGGCTTCATCGTACGCATACCCATGGGTGCTCGCCATCCGTTTGACCGTGGCGCGGATCAAATCATCTTTATCTATGATGAGCAGACGGATATCCTCCATGCGCGCACCTCCTCTATGGAATGGCGGGAGAAAAGAAAAGCATATATAGCATTTTATAATGAAATTATCAAACATTCAATCGGTATTACGATCACATACATAAGGCCGCGCGTGCGCGGCCTTATGTATGTGAGAAATTCGTTCCTTAGAGTCGCTTCCCGCCCTGCCCTGTGTAATCGGAAATGACACTCTTCAGGATCGCGACGGTCTCTGCGTAGTCCGCAAGCTCGCCCTTCAGCTTGGTGTTTTCCGACTCCAGCGCGAGCACGCGAACGGATTCAAGCTCCTCGCGCGCGTGTTTCCCTTCCGGCACGGCGGAGTTGATATGGCCGATCTTGCGATCCGCCGAGGTATCCCGCTGCTTTTCTGTTCGCGTGACGCCCAAGCCGAACCGCTCCAAAGTATACTCGTTGAATTTCCCGCGGCGGACGTAATGGGTGTGCAATAGCTCATGCGCTTTGTGGCTGTTGGGATACAGGAGGTAATCTTTGTAGAGCGAAGCAACAAACGGGTTTTCGTGGGACTTGCGAAGCACTTTTGCCTCGTCCTCACTATATAGGCCGCGCAGCCGCTTTTCACGCACATTCGGGTCGGCCGAACGGGGCTGACCGCCGCCCATGATGCACCCGCCGGGGCAGCCCATCACCTCGATGAAATGGTAGGGCGAAGTTCCATCCGCCACATGCTCCATAAGTTTCCCCGCGCCCTTCAACCCGCTTGTGACCGCAATGCGCAAGGTGACGCCGTCGAGATACTTGTAAGCTTCCAAGGGTTCCGCAATGGTAACGGCAGCCTCCTTTACCTGGTCGAGGCCGACGATGGGCGTTACATGGAGCCCGTCAAAGGGAAGCTCCCGCCCCGTCACAAGCTCGTAAACCGTGCGCAGCGCCGCCTCCATTACGCCGCCCGTGAGGCCGAAAATATCCGCCGCGCCCGTGGACATGCCAAGCGGGTTATCGAATTCCTCATCCGGCAAAGATTTGAAGTCGATCCCCATTTCCTTGATCATGTTGGCGAGCTCGCGCGTCGTCAAAACGGCGTCCACGTTGTGAAGCCCTTCGTTTTCCATCTCCGGCCGCTCGATCTCGCACTTTTTGGCTGTGCAGGGCATGATGGAAACCACGTAGATGTTTTTCGGGTCGCAGCCGATCTTGTCGGCATAGTACGTTTTTACAAGCGCGCCCAACATGGTATGGGGGGATTTGCAGCTCGAGAGATGGGCGAGAGAGTCGGGATACGTATGCTCCACAAATTTGATCCAGCCCGGGCTGCAGCTTGTGATCATCGGGAGCGCCGCGCCTTCGCCGCCGAAGGCATCCTTGATGCGGTTCAATAGCTCCGTACCTTCCTCGAGAATGGTCAGGTCGGCGGCGAAGTTCGTGTCGAACACGTCGTCAAAGCCCAGTACGCGAAGCGCCGCCGCCAGCTTGCCCGTGCAGTGCGCGCCCGGCTCGAGGCCAAACTCTTCTCCGATGGCGACGCGGACGGCGGGAGCGGTCTGGACGACCACGCGCTTTGACTTGTCGTTGAGCGCGTCCCAGACCTTTTGGATAGAATCCGTTTCCTTGAGCGCGCCGACGGGGCAGACTACGGTGCACTGCCCGCAAAACGCGCAGTTCACTTCCCCCAAAGGAAGCTCCATCGCCGGGCTGATGACGGTTTTAAAGCCGCGGTTTTGCGCGTTGATGATGCCTGCGCCCTGAATTTCGTTGCAGGCCGTCACGCAGCGCCTGCAAAGGATGCATTTGGACATATCCCGCGTGATGGAAACGGAGGTGTCGATCACGCAGTCGGACCGTTTGCCCTCGAAGCGGCCCGCCTCCACGCCGAGCGTTTTCCCAAGCTCCTGCAGCTCGCAGCTTTGGTTGCGCTTGCAGCTCAGGCAGTCCTTGGAGTGGTCGGAGAGAAGAAGCTCGTAGAGTACCTTGCGGGCGCCGCGCACCCGCGCCGAATTGGTTTCGATCACCATGCCTTCCCCAACCTCGGTCATGCAGGAGGGGACAAGCGTTTTTGCGCCCTCCACCTCCACCACGCAGATGCGGCAGGAGCCGAATTGGTGAACGCCCTGGAGATAGCAAAGGCTCGGAATGGAAATACCGTTTTGCCTTGCGGCCTCGATGATGGTGAGGCCGTCTTCTGCAACGCATTGCTTTCCGTTGATGGTTATATGCTTCATATCGGATCACCTACCTCCTGTCGCACTGCAGGCAGCGCATCGCTTCGGCCATCGCTCTGATCTTGTGGTACCCGAGGTCCACCTCGTCAAACGAATTCTTCCGCTTTTCGGGTGCAAGCTCGTCGATCTCAAAGCGATTGTGTTCAACGAATTCGTCGTCGCTGAAGTTATCGGGGATCTCGATCGGCGCGCCCTTATTGAGTTTGCCTTTGCCGCCGAGATACCTGTCGATGGAAACCGCGGCCTGCTTGCCGTCCGCGATTGCCCGTATGACGGTATCCGGCCCGCGGGCGACGTCGCCGCCGGCGAACACGCCATCCATCGTGGTCATCATGGTTTTGTTGTCGATGATAAACGTACCCCAGGGCGTTACGCCGATCTCGCTTTTCTTGATGAAGGGCAGGTCTGAATATTGGCTGACCGCGGGGATGACGGTATCCACGTCGATCAAAAAGTTGGAGCCTTCGACGGGCACGGCTCTGCGCCGCCCGTTTTTATCGAAGTCGCCCAGCATCATGCGCTGGCATTCGATCTTTATGACCCTGCCGCGCCTGCTGCCGATGAACCGCACGGGCGCAACGAGCTCTATAAGCTCTACGCCCTCCTCGATGGCTGCTTGCACTTCCTGCGCGTAGGCGGGCATGGATTCCTTTGTTCTCCTGTAGAGGATCATCACCTTTTCGGCGCCGAGACGCACGGCTGTGCGGGCCGAGTCGATCGCGGTGTTGCCGCCGCCGATGATCGCCACGGTTTTTCCGATGTCGACCTGCCTTCGCAAATTGACGTTTTTGAGGAAGTGAATGCCGTGGATCACACCCGCAAGCTCCTCGCCGGGGATGTTCACCTTTTCCGGGAACTGCGTGCCCGTCGCCACATAGATGGCGTCGTACTGCGCCTGAAGCGCCTTGAATGTGATATCCTTGCCGACCTCGGTGTTGAGATGGATATTGACGCCCGAGTGCGCGATAAGGTCGATCTCGTGCTGGAGCACTTTCTTCGGGAGCCGGTATTCCGGTATGCCAAACGCGAGCACGCCGCCCGCCACGGGCTCCGACTCGAACACGTCCACATCGTAGCCGATTCTGACCAGGTAATATCCGCACGTAAGCCCCGAAGTGCCCGCGCCGATGATGGCGACCCGCTTCCCGTTCCTCGGGAAGACGAGGTCATGCGCATAGGGCTTCTCGTTTTTGTAGGCGTAGTCCGCGGCGAAGCGCTTGAGCTCGCAGATGGATATGGCCTCGTCCAGCGTACGCCTGCGGCACTTGGATTCGCAGGGATGCGTGCAGATGCGCCCGCAGACGGCAGGAAAGGGGTTCTCCTGCCGGATGAGCTGATACGCGTCGTCAAACCGCCCGGCGGCGATAAGCCTGATATACCCCGGGACGTTGATGTTGGCGGGGCAGGTGTTTTCGCACGGGGAAATGAACAGGGAGGCGCATACGCTCGCGCGGCAGTACTTATCCCTAATATGTTCTTCATACTCGTCGCGGAAGTACCTTATGGTCGAAAGCACCGGGTTCGGGGCCGTTTGTCCGAGGCCGCACATGGCCGTATCCTTGATGGTCTCGCCAAGCTCCTCGAGAAGCTCTATATCACCTTCCTCGCCCTCGCCGTTTGTGATGCGCTCGAGAATTTCCAGCATGCGCGTGGTGCCGATGCGGCAGGCCGCGCATTTGCCGCAGGATTCATCCCGTATAAAATCCATGAAAAACCGCGCGGTATCCACCATGCAGGTATCCTCGTTCATGGCGATCAAACCGCCCGAGCCCATGATGGCGCCGAGCTTTTGGAGCGATTCGTAATCCGTGGCCGTGTTGAGGTTATCCCGCGTGATGCATCCGCCGGACGGGCCGCCGATCTGCGCGGCCTTGAACCGCTTTTTGTCGCGCATGCCGCCGCCGATGTTGAAAAGTATATCGCCTAAGGGCTTTCCGATGGGCACCTCGATGATGCCCGTGTTCACGACGTCGCCCGCGAGGGCGAACACCTTGGTGCCTTTGCTTTTTTCCGTGCCGAAACCCGCGTACCATGCGCCGCCCCTTAAAAGGATTTCCGGTATGCTCGCGTAGGTTTCCACGTTGTTGATGATCGTAGGCGCGTTAAACAGGCCCGATTGAAACGGGAAGGGCGGCTTTTGCCGCGGTTCGCCTCTTCTGCCCTCGATGGAAGCCATCAGCGCCGTTTCCTCGCCGCATACGAACGCGCCTGCGCCGATGCGTATCTCAAGGTCGAAATCAAAGCCGCTCCCAAACAGGTTTTTGCCTAAAACGCCGCGCCGCCGCGCGTCCTCGATCGCCTTTTTCAAACGTTCTACCGCAATGGGGTATTCCGCGCGGACATACACATAACCCATGCTTGCGCCGATAGCGTAACCGCCGATCATCATGCCCTCGATCACGGTATGGGGATCGCCCTCGAGTATGCTCCTGTCCATAAACGCGCCGGGGTCGCCCTCGTCCGCGTTGCATACGATAAATTTGCGATTCCCCTTCGCGTCGTGCCCGGCCTGCCATTTGACGCCCGTGGGGAAACCCGCGCCGCCGCGCCCGCGCATACCCGAGCGCTTGACCTCATCGATCACTTCCTGCGGCGTTTTTTCGTTGAGCGCCTTTGCGGCGGCAAGATAACCGTCGCGGCTTATGTAGGCGTCGAGGCTGGAGTATTCGATGACGCCGCAGTTACGGAGCGCGATCCTGACCTGTTCCTTAAAGAAGTCGATGTCGTCGATATTCGGTACATGCCGTTTCAAAGACTGGTCATAGAAGGTGTGCTCGACGAGGATCTCATGATTGACCAAATGCGCCTTGACGATCCGCCGCGCAATCTCGGGCGTGAGCTTTGTGTAAAATATCCTCTCGGGCAGTATCAGCATAACGGGACCCGCCGCACAGGTGCCCATGCAGCCGGTTTCCCTTAAAAGCGCTTGGTCCTGCAAGCCTAAGAGGTTTAGCTCCTCTTCGACCGCGTCTCTTATTTGTGCGCAGTTGGAAGATACGCAGCCCGCACCGCTGCATACGAGCACCTGATACTTATAGGCCGCCGTATGCTCGCTGTACGCGTTTTTGATCTTTTCAAGGTCCGCTGTGCTTGCGATTTTTTGCTCATCCACGCTTTTCACCCCCCTCAATACCGCGACAGGATGCCGTCGAGCTTGTTGATGTTGACCTGCCTATACACTACGTCGTCGATCATCATGGCAGGCGCCAGCCCGCACGCGCCGATGCAGCGGGCGATCTCGAAGGTGAATTTCCCGTCCGTGGTCGTGCCTCCGATATCGACGCCAAGGTTTTTTTGCAACGCCTCGACGATTTTCTTGCCGCCCCTTACATAGCAGGCGGTACCGAGACAGACGCGGATGATGTGCTCGCCGCGTGGCTTTGTCGAGAAAAAGGAGTAAAAGGTGATAACGCCGGAGATATCACTCAGAGGTTTATCGAGCCTATGAGCGATATACTCCTGCAACTCCAGGGATAAATGGCCGTAGAGCTCCTGTGCGATGTGGAGAATTTGAATGAGGCTTCCTTCCGCGTTCGCATAAAGGTCGATGATGGGATCGAGTTCGTAAAACGGGTGTTGGTCGTCGCTAGACTCAAGTATACATTTGCAGTTGCCGCTGCTCATCGAAAAACCCCCTTTACATACAATTGTCGATCAGATCCGGAGAAATGCAGGGCATAGAATCTATTCCTGCATTAAGAATAGCAGGAAAATGTTTGGATTTTATTAGCACCTGCAGCGAAATTTTCGAATCGTCACCGTTTTTTGCGGAAGATTTCCCATCGCTGCCGTTTGCCTTAACATTTTCAACACAAGTTCGCATAAGGAAGTAAACGAACACTTTCACCCCGCGCAGCCATATAACAGGCGATCGTTAACGAACAGTCTGTTGTTTACGCTACACGCAGTTAGTATAATTTATGTAAAGGGAATATACATTTATATCCGGCATCGTTTGGAGGTGCGGCTGTGTCAAAATTCAAAAAAGCGCCGTATAGGGCGCCGGGCACGGAAACTACGAGGAGGAATGGGGCGTACATAAACATTGCTCCGAATGGTGGTGCCTGACCGGCTATTTTTACGACGGGGCCGGACACATGTACTCTTGTCAGTTTACGATGCTTCGCGTCAAGCTGCTTTTCTTCAGGCCCTATATCATCATGCTTGCCCTGACGGATTTCGAGACCCAAAAGCATTACTACTTTCAAAATATCACGCTTTCCGAGCGGGATACCACAATTAACGAGCATATGGTCGCCTTCGGAAAAACCGCCGCCGTTCAAAAGCAGGCGAATGGGATGCGTTTGACCGTAGACCATAAGGACTTCGGGCTCGATCTGACGCTCGGATATGGGAAGCGCGCCATATGGCATTGCGACAACGGGCTTCTCCAAATGGGGATCGGCGTGCTCAAAATGCTCGGCTTTATCGGCGTGAAGCCATGGCAGATACGTTTCCTTTTCCAAATCGCGGGCGCCGCTAAAAAGTTAAGCTCTCTAAGCGAAACGGAGATCGACGGGCTTTATAACGTTTCCGCAATGCAATATCTTTCGATCCTCTGACCGCGTGGCTGCGGGCGAAATGGTGAAGATGTTCCAACAGACCGTCAAGGGGAGCGGCGGGCGCTATTACAAAGGAGGCGTGGGGCACTTCTTCGAGGTCATGGCACAAAGGGTAGCGGAGACGGGCGGCACGATTTTGATGAATACGCGCGTTGCATCCATCGACATCGAAAACGGAAAGGTATTTGGCGTCACGACGGAGGTCGGCATAAAGTGCAAAGCCCCCGTCGTCATCAGCAACGCCGGAATACGGCAAAAGGTTTTGAAGCTTGCGGGCGAAAGGCATTTGGATGCGGCCTATATTAAAAAAATCAAGAGTCTCGAAAGTAACCTTGCCTGCGTGGGCTATCGGTACTTTACTTCCCGCCCGGTCCTGAAAGAGCCCATAATGGTGCTGTTCCCCGAGGGCTGTGTTTCCGAATACGAGGAGTTTGAGGCCATCGAGCGCGGGGAGCGGAAACCGGACAGCGGCTACATCTACCTCGGTACGACGTCCCTTTACCCAAATATGGCGCCAATGGGCAGGCAGGTGATCTATGCGGCGGTATCCCGCGTGCCGGATTTGAAGGTCGATCCGGCGCCCTACTTAGCGTATATCGAAAAAGGCGTTAAAAAAATAGCGCCGAAGATGTATGAGCCCGGCGTGATCGCCCGTACGGAGATCATGACTATGGCGACCGTGCCTGGCGTGGGCAACGACGCCATTTTACCCGGGCAGGGCGGCGAGGTCTACGGCATAGCAAACTCTTTAGGCCGGGCGGGACCGCAGCGGCCCAAAGCGGAAACCCCCATAGAAGGCTTGTACGTCGTCGGCAGCGATACCGAGGGTTTTGGCCTCGGCACACATCAGGCTGTGGATTCGGGATTTAAGGTGTATGAGAAGGTGATGCAAAGGCTCGGATGATCCGAGGCTTAAAAATCATTATCCTAATTAGAATCACCCCGCGAGTGATAGGCAGAATAGGCGGAATCTGCTACATTGAAGAAAGCAAATCATAAGAAGCCGTTGCACCTTACTTTAGGCCAACGGCTCCGTTTGCGGCTGCAGAAAAAATTTCGCATTTGCCGATATGCAACGGGGGAAAGATGGAACAGCTAACGCTCGCCGCCAGATTAAAAAGCGATAAAAAGACCCGGGATGCCTATACGGTAACGATCGCTTTTGTGGCGCTTTACTGCTGGTACAGCGCATTTTGGGACAATATTAACCTTGAGAACCATGTTTCGTCGCTTGATATGGCATTTAACGACGTGCTGGGCCTGTTTCAGATCGCTTGCGTAGCCGTGGTGATCTTTGGCTTTTTCTTTATCAAGGGGAAGTTCCTTTCCTCTCCCCGGCCTTTGTGGATCGCTGCGCATATTCTGGCCTTTGCCTTTACACAGGCGCTTATGCTTACGCACTCGAAAGCGTCCATGATCTCTTGCGCAATCGGAGGCGGCGTATGCGCCGGACTGGTCGGATACCGGTTATTTTATACTATGTTTTTCTATATCGCCAAGCCCAATCCCGTCCGTGCGGTAGCAGTTGCCTATATTTTTATCAGAACTTATATTTACACCTATGCGATTGTTCCGGAGGAACGGTTTCCGGAGCTGTTTTTTGCGGTACAGGCCGTCACGCTTCTCTTTAGCCTCCTCCTCAGTCTCGCATTCCGTGGGAACGATATCGAAATCCGATATTTGCTGCGGGAAAACGATTTCCGGCTTCGGGACACTTGGCCGACGCTCTTGTATGTGGCGGGATTTCAAATCTGCCTTTCACTATATCAGGGCGTTATCGCACCGCAAATGCCCAGTGATCCTTGGCTAAATGCTTATCAGATCATCCCCAGCGCAGTGACGTTTTTCTGCATGCTTCGCTTCAGCCGCTTGTTCACCATCGCCAACACGGTCCGTCTGTTTCTCGTGATGATTGCGGGCGGCTTTGTTTCGTTTCTGGCGCTGGGGCGTGACAGCAGGATTTTAGTGGATACCTTCATCCAGCCGGCCTATCTGTTTGCCAATACGTTCTACATTTGGCTGATTTATAGTATTTTCTTCACTTACGGAAACAGGTATCTCAAGCTGCGCCTATTTTTGTGCCTGAACGCCGGGGTGCATTATTTATCGCTCATCCTTGTCAAATCGGGTGATATGTGGCCTGTGTCCCATCCAAAAGCGGGAATATTTGCGCTGCCGTTTATCTTCGGGCTGTTTTTGCTTGTTCCTGCGGTGGATACTTTTATCAGAAAGATCAACGTGCAACGCGAGTATATCGAAAGCCAAAAGGAAAGGGAGGTGCTGCTGCCTCCGGAGCATCCTTCCATACTTGCGATACGGGACCGTTTTTTGCGTATGTTTGATCTCCAAGGCTCGATCACGCAAAGGGAGCGGGACGTTCTTTCGTATTTGATTGCCGATCACGTCGAAGAGATGATCGCCTACTATATGGCTCTCCATCAGCGTGAGGTAAAGGCCGCTATCAAAAGTATTCTTTCAAAATGCGGCGTTTCTACCAAAGCGGAGCTGATGATGCACATTGGGCACAGGGACGTCCCTGTGGAATGGGGCGCGAATTTGGATGCGGTTCTCGCGGGGTATGGTTTGACCAACAGGGAATTGGAAGTCTGTAAACTTTTGGTGGGTGGGAAAAGCCTCAAACAGATTGCCGCTCAACTGCAGATAAGCTTTTCGACCGCCAATTCGCATTATAAAGCCATCTACAGAAAGCTCGACGTATCCTCCCGCGCAGAGCTTCTGCGGCTCTTTATCCCTTCGGCATAATATGGCAAAAATTCCTTCCAAACGTTTTTTCATCAGCCTTTCTCGGTTTTGCGGAGGCTGATTTTTTATTGGTTTTTCTTAAAATCACGCGTTTGCGTGATAGGCGGCCGAGGCTGATTCCGATACGATACGGTTAATGCCGTATAAAGACGTATGCGGGGAATGCGGGCTTAAAGCGCGGATACAAAAAGTATGAAGATAGAAGTATAAAGGAGCTGCACATATCATGAAACGAAATCTTAAAAAGAAAAAAACCTTTGTCTTGCTTATGGCAGCCGTCATGCTGCTTGTGATTTTACCCGCTTCGGCACTGGCGGCGGGGGATCATCCGGAGCTTGTAAGCGCAAGCATCACAAGCACGGGAGAGTTGGAGCTTGCGTTTGATATGGCGATGGCTGATCCGTCCGCAGACGCCGCTTCGTTTGCCGTGCGCCGCAACGACGGCAGCATGCGTACCGGAGACACGGCGGCGCTGAAGCCGGGTGATGATACGACTATTGTGTTGACACTAAATTTCCCGCTCCGCGGGGGCGAAATCTTTACGGCGCGCTATACGCCGGGCGATGTTACCGCAAGCGACGGAAAAACGCTTGAAGCCTTTTCGAATTTTCCTGTGATCAACGGTCTGCCGCATCCGACGCTTGCGGATGTTACTCTTCCCATGGGCTTTGTTAACAACGCTTATAATCATACCTTTGCCGTGAGCGGCGGCATCCCGTCGTATATGTTTAACGTGTCTGCCGGTACCTTGCCCGCGGGCATGAGCTTATCACAGATAACGGGCGTGCTCAGCGGGGTGCCTATGGCGGCCGGCACATATTGGTTTCGGGTTCAGGTATCGGATACGGCATATGCGGTGGACACTAGGGAGTATACTGTCACGATAAGCACGCTGACGGTACCGACCGCACCCAAAGCGTTCGTGGCCGCACCCGGCGACGGTCAGGTGAAGCTCGCATGGGCGATACCCGACAGCGATGGAGGCAGCCCGATTACAAAATATGAGGTTTCCAAGGACAATGGCGCTCATTGGGTAGACGCTGCCGCCGACACCACAAGCTATACTTTCACAGGCTTGACCAACGGACAGGAATATACCTTTCGGGTGCGGGCGGTCAATATCGTGGGTGAAAGCGCTTATGCGCTTGTGAACGCGGCGCCTGCGGCGGGGAATGTCTGCGCCATCGGCACGGAACAATACGCTTCGTTTGCCGCCGCGCTTGCCGCAGTGAACAGCGGCGAAACCATTCGAATGCTGCAAAGCGTTACGCATACTTCCCCTGTCGTAATCGACGGGAAAAACATCGCCTTTGACTTAAATAACGGCGATCTCACCATTGAAGTCGCTTCCGGTACGGCGCTGACCGTGAGAAACGGCGGTTGCGTAACGCTTTCGGGCAGCGGGTGGCTGGATGTGAAGGGCGCGTGGATCGGTGTGCTCGCAAGCAACGGAACCGTTACCGTCCGAAATGCCGAAGCGGCTGCAGGCACGGGCGCGTGGGCGGAAAACGGCGGTATCATCACCGTGCTGGGTAACGCTGAGGGGGTCAGCGACGGCGCTTATGCCACCGGCTCCGGCAGTACGATCACGGTAACGGGTGTTGCGACAGCAACAAGCGATGGCGGCGCCGCGGCCGTCGCGCATTCCTCCGGGTATGTTCAAGTTGGGCACGCCGTTGCCACAGGCATAAACAGCTACGGCGCACGGGCGGATGGAGTTGGTTCCGCGGTAGAAATTATCGGAAACGTGCAGGGTGTAAGGGGCGGTATCGGCGCGGAGAATTCGGCCGAAATTACCGTGGGCGGCAACGTCACCGCAAACGGAAGCGGGAGCGTGGGTGCGGAGGCGGACACAGGCGGCAAAATCACCGTCGACGGGGACATTACGGCGGAGAACTATGTAAGGATAGGTTCCGCTGCAAAAGCGGCGGACGAAAACGATGAGGGAACCAATAAGAGCGGTTATCTGCAGTATTCGGACAGCGTAAGCGATTCCTATGTCTGGGTGAAACAATTCGATTCCGGCAGCACGCCTGCCGTCGTGACCAACGCGGTTTCCAACGTAGCGGCCTCCGGCGCATCGCTCTCGGGGAGCGTTGCATATACGCTCAGCGGTTCTATTACCGAACGCGGCTTCGTGTATGCCACGCATGCTACTCCTACTACCGGCTATGATTCAAAGCTTCAGACCGGCTCCGGTACCGGCAGCTTCAGCGTCGCTATGGCGGGCCTTTCTCCAAACACCACCTATTATGTGCGTGCTTATGCCATATTGAGCGGAGAGGTGGTCTATTATGGAAGTGAGATCCATTTCACGACGCTTTCGGGCGGCACGAACCCCGGCGCCAATCCCGGCTCCGGCACGGGTTCCGGCCAGGCGATAAACCTGGAAACAACAGCCGGCGTTCCGAACACCGGCGATAACGGCACGCCTTGGCTGATTTGGCTGCTGTTTGGTGCATCTGCCGCGTCGGCGGGGACTGCCATGGCAACAAGGAAAAAGCGGATTGCAAACACACCTTGGACCGAATCACCCCGAGAGTGATAGGCGGACCGTTTGAAATCTGTTACAGTGAAGTTGGAAACAAATAGAATGGGGAGGGATTATACTGTGAAGTACGTCATTCAGGGCGGGCAGCTTCCGGTCGTGATTTGCGAGCTGGAGG
>JAEXEN010000026.1 GCA_023400985.1 Bacillota bacterium
GCCGGTCATACAAGCGGATACCGACGAGGACAAGGAAAAAGAAAAGCCCGTCGTCCAATGGTGGGTGGCGGTGCTCGTAGGGTTTGCGGTCATCGCCATCCTCGTCACGGCCATTGTGATAACCAAGGTGACGCGGACGATGCGGCTTAAGTAATAAATAGACGCAAGGATACCATAAATAAATCCTGCGGTAGAAATTTAAATCTCATAGTTCTATCAAGCTTGACATGCAGTTTTACTGCATAACACTCTGTGCGCCGCTTTCCTCCCCGGGGACGGTCACGCGCCGGATCTCCGGCAGCAGGGATAGGCTTGCAAAAAGGTCGGGCTTGCTGCGGTTCTTCGGCATGACAATATCCGCGTGCATAAGCACGTCGCTTTCCGGCGCATCCGATGCGCGCTCGAAGACGAGCTTATCGATCACGTAGCCCTCCATGCGCAAATAGTCGCGTACCTTCGCGACGATGCCCTCCGCGTTTACCGCCAAAATCGTTACCTCAACGCGGTTTGTCTTTTGGAGACGCTTGATTTCTATACTTCGAAACACATGCAGCACAAAAATGACCGTCAGCGTCGCATAAAGCGCCGGCAGGATGTTGCCGCTCCCCACCGCGAGGCCGATGCACGAGGCGCACCAAAGGCTTGTGGCCGTGGTAAGGCCGCGCACGGAAGCCCCTTCCTTGAGGATGGTCCCCGCGCAGAGTATGCCTATGCCGCTCACCACCTGCGCGCCCAGGCGCGCAGGATCCATGCTGCTTAGAGCGTTGTATTGGCGGAAGATCGCCTCGCCCGTGCACATGACGAGCGCGGCGCCCACGCAGACTAAAATATGCGTGCGAAGTCCCGCATAGCGCTGCACGCGCTCGCGTTCCAGGCCGATCAGCCCGCCCATCATAAATGCCAGCGTCAGGCGGATCAGCATGGTGAGTATGAAAGGCCAGTCAAACGAAAAATCGCTCAGGGTCATTTTGGCATCTCTTCTTTCACAATTTGAAAAGAACCGGGTTTGATTTCTGACCCGCTTATATGGGGGTGGAGTTCAAAGTACTTGAGGATCAGGTCGGACATGTCCGTGTTAATCTCCCGAAGCACCCTGCAATTTGGGTACATGGGGTAGCCGCCCGCGCCGCTCGCGCGGTAGTTGTTCACGCAGACGGACAGAAGATCGTCGTCCTTTACCGCTTTACCTTCGCGCGTCAGTTTGACGACGCGGCTTCCGACGGGGCGCGTCACGTCGATTTGATACGCTATGCCCGCGTAATAATCATAATTATAATGCTCCACCTTAGGCTTTAAGAACGTGTCGGATACCCTTAAACACCCGTTTTCCAAGGTGAAATATTCGGCGCTGCGCTCTATGGCGGAGCGAAGCATTTCGCCCGTGATCTCGAGTGCGACCAAAGAGTTGGGGTAGGGGTAGGTGGAGAGTATATTGCGGCGCGTCACCGTTTTATTGAGGCCCGACACGTCGTTCGCGAGGCTCACCGCCGATACCTGCGCGCCGGAGAAATAAAGCTGTATGTGGTTTAAAAAATCCGCGATCCCGTTCCCGTGCGCCGCCATCCGTATCCGGTCTTCGGGCAAAAGCTCCCGCTCCATGTATCCTACGGTCTCATCAAGCCATTTCTGCACTTGGTTTTCCAAAGGCGCAAATGCCCCGTAAAGGGCGGGGTCGCAGGCTCCGCCCGCCGCGACGCGCTGCGAGGCGATCGACTTATGCCCTTTTTCATCGACGGAAATCTCGATCAGGTGGAACTCCTTGCCGTTTTCCGCGCTCTGGAGGGTAAACGTGCCGTTTATCGGCCTCCCGGGTACCGACATGTGCTGGTGCCCCGTCAGGAGAATGTCAAAATCCAGTTCCTCGCAAATGCGGCAGGCGATGTTTTCTTTTGTGTTCGTGAGCACCGCACCCGTGTTGAGATCGCGCTCGAACCCGCCATGGTATACGCAAACCGTAATATCCGCTTTTTCGCGCATTTCGTCGAGCGCGGCCTTTGCGGATTCAAACGCGTCTTTTATGCGTACGCCTCTCAGGTTTTCCGCCTTTTCCCAAACCGTTACGTAGTCCGTCACGACGCCCGCGATGCCGATCTTAAGGCCGTTTGCCATCGTCCGAATTTGGAAGGGATACGGCGTATGCCCGTCTTCCGTCGAGAAATTCCCGCAGACGCAGCGGGCTTTGAGTGCGTGGAGATAGGAGGAAAGGTACTCGGCGCCGTAATTGAAATCGTGGTTGCCGAGGGTCACGAAATCGTAGCCGCAGCGGTTCATCAGCTCCGCAACGGGAAGGCTGCTTTTGAGCGCGCTCTGGCAGTAGCTCGTGAACGCGGAACCCTGCAAAATATCCCCTCCGTCGATGAGAAGTGCGTCACCGTCTTTCACAAAGCGGTTGGCACACTTGAAAAGCCCCATGTCGCGCTTGCTTCTGTCCGCATAAACGGTAGGGAAAAAATATCCGTGCAGGTCGGATGTAAAATAAAGGCGTATTTTCTTATCCATTCTATCCTCGGGCAAGCTTCACTCTGATTTTTGTGGAGATCATTTCGATGATGAAGATCAACACGATCAGGCCCGCTAAAATAGCGCCGACCTCGTTCCATCTGTACGAGCTCATGGCGAAGATCAGCGGCGCGCCGATGCCGCCCGCGCCGACCAGGCCAAGCACAGTCGCATCCCTCAGGTTCATGTCGAAGCGATAAATGAGGGTGGACATAAAATCCGGAAAAAGCTGCGGAAGGATGCCGTAACGTATCTTCTCGAAGGTGTTGCAGCCCGCCGCGTCCAGTGATTCGAGTATTTTGGTATCCAGATCCTCAATGCTTTCGATGAACATTTTGGAGATCATGCCGATGGAGGTAAGCGACATCGTAAGAAGCCCGGCAAACGGGCCGGGGCCCGTGACGCGGATGAACATCAGCCCGTAAACGAACGCGGGCACGGTGCGTATGGCCATGATAATCAGCCGCCCGACGGCAGCGATGGGCTTTGGCAAAAGATTGGTCGCTGAAAGGAAGGCGAGGGGAATGGAAAGCACCGCGCCTACAAGCGTGCCCAAAAAAGCGATGCACATCGTTTCCAAGAGAAGGTACGCTACACCCGTCGCGCTAAAATCGAACAAAAGATCCGTATCCGGCTGGAAAATGCCCAGAATGATGTTTTTGGCTACGCTCATGCCGCCGCTTTGCGCGGTGCTCAGATCCACCGTGGAGGATGACCATGCGATGAGCGCCGCGACGATGAGGGCTACAACCAGCTTGACCGCCCACGTTTTGGGCGCGTTTTTATACTGTTTTTGAATGGATGATTCCATACATGCGCCTCCTATGTGAGCTTTTTGCGGATGGAATGGCTGATAGATTCGATCGCGAGCACCGTGCCGAACAGAACCACAAGTATCATGCCAACGCTGCTGTACTCGCGCCAGCCGATCTTCTCGTTGAGGATAAGCCCCAGTCCGCCCGCGCCTACGTAGCCGAGGATGGAAGCGTAACGCACGTTCCCCTCCAAACAGAACAGGCAAATGGAAAGATAGGCGGGCAATACCTGCGGCAGTATGGCGGCGACGAATGCGTAAACGCGGTTTGCGCCCATGGCCTCCATGGCCTCAAACGCGCCCATGTCCACGGTTTCGATCTGCTCATAAAGCTGCTTTCCTACATACGCGAATGTGAAAAGCATGATGGCGACCGTACCGGCCATCGTCCCAAGGCCGAAGATGTAGGTGGCAATCAGTGCCGTGACAAGGGTAGGCAGCGTGCGGACAAGGCTCAAAAGCAAGCGCACGATCCAAAGGAAAAACCTGCGTGCCACGATGTTGCTCGAAGCGAGCACGGCAAACGGAACGGCCAGCATGGCGCCCAGGAAGGAGCCGAGAATCGACATCTTGATCGTGTCGAAAAGCGGTTTCCAGATATCGTTGATGTACCCCGTGTTCGGAGGGAACATCTGCTTTAAGATGACGAAAAACTCGGAACCGCGCTCCAGAATGGTCGAAAAATTGAAGCCCGTGACGCGGACGGATATGTATGTCGCCAGCGCCACGATCAGCAAAATGAGAGGCGTGCGCGAGGCCTTTTCCTCCACGATCTTTCCGTTTTCAAGCACGATCTTCTTCGGCTTGAAAACCTTATCGTACAGCTTCATTGCGCCTCCTCCGTTTCCTCGGGGATGCTGCCCTCATAGATGAGGTCGAGCACCTCCCGCGTGACATCGGTTACGGGGCCGTCAAATACGATCTTGCCGCCCCGTATGCCGATGATGCGGCTCGCGTAGGCAAGCGCCAGCTCCACGTGGTGTATGTTGATCAAAATCGTAAGGCCCATTTCCTTGTTGATGGAAACAAAATCGTTCATGACCTGTTTTGCGGTCACGGGGTCGAGCGCGGCAACGGGCTCGTCCGCAAGAATGATTTTGGGGTCCTGCGCAAGCGTTCTTGCCAGGGCCACGCGCTGCTGCTGACCGCCCGAAAGCTGGTCGGCGCGGACATAGGCTTTGTCGAGGATGCCCACCTTATCGAGCGCCGTGAGGGCGGCGAGCTTATCCTCCTTGCGGAACACCCCGAAAAGCACCCGCCAGAAGGGCATGTCGGGGACCTTTGCCGTAAGGACGTTTCGTATCACGGTGGTGCGTGTGACCAAATTGAAGGATTGAAAGATCATGCCGATGCTCCGCCGAAACCTGCGAAGCCTTTTCCCTTTGAGCGAGCTTACGTCCATATCGTTTACTGTAAGCGTGCCGCCCGTGATCCCGTGCATACGGTTGATCGACCGAAGCAGCGTGGACTTGCCCGCGCCGCTAAGCCCTATGATCGCCACGAACTCCCCCTGATCGATGCTTAGCGTTACGTCGTCGAGCCCTACCGTGCCGTTTGGATATACCTTCGTTACATGGTCAAACCGTATCATGCTAAGTTCCTTTCCTGCTGCAAACGGGTGATTTCCGTTTGTATATAAGGAGGAGAGAGCCACGGGAATGGCTCCCTCCCGCGTTTGCCGTATAAGGTTAAGTATCAGTTGCTTGCGGCGAGCTCCTTGATCAACGCCTGCGCCGCGCGCTCGTTGTCATAATCGGCGGGGACGGCCTTCTGGTAGCCCTTATGGCTGTAGATGGCGATAACGGCCTTGCCCTCTTCCGTATTGCCGATGTTGATGAACGCTTCCTGCAGAGCCGCGATGAACGCCTCGTCCATGATCTTGGAGGTCTTGCTCACCGATACGGTATCGTTGTAGATGGGCGCGGTCACGCCGATCACGTCCGTTTCCGCCCAGATGGATTCGGTGCGCTTGAACTCGGTGTTCCATTTGTCAACATAGTCGCGTCTTGCGTCCGCATAGGTCAGCAGAACGTCCACCTGACCGGAGGCCAGCCGCGCGAACGAGCTGCCGTAAGAATCCGCCTGCACGGCGCTCGCAAGGTCCGTAATGCCCTTATTGTACTTATCGCGGAGCCACAGCGTGGGGTAAATATAGCCTGCGGAAGAAGAGGAGCCCATGACGCTCCAGCTCGCGCCGTTGAGGTCATCCCACGTCAGCTCTTCACCCGCATTTACCTTCGCGGCAAGTGCCCGGCCCTTTTCGGAAGGCCCTGCGATGATGAGCGAGCGGTAGGAAACGACCTGATCCGGAACGGCCTCGGTAGGCTGACCGTCGTTCCAGTCCTTGGGGTTATCGAAGTCCTTGCTCAAGCCGTCGCGGGTGGCGGTGAGGATGACTTCCGCGCCGTCGTCATAGAGCGCATAGGTGCCGCCCGGGATAAGGCCCACGTCGGCCGTACCGGCGGAAAGCGCTTCGCCGACCGCCTCGTAAGTGGTGCCGACGGAAATGACCACTTCGACTATGTTGTAGCCGAGCTTGGCGAGCTCATCCTTGAGAAGCTGCTTTAAGGGTTCGGTCTGCGTGACAATCTCGTCCGGTTCCCTGGACGGAACAAAGTATACGTTCAGCTTTTCGATCTCGATCGCCTGCGGCGCCTGTGACTCCGCGGGCGGGGTGGTTTCGGGCGCGTCGGGCGCCGCGGTATTCTGGTGGTCGCTTGGGGGCGTCTGCGAAGCGCAGCCGATGCATGCCGCACAGAACAGCAGAGCCATGAGGAATGCGATGGTTCTCTTCATGTGGTTTTCCTCCGTATTTCATTTTATTATAGATGTCACAAAGCTTAAAAACGCGCAACAAAAAAGCTGTGAAACGTAGGAACAGTACGAGTATATCACAGCTTTCGGCAAAAAAATTTCTTGTTTTGGGGTAAAAATTCTTATTTATCGGGCGCTGCGGCGCGGCTTTGAAAAAACGCCGCCATCAATTCCTCGAACGCGAGGATCACCTTCCCGAAGAAAGGGTTCGGCATGCCGCCGATCAGCGTTTGCTTTGCACCGTCCACGATAAAGTAGATATCGGACAGCCGGGCAAGGGTGGAATCCGGCTTTCTCATAAAGGAAACCACCTGATAGCCTTTTTGCCGCGCGTGCTTCACGTCGTTGATCACGATGTCGGCCTCCCCGCTCTGCGATATGGCGATCACGAAGGACGGTTCCACATTGCTCATGAGCATTTGGCCGTTTTGCTCGCGATACAGCATCATATCGTAAAAATGCACGCTGTTGAACGCCACGAACCCGCAGATGGATAAGCGCTCCACCATATAGCCGGCGACCATGGCGGAAAACCCGCCGCCCACGGCGAACAGCTTTTGCTCGCGGAAGGTGAAGAGGAGATCGCAAAATGCCTTTACCGATTCCTCGCTGTAATTATCGATCAAATTTTCGAGCCGCATGTCCGTGTGCGCCTCGCCGAGGCTTCCGTTGTTGGTGGAGAGGTGATAGAAAAGCTCGCTGTATCCGTCGAAGCCCAAACGCTTGCACATCTTCATGATGAACGTGGCGGAAACATAGTTTTCGCTCGCGATCTGCTGGATACCGACCTTTCGCTCGCCCTTTTCGATGTGCTCCACAATGGAGGTGATCACGCGGGTCTCTTCCTCCGAAAGAAGGTTGGTCAGTAAATAGCGGTTGCGGTTCATGAAAACTTCAACTCCTCTTTACTTCCATGCGTTCAGCCACTTCTTCGACTTATAACGCCACAGCGAAATAAGCCCCCGCACCACGAGGTCCGATACCATGGCGATCCATACGCTCATGAGCCCGAGACTTGTCGTTTTGAGCAGGATCGCCGCCACGCTCAAACGCACCACCCACATGCCGATGATGCTGATGTAAAACGGCCATTTTGTATCGCCCGCGCCGCGGAGTACGCCGGTGACGACCATGCCGAGCGCCACGAACGGCTGCGCGAACGCCTCCACGCGAAGTACGGAACCGCCAAGGACCACGACTTCCTTGTCGGGCGTAAACAGCGACACCAAAAATTCCGCGCCAAAGTACAAAAGCACACCCATCACGGTGAGGAAAACAAAACCGCCCCATGTGCAGTATTTGGCGTAGCGCTCCGCAAGCGGCTTTTTATCGGCGCCCAGCGCCTGCGAAACGAGCGTGGTGGCCGCTGCGGAAAAGCCGTAAGCGGGCATATAGCTGATGGCCTCCGCCGTGATGGCAAGGTAGTGCGCCGCGAGCGGCACCGTGCCGAGCCCCGTCACCATGGCGGTGATCACGATCTGGCCGGCGGAAATAGAGCAGCGCTCAAACGCCACGGGCGTGCCGAGGCGTGCTACGGTTTTTAAGAGCGGGAAATCGGGCCTGTAATCTCCGTGCACGGAAATGCGGATAGGCAAGCTCTTTTTTGTGAACAGCACCCGAACGAGCATCGCGCCCGAAAATGTCATGGCGACGGCGGTGGAAACGGCCGCACCCGAAACGCCAAGACCCGCGCCGGGCAATGTGAAGGAAAAACCAAACAGGCTCACTTCGCGGGTCGGGTAGATGAGGAACAGGTTCAGCGCCGCGTTGATGACGTTCATCGTCACATTGTAAAAAAGCGGCGTGCGCGTATCGCCTGCGCAGCGGATGACGTTGGAGCAGACGTTGATGGCGAGACTCATAAGGTACACCGCGCTCGTGATGCGAAGGTAGCTTGTGGCATCCTCCCAAAGCACGGGGTCGGCGTTGAGCCATATGGGTAGTCCGCCCGCGATCGCCTGCATCACGAGCGTTGCGGCAAGCCCGACAAAAAGCGTTGCGGTGAGGGACTGGCGCACCGCCTTTTTGGCGCCTTCCATATCCCCCTCGCCGATGCGTCGGCCTACGAGCACCGCAAAGCCGATGCCCACCGCGGCAAAAATGCCGTTCACGAACCAGACGCTCGATGTGGTGACGGCGATGGCGGCCGTGGCGTTTTTGCCCAATGCCCCCACCATGGCGGTATTGATGTACTGTACGAATGTGATGAGAAACTGTTCGAGTATCGTGGGCCACGCGAGGTACCAGATCACGCGCTCCGGCCTGAGGTTTTCATCCAGGAAGTCATACTGCATTTGCTATACCAGTACCAAAATAAGCTTGGCGTTCAGATTTTGACGAAAATGAAACAATCGAATTATAGCCCACGCGCGAGATTGTGTAAAGGAGATTCTGATTGTATAATGGATAACATACCGAGGACTTTACCTTATGGATATGGATCTTTTCAGCCCCAACGCGCAGAAAAACGCCCCCCTTGCCGACCGCATGCGGCCCCGTACGCTCGATGAGTTTATCGGGCAGGAGCACATCGTGGGAAAGGGGAGGCTTCTTCGCCGCGCCATCGAAACGGATACCCTCCAGAGCAGCATCTTCTTCGGCCCCCCGGGCTGCGGAAAGACCACGCTCGCCTACGTCGTCGCGAACACCACGGGCTCGCTTTTTGCAAAGCTCAACGCGGTCAGTTCCGGCGTCAAGGAAGTCCGAGAGATATTGTCCGAGGCCGAGAGCAATCTAAAGCTCTATGGAAAGCACACCTATCTTTTGCTCGACGAATGCCATCGCTGGAGCAAGGCCCAGTCCGACAGCATTTTGCCCGCGCTCGAGAAGGGCGTCGTAAAATTCATCGGCTCTACCACCGAAAACCCCATGGTGTCTATGACGGGCGCTATCGTATCGCGCTGCAGGCTATTCCAGTTTTACCCGCTCACCCCGGACGATATCAAAAAAAGCGTGCTTACGGCGCTAAGAGACAAGGAGCGGGGCCTCGGCACATACAATGTAAAGCTCGACGACGACGCGCTCGAACACATTTGCCACATCGCAAACGGCGACGCGCGCACGGCGCTCAACGCCATAGAGCTTGCGGTTTTGACAACGCCGCCCGAAGAAAGCGGTCTGGTTCATGTAACAAAAGAGGTCGCCGCGGAATCGGTCCAGCAAAAGGTAATGAAGTGTGACGAGCAGCAGTTTTACGACATGCTCAGCGCTTTTTGCAAAAGCCTTCGCGGCGGCGATTCGGACGCGGCCTTGGCATGGTTCGCGCGGCTTATTTACGCAGGGATAGACCCGCGCATCGTCGTAAGGCGCGTCATCGCGCACGCTTCGGAAGACGTCGGCTTAGCGAACCCGCAGGCCATGGTGCAGGCGGTGAGCGCGGCCCGGGCGCTCGAATTCGTGGGGATGCCGGAGGCGCGGCTTTCCATCGCGCAGGCGATCATATTCGTATGCGAAAGCCCCAAATCCAACTCCGTGGTGATGGCGCTCGACGGCGCATTTCACGACGCGGAATTTACGATCGACGAGCCGGTGCCCATCCATTTGCGGGATACGAGCTTTGCGGGCGCTGCGTCGCTCGGGCACGGCAAGGGCTATAAATATCCGCACGATTACCCCGGGCATGTGGTGGAGCAGGAATACATGCCAAAGAGCGTAAAAGGGAAACGCTATTATATTCCGGGCGAACTCGGAAACGAGGCGAAGATCAAGCAGAACCACGACGCCAAGAGGCGGTAAAAGATTCCTCGAACCACAGGGATTGTCAAGGGGGCGCACCCCCTTGACGTTCAATCTGGCTTTGGCGACATGTGCACGTCCGGCGAAGCCGGAGCCCTTTGGGCCGAGACCTATGGCCTTGTGCGTCAAAGCGGATGAAATCCGTAGGATTTCGCACCTCTCAGCCTTTCCCGCCCGCAACATTAATTGTCGCCGCAGGCGACATCAGTGGTACCCGTAGGGTGGGAGCGAAGCGAGAGGGAAGGGATGTAAACTCAAAAAATGCGAACAGTATTTTTTTGAAATGCGGAGCATGAAAGAGGAGGACACGAAATTGATAAGTGAGATCAGGGCGCAGCGGGTGCTGGACGCCGCGCTCGAAACGGGCGGCGATTTTTCCGAGCTCTTCATGGAGGATACGGAAAACAACACCATCCAAATGGTCGACGGCAAGGTGGAAAACGCCGTATACCGGCGCGGCCACGGCGCGGGCGTGCGCGTGCTCAAGGGGAGCCGCAGCGCCTACGCGTATACCGCCGACACAAGCGAAGAGGCGCTCATCGCCACCGCGCGCGCGGCGGCTGCAGCGATCAAGGGCGTGAAGGAAGGGCAGAGCGCGGCGTTTGCAACCTGCCGCAAGCTCGCTTCCCCGCCGCAAAAACCGTTTTCGGAGATAACCAACGCCGAGCGCATCGAGCTTATCAAAAAAGGCTCCGCCGCGGCGAAGGCGGTTTCGCCCGAGGTGACGCAGGTGCTGGGCCGCTATACCGACGTGGACCAGAGAATCTTAGTTTGCAACAGCCTCGGCGTATGGGGCGAGGACAGGCGTCCACGCACGCGCGCCTTTATAAATGCCGTCGCCACGGCAAACGGCGAGGCGCAGGAAGGCTATGAAAGCCCGGGCCGTGGCATGGGCTTTGAGGCATATAAAAAGATCGATATCGAAAAGGCGGGCGCGCAGGCGGGGAAAACCGCCGTCACCATGCTGCACGCCGTGCCGTGCCCGGCAGCCTCGGTCCCCGTCGTGATCGACGGCGGCTTCGGCGGCGTCATTTTGCACGAGGCCTGCGTGCACTCGCTTGAGGCCACGAGCGTGGCGCGCGGCAATTCCGAATTTTGCGGCAGGCTCGGCGAGAAGATCGCGTCGGATATCGTCACCGCCGTGGACGACGGTACGCTTGAGGGCGAATGGGGCAGCGTCCGCATCGACGACGAGGGCACGCCTTCTCAGAGGAATGTCCTCATCGAGAACGGCGTGCTTAAGACCTACCTTGTGGACCTTCTCGGCTCAAGGCTTATGAACCATCCTCTTACCGGTTCCTCGCGCCGCCAGAGCTATGAGTTTGCGCCCACCTCGCGCATGACCAACACCTTCTTCGCGCCGGGCAAGGACGACGAGGAGGAAATGATAAGCTCCATGGGCGACGGCCTCTTTGCCGCTCGCATGGGCGGCGGCTCGGTGAACCCTCTTACGGGCGAGTTCAACTTCGCCGTGCTCGAGGGTTACTGGGTAAAGAACGGCAAGATCCACTGCCCGGTGCGCGGCGCAACGCTCATCGGCCGCGGTGCGGAGCTTATTTTACGTGTGGACCGCATAGGGAAGTCCATGTGGATGGGGCAGGGCATGTGCGGTTCGCTTTCGGGAAGCGTGCCGACCAACGTCGGCCAGCCCCGCATCCGCGTGAGCGAGATCATCGTAGGCGGCAAGGGAGGTGCGATCTAAATGGAATTTTTGATCTTCAGGGATAAGGCGTTTCAATTTGCGCTTCAAAACGGCTGCGGCGCGGCCGAGGTTTATTATAACGAGGCGGAGGAGCTCGAGATCCAATCGCTCGACGGTGCTTTAGATAAATACGCCGTGAGCCGCAAGGCCGGCTTGAACCTTCGCGTACAATTGGGCGGCAAGGACGGTTATGCTTACACCGAGGCGTTCGACGAGCCGGAGGCGCTCGTGAAGCGCGCCATGGACAACGCGCGCGCCATCGAATCGGACGACGAACACCCCATGCAGGGCAAGAGCGTCTATCAAAAGATCGACAAGAAAGGGATACCGCTTCTTCAAAAGACCGAGCGCGAAAGGATCGAGCTCGCGTTCGAGCTTGAGAGAAAAACAAAGGCGCTCGATACGCGCGTGAAGCGCATGATGTATTGCAACATCGTCACCCTCAAGGGTATAAAGCGCATCCATAACACCCTCGGCCTCGAGGCCGACAGCGAGAGAGAGACCGCTCTGACCTACGCCGTCGCGGTGCTCGAGCAAAACGGCGAGTCCAAGGACGGCTTGGGTTTCCGCGTGAACGCGGACGCCATGGATATAGACGCCGTCGCCAAAGAGGCCGTGCGCGAAGGCGCAGCCATGTTCGGCGCGTCGAGCGCCCCCGTGGGCAAGTACCGCATTCTTTTAAGAAACGACGCCGCGGCAGGGCTTCTCGAGGCGTTTTGCTCCATGTTCTCCGCAGATCAGGCGCAAAAAGGGCTTTCCCTTTTGAAAGGCAAAGAGGGCTTGGTCATCGCGAGCGATATCGTGACCATCTTCGACGACCCGTTCCACGAATTCGCGCCGCGTGCGTTTGACGGCGAAGGCGTGCCCTGCATCAAGAAAGCCGTGGTTGAAAGCGGCGTATTCAAAACGCTTTTACATAACCTCAAGACCGCCAAAAAGGCGGGCGTTCCCTCCACGGGCAACGCGGGGCGCGCGGGCGCTGCCGCACCTGTGGATATTTCGCCCACCAACTTCTATATCGTACCGGGCAAGCGCGGTTACGACGAGCTATTAAAAGAGCTTCATAACGGGCTCGTACTGACGGAGCTTTCGGGCATGCACGCGGGACTCAACCCCGTTTCGGGCGAATTCTCGCTGCTCGCCAAAGGCCTGTTGGTGGAAAACGGCGCGGTCGTGCGGCCGGTCGACCAGATCACCGTCGCCGGTTCCTTTTTCTCGCTCATGAAGGGGATCGCCGAGGTAGGCTCCGACCTGCGCTTCGGTTTCCCGGGCGGCTCGAATGTAGGAAGCCCCAGCCTTTTGATCGACGAGCTCATGATCTCCGGCAAATAAAACCCTTTAAAAGTACCCGCACGGCGAAATCGCCGTGCGGGTACTTTTAAAGCAAATTCGACTGAAGCCATAAAAAAATTACAAAAAGCGCCTCTTTTCACTCTGCCGCATGAAGCTGGAAAACATCCGTTTCCTTAGAAAAACGGGCATTTTTGGAAGCTTTGCTTCAGTTCCCTCGCTTGACAAGCCTTGAGACGGGATGGTATAGTATACCTAGAGGAAATCTACCTTTGGGGGTTGTACTTTTTAGGCGGAGAGACGGAGGTAAACGTGTTCCGGCCCGGAGATCAAATCTGTTACCCGATGCATGGAGTCGGCGTAGTCGAGGCGATTGAGGAACGCACGGTGCTCGAAAAAACAGCACAGTATTACGTTCTCCGTTTTGTCGCGGGCAAAATGACGGCGCTCGTCCCCGTGGATTCAGCCGAGCAGGTAGGGCTTCGTGCCATCATTCCGATAAAAGAGTGCGAACAAGTGATCGAATATTTAAAGGAGACCCCCTGCCCCGAAAGCGAAAATTGGAACCAGCGCTATCGCGACAACTACGCCAAGCTTCGCGGCGGCAACATCTACGACGTGGCGGACGTGGTGAAATGCCTCAAGAGGCGCGACAGCGGCAAGGGGCTTTCAGCGGGGGAAAGAAAAATGCTCCTCACGGCGCGGCAGGTGCTGCTTGCCGAGCTTGCGACCGCCAGCGGCCGCGACGAGGAAGAGCTCAACAGCATCATGGAAGCGGGCGCGTTTTAATTAGCTGCGTGGAATTTGAAAATATAAGGGGGTGGGTTTTTGGCGAAAAAAATCATGCGCATCATCCTGACGCTCCTGGGCGCGGCGCTCGGGCCGGCGCTCGTGGTCGGGATTAACGAAGTCCTCGTGTTTTTCGGCTATATAGGCATCGCCGATATTTTTTTGCCGTGGGCGGTCGTTCTTATCTATGTGTCGATGGGGCTTGCAACCGCAATCATCTTTTTTATTTTTTCTCCCAGGCTCATAGATTCGTTTGTCGTCTTCATCAAAATGGCGGAGTCGGTACTGTCTGAAATGGCCTTGTCCGAGATCTTCTTCGGCGTGGTGGGGCTTATCGTGGGCCTCGTGATCGCCTTTTTGGCGAGCACGCTTACGAGCGTTCTGGCTTTTTCGTGGCTCAGGTTCATTATCAACGCCGGGCTTTATGTGACGTTTGGGTACCTTGGCTGGTCCATCGCCACCAAAAGAAAGGGCGAGATCGTGGTGCCCAACTGGTTCCGCCGCCGCGACAAGAGCGGCAAGGCGGGCGTTAGCGCACGGCCGAAAATACTCGATACCTCCGTTATCATCGACGGACGCATTGCGGATATCTGCGCGACGGGCATCGTGGAGGGGAATATCATCGTGCCTGCCTTCGTATTGCAGGAGCTTCGGCATATCGCCGACAGCGCGGACGCGCTCAAACGCAACCGCGGCCGCAGGGGTCTCGATATCCTCGCCCGCATGCAGGAAACGCTGGAGCTTCCTATCCACGTGGTGGAAACCGATTATGAGGACATCGCCGAGGTGGATGCAAAGCTTATAAGACTCGCTTATGATATGGGCGGCGTCGTTGTGACGAATGATTATAATTTAAATAAGGTAGCGGGTGTGCAGCGCGTACCCGTGTTCAATATCAACGAGCTCGCAAACGCCGTGAAACCTATACTTCTTCCCGGCGAGGAGATGGAGGCCGTTGTGATGAAAGAAGGAAAGGAGGCGGGGCAGGGCGTCGCCTATCTCGACGACGGCACCATGATCGTCATCGACGGCGGCAAGCGTTTCGTTGGGGAAACCGTTACCGTTCTCGTGACGAGCGTGCTGCAAACGGCGGCCGGAAGAATGATCTTCGCAAAAATGAAGTAGAAGCAAAATAAAGGATGTGTATCGCAAATATAAATTTTTATGATAAATGAGCGTATACGCGTTGACAACCGTTCTGCGTGGTGATAAACTAGTAAACTGCGTTAGCATGGTAATCTGCGCGTATCCTCTTTTTTTGAGGGCGGTTTCGCCGCTTTTTACCATGTTTTGGGTATGCTTTTCAAGAAATTTGGCAATACTCAGCCGGAATGACGTTTTGTAGTATAAGCTGGAATTATATAGTATTGCATATAAGGAGTGAACGCGATGGTGCATGAGGTGCAAATGGGCACGAGAAAGCGCATGAGCTTCTCTCGAATCAACGAGGTGCTTGACATGCCGGACCTGATCGAGGTCCAGAAGAATTCTTACAAGCGCTTCGTCGAGGAGGATTTCAGGGAGGTTCTTGCGGACATCTCGCCCATCAAGGATTACTCGGAGAAACTGGTTCTCGAGTTTGTGGACTATAAAATCGACTTTGAGCACCCGAAATACTCCGTGGAAGAGTGCAAGGAGCGCGACGTCAACTATAGCGCCCCCCTCAAAGTAACGGTACGCCTCATCAACACCGAAACGGGCGAAGTGAAGGAGCAGCCTGTATTCATGGGCGATTTCCCGCTCATGACCGAACAGGGCACCTTCATCATTAACGGCGCGGAGCGCGTCATCGTAAGCCAGCTCGTCCGTTCGCCGGGCGTCTATTTCGGCGACCAGATCGATAAGGACGGCAAGCATCTTTACAGCGCTCAGGTGATCCCCAACCGCGGCGCGTGGCTCGAGTACGAGACCGACAGCAACGAGATACTGCACGTCAAGATCGACCGCCAGCGCAAGGTGTCGGTCACGGCGCTTCTTCGCGCGCTCGGCTACGGTACCGACGCGCAGATACTGGATCTTTTGGGCGAAGAGGAAAGGCTCCTCAACACCCTCGAAAAGGATACCACAAAATCCACCGAGGAAGGCCTCATCGAGATCTACAAGCGTCAGCGCCCGGGCGAGCCTCCCACTGAGGAAAGCGCGCGGAGTCTTTTATATGCTCTGTTTTTCGACGCCAAGCGCTACGACCTTGCGCGCGTGGGCCGCTATAAATTTAATAAGAAGCTTTCGCTTGCTTCGCGTATCACGGGGCAAGAGTGCGCGGAAAACGTCATCCATCCGGAGACGGGCGAGCTCTTGAAAGCCGGGGGCGAGACCATCACCCGCGAGGAGGCGAAGGCCATCCAGAACGCGGGCATACATGCCGTGTACGTGATGGCCGCGGGTAAAAAGCTGAAGATCGTGGGTAACCGCTTCGTGGAGGCCGCGGGCTATTTGAAGTTCGATCCCGAGCTTGCGGGCATCAACGAAAAGGTGCATCACCCCACGCTCATGAAGCTCTTGAAGGAGGGCGGAAGCCTCGGGGAGGACGGCCTCAAGGCGCTCCTGAAGGCAAACATCAACGAGCTCGTGCCGCGCCATATCATCCCCGACGATATCATCGCCTCCGTGAGCTACCTCATGGGCATGCCCTACGGCGTCGGCCGCACGGACGATATCGACCATTTGGGCAACCGCCGCATCAGAAGCGTCGGTGAGCTCTTGCAAAACCAGATCCGCGTCGGCATGACGCGGCTTGAGCGCGTGGTGCGCGAGCGCATGTCGCTGCAGGATATGGAAACGGCGATGCCGTCTAACCTCATCAACATCCGCCCCGTGACCGCCGCCATCAAGGAGTTTTTCGGCTCCTCGCAGCTTTCTCAGTTCATGGACCAGACAAACCCGCTCGCGGAGCTTACGCATAAGCGCCGTTTGAGCGCATTGGGTCCCGGCGGCTTGAACAGGGAGCGCGCGACGTTCGAGGTACGCGACGTGCATTTTTCGCACTATGGCCGCATGTGCCCCATCGAGACGCCGGAAGGTCCCAACATCGGCCTTATTAACTCGCTTTCCACCTATGCGCGCATCAATAAGTACGGCTTCATCGAAGCGCCCTACCGCAGGGTGGATCCGAAGAACAAGAACATACTCGACGAGATCGATTATCTTACCGCCGACGAGGAGGACGACTTCATGGTGGCGCAGGCCAACGAGCCCACCGTGGAGAAGGATGGCAAAGTGTGGTTTGTGAGGGACCGCGTCGCGGCGCGCCTTCGCGAACTGATCCTCGAGGTGAAAAATACGGAAATCCAGTACATGGACGTTTCGCCCAAGCAGCTCGTTTCGGTGGCGACGGCCATGATCCCCTTCCTCGAAAACGACGACGCGAACCGCGCGCTCATGGGCTCTAACATGCAGCGTCAGGCCGTGCCGCTCCTCGTGCCGGAAGCGCCCATCGTGGGCACGGGCATGGAGTATAAGGCCGCCTACGACTCGGGCGTTCTCATCATTGCGGGTTCGGACGGCGTGATCAAATCCGTGAGCGCCGATAAGATTGTGCTTTCGTGCGACGACGGGCGCGAGCTTTCCTACAAGCTCATCAAATTCAAGCGTTCCAACCAGGGCACCTGCATCAACCAGAGGCCCATCATCGAAAAAGGGCAGCGCGTGAAAAAGGGCGACGTGCTGGCCGACGGCGCTTCCACCGATACGGGCGAGATCGCGCTCGGGCGCAACATCCTTATCGGCTTCATGACGTGGGAGGGCTATAACTACGAGGACGCGGTGCTCATAAGCGAAGAGCTCGTACGCGACGATATCTATACCTCCATCCACATCGAGGAGCATGAGATCGAGGCGCGCGACACGAAGCTCGGCGAGGAAGAGATCACCCGCGATATCCCCAACGTCGGCGAGGACGCATTAAGCGACCTCGACGAGCGCGGCATCATCCGCATCGGCGCGGAGGTGCGTTCGGGCGACATCCTCGTGGGCAAGGTCACCCCCAAGGGCGAGACCGAGCTCACCGCGGAGGAGCGCTTATTGCGGGCCATCTTCGGCGAAAAGGCGCGCGAGGTGCGCGATACCTCTTTGCGCGTACCGCACGGCGAGGGCGGCATCATCGTGGACGTAAAGGTGTTCACGAGGGAAAACAAGGATGAGCTTTCCCCGGGCGTCAACGAGCTTGTGCGCGTGTACATCGCGCAGAAGCGCAAGATCTCCGTGGGCGATAAAATGGCGGGCCGCCACGGCAACAAGGGCGTTATATCCCGCATCCTCCCCGTGGAGGACATGCCGTTTTTACCCGACGGCACACCGCTCCAGATCGTTTTGAATCCCTTGGGCGTGCCTTCGCGCATGAACATCGGGCAGGTATTGGAGCTCCACCTCGGCATGGCCGCCAAGAGCCTCGGCATCGACATAGCGACGCCGGTATTCGACGGCGCGTCCGAGCAGGACATTCAGGACATGCTCGTGAAGGCCGGCAAGGATGAGGACGGCAAGACGGTGCTTTACGACGGGCGCTCCGGCGAACCGTTCGAAAATCGCGTGTCGGTAGGCTATATGTATTACTTAAAGCTCCACCATCTCGTGGACGACAAGATACACGCCCGCTCTACGGGTCCATACTCGCTCGTTACCCAGCAGCCGCTGGGCGGCAAGGCGCAGTTCGGCGGCCAGCGCTTCGGCGAAATGGAAGTGTGGGCGCTCGAGGCGTACGGCGCGGCGAATACCTTGCAGGAGATCCTCACCGTCAAGAGCGACGACGTGGTCGGCAGGGTGAAAACCTACGAGGCCATCGTGAAGGGCGAGAACGTACCCGAACCGGGTGTGCCCGAAAGCTTTAAGGTGCTCATCAAGGAGCTCCAGTCGCTGGGTCTCGATATGAAGGTGCTCAGTGATACCAACGAGGAGATCGTGATCGGAGAACTCAGCGACGACGACGAACCCGCGCCCATCGACGTGAATATTTCGGGCACGGAGGACGCGCCGCGCGGCGCGCCGCCTACCGGCGAGGAATTCAAGGAGTTCGACGAATTTGACGACTTTGGCGATGATGAATTCGACGAAGATGAGGACGATTTTGAGGACCCCGGTTTTAGCGTGACCGACGATGACGGGGATGGGAACCCGTCGAAGGGAGAGTAATCCGTGTTTGAGCTTACGAATTTCGATGCGATACAGATCGGCCTTGCATCGCCCGAGAAAATACGCGAATGGTCGCACGGCGAGGTAAAAAAGCCCGAAACGATCAATTACCGCACGCTCAAGCCCGAGCGCGACGGCCTGTTTTGCGAACGCATCTTCGGGCCGACCAAGGACTGGGAATGCCATTGCGGCCGCTATAAAAGGGTGCGCTACAAGGGCGTTATCTGCGATAAATGCGGCGTCGAGGTGACGCGCGCAAAGGTCCGCCGCGAACGCATGGGCCATATCGAGCTTGCGGCGCCTGTTTCCCATATATGGTATTTCAAGGGCATCCCGTGCAGGATGAAGATGCTCCTCGACATGTCGCCCAGAGCGCTTGAAAAGGTGCTCTATTTCGCGTCCTTCGTGGTGACCGATCCCGGTACCACGCCGCTTATGCACAAGCAGCTCCTTACCGATAAGGAGTATCGCGAGGCGCAGGCGCAGTACGGCGCGAAGGCCTTCAAGGCCGGCATGGGCGCGGAGGCCATCAAGGAACTATTAAAACAGCTCGACATCGTGAAGCTCGAGAAGGAGCTTCGCGACGAGATATCGAACTCTGCGGGCCAAAAGCGCAGCAACGCCATCAAGCGCCTCGAGGTCGTGGAAGCGTTCGTCAAGAGCGGCAACAAGCCGGAATGGATCATCATGGATGTGGTGCCGGTCATTCCGCCGGAGCTTCGTCCCATGGTGCAGCTCGACGGCGGCAGGTTCGCGACGAGCGACTTGAACGATCTGTACCGCCGCGTCATCAACCGCAACAACCGCTTAAAGCGTCTTTTGGAGCTTCGCGCGCCGGATATCATCGTGCGCAACGAAAAGCGCATGCTGCAGGAGGCCGTGGACGCGCTCATCGATAACGGCAGGCGCGGCAGGCCCGTCACGGGCCCGGGCAACAGGCCTTTAAAATCCCTTTCGGATATGCTGCGCGGCAAGCAGGGCCGTTTCCGCCAGAACCTGCTCGGTAAGCGCGTGGACTATTCGGGCCGCAGCGTTATCGTGGTAGGTCCCGAACTTAAAATGTACCAGTGCGGTCTCCCGAAGGAAATGGCGCTGGAACTCTTCAAGCCTTTCGTCATGAAAAAGCTTGTGGAAGGCGGCTATGCGCATAACATCAAGAGCGCAAAGCGCATGGTGGAGCGCGTCAAGCCCGAGGTCTGGGACGTTCTCGAAGGCGTCATCAAGGACCATCCGGTACTCTTGAACCGCGCGCCCACGCTGCACAGGCTGGGCATTCAGGCGTTCGAGCCCATCCTCGTGGAGGGCCGCGCCATAAAACTCCATCCGCTCGTATGCACCGCCTACAACGCGGACTTCGACGGCGACCAGATGGCCGTGCACGTTCCGCTTTCCGTGGAGGCGCAGGCGGAAGCCCGCTTCCTCATGCTTGCCTCGAACAATATCTTAAAGCCGCAGGACGGCAAGCCCGTGGTGAGTCCGGGCCAGGATATGGTTATCGGCTGCTACTACCTCACCCTCCAGCGCGACGGCGTTAAAGGTACGGGCAAGGCGTTTGCCAACGAGGACGAGGCCGTCATGGCCTATCAATCAGGCGAACTTTCGCTGCACGCCAAGGTGAAGATACGCGTCGAGCGCGAGTGGCAGGGGCAGACCTACCGCCGCGTCATAGAGACTTCGGTCGGCCGCGTCATCTTCAACAACGCCATCCCGCAAAACCTTGGTTTTGTGGAGCGCAATACGCTCGACGACATGTTCAAGCTCGAGGTCGACCGCCTTGTCGTGAAAAAGGACCTCGGCAAGATCGTGGATCACTGCTACCACCGCTACGGTGCCACGGTTACCTCCGAGGTGCTCGATAACATCAAAAAGCTCGGCTTCACCTACTCTACCCGCGGCGGCATCACCGTAGGCTTCCAGGACATCACCGTGCCCGAAGAAAAGCGTGCGATCATCGCCGAAGCGGAGGATCAGGTGGAACAGATCGACGATATGTTCCGCAGTGGCCTCATGTCCGATTCGGAGCGCAGGAAGAACGTGATCTCCGTTTGGGAAACGGCTACCGACAGGGTGACCAAGGCCCTCATGAGCACGCTCGACGAATACAACCCCATCTACATGATGGCTAACTCCGGCGCGCGCGGCAGCACCAACCAGATCCGCCAGCTCGCCGGCATGCGCGGCCTTATGGCCGACCCGTCGGGCCAAATCATCGAGGTGCCCATCCGCGCGAACTTCCGCGAGGGCCTGACGGTGCTTGAGTTCTTCGTCTCCTCGCACGGCGCGCGCAAAGGCCTTGCCGATACGGCGCTTCGTACGGCGGACTCGGGCTATCTTACCCGCCGCCTCGTGGACGTTTCGCAGGACGTCATCATACGTGAGGAGGATTGTTTCGCCTCCCGCGGCGAGACCCCCAAGGGCATGGTCCTTACCGACATCGTCGAAAGCGGCAACGTTGTGGAGCCGCTGGGCGACAGGCTTCTCGGGCGCTATACCGCCGAGGAAGTTTTAAACCCCGAAACCGGCGAGCGCATCGTCGGCATCAACGAGCTCATCACCTTCGATCTGCGCGATAAGATCATCGCCGCGGGCATCAAGAGCGTCACCTGCCGCACGGTATTCACCTGCCGCAGCGAGCGCGGCGTCTGTGCGCATTGCTACGGCAACAACCTCGCCACCGGCCAGCCCGTCAACATCGGCGAGGCGGTGGGCATCATCGCGGCACAGGCTATCGGCGAGCCCGGCACGCAGCTCACGATGCGGACGTTCCACACGGGCGGTGTCGCTTCGGCGGACGATATCACCCAAGGTCTGCCGCGTGTCGTGGAAATTTTCGAGGCGCGAAAGCCGAAGGGCCTTGCCGTGATCTCGGAGATCAACGGTACCGTCACGCTCAGCGAGGGCAAAAAGCGCGAGGTGCTCATCACCAATGAGGACGGCGAAAGCGATAAGTACGCCATCACCTTCGGCTCCAAGCTCGCCGTGAAGGACGGGGACTATGTGGAGGCGGGCGACGTACTCACCGACGGCCCCATCAACCCCAACGACATTCTGAAGATCAAGGGCGTCAGGGGCGTGCAGGCCTATATGCTCAAGGAAGTGCAGAGCGTTTACCGCATGCAGGGCGTGGAGATCGCCGATAAGCATATCGAGATTATCATCCGCCAGATGCTCCGCAAGGTGCAGGTGGAGGAGAGCGGCGATACGGAACTTCTGCCCGGCGAGCTCGTGGATATTTTCCGCTTCGAGAACGAGAACGAGCGCATCATCGCCGAGGGCGGCAACCCCGCCATCGCCAAGCGCAAACTCCTCGGTATCACCAAGGCCGCGCTCGCGACCGACTCGTGGCTGAGTGCGGCGTCGTTCCAGGAGACCACGCGCGTGCTCACCGAGGCCGCCATCAAGGGCAAGGTGGACCCGCTCGTCGGCTTGAAGGAAAACGTCATCATCGGCAAGCTCATTCCCGCCGGCATCGGCCTGCGCCGCTACCGCAACGTAAAAGTCAACGAGGGCGAGTAGCGCTTCGCTTTCGCGCATGTGCCGGTTCGTCACATGCGCGAGGGGGAACGAGGGCTTTGCACATCCGCCTGTCGCATCTGCGGATGCTCCCGAGCGGCGGATGTGAGAAGAAAGAAAACCTTCGGTTTTCATCCGTTTCGGCGTACACGCCGCCGAAGCCGGATTAGAGCCTCCAGAGGGCGGCGGCCCTCCGAACCTCCCGCAGGGGCGGATTTCCTGCGTTTGCAGGGCAAGGGTTCTACCCTTGCCGATGGGAGTAATGTTATGCCGAGAACTTATAACAATACCGCTTGCAGGCTTTACGATACCGAGTATTGCCGCACGCTCAATATGCAAAGCTGCGAAACGTGCACAGTTGCCGGGAAAAACAAGGCTGCCATGGACGAACTGGTAGCGGACCTCGACGCGCTCAAGGCGCTTTTGCCCGAGGATGGCATCGAGGATCTGTTCCTGACGGACCGCTGCGTACTTTGCAAAAAGGAAGAGCCGGAAATACGCACCTGCTACGCGCTTTTGGATCTCGGCAACCGAGAGCCCGAGCGCGAGAGCAGGAACTTTCTCGGCATAAAAACGAAACTTCGCACCGGTTCCCTCTTGCCCGTGCAGCTCTCCGCGTGCGATGCGTGCAAAAGGCGTTTTTTGAAGCTCGATTATGTGGTGCCCCTGTGGGTGACGGTCGCGGGCGTACTTTCCGTCGCGGCGCTGAGCTACCGTCCTTTCCGCGAAGGGTTGGCCGAACTTGGCGCGATCGTGCCGTTCCTCGTTTTTTCGGGCGTGATGCTCGCGGCGTGGGGCATAGGCGCGCTCGTTCGTAAAAACCGCATCAAGCGCTATCAAAAGCATACGCATCTTGATGTGATGGAGATACCGAAATTGAACGAGCTTCGTGAACGCGGCTGGTTCGAATTGAGCCCCGGCAGGCACATTAGCAGGCTGGTATTCTCAAAAAAGCGGCTGCGGCAGGGTATTTATACTGGGGAAATTACCGATTCGGGTCCGGGGTCACAAAACGTTTGACATCCTTAGGCCCCGATGCTAAAATACGCATGGTACGCCCTTTTTGTCGGCAAGATAGAAGGAGCGTACTTCACGCGTGTAACGCGTTCTTGTTGCGGAAAATGTCCTCTTCAAGGGGTTGCAGAGGATTTTCTTGATATAAAAACTGAGATTTTAGACGAAAGTAAGATTTTAAAGGAGAATTCCAATGCCTACCATTAACCAGTTGGTTCGCAAGGGCAGGGAACAGGTTCAGTACAAGTCCCACGCGCCTATACTGAAGCAATGCCCGCAGCGACGCGGCGTTTGCACCGCAGTCCGTACCCTCACCCCCAAAAAGCCGAATTCCGCGCTTCGTAAGATCGCGCGTATCCGCCTCACAGATGGCCTCGAAGGCACGGCGTATATCCCCGGCATCGGCCACAATCTACAGGAGCACTCCGTTGTGCTTATCCGCGGCGGCCGCGTGAAGGACCTCCCGGGCGTTCGTTACCACATCATCCGCGGCGCGCTTGACGCTGCCGGTGTTGCGAAGCGCATGCAGGCGCGTTCGCTCTACGGCGCGAAGCGCCCGAAGAAATAAGAGGGAGAAAAGCTATGCCAAGACGCGGATTTATACCCAAGCGCGAAGTGCTGGACGACCCCATTTACGGCGGCAAGATCGTGACCAAGCTCATCAACCAGGTCATGCTCGACGGCAAGCGCGGCAAGGCGCAGAACGCCTGCTACGGCGCGTTTGGGATCATCAAGGATAAGACCGGCCGTGAGCCGAAGGAAGTATTTGAGCAGGCGCTCAACAACGTTATGCCCGTGCTCGAGGTCAAGGCCCGCCGCGTGGGCGGCGCGACATATCAGGTGCCTATCGAGATCCGTCCGGAACGCCGTCAGACGCTCGGCCTTCGCTGGATCGTGTCCTTCGCGCGCAAGCGCGGCGAGCGCACCATGATGGAAAAGCTCGCGGGCGAGCTGATGGACGCGGCGAACTCCACCGGTTCGGCGTTCAAGAAAAAGGAAGACACCCATAAAATGGCAGAAGCCAACAGGGCGTTCGCACATTACAGGTGGTAATAGGGCGAGCATGACATTCGTAACGCAAATTCGACTTTCAGCGGAAAGGAGGTTCGGGCATGTTAAGGGATACACCGCTTGAAAAGACAAGAAACATAGGCATTATGGCGCATATCGACGCGGGCAAGACCACGACGACGGAGCGCATCCTGTATTATACGGGCAAGATCCACAAGATGGGAGAGGTGCACGAAGGCGCCGCCACCATGGATTTCATGGTGCAGGAGCAGGAACGCGGCATTACTATCGCGTCTGCAGCCACCACGGCTTACTGGCGCTCTCATCGCATCAACATCATCGACACGCCCGGGCACGTTGACTTTACCGTTGAGGTCGAGCGCTCGCTTCGCGTACTTGACGGTGCGGTAGCGGTTTTCTGCGCCAAAGGCGGCGTGGAGCCCCAGTCCGAGACCGTTTGGCGGCAGGCCAGCAAATACGGTGTTCCGCGCATCGCGTATGTCAACAAAATGGACATCAACGGTGCGGATTTCTTCAACGTCGTACATATGATGAAGGAAAGGCTTGGCGCCAACGCCGTGCCCGTACAGCTTCCCATCGGGAGCGAAAGTGAATTCCGCGGCATCATCGACCTCCTCCATATGAAGGCCGAGGTCTACTACGACGACGAAGGCAACGACGTGCGCGATGAGGCGATTCCGCCTGAGCTTCTCGAAAAGGCGAAAGAATACCGCGCCGAACTCGTGGAGCACGCCGCGGAACAGGACGAAGCGCTTTTAGAAAAATACCTCGAGGGTGTAGAGCCCGCCGTGGAAGAGCTCATGGCGGCCCTTCGAAAGGCCACCATCGCAAACCATCTCGTACCCGTATGCTGCGGTACCTCTTACCGCAACAAGGGCGTGCAGGCCCTGCTCGACGCGATCGTAGATTATCTGCCCTCGCCGCTCGACGTCCCCTCTCCCATAGGGACGAACCGCGACGGCAGCATGCAGGTCGAGACCAAGCCCGACGACAGCGCGCCTTTTGCGGCGCTCGCGTTCAAGATCGTGGCGGACCCGTATGTGGGCAGGCTCGCGTTTGTCCGCATCTACAGCGGCACGCTCGTTTCGGGCTCGTATGTGTACAACTCCTCGCGCGAAAAGCGCGAGCGCATAGCGCGCATCCTCCTCATCCATGCGGCGAGCCGTACGGAGGTGGACGAGGCGCACGCGGGCGATATCATCGCCGTGGTCGGATTGAAGGATACCACCACCGGCGATACGCTCTGCGACGAAAAGAACCCTCTTCTCCTTGAATCCATGGAGTTCCCGGACCCCGTGATAAGGGTCGCCATCGAGCCCAAGACCAAGGCCGGTCAGGAAAAGATGACCGCGGCGCTCATCAAGCTCGCAGAGGAGGACCCGACCTTTAAAACCTATACCGATGTGGATACCGGCCAAACCATCATCGCGGGCATGGGTGAACTGCACCTCGAGATCATCGTGGACAGGCTCATTCGGGAGTTCCGCGTGGAATGCAAGGTAGGCAAGCCGCAGGTGGCCTATCGCGAGGCCATCACGCGTACGGTTAAGGCGGAGGGCCGCTACGTGCGGCAAACCGGCGGACACGGCCAGTACGGCCACTGCGTGGTGGAATTTTCCCCGCAGGCGCCCGGCACAGGCTTCGTGTTCGAAGACAAGACTGTGGGCGGCTGCATCCCGAAGGAATACATCCCCGCGATCCAGAAGGGTATCGAGGAGGCCATGCACGCGGGCGCCCTGGGCGGCTTTGAAGTGGTGGATCTCAAAGCGGTCGTCTTGGACGGCAGCTACCACGAGGTCGACTCCTCGGAGATCGCTTACAAGATCGCCGGCAGCATGGCGCTCAAGGATGCGCTCGAAAGAGCCGGCTCGGTGCTGCTTGAGCCCGTGATGAAGGTTGAGATCGTGATGCCCGAGGAATACATGGGCGACGTGATCGGCAACGTCAACGCGCGGCGCGGTAAGATCGAGGGCACGGAAATGCGCGGCAACGCGCAGGTCATCGACGCGATGTGCCCGCTTAGTGAAATGTTCGGCTACGCGACCGACTTAAGGTCCCGCACGCAGGGACGCGGCACGTTTACCATGCAGTTTGACCACTACGATCAGGTACCCGAGTACGTGGCCAAAAAGGTGACGGGCAAAGACTTTTAACAAAAAAGCGACTATAATATAGCTTTGGAGGAAAGGCAATCATGGCAAAGGCAAAATTCGAACGCACAAAGCCCCATGTAAACATCGGGACGATCGGGCACGTGGACCACGGCAAGACGACGCTGACGGCGGCGATCACGATGGCGCTGGCGAAGGAAGGCAAGGCCG
>JAEXEN010000037.1 GCA_023400985.1 Bacillota bacterium
GCGGACCCGTGAAAAGGTCCGCCGCCGGTCGTTGCTTTTCGGCCCCGTTTCCACGGCGCCTCAAGCGTTTTTTTGTTTGCGTCTTTTTGCTTGCACTATACAGTTTTCAAGGTGCCTTTTGTCCCGCTCTTTTCCAGGCTTTTTCTTGCCCTCGTGCGTGACAGCCTGTTTATCTTACCAAAGTAGAATAAGCTTGTCAATCGCTTTTTATAACTTTTCCTAAAAAATTGCGGAAAATACGGAGCTGATTTATAATAAGCAGGAAACGCGCCGCATCCTGTTAAAATGGGAGGCATATCATGGACTTCAGACCCGTTGGCGTATTCGATTCCGGCCTTGGAGGAGCAAGCGTTTTGCGTGAAGCCCTCAAGCAGCTCCCGCATGAAAACTACATATATTATGGCGATAACCTTAACGCCCCTTACGGCGATAAAACCGAAGAAGAGATTACCGCGCTCACCTTCCGCTGCGCGAACGAGCTCGTTTCGCGCGGCGTAAAGGCGATCTTGCTCGCCTGTAATACCGCGACCGCTACCTGTATCCGCCAGATACGCGAAAAGCTTGACGTCCCCGTGGTGAGCGTTGAACCGGCGATCAAACCCGCGTGCGCCGCGGAGGGCACAGGTAAAGTGCTGATGATGGCCACATTGGCTACCACAAGGTTAAAGCGCTACCTCGACCTGCAATCCCGCATGCCGGACCCCTCCCGCGTCATCAACGTCCCTTGCCCCGGTCTTGTGGACAGGATCGAGCAGAACATCTTTGGAGACGATGCCTTTGACGACCTGTTCGACCGTCTTTTATCCCCCTATTGGGGCATGGAGATCGACAGCATCGTACTCGGGTGTACCCACTACGTTTTTATCGGCGGCGCAATAGCAAGATATGCGGCGAACCACTTCAAAGGTGCATGCCGCCTTTACGACGGCAACGCCGCCACCGTTCGTCAGCTCGGGCGCGTGCTCGACAATTACGGTCTTTTAAACGATTCCGGCAGTGCGCAGGCGGAGTTTCATACAAGCGGAGATACCTCCATATATCTGCCCGTTTTCGAATCCCTGCTCCGCAGATGAAGCAATCAAAACAAGAGAGCTCCGCTTCCGGCAGAGAAACGGGGCTTTTTTAATATCCGGAAACATACCTTTACAGCTTAACGATCATACCCGCTCCGAAAACCGTATCGCCTTCATCGGCCTTGTTTCATCGATCGGTCCGCCGCCCAGACATACGTCGCCGTCGTAAAACACGGCCCATTGCCCCGGTGTGACCGCGCGCTGCGGCTCTAAAAAATCCACCGTGCAGCCGTCGCCGTACATCGTTACTTTCACGCGCTGGTCGCTTTGGCGGTAGCGAAACTTCGCCGTACAGGAAAAACTTTTTGCGGGAGGTTCGCCGGCTATAAAGTTCACTTTGCTTGCGTTAAGTCCGAGGGAGTAAAGCTCCTCATGCTCACCCTGCTGGACGATGAGGCGGTTTTTTTCCATGTCCTTTGCGATCACGAAAAAGCTTTCGCCGCTGCCTTCCTTTTGACCGCCGATGCCCAAGCCCCGCCGTTGACCGAGCGTATAATACATAAGCCCGTCGTGCCTGCCGACAACGATACCGTCGAGCGTCACCATATCGCCGGGTTGTGCAGGAAGATACTGCATCAAAAAACGCTTGAAATCGCGCTCGCCGATGAAGCAGATGCCCGTGGAGTCCTTCTTGAGAGCGGTAGAAAGCCCCGCCTCAAGAGCAAGCGCTCGCACCTCTTTTTTTTGAAGACCGCCCACAGGAAAAAGCGCGGGTATGAGCTGCGCCTGTGTAAGCCCGGCGAGGAAATAGGTTTGGTCCTTCCCCGCGTCCGCGGCGCGCAGAAGCGTAACGGCGCCGTTTTCCTTTTTGAGGCGCGCGTAATGGCCCGTGGCAAGCGTGGAGGACTCCAGCGAGAGTGCGAAGCGCAAAAACGCGCTGAATTTGATCTCACAATTGCACAGGACATCGGGGTTGGGTGTGCGTCCAGCCGCGTATTCCGAAAGGAAATATGAAAACACCCTTTCGCGGTACTCCTGCGTGAAATTTACGGTGTAGTACGGGATGGAGATCGCGTCGCAGACGCGGCGTACGTCGTCGTAATCCTCCGCGGCGGTGCAAACGCCGTCATCGCCGTTCTCCTCCCAGTTTTTCATAAAAACGCCTACAACATCAAAGCCCTGCCTTTTTAAAAGCAGCGCCGCGACAGAGGAGTCCACGCCGCCGGACATGCCGACGACGACCTTGTTCTTTAGTGTGTTCAGATCGTTCATATTTCTTTTACGGGGTGGATACGTTGATGAGGATGCCCGGGTTCCTTAAAAGTGCGTTCCCAAGATACAATTCCCCCACGAGATCATCGATCTTTTTTCCGTCCTCCAGCATCCAGACGCGTTCGACGCCTGGAATTTCCGTAAGCGTATTGATGACGCCGAAGATGAAGAGCTTTTCCTGCTCTCCGTTCGCCGCATCCGTCTGCTGCGTTTGTGCAAGCTCCCCTAGCTTTTGGCTAAACCCTGCCCTCCAGTTCACAACGGCGAGATCGTCTTTAATATAAACATCGAGCACGTCCGAACTAAATTCAGGGTGCATGAGACCGGGATCCGCCGGCCCCTGAAAAAGCTCAAGAAGACGCGCATCCGGGTCGTACACGCTTGCCGACGCAACGATACGCTGCACTCTGTCGAGCACGGCGCTCTCCGCGTCGGGAAACGCGAGGTAGATGCCGCAGCCGATCCTATCCGTAAAATCGCCGCGCACAAAATAATCGTTTTCAGAGAGGTTCCTTAGCGACTGCACACCGTTGTCCGCCGTTTCCATGATGGAAATTTTAACGCCGGCGACCTTGGGAAGATAACCCGTGAGCATCAGCGTGATAGCCCCGCACATCATATTTTTGTCGTACTCCATCGCGGGCTCCGCGAAAGCGAGTTCAATTACGCAGGATTCGTCTCTGTCTTGCTGCACGGTGGATCCCTCAGGCGTCGGCGAAGCGTCGGGACCATCTTTGGGCGTTTTATCGGCCGTTTCGGTAGGCGCCGGCGTTTGCCGTAAATCGTTCAAATAAACGATATTCGGGTCCCGCGCGAGCTGCAGATCAGCGGGGAGCACGGGCTCAAGGCCCTTCGTGCCCGTATCGCCCTGCAGAAGCTCGTCAAGCAGAAGTTTTACGATATCGGCCTTGCCAAGCGACAGGTCGTAGGCAACTTTACGGTTGCGCGCGATCAAAAAGTCGTTGCCCATGTTCGCAAAATAGAGTGTAACGATATTCGATTCGCGGCCTCCGGCCTCCGTGGGTTCCTGCAATATAGGCTCGTAACGCCGCTGAAGATCGGTAACATAATTGCCCAGTGCAACGGTTATGGGTGCGAGCGCTCCGAGCGGTCTACCCGCATATCCCGGCACCGTACCGTTGCAGAACATGTTGACCGTGCTTATGCCTTCCGCCGCGTATACGGTTGCGGCAACGGCAGCGCGAAGGATAAGCCATTCCGTGCTGTCCGAAGCAGAACCCCTAAAGTATACATTGCAGGCATCCTGCGAAAGCTCGATGCCCGAAAAGCTGAGCGTTTCCGGAACGGAGGCGAGCAGTGCGCTATTTACGGGGCCATCCTCCATGGCTCGCAGAGCGGCTTCCGCGCGGCTCATACTGCCGCTGCACGCGATTGAGCGCGTTTCCACGGAAAGATTACGTCTGTCCGCGGATACAAAATAGAGATTGGCATCAAAGCTCGCTTCACGGTTCGCGTCGTGCGTAAGCGTGGACGGCATGTCGTTAGACAGATTGAATTGCATACTTGTTTCGTCCGTGCCCGCGCAGCCCGATAAAAGCGCCGCGATAAGCGTCAGCGCCAAAAATCCTTTCAAACGTTTTTTCATCCGGTCGGCTTTCATTTTTGACCTTTCAAAACATTGAGCAGCGTCCCATAGCCGAGCTTGTAAAGATCGCCCTCGCGCTTAAGCAGAAGCGAACTGTCGTTCAGCTCTTTTTCCTCTCCGTCGGCGGGAAGGAAGTTGAGGTTGACCTTGATACGCGCATAGGCTTCGTCCTCGCCCAGAGAATATCCGTGCAAAGTAAAGCTTTTTAGCGACCCAAGCGACATCATTTCGGTTTCGAAATTCGCATATTGCGGCTTCTGAACGCCGCTGCCGTCATCTTCGGAAAACAGAGGATAGGCAAGCTCGTATTCGCCGTTCACAAGGCGGGTGAGAACGCATTGCGCGATGATCTCAGGCGTTACCACGCAGTCGTTCACGAAGCGCATGGGTTCAAGGAGGTCGGAATCCGCCCCCTCCCCCGGGCTTAAACCCAATTCGCTCAATTTGATGCGCTCCCCCGTACCCGAGCCGGTTTCATCCACAAGCACCTGCACGCGCACGCCGGAGTTCCATTGCGTAATTGTGTTGATAAGCGAATAGACAGCCAGCCTGCGCGTGAGCAAAAGTTCATTGTAAGCCTCTTGCAGCATGCGGTCGTAGGTTTCCCGGCCGATCGTATTGCTCTCTAGGGAAAACTCCGCCGCCGTGCGTGTCTCGTCATAGGCGGAGGTGTCCAAAAACTCGTTGGAGAGCGTTACATACATGATGCCGCCCACGGCCGATACCTCGATGATGGACGTATCCGCCGGAAAAAGCGGCGATACATTCCCCGAAAGCGCCTGAAGCGGCACGCCGCCTAAAAGCGTACGGATCATGGCCTTTTCCACGCGCTCATTCGCGCGCACGGAAATGCTGCGCGTGATGCCGGCCAGATAGTTTTCGTTGGTGAGACGGTAATATAGGGTGACCGTTACGTCTCTGATCACGCCATCCTCCGGGTCGATTTGCGGAAGGTCCTCGTCTGCGGAGTTCTGCCGGATGCCGCCGATGGCGCAGCCGGAAAGCGCCATGCTCAGGCACAGAAGAAGGATCAATCCTCTCGTTATGCGATGCCGCTTCATTGCTTTTTCTCCCTATGCGCATCCTCCCCGCCGATCAAAACGGGCGTGAACGGAAGGCGCACCGTAAACACCGAACCCTTGCCGGGGGTGCTTTCCACCTCGATGTAGCCGCCGTGCAGCGTGACGATTCTGTTTGCGATAGCAAGCCCGAGGCCGGTACCGCCCGTGTCGCGTGAGCGTGCCTTATCCACGCGGTAAAAGCGCTCGAACAAGTGCGGCAGCGCTTCCTGCGGAATGCCAATGCCCGTATCCTTCACAGCAAGCACCGCGTCGGTATGTTCCTGCGATACCGATATGCTGACGCTTCCCGAATCGGTATACTTAATGGCGTTTTCCACGATATTGGTCACCACTTGCTCGATACGGCCGGACTCGATAGGCACGGTGACGGGCTCGACGTGCACACGAAGTGCTATGCCCTTTATAGCGGCAAGCGGTCTTAGACGGCTCACCATGCGCTGCACTAAGGTATCGAGCCTTACGGGCTCCTTCCGCATGACGGGCTCCTCCGCGTCGCTCTGCACCAGACGCAAAAGGTCCGTGATGATGTTGGAAAGCCTGTCCACCTCGTGGTTGACGTCCTTAAAGAATTCCCTCATGATGGCCGGATCGGGATCTTCCTGATAAAGGATGGATTCCGAAAGCAGCTTCATCGCGGAAAGCGGCGTTTTCAATTCATGCGAGGCGTTTGCTATGAACTCATCACGCACCTTGTCATGCGCCTCAATGCGTTCGCTCATGCGGTTGAAGGCATTGGAAAGCTCCGCCATTTCTCCCTCACCCTTCACGTCCACACGCACGCCGTAGCCTTGCGTGCCCATGCGGCGTATAGCGCCCGTCAGCTCCACGATGGGCTTGGAGAGCCAGCCGGAAAGCATGTAGCTGATCACGGCCGTCATAAGCGCAACCACGGCGAACACCCCGACGATCTTCCCAATCACATCGTTCACGCTGTTCTGCACGTCCTGAATGAGCGCGGAAAACAGGAGGACGCCAACGTACACGCCATTGTCCGTGATGGGTGCGGTATAATATACGGCCCAAACCTGCCCGTCGCTGATACCCAAAATATCGAAATCATCGGGGCGGGAGATATGATGAAAGCCAAAGGACGCTTCCGCCCCGTTCACCAAAATATCGCGTACCTCACGGTACGGCAACCAGTACCCGTTTTGCTGCGAAGCGGAGTCCGCCTGTACCACGGCGTCGGTATCCAATACCAAAACGCGGCCGTTCATCGTCTGCGCCCGCGATGTGAGAAAGCTAAAAAGCTGCTCCGGATCGCCGCCGAGGAGTTCGGGCGTAATTTCCAGAGCAAGTTGCGAGGTTTCCTTGGCCTGCGTTTGCGTACGCCGTGAAACCAAAAAGTCTCCCATGATGGCGGACACCACAACGCTGGTGGCAACCATGGTAAACACGGTGACCGCCAGGTAGATCAGCACCATGCGCGTACGTATGGAGCCCAGGTACCTGCCAAAGCGCTTACTCTGCAAAGTAATAGCCAACTCCCCATTTTGTCATGATGTGAGACGGGTTCGCGGGATCGTCCTCCACCTTTTCGCGCAAGCGCCGGATGTGCACGTCTACGGTGCGAAAATCGCCGATATAATCGGCTCCCCATATGGTTTCCAAAAGCTCGTCGCGGCTGAACACCTTGCCGGGGTTATACATGAAAAGCTGTAAAAGATCGAATTCCTTCACCGTGAGATTGATGGGGTCCCCATGCGCAGTGACGCTACGGTTACCGATATTGATATAAAGCCCGCCGGCCGTGACCTCGATCTTGGGCGCGTCCTTTACGGCGGCAGTACGGCGCAGAATGCTCTTGATGCGCGCCTTCACCTCGAGGATGTTGAAGGGCTTGGTCATATAATCGTCCGCACCGTATTCGAGGCCAAGTATTTTATCCATATCCTCGCCCTTGGCGGTAAGCATTATAATAGGAACGCTGCTTCGTTCACGGATCGACTGGCACACCTCGATGCCGGAGAGTTTGGGAAGCATCACATCGAGCAGAATAAGGTCGTACTCGTTTTTGAAGACCTTCTCCAGCGCCTCCTCGCCGTCGGCGGCGGAATCCGTTTCATAGCCATCCTGTTCAAGGGCGAATTTCAATCCCTTGATGATAAGCGGTTCGTCGTCCACGAGCAAAATGCGTTTGGCCATTCTGTTTCCTCCCCGCAAAAGCAGCACTTCCGTGATATCGAATATCAGGCAAACATTATTTGTATTATACCATACCGAACGTATCGTGATAACTCCATTTGTAAAGTTTGTATGTGAACTTGCCATAAAGTCTGTACAAAACGGGACGGCTTTTGATATACTGAATTAAATTTGACCGCGTATTCCTGTGCTTAGCCGGCGGATATTCTTTTGCCTGCGGCTGAAACCCCACCGTTTTGAAAGGATGACAAGGCTTGAAACGTTTCTTGACCGCGCTTTTGGCTCTATGCCTTGCGATAGGTTTTTTACCGGCGGCAGCGCTTGCCGAATTCGATCCTGACAGCGTTACGACCCCGCATATCGTTTTGATGGATGCGGACACCGGCGCTATCCTCTATCAAAAGAGCGCGGACGAAAAGGCATTTCCGGCCAGCACCACCAAGATCATGACGGCGATCCTCGCCATCGAAAACAATGATCTCGACGGAGAGGTAACCGTGGGCGACGTCGTGGAGAACAAGGGTTCCTGCATGAAGATACTCCCCGGCGAAAAGTTTACGCTTCGCGACCTTCTCTACGGCATGATGCTTCTATCCGGCAACGACGCCGCGCGCGCCATTGCCGAGCACATTTCCGGCACGCAGGATGCCTTTGCGGAACTGATGAATCAAAAAGCGCAGGCGCTTGGCATGACCGGTACGCATTTTGTAAAGCCCAACGGCCTCCATAAAGACGATCACTATACCACCGCCCACGATATGGCACTTTTGACACAGTACGCCATGAAAAACGCAACCTTCCGCGAGCTCGTCAAGGCGCCCACCTATCAGGTACCGCCCACCAACCGCGACAGCGACGGATATTTTTTGGAAAACACCAACAAGCTCATCCATACGACGGAAGATGATACAAAGAACTGCGAATATAAGTATGCGACCGGCGTAAAGACCGGCGATACCGACCAGGCGGGACGCTGTCTTGTCGCAAGTGCCAGCAAGGACGGCGTAAACCTCATCCTCGTGCTTTTCGGCGACAAGGAAAAATACGATCGCTTTGAAAATGCCGCCAAGTTTTTCGAATGGGGCTTTGCCAACTACGCCACCGTCACCCCCGCCGAACTCGGCCTTGCGGATACGCTTGAAAAGAGTATCGCCAACGCTAGCTTTGAGGATGCGTCAAACGGCCAGCTCGCCGTGAATATCGATTTCACGGATAAGAAGATCTGTGGACTTGGCAACTTCATTGACGAGCTCAAAGCAAACGCCGCTTCCATCACCACTACGGAAACGTTGGACCGCACCCTATCGGCGCCGATAGAAGCCGGCGAGGTCTTGGGCACCATCACCTACAAATACAACGATCAAACTCTGTTTACAGCCAATATGGTCGCCTCGCGCGCGGTCGCGGAGCTCGGCGTTTCAACAAGCAACAACCCGAGTCCGAGCCCCTTTTTGATCGGTTCCCCGGATGGCGACGGTCAAAAGGCAAGCCCGTGGGTTTTCTGGGTCATTGTGATCATAGTGCTCCTCATCGGTTTCATCGTGCTCCGTATCCTTGCCATGCGCAAGGCTCGCAGGCGCGCCGCGCGCCGCAGGCGCACAGCATATAGAGCGTACAGAAGATAATCTTCCTTAGAAAATATCATACCAAAGGCCCCGTTTGTCGCAGCAAATGGGGCCTTTGGTATAAACATAGCTTAAAGTATCGCTTCCGCGAACGCGTCCGGGTCAAACGGACGGAGATCGTCGATCCCCTCGCCCACGCCGATAAACCGCACGGGCAAACCCAATTCCTTTTTTACCGCGACTGCTACGCCGCCCTTGGCAGTGCCGTCGAGCTTTGTGAGGATAACGCCCGTGAGGCCGGTGCTTTCATCAAATGCCTTCGCCTGTAAAAGCGCATTCTGCCCGGTGGTGGCATCGAGTACGAGAAGCGATTCCACCCTCGCATCCGGAAGCTCCCGCGCGATAACGCGGCGTATTTTCTCGAGCTCGTTCATAAGGTTTTTCTTGTTATGGAGCCTGCCTGCCGTATCGCACAACAAGAGATTGCGGTTTTTGGCCTTGAACGAGGCGATGGCGTCGAACACCACGGCTGCGGGGTCCGCCCCCTCGCCGTGTTTCACGATGGGGACTTCAGCGCGCTGCGCCCATACGGTAAGCTGCTCGGCAGCAGCCGCGCGAAATGTATCCGCAGCCGCAATGAGCGGTTTTCTTCCCGCCTCCGCGTAATAGTGCGCGAGCTTGCCGATAGAAGTGGTCTTCCCTACGCCGTTCACGCCTACGATCAGGAATACCGTGCCCTCATCGCTTTCCTTAAACGGCGTTTCGGGCCGCATAGCGTCGGCAAGGATACGGGCAAGCTCCGTTTTTGCTGTGGAACGTTCCTTGATTTTGTCGCGTGCAACAACTTCGCGGAACCGACTGAGAAGTTCCTCCACCGTTTCGTAACCCATATCGGCTACGATCATGGCCTCCTCGAGTTCCTCAAAAAACTCCTCGTCTACACGCTCTGGACGCGAGAAAACGGCGGAAAGCATACCGCCGCCGGCTTTTGAAAGGCCCTGTTTCAATTTTGCAAAAAATCCTGTTTTGTTTTCCATTTTTTTATTTAAGCGTTACACGCTCATGCCGTTTCGCCAAACTTGGCGGAGACGACGCGGGAAACGCCCTTTTCCTCCATCGCAACGCCGTAAAGCGTGTCGCATACCTCCATGCTCCCCTTGCGGTGCGTGATCAAAATAAACTGGGTATCATCCGAATAGTTGCGAACATATTCTGCAAAATTGCTCACGTTCGCCTCATCGAGCGAGGATTCGATCTCATCTAGGATGCAGAATGCCGTCGGCTTGAGCTTGAGGATGGCGAACAAAAGCGCGATGGCCGTGAGCGCGCGTTCGCCGCCCGAAAGGAGCGTGAGAAGCTGCAGCTTCTTGCCGGGAGGCTGTGCGATGATCTCGATATCGCAATTGAGCACGTCGTTTTCATCTGAAAGCATAAGCTCCGCTCTGCCGCCGCCGAAAAGCTCAGCGAACACCACGCCGAAATTCTCCTGTATGCGCGTAAATTGCTTTTTGAACTCCGCAGCCATGGTTTCCACAAGATCGCCAATGAGTATTTGCAGGTCCGCCTCGGCCTTAAGAAGGTCCTGGCACTGGGTGTTCAATTGCTCGTGACGCTCTTTAACGGCCTTGTACTCCTCGATGGACTTTACATTTACGTCGCCGAGATCGCGTATCTGCTTTTTCAGCTCGTCCGCGCGGATATGCGAGGGGGTAACGGCGATCTGCCTGCGAATCGGCTGCGCGTTTTCGTAGGTGAGCTCGTACTCCTCCCATATCCTGTCCTGCAGAGCCTTCAATTCCATTTCGGCCTTGCTCTGGTTCATCTCGGCCTTATGGCGGCGCTCGCGGAGGTCGTTTAGCTCTATAGAAAGTTTCTCGCGGCGCTCGCGTGCCTCATCGAGGGCGCGGAGATGTTTTTCGCGCTCCTCTTCCTGTGCGTGAAGCTGCTCGGTAAGCACGTCGAGATCCTTGCGTTCGGCGTCGATGCGTGTGCCGAGGTTGCTGCGCTGCGCATTGAGCTCTTTCACCTGCGTCAGCAGGCTTTCGGCCGTTTGATGATCCTTCGCAACGGCGAGCTTCAGCGCGTCCGCTTCCCCCGAAAGCCTCTTGTGTTCGGTTTGCGTGGACGAAAATTCCTTTTCAAGCGACATGCGGGCGACCTTTTGCTGTGTCAGCCGTTCGGCCGAGATCGTCTGCGCACCGCGCGCGGCGGTGAGTGCCTCCTGCGTGATCCTTACGTCCTCGCGGGTCGCCACATTACCTTGTTCGAGGCTTTCTTGCGCAGCCTCCGCCTCGCTGCGCCGCGTTTTGATATCCTCGAAGTTATCGAGAAGCTGCGAACGCTCAAGCCTCGCGCGATCGATGGCATCGAGGTTTTGCTGCACATATTTGAGCACGATATCGAGCTTTTCCTTCTGCGCGGCAAGCTCCACATCCTGTTCGTGGAGCTTTTCCAAAAGCTCCTGCATTTCCTCGTTTTTCTTATCGAGTTCCGCCGCCGCATTTTCCATGGCAGCGTTCTTTTCGGCAACACGCTTATCGAACGAGGCGATGCGGCCTGTGAGCTCCTCGATCTCACGCTCCCTGCCGACAAGGCTGAACTCGCGTTTTTGCGTGCTGCCGCCCGTCATGGAACCGCCGGGGTTGATGATATCCCCGCGGAGCGTTGCGATGCGGAAGGCGCCGTGCGCGGTGCGGTTGACGGCAAGGCCGGCGTCGATATCGCGCACAAGCACGGTACGGCCGAGGAGGTTTTCCATAACGCCGCGGTAGCGCTCGTCGTAACCGACAAGCTCCGAGGCGATGCCTAAAAAGCCGTCCACGCGGCAGGCGGCTTTTTCCTGCTCGTTCAAAAGCCTGCCGCGCATAGCGGCTACCGGCAAAAACGTAGCGCGGCCGTATTCCCGTTTCCTGAGGTAATCTATAACGTATTTTGCGTCCTGCTCGGTAGGCGTCACGATGTTTTGGAGCGCCGAGCCGAGGGTCATCTCGATAGCCGTTTCATACTGCTCGGGTACGCGCAGAAGCTCCGCCACAACGCCCTCCATGCGTTTTTTGAGTTCGATGTCACGCTCGCTGTCGCGGAGAATGTTTTTAACGCTCGCGTAATAGCCCTCATGTGCGCGCTTCATTTCATTCAATACCTTGACGCGCGATTTTTCCGCTTCGAGCGTTTGCTCCATGCGGCGCATTTCCTCGCGCAGGGTACGAAGCTGAAGGTTAAGCTCGTTACATGCGGAAACGGCGCTTTTATGCTTAGCATCGAGCGCGTCGCGCTTTTCCCTTTGCGCGGCGTAAGCGTCCTGTACGTCTTTCGCCTCCGCGTCGAGCTTCCTATCCTTTTCAAGAAGCGCCTTTTCCTCTTCATCCACGGCGGCGGCGCGTTCCAAAATAGCGCCCTGCATGGCCTCGAACCTGGACAGCAGGCTTTTTGCGTCCGCGAGGCGGTTCATAGCTTCGATGATGCTGTTTTTCTGGCTGTCGAGCAGCGTTTCCTTTTCTTCGATATCCGCGTTTTGCTCGGCAAGTTCGGCCTCGGCCTTAAGGAGTTCCTCTTCGTTTTCCTCGAAGCGTTTGCGGTTTTGCTCCATGCTTTGCGAAAGCGCCGCGAGGCTCGATTGATACATTTTGAGCTTCCCGCCGCTTTCCCGGATCGCCCCTTCGAGCCTTTCGCGCTCGCGCAAAGCGTTTTCCACACGTTCCGAAAGCACCTTCGCGTCGCCCGTACGCGACTCCACGCCCGAAGAAAGCTTTAAGAGCACATTTTGAAGGGCGCTTATGGCGTTGCTTGCGTTGCGCTCCTTTTCCTCTTTATCGGCGCATTCGGAGCTGAGCGCCGCAAAAAGGCCGTCCTGCGACTTTACTTCCTCGTCGAACTGCGTTAAGCCCGCCTTGAGGTTTTCGATGCGCTCATTCAACTTATCGTATTGGTATAAAAAGAGGTTGACCTCTATTTCTTTCAATTCGTCGCGCAACTTTAAATACTCCCGCGCGGCAAGGCTCTCGGATTCGAGCGGCCCTAGCTGACGGGCGAGCTCCTCTAAAATATCGGTAAGGCGCACGAGGTTTTTCTTGGTCTCATCAAGCTTACTTTCCGCCTCGGTCTTACGGACGCGGTATTTGGAAATGCCCGCAGCCTCCTCGAATGCCGCGCGGCGCGCGCCGGATTTGCTCGAGAGTATTTCTTCCACCTTGCCCTGCCCGATGATGGAATATCCCTCTTTGCCGATGCCCGTATCGCGAAACAGCGTTGCGATGTCCTTGAGCCTGCACGCGGCGCGGTTAAGGAGGTATTCGCTTTCGCCGCTGCGATAGATCCTTCGGGTAACGGAGACCTCGCTAAACTCGACGGGCAGCATGCCGTCGGCGTTATCAAACGTAAGGGTCACTTCGCAAAACGCCTGCGGTTTGCGCTGCTCGGTGCCGTTGAAGATCACATCCTCCATGCGCGTTCCCCGAAGGGCCTTGGCGCTTTGTTCGCCCAAAACCCAGCGAACGGCATCGGCTATATTGCTCTTGCCGCTGCCGTTGGGACCGATGATGGCCGTAATGCCATCCTGGAATTCGATCTCGGTTTTTTTCGCGAACGACTTGAAGCCGTTGATCTCCAGTTTTGTCAGCCGCAAACCCGCACACCACACCTTTATATATTACGGTTTATTGTACCATATGTAGTATAGGCAATGCAATTTTTTACCACATTTCGACGTGCTTTTCATATAGGACCCGTAAGCTTTTCAAGCGCCATCCTGGCCGCGTGCTGCCCGGCTTCCTGTTTGGAGCCGGCCTCGCCCTCGCCCATCGCCGTGCCGCCTATATCGACGCGCATGGAAAACACTTTTTTATGGTCCGGCCCGCTCGCGCCGGTAAACACATAGTTCACCGTGCCCAGGCGCTGCTTTTGCACATACTCCTGCAGCAGGGTCTTATAGTCCTTCCCCGCAACGCCCGAGGCCGCTTCCGCAATGCTAAACTGAGCATAGCGCAGAATGAGCGACGACGCGGCGCTAAGTCCGCCGTCCAAATACACCGCGCCGATCACGGCCTCCATGGCGTCCGCTAAAATGGAGGGCTTCTCACGGCCTCCGGAGCGTTCCTCGCCGCGGCTCAGCAAAAGCGCCTCCCCAAGGCCTAAGGAAAGGGCGATCTTATGGAGCGCAGGCTCATAAACGGCAAGCGCGCGCGCGCGCGTCATGCCCCCTTCGTCCATATCAGGGTAATGCGTAAAGAGATATTCGCTTACGCAGAGCTCCGCAACGGCGTCGCCTAAAAACTCGAGCCGCTCGTTATAGGTGCTGGCTTTGCCGTCGCCCTTTACGTAAGAAGCGTGCGTCAAGGCGGCATCGAGAAGCGGTAGATCTTTAAAACGGTATTGGAGCTTTTCCTGCAACCTCTCTATAAGCTCCGCCCTCTTTGCATCCACGGTATTCCTCCTGAATTCTCGTTTATGTCAAATACCCGCATCCTGCGATGCGGGTATTTTGTGCGTTTCGTTACTTTTTCTTGTTGATGAACCCGATGATATCGTTCACGGTGCGGATGAGAGGAAGCTCGTCATCGGGAATTTCGATTTCAAACTCCTGCTCGAGATCCATCACCAACTCCACAACATCGAGAGAATCAGCCTTAAGATCTTCAATGAGGCTGGATTCGGGCTTGATGTTTTCCTCGGGGATATCGAGCTGCTTCGCGATGATCGCACGAACTTTTTCAAACTGCAAAACGCTGCACCACCTTTCCCATACTATACTGAAAATGAAGGGATAATTTCTTCCTGAATAGTTTAGCCTTAACTTGCCGCGGTGTCAATCCTCTATCGAGGGCAGAGCTTCAATCGCGCGCGCAATGGCGTCGTTTACGCCCGCCTCATAAAAGCGTTTTGCCTGCAATATCGCCGCGGCGAACGCCTTGCCGTTCGAGCTTCCATGCGCTTTGATGACGCAGCCGTCGATGCCTAAGAGCGGTGCGCCGCCGTACTCGGTATAGTCCATCTTCTTTTTGACGCGCATGAATGCGTTTTTGCTCAGCGCCGCGCCGAGTTTGGAGAACGTATCGGCCATGAGCTCGTCTTTGATCATGCCCATGAGCGTAGAAGCGAGCCCCTCGGTGTATTTGAGCACCACGTTGCCGACAAAGCCGTCGCACACCACGGCGTCGTATTCGCCCGAAAGTATATCGCGCGCCTCGCAGTTGCCCGCAAACTGAACGGGGGTCTTTTTCAAAAGCTGATAGGCCGCCTTCGTGAGCTCATTGCCCTTTTCCTCCTCCGCACCGTTGTTGATAAGCCCAATGCGGGGCGCTTTCACTTCCACGACCTCGCGCATATAAGCATCCGCCATCACGGCGAACTGCTGAAGGTAGGAGGGCTTGGAATCCACGTTCGCGCCGCAGTCGATCAAAAGAATATGGCTCCCTTGCCTCGTGGGAAGAAGCGGAGCGAGCGCCGGCCGCTTCACGCCTTTTAAGCGCCTTACGATGAGCGTTGCGCCCGCGAGCACGGCGCCGGTACTACCGGCGGAAACAAACGCATCCGCACTTTTATCGCGCAGCGCCTCGAGCGCTTTTACGAGCGAAGAATCCTTTTTCCGCTTAACGGCCACAGTGGGCGCCTCGTCGTAGCCGATTACATCCGGTGCGTGCACGATCTCCACGCGCGCCTTATCGTATTCGTACTTCTTTAATTCCGCCGCGATCTTTAATTCGTCGCCGAATAAGAGTACGGAAAAATCCTTTTCCCTTTGGAGCGCCTGTACGACGCCCTCCATTACGGCCTGCGGCGCATTGTCGCCACCGAATACATCCACTGCGATCTTCATGCGTTTTCCCCGTTTCCCTATAAATTAAAAAATGCCAAATAACCATGCTCAGTATATATGGCGCGCAAAACATTTGCAAGTTTGGGCGCTTCATGCAAAAGAAGATGCCAGTCACACATAAGAAAAAGCCTCCCATCCGGGAGGCCTAAGCGTTATGCTTTTTCAGTTCTTAGCCTTTTCGGTTTCGAGGGTGACGACCTGTTTACCGTCGTAAAAGCCGCACTTTTTGCAAACCCTATGAGCTAATTTCGGCTCGTGGCACTGCGGGCATTCCACAATACCCGGGAGGGACAGCTTCCAGTGACTCGACCTGCGCGCATCGCGCCTAGCCTTTGAAGTTTTTCTCTTGGGGACCGCCATGATTACACCTCCTTATCGACGTTTCGCAGCGTTCCGAGCGGCAAAAACGGGGTTTCCGCCTCGTCTTGCGCACAGGAGCACTGTACCAAGTTCAAATTGCATCCGCAAACGGGACAAAGGCCCTTGCAGCCTTCGGAGCACATGCTGCTGAGAGGCAGATTGAGAAATATGAGTTCTTCCACCATGCGGCTAAGATCGAGCTCTTCGCCGCGATATTCGTAAGCCTCGTCTTCCTCAGAGGGGTCTTTCATAAAGCGTTCCGAAAACGAAAAACCGAAAGCCTCCTCAAACGGCTTGCCGCAAAGCGAGCATTCCGAATCGAGCATCGTATCGAGCCTGCCGTTCACCTGAAAGCCGCCGCCGTCATAGACGCAATCGACAGTCACATGAAACGGTGACGCAAATGATACCGTTCTTCCGCCATAAGAGAGCGGCCCAAGCGCTTCGGTAAACTCCGCATGCTTTATCTTCCCTACGCTCTTAAGCTGTTCGGCTATGTTGAGCTTCATAACATCCCTCATAACCTTGAATATTTTATCCGCTGCACTATTGTTTGTCAACAGCTTTTATTTATCCGCTTGGATGATAGCGGCGGTGTCCCGCGCGATCATGAGTTCCTCGTCGGTGGGAATGACATATACCTTCACTTTGCTCTTGGGCGTGGAAAGCTCCGCCTCCGCACCGCGCGGGAAGTTGCGGTTGAACTCACAATCCACGTCCACGCCGAGATAATCGAGACCCTGCAGCACGCGCTCGCGCACCGCGCCGTCGTGCTCGCCAACGCCGGCCGTGAATACGATGGCGTCCACGCCGTTCATGGCGGCGGCATACGCGCCGACGTATTTCTTCACGGCATAGGCGAACATATCGACCGCCAGCTTCGCGCGCTCGTTACCCTCCTTGGACGCTTCGTCCAGATCGCGGAAATCGCTCGACAGGCCCGAAATACCCTGCATACCGCTCTTTTTGTTGAGGTATGCGCTCACCCCGTTGCAATCCATATCGAGCTTGTCCATGAGATAGAACACGATCGCGGGGTCGATGGAGCCGCTTCGTGTACCCATGGGAACGCCTTCAAGCGGCGTAAAGCCCATGGAAGTATCGATGGATTTGCCACCCTTAACCGCCGCGATGCTCGAGCCGTTGCCCAAATGACAGGTGATGACCTTGGAGTCCTCGGGCTTGATGCCGAGCGCCGCAAGCTTTTGGACGGCCTTTTGGGACACGAAATAATGCGAGGTGCCGTGGAAGCCGTAACGCCTGATGAGATGCTCGCTGTAAGCTTCATAGGGCAATCCGTACATGAACGCGGTCGCAGGCATGGTCTGATGGAAAGCCGTATCGAATACGCCCACCATGGGAACGTTTGGCATGACCGCTTTGCAGGCGCGAACGCCCATGAGGTTTGCGGGGTTATGGAGCGGCGCAAGCTCGCTGAGCTTTTCCACAGCTTCGATGAAACAATCGTCGATGAGCGCGGAGGATTTGAACTTTTCTCCGCCGTGCACGATGCGGTGGCCCACCGCATCGATCTCTTTCATGCTCTTTATAACGCCGATCTCGGGGTCTATGAGCGCGTTGAGCACAAGCTTGATGGCGTCGGTATGATCCTTGAGCGTTTCGTCGAATACGCGCGGTTCCTTACCCCTCGGCTTATAGGTGGTTTTTGACGCATCCTGGCCGATACGCTCGCAAATGCCCTTGGCGATCACGTCGCCAGTATCCGTTTCCATGAGCTGGTATTTGAGAGAGGAGCTTCCTGCGTTCACCACAAGTACTTTCATTCTTCTGTTCCCTTTCTTCTTTTCCGTTTATTCAAGGCCTTGCGCCTGCACGGAGGTGATGGCCGTAACGCTTACGATATCCTCCACGCTGCATCCGCGTGAGAGATCGTTAACGGGCTTTGCGAAACCCTGGCAAACGGGGCCGATCGCTTGCGCGCGGGCGAGGCGCTGTACAAGTTTGTAGCCGATGTTGCCCGCCTGGAGATCGGGAAAGATAAGTACGTTCGCCCTGCCGGCCACGGCGCTGCCTGGTGATTTGAGCTGCCCTACCTTTTCGACGAGCGCAGCGTCGGCCTGCAGCTCGCCGTCCACATTGAGCTCGGGCGCAAGCTCGTGCACGAGCGCGGTGGCTTTTACAACCTTATCTACAAGTTCATGCTGCGCACTGCCCTTGGTGGAGAAAGAAAGCATGGCCACGCGCGGATCCATTTTGCAAAGCGCCTTTGCCGTTTCGGCGGAAGAGACGGCGATGGCCGCAAGCTGCTCCGCCGTGGGGCAGGGATTCACCGCACAGTCGGCAAAGATGAGAATGCCGTTGTCGCCGTAAGATGCGTTCGGCACCTCCATGATGAAACAGCTCGATACCACGGAAATGCCTTTTTTCATTTTTATGATCTGCAGACCCGGACGTAGCGTATCGCCTGTGGTGCAAAGCGCGCCCGCCACCATACCGTCGGCGCGGCCGTTTTTGATCATCATTGCGGCAAAGAAACGCGGGTTCTTCATGGTCGCTTCCGCTTTTTCCGGCGTAATGCCCTTCTCCTTGCGCATTTCATAAAATTGCCCGGTGTAGGCAGCGCGGTCGGGAGATTCATTCGGGTCTACGACGCCTATCCCGTTGAGATTTACCTTGAGCCGGTTCGCCTCTTTCAGAATCTCCGCAGCGTCGCCAAGCAGGGTCACTTTCGCAATACCCTCGTCCGTGATGATGCGTGCAGCCTGAATGGTGCGCTCCTCAGAGCCCTCCGGCAGCAGTACGTGCTTTACATCGGCCTTTGCCTTGGCCTTGATCCGGTCCATAATCGCCATTTTTCCGCTAACTCCTTCATAACCAATTTAAAAACGAAGTTTCTCCTGCATTATAACATAGTTACACGCATGAATGGTAGGTATTTAGGGGAAATGCTTTCAATATTGCACGCTCGACGGAAGACCCCGCCTTGCTCTATAATGGTTTTACCATGCGAAACATAAAAAGGAGCGCCGCTATGCGAAATTGCACGGGCGTGATCGCCGAATACAACCCCTTTCACAACGGGCACCGCTACCAGCTTCTTGAGGCGCGCCGCGCGACGGGCTGCGAACACGTCGTTGTCGTTATGAGCGGCAGCTTTGTGCAGCGCGGCGAGGTCGCCATGTTCGATAAATTTTCCCGTGCGAGTTGGGCGCTCCAAAGCGGCGCGGATATGGTGCTGCAACTCCCTGCCGTCTACGCTTGCGCAGCGGCAGAGCGGTTCGCAGAGGGCGCCGTACGCGTTTTAAACGGTACGGGTCTCGTAGACGCACTATGCTTCGGCAGCGAATCGGGCGATATCGCGGAAGTCAAGAAAATGGCCGCGCTAGGTAGCGTGGAGAGCGATTCCCATAAAGAAATGCTCCTTAAACATCTGAAGCAGGGCATGTCCTTTCCGAGCGCACGCAATAAAGCGTTCGCCGAGCAGCACGGCGGCCGTTTGGCTTCGGCCGTTTCTTTGCCGAACGATATTTTAGCCGTCGAGTACCTGCGGGCAATCGAAAAATTCGCACCGAATATCGTGCCATATGCCGTAAAGCGCGTGGGCGTTTCGCATGATGCAAAGCAGGCGGACGGCGATCTCGCGAGCGCCTCGGCGCTGCGGCGTTCGGTTTTAAACGGCGATACGGACGCGCTTTTCCCCTATTTGCCGGATAGCGTTTTTGCGGACATCAAACGGCAGATCGTCGATAGCGCCGCACCCTATGCGCAGGAGCGCCTTTCGGACGCCGTGCTGTATGCGCTGAGGCGCATGACCAAAGAGGAACTAAAACGCCTGCCCGACGTAAACGAAGGTCTTGAAAACGTGTTGTATCGCTGTGTGCGCGAAGCGAGCTGCTACGGGGAGCTTTTGAGCCTTATGAAGACCAAGCGCTACACCCTTGCGCGGCTCAAACGCATCCTCATCTATGCGCTTTTGGGTGTGGAGAGCGATATCTATCAAATCTCGCTTCCCTATATCCGCGTTTTGGGCGTAAGGAGGGATTCCGTTTCCTTGCTCAACGCTTTAGGCAAAAGCGCATCCCTGCCGGTCGTAACACGCTTTTCGGACACAGCGGATCTGCCGGAGGGCGCAAAAAAGCTCCATGCTGTCGACATGCGAGCGGCGGATATCGCACCGCTCGCGCGAACGTGTTTTAAAAGCGTGACATTTGATTATGCCGCGCCGCTTCTCATCGTATGAAATGTATGCATCGGACATAAATATGTACCGATGCATATGCGTTTTAGAAAAATCGTTTTTTTGCTCTGCGTGCTTACCTGCGCGCTGCTCGTCGCCTTCAACGCTTCGGCGATGCGGGCGGCCCGCGCGGGTTTCGACGTATGGCTCAATTCGTTGATGCCTGCGCTTCTGCCGTTTTTTATCTGTACATCGCTCCTTCGCGCAACGGGCCTTTTATCCGCCGCAACGCCGTTCGGGCTCGTCGTGCTGAGCTTTGTTTCCGGCGCGCCATCGGGCGCGAAGCTGTGCGGCGAGGTCTACGGGTATGAGGAAACCCCCACGCCGCTTTGCGCCGCACTTAACCTGATAAGCCCCATGTTCATATACGGGAGCTTTGCCACCTCCATGATCGGCATTTCGAAGCTCGCCGCGCCGGTGATCCTGGCGCAGCTGATCGCGCTTGGCACATGCCTTCCGTTCGCGCTTCGCCATGCTTCCCGCGTCAAAACAGAAAATATAACTCCCCTTTCGGAGCAGCCGTTCTCCGCGGCGCTGTTTGGTGCGATCAGTTCCTCCATGCTCGCGCTGCTCAATATCTGCGCCACCGTGATCCTGTTCATGGTGCTTATAGAGCTTCTTTCCGTTACGGGTATCCTTACGGTCCTTGCATACCCGCTCGCATGGCTCATGGGTCTCACAGGAGCGCCCAATGGGCTTGCCGAAGCGCTTCTTGCAGGATTCATTGAGGTGACGAACGGCTGCAAGGCGCTGAGCGCGCTCGATCTGCCCGTGCGCACCGTCGCCGCCTCCGCCGCGTTTTTCTTCTCCTTCGGCGGGCTTTGCGTGATGGCGCAATCCTCGGGCTTCGCGCGCATCGAAGCGAAAAGCTACCTTTTGCGGAAACTCGCACAGGGCCTGATCGCCGCGGCCGCGGCGCACCTTTTAACGCCTCTTTTCGTCTCGGATGCCGCAACGGTATTCGAGCCCTTCACGCAGGAACTCGCCTTGAACAACACACTTTCCTCCGCCATGATCTTTGGCGCATCCCTTCTCGGCGTGGCAACGGTTGCGCTTTGGTCGGCAGCGGCAGGACGCCGGCGTCGGAAACAGCGAACAAGCCAATAAACGGACGCAGGCAGCAAATGTATCGCCGCCTGCGCCCGTTCATATTGATTAAAAATTCATTCTTCGTCGTCAAAATCTTCGTCTTCGATCTTCTTTTTTCTGTGTCCGAACAGGCCGCTCAAAAAGCCGCCGCCCTTTTCCTCTTCATCGTCCTCATCGAAATCTTCATCATCGGGATCTTCCTCGGGCTGCTTTTTCACGGGGGCTGGCTTCGCTATGGGTTTTATGGGCGCGGCGACGGGTGCGGCGCTCTTCGATACGGGAACTGCTGCGGCCGGCTGTATGGGCTGCGGCTGCGGCGCGCGTGCGTCGAGATCCTTGCGGTTCTGCTTAACAAGCTGCTCATATTCCACAAGGAAGCGTTCGAGATCTTGCAGCACCTGGTCGGCGTACAGCTTGGCGTTCTCGTACACGACGTTAGCATTAAACTCCGCCTTGGCCGCGAGAAGCTGCGAGCGCTTTTGCGCTTCCTGATAAATTTCATCTTCGCTGACGAGGCGCTCGTATTCGTCCTTCGCCTTTACGACCAGCTGCTGCGCGGTGCTGTTGGCTTCCGCCACGAGCTTGTCCGCCTGCCGCTGGGCCTTTTCCACGATGTCGCGCGCGTGATCGGCGGCGTTATCGGTCATATTCTGTGCTTCGAGCATCACGCTGTTGGCGCGGCGGATATCCTCGGGGATGGTGACTTTCAAATCGCCCATCAGATCCATGATCTCATCCACGTCCACAAGGCGCTTGTTGCCGCCGCCGATCTTGGGGCGGGGGCTGTTCTCGATGGTCTGCTCTATTTGCTCAAGTATGGCAAAAATCTTCAGGTTTTGAGAATCGATGCTCATCTCTTTAACAACCTTTCTGCGATGGTATTTTTTATAGCGTCGGGTACAAGCCCGTCTATGTTACCGCCGAGAGCGCCTATTTCACGCACGAGCCCCGAGCTTACAAACGCAAGCGCGGGCTCGGCCGCGAGATACATGGTTTCGATATCCGGCGCGAGATGGCGGTTCGCCGCGAACATCTGCGCCTCGTACACAAAATCCGACGCCGTGCGAAGCCCGCGTATCACGGCCTTTGCACCGCAGGCGCGCGCAAACTCTACCAGCAACCCATCAAAAGCGAGCGCCTCCACATTTTTGATGCCCTCCGCGCGGCAAACCGTTTCCACGAATGACTTGCGTTCCTCGAGGGAAAACGTATGCCGCTTGCCCGCATTGTTGAGCACACCCACATATACCTTTTCGTAAAGCGAAGCGCTTCGTGCAAGGATATCCAAATGTCCCAAGGTGAAAGGGTCGAAGCTTCCCGGATAAACGACGGCGCTCATCGATCGTCCTCCCCGACGTAAAAAGATACGGCCACATCGCCGTAACGGCGGCTGTCGCGCAGATAAAAACCCGGTACAGGCATCGGCGGAATCTTAGGCGAATGCTCGGCAACGACCGTAAAACCATCGCTCAAAAGCCCGAGAGAAAGCATCTCCCCCATCGCTTTTTCCAACAGCATAGCGCCGTAAGGCGGATCGAGAAACGCGATATCAAAGCGGTAGCCTTCCTGCGCCGCGCGCTTCAGGCACGCGGAATAATCGAGCGAATGGACCGTCGAAACCTCGATAAGCCCGAGCTTTTCGATATTGCGGCACACGACCTCGGCGCTTTCGCGCGCATGATCGTTAAACACGCAAAACTTCGCCCCGCGCGACAGCGCCTCGAGCCCGAGGCCGCCGGAGCCCGCGAACAGGTCGAGCACGGTCTTCCCTTCCAGTTCGAATTGGAGAATACCGAACACCGATTCCTTAACCCGGTCGAGCGTGGGCCGCGTGTTCATGCCCATTGGCGCAAAAAGGGATGCGCCTTTTCTGATGCCGGCAATGATGCGCACAAGCGCCCTCCCGCGCGGCAAACACAAAGTCCGCCTGTGTTACCGCAAGTATTGTAGCATTTTCACCGTGGTTTCCACAAGGAAAAATGGCATTTATTCACAATAAATCCATGAACGTTCTATAGCTCACAATGCACCTTCATCCCATCGATGAACGTGAGCACGCAGCGGCTCCTGAAATCGAGCGGGTGGCCGCTGAACACCGCGATATCGGCGTCCTTCCCCACCTCGAGGCTGCCAACGCGGTCGTCGATCCCGACGACGCGCGCGGCGTTGATGGTGATGGATCTAAGCGCGACATCCTCGGGCAGGCCCTCGCGCACCGCAAGTGCGGCGCACACGGGCAAATATTGCTCCGGGATCACGGGGTGATCGGTCATCATGGCAAATTCGATGCCGTTGTCGTAAAGCACCTTAGGCGCTTTGAAGCTGAGGTTTTTAAGCTCTACCTTGCTTCTTTCGCTCAAAAGCGGCCCTACGATCACACCCATGCCCTGCTCTTTTACCGCCCTTTTGATAAGGTCGGGAATCATATAGCCCTCGGTGCAATGCTCGATGGAAAAGCGAATGTTGAATTCCTTGGCGATGCGGATGGCGGTGAGGATGTCGTCGGAGCGGTGCGCGTGTATCTTCATGGGGAGTTCGCGCTTTAATACCTTTACGAGCGCTTCCTTGCCGAGGTCCCTTTCGGGGAGCTTGGAGCGGTCGTCGCCCGCGTCCTCGATTTTTTGCATGTATTCAGCAGTTGCGGCAAGCGCCTTGCGGAGGATGGCCGCGGTCGCCATGCGGGTCTTAGGCGTTGCTTTTTGCGCTTTATATGCAAACTTGGGATTTTCGCCGAACGCCGCCTTCATGGCGACGGGATAACGCAATGTCATGCTTTCCATGCTGTCGCCATAAGTTTTCATGGCGACGAACTGCCCGCCGATCACGTTCGCGCTGCCCGGGCCCGTAACGCAGGTGGTGACGCCCGCCGCATACGCCTCTTGGAAGCAACGGTCATACGGGTTGATGGCATCGATGGCGCGAAGTTCCGGCGTTACGGGGTTGCTCGTTTCGTTGCCGTCTTCACCCTCTTCGCGTATGCCGTCCTCCCACATGCCGATGTGGCAATGCGCGTCCACAAAGCCCGGGAGCACATAGCGCCCGTTAAGTTCGATCTCCTCCGCCCCGTCGAAAGAAAGGCTTCCCCCCACGGCCGCGATCTTCCCGTTTTCCACGGCGATATCGCCTGTAAATTCGGCGCCCGCCATCGTCATGACCCTGCCGTTTTTCAATACCAGCATAAGCTACCCCTTTCCCGTTTTGCAATATTTAAAATGAAAACAACTCGTCAAGCGTTTGCCCGATCGCATCGGTCACGTCTCGTGAAAGGAGCATGCGCTCCTTTAAAAGCTCCATCGCTTTGTCTGCCGAAGTTCCCAATACATACGCCGCAGCGCACGCCGCCTCGAACGGCTTAAGGCCCTGACCCAAAAATGCGAGCACGATTCCCGTGAGCACGTCTCCGCTGCCGGCTTTAGCAAGCCCTGCGTTCCCCGTTTCGTTGCGCTTTACGCGCCCGTCCGACGCGGCGATATAGCTTACGGCGCCCTTCAACAGCACCGTGCAGCCCCAAAGCTTTGCGTAATTTAGCGCGACAGCTTCGGGGTTTTCCGTTATTTCCGAAACGCTCTTCCCCGTGAGCCGCGCCATTTCGCCCGGGTGCGGCGTGAGCACCGTGTTTTCGTGTAACGCTTCAAAAAAATCCTCTGCGCGGGAGAGCGCGTTGAGGCCGTCCGCATCCACGACGATCTTCTTTCCCATGGAGAGGGCGGCGAATACGGCTGTGATTACGCCCTTTTCATGCCCCATGCCGGGACCTAAAGCGACGCAGGTACACGCGTCGAGGAAGGATAGGAGCGTATCGGTATCCGGTGCCTCCCACGCGCCATCAAGGCCGTTTGCCATAACCTCGGGAAGCGCGTAAAACGCGGGCAAAATGCTTTTTGGCACAAGCGCTTTAAGCGTGCCTACCCCTGCCCTCAGCGCCGAAGCGGAGGCCATGACGGCCGCGCCGGAAAAGCCCGCGCTGCCCGCCAAAATAAGCCCTCTGCCATGGCTGCCTTTGTTGGAGAAAGCATCGCGCTCGCCGATGAACGATTTTACTTCCTCAAAGGTAAGAAGCTCTGCCAAGGAAACCTCCCCCAAAACGGCCTGATTGAAAATTAGGGCGGTCACCCGCCCCAATGCTGTCCGAATTTATCAATCTTCCAGGATCGCCTGCGCCACAGCAAGCTCCTTGATGTGGGAAATGCTCACGAGTACCCGCTTGCCGCTTAGCTCGTTCATGCGGTCGAGTGCACCGCAGGCGAGGCTTGTGTACGGAGCGCCCTTCTCGTCGTGCAGTATTTCGATATCACGCCATTTAACGCCGTTGAAGCCGACCGCGAGCGCCTTGGCGATGGCTTCCTTGGCGGCGAACATCCCCGCGATGGTCTGGGGGTTGAAGTTCATCCGCTCAAAGTACTGCTTTTCCTTATTTGTGAAGATACGTTCCAAAAAGCCGGTTCGTTCCGATGCCTTTTGCACTCTCGAGACCTCGATGATATCGATACCGGCGCCGATCACCATAAAAGAAAGCCCATCCTTCGATTCTTTCGGTTTGCCGCCGGCGCATGAAAACGCGCCGCGGTTTTTCTAACATTTTACCATGCAGCGATTATTTGTCAATTCCCACGGCGCTTAGGACCGCACTGCTCACGGCGCGCACCGCCGCCGTCAAAATAACCGCAAAGGGCATGCCGGCAACCTGCATCGTGGAAAGCCCGAAGAATGTATCGCCGTCATAGGGGGTATGCACGGGACGTATCGCCATAGCGAGCCCGTCATGCGCGATGGCGGCAAGCTTGTTGGCCTCCTCGCGCGTGAGTACGGCGTTGGTCGCAACAACGCCTATGGTGGTATTCCCCATGGCCGCGGCCATGGCCTGCATCTTCTCTTCATTCGTCAGGGCCCGCCCGTTCATGCTTGCGCCCGCGACAAGCTTCCCCGTATCGGGGTCGTAGAGCTCGCCGAGCGCGTTCACGACTGCCAGCGCGCCGACCTTCACGCCGCCGCCGAGTTCTATCGAGCAGGTGCCGAGGCCGCCTTTACGTGCAAACTGCGGCCCGTAGAGCTTTGCGATCGTTGCGCCCGTTCCCGCGCCTGCGCTGCCCGTTTCAAAAACGCCGCTTTGCGCCGCGGCGCAGGCCGCGTAGCCCTCTTGCTTGCCCGGGCGCACGGAAAAATCGCCTACGCTAAGGTCGAAGATGACCGCCGCGGGGACGATGGGCACTACGCCGCCCGGCATGGAAACGCCTATGCCCTTCTTTTCCAAAAACTGCATCGCGCCCGACGCCGCGTCGAGTCCGTAGGCGCTGCCGCCGCAGAGCATCACCGCATGGATGCGCTCCACAAGGTTATAGCCTTTTAAAAGATCCGTTTCGCGGGTGCCGGGAGCGCAGCCGCGTACGTCGACGCCCGCCACCGCGCCGCTTTCGCATAAAACGGCGGTGCAGCCGGTGAGCGCCGCTTTATCGGTATAATGCCCGACCTTGATGCCGTCGATCTCCGTTAAAAAACCGCTCATAGCCGCCTCCTAATTTTCGTTTGCGTCGCGGAGCGATACGTCGCCCGCGTTCACGGCAACAAGCGCGCCGTCCAAGGTGCGCACCATGAGCCTTCCAAACGCGTCAAGCGTTTCCGCAATGCCCGTCAGCTTTTTATCCACACCGATTATATCTACTTTTTGCCCGAATGTACAGCTTGCGGCGGCGTAGCGATTAAGGAGGCGCCCAAACCCCTCGTCCGTTTCACAAAGCGGGAGTATGCCCTCCATAAAGTTGAGCATAATGGCAAGCACGGCCTCGCGCTCCAATTCCTTCCCCGCGATAAGCCTTAAGGAGGTCGCCGTATCGCGGATATCACCATCAAACGAAGCTTGGTTCACATTGACGCCGATACCGGCCACAAGGAAAAAGCCCGCTTCACTCATACCCGCCTCAAGCAAAATGCCGGAAAGCTTTTTGCCGCGATGTAATAGGTCGTTGGGCCATTTGATTTTCGCGGATATGCCCATAGAATCAAGCGCCTCATAAAGCGCAAGCGCCGCCGCAAGCGGATAGCGCGGCGCAAGTTCCGCCGAAATAGCAGGGCGCAGTACGAGGCTCATGCAGATGCTTTGCCCCGCCTTGTCGCTCCACGCTTTGCCGCGTCTGCCACGGCCTTCCTGCTGGTGCTCGCTCACCACGAGCTGCCCGTGCGTGCAGCCAACCTGAGCCATGCGCTTGGCCTCGAGGTTGGTGGAATCGACGTTTTCAAGAAAGATGGCGCTTCTGCCGATCGCTGAAGTTTTTAAAAGCGCGTCAACGCGCTCACGCCTCATCATCTTTCAGCGTCTCCCCTTCCAAAAAAGCTTCCTCCGTGCCTTCCGCGTCGCCGTACAGGCACTCCAGGCACGGCTTAATGCTCTCATAAGCAAAGCCCCGCGCGGCCAGGCGCTTCACCACGCGCCGCTTGGCCTCTTCAAAAGGAAGTTTGGAAAATTGCGCTTGGAGCTTTTCGGCCACGGCAAAAGCGTTTCCGAGCTCCGCCGCATCGTCCACGGCGTCGACCGCCTCCGCGATCACATCTTTTGATAAAAAATGAGAATAGAGCTGCTCCTTGAGCTTTTTTCTGCTGACGGGTTTTGTGCGAAGCCTCGAATCCACAAAATCCAAAGCGTATTTTTGATCGTTGAGGTAATTGAGCTCCTTGAGACGCTCAATCGTTTGATATACCTCATACTCGCCGAAATTCAGCCCGTCGAGCTTCAGCTCCACCTCGCGCACGGTGCGCGCCTTGACGCTCAAATAATCGAGCGCCGCATCCATGGGGCTTTGACCTCTTTTTTTTGTCATGAGACACCTCATAATACCGCGTCGAACGCGCATACTAAGGCCGTAACGCCTAAATTTTCAACAGGAGGATGCTATATGCCGATGAATCAGAATCAGATGCCCTTTGCGGGACCCGCACAAATCGAATCCAAAAATCTCGACATTGTGAAGGACCAGATGTACCATGAAGCGCTCGCTTACAAGAAATGCACCGTATATGCGCAGTATTTCACGGAGCAGCCCTTAAGGGACATGGCCAGCAGCATGGCACAGCACCACAAGCAGCATTTCGACGCGCTGAACACCTACCTCAACAGCCATCAGTAAGGAGGATATCTTTATGCAGCAAAACGCGCCCATGACCGAGCAAGAACTCTTGACCGACCTTTTGAGCCAGGAAAAGCAATGCGTAAAGGATTACGCAGGCAACATCACCGAGGCTTCCTGCAAGAACCTCAGGCAAGTCCTTTTGAGCAACCTCACGGAATGCTCCACCGACCAGCTCAGCGTATTTGAGCAGATGAAGAGCCGCAACTTCTACAAGACCAAGGATGCGCCCGATAACGACGTGCAGACGGCCAAGCAGGACATGCAGACGCTCAAACAACAAACGGGGATGTAAAGGCTCCGCCTTTCGTGCATATGGCCTTAAACCATTTGCACGGGGAAGGTTTTGCGCATCCGCTTGTCGCGCTTTGGCGCTCCCGGGCGGCGGATACGGCAGGAATGAAATCCTGCGGATTTCATCCGTTTTGACACACATGTCGTCAAAGCCGGAATAAAGCCTCCGGGGGCCATGGCCCCGAAACCCCCGGGACCGGGATCGGATTGGGATCCAACACCCATCAAAAAACAAGGGCGGAACTTCGCCCTTGTTTTATTATACCATAAAAATCTTTAAGACATAGCGTAGGGCGGGGGTTACTCTCGCCGCATGGCGGAACGATCAGGACCGTTCCCTGCCTTCCTCTCGGTCCATGGCAAGGAATAATTCCGCGCTGTTTCTCAACTCCTCCGCCGTGAGCGGTTTTTGCGCGGTGCCCATGCAGTCGTTACAGGTATTCAGGCATTCGGGGCAGCGGCAACCGCTCTCCAGCCCGCGCTCAGACTGGACCATATAGGCGCCGCAGAGCCTGCAGGAGCATCTCATCTTCCATTAACCCCCTTCGCTAATGGCAAGCTTCGGCCTCGGCATCCTGCGCAAGAAGCGTTTCCTGCGGCGTGGGCTCAACAAGCTCGCTCTCCGCAGGCTTTGCGCCGATCAGCCGCGTCAGGGGGCTTTCCTCGGGTAAAAATTCTTTCAGCTCGGTAACGGGGATGGCAAACTGCGGCGCGGGGTCGATATAGGTGGTGATCTCGTACTGGCGGTACATCAAAACAAGTTTGTCTCCGGAAATATAGTAAAGCTGAGCATCCGCCACGGGCATCACGTCGCAAAGGAGCGTAAGGCCTTTCGACTGCGCCTGCAAGGTGACGATATCGGGCAGCACGCGCCGCCACCTGTCGTTTTCCGCATCAAAATAATCCGCAATGGAGAGTTTTTTGCCCGTCGCCACATCGTAGTTGAGGGAGATCAAGCCGATGGGTTCGCTCGTATCTAGGTCCTTCACCTCCAGCACCGCGGAGAGAATACCGTTGCTGTTGTTGGTGATCATGTAGGTGGTGAATACCTGCACATCGCTCTTTTGCGCACAGGTACTGATATCGTCCTGAATGGAGGCGTTGATCATATCCGCGTTTTCACCTTCGATATGCGGGTAGAGCATGACGCCTTCTTCATTGGAAATCACGCTGCGCGTGATGGAGAGCGGCGGGATCGCCGTACTTTGCGGCGTAACGCCGGGCGAAATGCGCACCGTCTCCGCATGAAGGGTCGCCTGCGCGCTTTCCTCGTTCGAGCAGGCGCCAAAAAAGAGCGCCAAAAGCGCGCATATCATAACACCTGCTTTAGCAGCCCATGCGCGTTTCATGACAACTCCCCTTTCCGAACCGTTCTTTCCCCAAATTATAGCATATCGAAGCAGGTATTCGTATGAACAAAGCGTTAAATAACCGTTATCACTTCGGTATTTTTCAGAGCCGTTTCGATCATAACAGAAAAATCCACCTTCTCCTCGCTCCCTCGGATGCCCGCTACAGTCGGCTTTGTCACAGGATGTTCCGGCACGAACACAGTGCAGCAATCCTCATAGGGTAAAATGGAGGTTTCAAAGGTGTTGATCTTTTTTGCTACCGTAACGATCTCATCCTTATCAAAGCCGATGAGCGGACGGAATACAGGCATATGTACGGCGTCGTCGGTAGCGCATAAGCTTTCGAGCGTTTGGCTCGCCACCTGCCCGAGCGCCTCGCCTGTGATGAGCGCCAAAGCGCCGTCTTTTCCCCCGATGGTCTCCGCGATCTTCATCATGAGCCTGCGCATGATGACGGTGGTCTCCTTAGGCGGGCATCGATCGTAGATGGCGAGCTGTATCTCGGTAAAAGGCACCAGATGCAGCCTTACCTCGCCCGAATACTCGCTTAAGAGTTTTGTGAGCGCGACCACTTTATCGCGGGCGCGCTCGCTCGTGTAAGGATAGCTGTAAAAATGCACGGCGGAAAGTTCAAGCCCGCGCTTTGCCATGAGGTAACCCGCCACGGGGCTGTCGATGCCGCCGGATATGAGAAGCGCCGCACGGCCGGCCGTGCCCGTAGGCATACCGCCTGCGCACGGAATTTCCTCACAATATACATAGGCACTGTCGCGCACCTCCACGGTGACGCTTATGTCGGGCGCGTGCACGTCCACGGAAAGCTTTTCGGGATATTCTTCCAAAAGAAGATGTCCGAGCTCGCGGCAGATCTCTTGCGAGTCGAGCGGAAAGCGCTTGTCGCCGCGCCGCGCGAACACCTTGAAGCTCAGTTGCTCCTTGCCTTCGAGCGCACGTTCCACAAGCGCCTTTGCGGCGTTCAAAATAGCGTCCATATTTTTATCCACCGAAAGCGCCGGGCTCACGGAGTGGATGCCGAATACCTTTTGAAGCTTTTTTAATACGTTTTCCTCATCGGTCTCTTTCAGGCCCCGCACGTAGATGCGTCCCTGCTCGTAGCGCGAGGAAGCGCCCGTGCCGCCGAGCGCGCCGTTGATGCGCTGCAAAAGCTTGCGCTCAAAAAAAGGTTTGTTCAATCCCTTGAGGTGGATCTCCGCATAGCGTATGAGGAGTATTTTTTCCATGGTGCCTCCAAAAAAGTTTATCTTCTCGCGTAGCGTCTAAGCGCAGGCAAAATCTCTTTAATAGCGTCCGCGGCCGTATCAATCTCCGCCACTGTATTCATGGGGGAAAAGCTAAAGCGTATCGCGCCCTCCCGCCGCTCGCCCGTGATGCCCATGGCGGTGAGGATACGGTTTTTGCCCGCCTTGTGCGCGGAGCACGCGGAGCCCGTGGAAACGTAGATCTCCTTTGCCTCCAGCGCGTGCAGCAGCACCTCGCCGTGCACGCCCAGGAACGACGCGTTCAAAATGTGCGGTGCGCTCTCGTCTATCGGGGGGCCGTTGAGAACGACCTGCGGGAGTGCGGTCAAGCGCTCCGCGAGTCTCCGCTTGCAAGCATACATGGAATCGGAAAACCGCGCAAGGTTTTTTACGTAGAACTGCAGCGCCGCGTCCATACCCATGATACCCGGGGTGTTGAGCGTGCCGGAGCGCAGATTTTTTTCCTGCCCGCCGCCCGATTGCCCGCCCGCAAAGCGAAGCCCTTTTTTCACGTAAAGCGCGCCGACGCCCTTGGGACCGTGAAATTTATGCGCGCTCACACTGTAAAGATCGGCGTTTTTCGCATCGAACGGAACCTTCAAAAAGCCCTGCACGCCGTCGCAGTGCACCACCGCCTGCGGCGCTTTGCGTTTGACGAGCTTATAGACCGCCTCCATGTCGTTAACGGCACCTACTTCGTTGTTCACCTGCATCACAGATACCAGAAGCGTATCGGGCGTTAAAAGCGCCTCAAGTTTTCCCATATCAAGCTGTCCAAGGCAGTCAACGCCCGCGTCCGCGACCTCATAGGCGCCGCTCAGCGTCCTCACGCACTCGTACACGGACGGATGCTCCACCATGCTCACGATCACACGGCCGCCGCCGCGCATGGCGCGAAGCGAGCCCAAAATCGCCATATTGTTGCTTTCCGTGGCGCCAGAAGTAAACAGTATCTCCTCCGGCACCGCCTTCAAAGCCCGGGCAAACCTTTCGCGCGCGGCCTCCACGTCGCGCTCTGCGGCCACGGCGGGCGAATAAGCTGCAGCAGGATTGAAAAAATTCTCCGTCATATATCGGTTCACGGCCTCTGCGGCCACATCGAACGCACGCGTAGTGGCGCTATTATCCAAATAAATCATTGCCTTCACTCCACCTGTATACTTTAAGGGGTTCACACCCATATCCCATGTATATGTTTTTTGTCATAAAGCCGTCCTCACCTGTTTTAAAAAGCTCGGCGGCATTCCTTCCGTTATTCTACCATAAAATGCATAAGAATGACGCAAAACCGTTCGGAGTTCAATATACTTCAATTGCCCCCGCGCGCTTTTTGCTGTAAAATGGAAAAAGCAATGGAGGGGAGCCACAATGGATTTTTTGGATAGGTTCACCGAAGGCGCCAAGCGCGCGCTCGCCTACGCGCAGGACAGCGCAAAGGAAATGGGCCACAACCATGTGGGCACCGAGCATCTTCTCATCGGCCTTTTGCGTGACCGCGACGGCGCGGCAGCGCAGGCTCTGACGGCGCTTAAGGTTTCCGAAAACGACGTGATCCTCCGCACGGAGTCGCTCATCGGCCGTTCGGCCCCTACCTTTATCGACAGTTTCGGCTATACGCCCTCCACCAAGAAGGTGCTGGAACTGAGTCTGTACGAATCGAAAACGCAAAAGACCAGTTACATCGGCACCGAGCACATCCTTCTTGCCATCCTTCGCGAGCAGGACTGTGCCGCCGCGCGCATGCTCGAGGGATTCGGCGTAACGCTTTCGGACGTGCAAGCGGCGCTTCCCGATAACACGCCGCAACACAAGCATTCCGCCTCCGCCGAGCCGGAGACCGAGCATCCCGCCACCCCCGCGCTCGACCAGTTCGGAGTCGATCTTACCGCGCAGGCCTCCGACGGCATGCTCGATCCCGTGATCGGCCGTGAAACGGAAATACAGCGCATCCTGCAGATTTTAAGCCGTCGCACCAAAAACAACCCCGTGCTTCTGGGCGACCCGGGCGTAGGTAAAAGCGCCATCGTGGAAGGTCTCGCGCAGCGCATCTCCGCCGGCAACATCCCCGATTCCCTGCGCGGCAAGCGGCTCATTTCCCTTGACCTCTCCGGTATGGTCGCAGGCGCCAAATACCGCGGTGACTTTGAAGAGCGTTTAAAAACAGCCATTAAGGAGCTTCGCCAAAGCGGCGACGTGATCCTTTTTATCGACGAGCTTCATACCATCGTGGGTGCGGGCGCGACAAACGGCAGCATCGACGCCTCCAACATTTTAAAGCCCGCGCTTGCACGCGGCGAAATACAGGTGGTGGGCGCGACCACGCTCGACGAATACCGCCGCCATATCGAAAAAGACGCGGCGCTTGAACGCCGTTTTCAGCCCGTGACCGTGGGCGAACCCACGCCGGAAGAAGCGTTGAAGATACTCTACGGGCTTCGCGACCGTTATGAGGCGCATCACCGCGCAAGCATTACTGACGGCGCTCTCAAGGCCGCGGTGGAGCTTTCCGCCCGCTACATCCCCGACAGGTTCCTGCCGGACAAGGCCATCGATATCATGGACGAAGCGGCGAGCCGCGTGCGTCTGACGGCATTCAGCCAACCGCCCGATTTAAAGAGGCTCGAGCTCAAGCTTGAAGCGTTGTACAAGGAAAAGGAAGAGGCCGTCAATAACCAGAACTTTGAACGCGCCGCCGCCGTGCGCGACGAGGAGCTCAAGATCAAATCGAGCATGCGTTCCATGCGCGAGGACTGGGAGGATAAGCAGAGAAACTTTGCGTTCACCGTGACCGAGCAGGATATCGCCGAAGTCGTGAACGCGTGGACGGGCATACCCGTGCAGCAACTCACCGAGGACGAAAGCGAGCGGCTGATGCACCTGGAAGATAAGCTTCACGAGCGCGTTGTAGGGCAAGACGAGGCCGTCGCCGCCGTTTCCCGCGCCATACGCCGCGCCCGCGCGGGACTTAAGGACCCCAAGCGCCCCATCGGCTCCTATATGTTTTTAGGTCCCACGGGCGTTGGGAAAACAGAGCTTTGCCGCACTCTTGCGGAGACGCTTTTCGGCAGCGAAAATGCGCTCATACGGCTCGATATGTCCGAATATATGGAGGCGCACAGCGTCAGCAAGCTTTTCGGCCCGCCGCCCGGGTACGTGGGGTATGAGGACGGCGGTCAACTCACCGAGCGCGTGCGGCGCAAGCCCTATTCCGTGGTGCTGCTTGACGAACTGGAAAAAGCGCATCCCGATGTGTTCAACGCGCTCTTGCAGATACTCGAAGACGGCAGGCTCACCGATTCCAAGGGCAGGCTTGTGGATTTTAAAAATACCGTCGTCATCATGACGTCCAATGCGGGCGCGGAAAAGCTCCATAGGGCATCCGCCGTGGGCTTTACTTCCTACACGTCCGATTCCTCCTATGAGCGCATGCGGGAGGAAATGCTCGCGGAGCTTAAAAAGACCTTTCGCCCCGAATTTTTGAACCGCATCGACGAGATCATCGTTTTCCGCCCGCTCGAACAGGCGCAGGCGACAAAGATCGCGCGGCTGATGCTCGACGGTGTTGCACAACGCCTTCGCTCGCGCGGCATCGAGCTTTCCTTCTCAGATGAAGCCGTCGAATATCTAGCCAAATCAGGCTTCGATCCCGTGTACGGCGCGCGCCCGCTTCGCCGCGCCATACAGCAGCAGGTCGAGGATAACCTGAGCGAGGATATCCTCTGCGGCCGTATCAACCTCGGCGAATGTGTTTGGGCGGACACCGATGGTGAAAGGCTTCTGTTCCGGAAGCAATAGGCTGTCGCGCCCCCAACAACGTTTACAATTTGTTTATGGAAATAACCGTTACAAATTTAGCCGAAAATGATAAAATAATCCCGTAATTCAAGCGAATTCCGGATGGACTTATGCGTATTGTTCACAAAAGCATTTTAACGGTCGCTTTGACGGCGGCGCTCCTTCTTACGAGCGGCGTTTCTTTTGCGCTTCCCACCTACCCTGAGAAGACACTTTCGCTCGGCGATTACGGCGATGAGATCACAACGCTCCAAACGGAACTTCGGTCCATCGGCCTCTATTCCGGCGAGATTACAGGCCTATATGACGAAAACACCCATGCCGCCGTCGCGGCGCTGCAAACCATATTAGGGCTCTCCCCCGACGGCGATTTCGGCGCCGCCACTTATGAAGCGTATATAAACGCGCTCGAAGAGCAGCTTCTCGTACCCATCGATCCCGCAGCCTCGCAGCCGATCTTATTTAAAGCGCTTGAAGGCAGGGTCGTCGGCATCGACCCGGGGCATCAATTGACCGCCGATATCTCACTTGAGCGCATCTCCCCTGTCTCCAATCTTTTGAAGTACCGCATGAGCGCCGGCGCGACCGGCGTCAAGACGGGCGCCGCGGAATCGCTCATCAACCTTTTGATCGCCCAAAAGCTAAGCGACATGCTTATCGAGGCCGGCGCTACGGTCGTCATGACCCGCACCGAGCAGGAGGTCTTTTTATCCAACGCCCAACGCGCATCGGCCATGAACAAGGCGGGCGTGGAATTTTGGCTCAGGCTCCACTGCGACGCTTCGTCGGACGCGAAGCTTTCCGGCGCGTGCGTGCTCATCCCAACCGCCGCTGAAGCCCCCGATATTTACGATCAAAGCCTTGTGCTGGGTTTTTCCGTTCTGGACGCTTTCTGCGCCGGTACAGGCGCAAAAAATCTCGGTATCGCATCGCTTTCCGACCAGACGGGCTTCAACTGGTCGCAAAGCCCCGTCATCACAATCGAAATGGGTTACCTTTCCAATCCATGCGACGATGTGCGCCTCAATCGAGATGCCTATCAAAGCGCCTGCGCGAAGGGTATATTCGACGGCATTCTCGCCTATTGCGCGGCCGAAGAAGCCGTTGACGACATCGCATGAACGTGGATTTGAAAATGCCGAAACGATACGGCGTTGCGCTCCTCGTGCTCACGTCGCTTTTTTTATGGAGCTCCTGCGCGAAAACCGTATCGGGTCCCTCCCCTTCGCCCGAGCTTTCTCCCTCTCCTTCCGCCGCTGTTTCCCCCTCCGTTTCGCCGGAGGATAGTGAAACGGCCGTGGGGAGCTTCCCCGATAATCCCGTTCTTCTTTTCTTTTTAAGCTACGACACAGATACCATACTTTCACGCGCCGCATTTTACGACGCGCTTTCCGTCAAAGGCGGCATCGACGCATTGAACGCGATCATGGGGGTCTCCGAAGCCGAGCCCTATCCTTCCAAGTGCCGTCTGAGCGCGGGAAGGCTTTTGTATGACGGGCTCAATTTCAGCGGCACTGTCTCTAATCCGCAAGGCGAGGGGAGCCTCATGATCGGCTCTGGCAAGTTTATCTTTACCTACGCGGACGGCACGGCGCTTTACGGCACGGTAGAGGAAGAAAGGCTCGGCTGCTTCGCGCTCGACGCCGACGGCACGTTTCTCTACATGGTACGCATGGCAAGTTTGGAGGATGAATGGCTTGTATGCGTGGATACACCCATGAAACGAAGCTTGATGCAGTGGGGAAAAGCAAGCCGTTTTACGAGTTTTTCTGGCGATTTTAAGCCCTATCTGCCGCAGGCGACGCCTACGCCCGTCCAAACGCCCGGTTGGGAGGAAACGGCCGAAAGCGGCGTCATACCGGAATTCGCGGAAGAAAACTGGTTTGCATTTTCCTGGGAGGTGCTTTGTGAGGGTGCGGATACCGTCTATGAGCTCGCCGGCGGAACGCTTTTTATACGTCCCATAAGCGAATAGATTTCTTCAGATCATCCCTTGCCGCGTTCGATCAGGACGCGGCTTTTCTGTTTAATTATCAACCTTTCACTGACATATTTAATACAAATTTCTCCATCAAAATGGCGCAAATCCGTGATGATGCGTCCAAAATTCGCGACTATACTATGAGCATCACAGAAAGGAGCATAACGATATGGAAAACGATCGGTATAACGGGGAAGAAAACGCACCCCGCGATCTTGAGCAAAACGCTCCGCAGTGCGACGCCCCATATAGACCCACATATGTAAGGCCCGAAAGGAAGCCGAAAAGAGCCGTCACATGGACGCAGATGATCGTGGCGCTTTTGGTGGTGGGTCTTCTGAGCGGCGGCCTCGGCGCGCTCATCGTAGGCGGCTCGCAAAACGCCTTGCAATCTCCAAATAGCTCCGCGGTGCTCACGACCCCCACGCAGGGTGTATCCGACAACGACAGCAATTCGCCTGCCGGCGCTCAGGCAAACGCACCTTCCTCAGGCATCAAAATGAACGGTGCGTCCACATCCGCCACCTATGACTCCATCACGCAGATGCTGCAAAACTCTATGGCAAGCGTTGTGCTCATCAGTATCGAGCAGAACGTTTACGGGACGGATGGCCACACGGCCTCGGAACCCGTGGGCAGCGGTTCGGGCGTCATCATCACCTCAGACGGTTACATCGTGACCAACAACCATGTGGTTAATGGCGCGAGCGGCCTAAAAGTCACATTGCAGGACGGCACCGAGTATGAAGCCTCCGTCGTGGGCGCTGACAGCCTTACCGATCTTGCCATCGTCAAGATCGAAACGACCGGTCTGCCCGCGGCGACCTTAGGCAACTCGAGCAGCGTGGTCGTCGGTGATAAGGTCTACGCCATCGGCAATCCGCTCGGCGTATTCACAAGCTCCGTTTCCGCCGGTATCGTAAGCGGCCTTAACCGCACCATCGAGGTGGAGGGCCAGAGCATGACCCTCATGCAAACGGATGCCTCCGTCAATCCCGGCAATTCCGGCGGCGGGCTGTTCAATGAAAGCGGCGAGCTCATAGGCATCGTAAACTCCAAGAGCCTCGGTGTGGACGTGGAAGGTCTCGGTTTCGCCATCCCTATCGATGACGCAAAGAGCGTGATCGTAGACCTCATCGACCTCGGCTACGTAAGCGGCAGACCGTTTCTGGGCGTCTCGCTGCAGGAGATCAACCTTGTGGAATCCTCCGACAACCGCAACAGCTACTTCCCGTTTTTCATGCCCTCCAACTATGTGACCCGCGTGCAGGTAACAGAGGTCATGGACGGGAGCGCAGCGCAAGCGGCCGGCATGCTGGTAAACGACATCATCCTTGCCGTAAACACAGAGGAGATCAACGGTTCCTCCGAGCTTGCTTCGGCCCTGTATGAATATAAGATCGGCGATGTGGTAACAATAACCGTGCAGCGGGGTAACGAGAGTGTGGACCTGAAGGTGACCCTCGCCGAGCGCCCCGCAAGCAACTGACGGTCATTCCGACAGGAGCCCCCACTCCTTCGATGACATACCCCCAACCATCTTGCTGCCGTGGTTCCCCAACACGGCAACCAAAAAAAGCGGCTTGTGCCGCTTTTTTTGGCGCTTCGCTTTCGCGGCTATGGCTTGCGAGTCATAGCCGCGAGGGAGAACGAAGGTTTTACGCATCCGCCTGTTGGGTCTGCGGGCTCTCCCGAGCGGCGGATGCGCAAAGAAAGACTACGCCTTCCATCCGTTTCGGCACGCAAGGCCGCAGGCCTTGGCCCGAAGGGCTCCGGCTTCGCCGGACGTGTACACGCCGCCGAAGCCGGAACAAAATAAGGGGCCGCGGCCCCTTATTAATCCCTTGGAGTTTCGGGGGCTCGGCCCGGACCCCCGCGAAACGGTCACCGTTCCGCAACGGTGCGGACATATATGATATAACGTTCCCTGTAGGAGAAAGGGCTCGCCCCTGCCGATTTTGCAGAAGCGCAAACCGCCGTACACACGCGCGGGCCGATATGGAATCGGCCCCTACGGTATATCGTAGTAGTAGGGCGGAATGATTTCATCCCGCCGCGTATTTATGCCCTGTAGGCTTTACCTAATATACAAACCCCGCGATCACGCCGTAGAGAATGCCGGCCAGCATCAGCAGCACGATCACAAGCGAAAGAATACGAACCTTTTTGCTCAATGCCCTTCACCTTTCTTACACAAACTTTTTAAAAATCAGCCCAGCCGCACGCATACGACTTTGGGCGTATCGCCGCTGCCATACTGGCCGCGCGTGCCCACAACGATCATGTTGTTGAACACCGCGGGCGTCGACTCGATACGGGAGCCGATGTCGAGCTCGTAAAGCACCTTGCCGTCACGCGGGTCATGGATGCGCATGATGCCGCCGCGGTCACACTGGATGAGATACGCGTTTTCTTTCTCATCGTAAACCACCACGGGCGAGCTCCAATATCCGTCCGACTGCTCGTAGCGCCAAAGCTCGTCCCCTTTCACCTTGTCGTAGGCGATGAGGCGCGCGCCTACCGTGCTTTCGCCATTTACCGTAACGGGTAGTAACGTGGAGCTGTAAATAACGATATCGGAAATATTGCCGTGCCCTACATGCGGCGTTGTAAGCGTGCCGCCGTTGGAGGATTCCCTGCCGATGTTGGCGTCGTAGGTTTTTTCCCAAAGCACCTCGCCCGTAAGACCGTCGATCTTGCGGTGCACGTTTTTGCCGAGGCCGTTTGTAACGCTCTTTTGCTTATCTACCTCGTTTGCCGTATAAAGATAAAAGGTTTTGTTTTCGGGGTCCTCTTCAATGACGATGCTCGTATCGCTGTCGTCGAGCACGTCCACGACATACTGCGGCTCGAGCGTGTTGAGATCCAGGCATTGCAGATACCCGCCGTTGTCGGTGAAAAACGCATACTCGCGCCATACGGCGACGGAGTTTTCGATACCCCACCAGCGGTTCGTATCACCCTCGCCGTAGCCGCTTGCCGTGTAACGGTATTTGGTGAGCGGATCGGGGTCGATGCTTATCGTGCCCGCGTCTGGGTCGTATTGTGTGTTGAGCTTCATGGTGTACAACACGCCGTTTTCCCCCGGCTGGATAAGGGTGTCCGTTTCCGCGTCGACGAGAGCGCTCGAGTCGTACGCCTGAAATTTGCGGTACGAAAACGGGTCTTCACCGCCGTAAGCCTTGAGCACCTTGTTATCGATGAGAGAAATGATGCGAAACCACGCGCCCGCGCCGTTCACATCGGAGGGTATGCCCTGCCCCGTAAACAAAAGCGGGTAACCGCGCGGGTCGAGTGAAGCGGTGCCCTTGGTTACGACGCCGATGTTGATGGGGTCGCGCGTGGGTTCGCCGCTTTCAAGCTCCCAGAAGTAGATATTGCCATCCATCGTCGGGTAAATGACCTCGGTAAAGCCCGATTTGGTTTTATATTGGTCGTACACGCCGAGCGTCGCGCGCACTGTATCATCCCATTGCACGATGAGCGGCATGCCGGTCCAGCCGGTACCTGTCCATGTGCCGTAATCCGGCACGCTGAGGGAACCGATATCCTTGGCCCAAACGCGCGTGAGCGTCTTTTGCGTAACGGTGGCCGTACCGTAGGTGAAAGAGTCGCGGTAATTGCTGCCGCCGAAGGTGATGATGCCCTTCACTTTCGTATACTCGGCCCCGGTGCCGAACGTGATGGGCGTTTCGCGGCTATAGCTTGAAACCTCCTGCTTATTGGCCATCACGGAACTTGAAAAGCCGATGTCGCTGAAGCTCTCCGCCGTCCCCTTTTGAATGGCAAGCTCTTCTGAAAGCGTAGGAATTGGGGTAGGCGTCGGCTCAGGCAGCGACATGCTTGGCGGTGGCGTCGTCCCCTCCGTATTTCCGCCCCCGCCGCCCTTTTTGAACAGCTTTGGCAAAAATACGACGAGTGAGGCTACGACGCCCAAAAAGACTGCCGCAACCAGAAACCGCCGCAAACCATATCTGGGTGAATGTCTGAACCTCCTTCGCGTTTGTCTGCCCATGGATTCCTCTCTCCTCTTATTCTTCCGGCGTCTGCGTCGGCTCGGGGGTCGGCGTCGCGAGATCTTCTACGCTGTCGACAAACGCAATGCTGCCGTTCCCGTTTTCAAAGCGGGCCTCGGGGGTGCAGCTTCCCAAAATGCGCACGTCTTCGTCAAGCGTATAGATGAATAACCCCGCTCCCTTTTCGCCACCCGCAGCTTCGATGGTGACCGCCCCTTCCACGCTGAGCGTATTCGTTTCCGCGCCATGATAAAGGCCGTTATTCGTGACATGAAGCGTGCAGCCATCCGTCAGCACCAGCGCGCGCGCACACTGTAGCGCGTTATAATTTTCATCCGTTTGCGCATAGAGTTTCGATTCCGCCATGAGCGTAACGTCGCCGTCGGTTGACGTGACGCCTCCCATACCGCCCGAAGCGTTCAGTTCTGCGCTATCTAGGAGCGTAACGCCTCGCGCGACCGCGCCGCTTCCTTCCTGCGCCGTAAAGGTAAGGCTGCTTTTATTTCCGATCGTCAAAAGTCCTATGCAGTTGGCGGCATTCGCAACGCCCTTCACGGTGGCGTTATTGCCGCAGATCGTACAGTCGCCCAAGGCGCCTATGCCGTCGTAGCCGCCCACGATGGTAACGTCGTTGAGCGTGAGTTTCATATTGTCCTCAAGGCGTATCACGCAGTCGCCGCTGCCGGTAATGGTAAAACCGTTGCCCTCAATGGTAAAATCACCGCGCGCACGCGTGAGCTTGAGCATGCCGCGTTCAAGGTCTATATTGTTTTGGAGCACGGCCGTATTGCCCTCGCCGCTCTCGACGAACGCGATCAGATCGCCGGCGGTCACGATGGAGGAACCGCCCACGGGGTCTGAAAGGTCGATCTTTTCCCCGTTATCTCCCTCCGTGCCGGAGCATGAAGCCGTTGCCGCGCAGAACGCGGCGGCAAGGAGAAAGAGGAAAAACCGCCGGAACGTGCTTTTTAGGGTCATGATTCTTCCTCCGCATTCAAACCGCCAAAGAGCGCCGGCGCTTTTTCCTTGAGCTCCTTTAACAGTCTGCCCATTAGTTCGCGCGCCTGCGGATGCGCCGCGCGCGCCGCGCGAAGCGATAGGATATGCCGCCACTCGCGCACGTTCGCCGTGACGATGAGCTCAGTCTTGAGGCTGTTTGGCAGCACGCTTCGCGCTTCCTCGGGGGCACAGCCGGCGTCTAGCAGCTCGAAATATGCCTGTTCGGCCGCCTCACAGGATGACTTCCAGATACTATAGCGCTCGCTGCCCACTTCAAAAAAGCATGGCTCGATCACTGTGATCTCGCTGCCGAATTTACCGTTTGCGTAATTGATATAGCGGGTGGATTCCTGCGAAAACGATGCGATCCTGTGGCGCACGATCTCATGGGAAACGCCCCTGTCGCATACGAATTTCACGGTGAAGCCCGCGTGTTCTAGCACAGACCCGTGCCCGCGCGAAACGATACCCTTCACGAAGCGTGCGGCGGAATCTTCGGTGATCTTATCCTCCGATTTGTAACAGACGCGCCCGCACATCTCGATCTTTTTGAGCATTTCCTCGGGGTCGAAACCGCCGATGAATTCGTAATAAGGTTTTATGATCTTCATACTATACCTCACGTAACGCTGAATTTTTCCATCACGGCGTCCGCCGCCTTCATGCCGTCCACCGCAGCGCTTACGATACCACCCGCATACCCCGCGCCCTCGCCGGCCGGATAGAGGCCGCGCATGCGCGGCGCCTGCATGGAATTGTCGCGAACGATGCGCAGCGGCGCGCTCGTGCGACTTTCCACGGCTGTAAGCACCGCATCGCCCATATCGAAGCCCTTGAGCTTAAAGGAAAACGCGCGTATGCCTGCAGCGATACCCGCCGCAACATAATCCGGCAGGCATTTGTACAGGCTTTCGGCCTTCACGCCCGGCAGATAGGAGGGTTTTACACTCCCGAAGCCCTTTGGTGCGGACTTATTTAAAAAGTCCTCCACGCGCGACGCGGGCGCGATAAACCCATCGCCGCCCAAACGATATGCCGCGCGCTCTAGCGCCTCCTGAAAGCGCATGCCGTCGAGCGGGCCAAATCCGAAGTCCTGCGGCGTCACCTGCACCACGATGGCGGAATTGGAGTTTTCCCCGTCGCGGGCGTGATAGCTCATACCGTTCACGACCACCTGTTCCTCACCGGACGCGGAGGCGATCACCGTACCGCCCGGGCACATGCAAAAGGTATATACGCCACGCTCGCCGTACCTGTCCGCCAGCGCGTATTCCGCAGCGCCGAGCCGCGGGTGGTTTGCAAACGCGCCGTACTGTGATCGGTCTATGAGCGATCGGGGATGCTCCACGCGCACGCCCACGGCAAAGGCCTTCGGCTGGAGCTCCAAATGCCTCTTTTCCAAAAGCTCGTAGGTATCGCGCGCACCCTGCCCTGTCGCAAGAATGCATGCGCAGCACTCGATGCGCTCGCGCTTTCCGTTTTGTTCGACCTTTACGGCCGTCAACGTACCGCTTTCGTCCGTCTCAAGGTCGACAAGCCTTGTTGAAAAGCGAAGCTCCGCGCCGAGAGCCGTAAGCTTTTCCCGCATGCTTTTGAGCGTTACAAGGAGCTTGTCCGTTCCCACATGCGGCTTCGCCATATAGAGTATTTCCTCCGGCGCACCGTTTTGTTTCAAGATTTCCAATACCATTGCCGCCCGCGCGTCCTTGATGCGCGTCGTGAGCTTGCCGTCCGAAAACGCGCCCGCCCCGCCCTCGCCGAACATGATGTTGCTTTCCGTATTGAGCGCGGCGCTTTCAAAAAAGCGGTCCACGTCGACTTGCCGCTCCTCTACGCGTTTGCCGCGTTCCGTTACGATGGGCTTGTAGCCAAATTGCGTAAGGCGGTATGCGGCAAACAGTCCCGCGGGCCCGAGGCCCGCGACGACCACCGGTTTAACGAGCGGGGTATCGCCGAAGCGCGGAGGCGCATCTTTCTTTTCGGGCACGGGCGATATGAAGGAAAGGCCCCGCTTTAAAATGTGCTTTTCCTCCGCCCCGTCGAGCGTGACAAGCACGGAGCAATTGTAGACGATATTGTTTTTCTTGCGCGCATCGAGCGACATGCGCACGACGCGCAGGCTCTGTATCGCCTGCGCCGGTTTATGAACAGCCCTCGCCGCAAGCTCGCGCAGCGAGGACTCGTCCGCATCAAGGGGAAGCTGCAGTTCGGAGATTACGATCGCCATACAGTAGTATCCTTAATTCTTATTCCGGATCGTGACGTTTACGGCGGGATCGGCAATGACATAGGACACCTCGGAAAGCATTTCTTCATTTCCCGGCAGCTTGAGCCGCAGATCGATCTCGTGAGTGCCTGTATTGAGACCTGCGACATCCGCGTAAATCTCGACGCCGTCGCGTGTAAGCTTGTTGATGATACCGATCTCGCCGGTAATGGTAATATCCGTGCTCTCTATATCGAGCGAAGACACGAGCCGATTCCCGAGTCCCTCCACCGTGATGGGGATTGCGGTGAGAGAGAGCGTCTGGAGTTTTTGGCGTATGTTGACGCGGACGGAAATGGTATCCCCGTCCAGGCTCGTTACGCCTTCCGGCAGGAGCAGCTTTACCTCCTTCTCCACGCTTTCGTTTTGGTCGCTTACATCGATGGGCTCGATATCGATGCCTCTCAGGCCGTCGATGTCCTTTTGAAAGCCGATAACCGTTACAGTGGAAGATGGGGATACGCTCGTCCCTACGATCTCATAGTTGACGGGCAGGTTCTCGCGGCCTATGATCGCCGCGTCTACATTGATCGGAAGTTCCTCCATTCTTAGGACTGTAAGCTTGACGGGAATGCTCGGAAGCGCTCCGAGAAGCGATGCGTTTATAGCTTCGCCCGAGCTGTTTTGAAGTTCCACCGGCGCGCTTTCGTTATAGGTTTCCGTCCGTGCGGTAAGGTCGATGAAGCATACCGCTTTGGCCACGGACGAAATATCCTTGGACGCGCCCTCAATTTTAACATAGCCGCTCGCCAGTTCCGGCGCGTCGCTCCAATACCCGTCCGGCAGCGTGCCGAGAAGCGATACTTCCACGGGAATATTATTGGAAACGAGGTTATCGATCTCGACAGTGACCTCCTGCAAAGGGCTTACAACGGTGCCGTCGGTCGCGGTCACATTGATGGGCAGCGTGTAAGTGCCTGGTCCGCTGACGTTTCTGAGGCTGATGCTCGCCGTGATGTCGTTCGCGTCAAGATCGGCGTATTTGGTAAGTTCCGTATCCACCCTGACGGTAATGCTTTTGAGCGTTTCCGCCCTGTCGCCTCTAACGACGAGCCTGCGGGCGATGAGATCGCTTTCTCCTTCGAAATTCACGGGGACTTCCGCCACCGTTTTTGTGCGCACAGGGTTTTGATCCGACATCACATAGCCCCAGATAAGCATGGCGAAAAGCAGCGAAAGGAGCTTGATGAGGATGTTTTTCGTGAACAGGTTCTTCAAAAACCGGACGATGGAAAAGCGGACCTTATTTTCTGTTTTCATCTTTGTTCCTCCGGAGGAAGAAGGGCAGCGCGGATTCCCGCTCCCGTAGGAAAACCGATTCCAGCAGGTCCCTTAATGCTTTGTCGTCGATGTAGCGGATAAGTTTGCCTTCACGTGCGAAAGAGATCACGCCCGTTTCCTCGGAAACGACAATCGCGATACAGTCGGAAACGGAAGAAATTCCAAGCGCCGCGCGGTGCCGCGTGCCGAGCTCGCGCGCGATGCTCATATCCTCCGCAAGCGGCAAAAAGCACGCCGCGGACACGATGGTCTGTTCGCGGATCACCACCGCGCCGTCGTGCAAGGGCGTGTTCGGTTCAAAGATATTTTCAAGAAGGGGTGCTGAGATCATGCCGTCAATGCGGGTGCCGGTGCTGATGATATCCCCTAAACCCGTCCGCTGCTCGATGACGATCAGTGCACCTACACGCCTTTGCGCAAGGTCGGTGATGGCCAGATGCATCTCGCTCACGATCTGCGTGCTCTCGGGCACAATGGCCCCAAGCAGATCGCGCGTAAACAGCTTGCCTCTCCCGATATGCTCAAAAGCACGCCGAAGCTCGGGTTGAAACAACACCACCGCTACGACTACGCCCGAAGCCAGTACGGAATTCAGCAGCCAACCGAGCGTAGCGAGTTGGAGCGCGTCGCTCACAATCGCGCCCAAAAACAAAAGCGCGACTCCCTTGATCAGCTGATAGGCCCGCGTTTCCTTCGTGAGCAGGATCAGCTTGTACAATAGCACGGTGATGAGAAGAATATCCACGAGGTCCGTCCACTGGATCTGGGAGAAACCGCTGGATATCGTTTTTACCAGTACCTCGTAAGACAAGCTGCAACCGCCTTTCGCGCATCCTAAAATACTATCGTTATCGTTATATTATTATACGATATCGCGCTGTACAAGGGAAACCCGTAAAGCCACCTTTTAAGATTTATTCACACATTCACAGGAAAATAAACCAAGGCGGTTCAGTTTGGGGCGGGCGTCACCCGCCGTGCTCTTCCGGCATATCCTCAAACCGGCGGACGGAAAGAAGATAGTTCTCGTATTCGGTGCTTTTCTTACACAGGTCTGGACTTGAGAGCGTCCCCGTTCTCTCGTATTAACGCATGCCGGCATTTAAAAGATCGTCTTCCATAAGTTGCGCGGTCGCGCGCATTTCCTGAAGTGCTTCCCGTTTTTCAAGATCGAGTACTTTCACGGCTGCTTCCTTTGCTTTTCGAATTTTTCTGTTATAATATATTGTAACACAGCCGTCGTCGATTTCAAATATATATATGATCGAAAGAACGGTCGTAAAAGGGGGGTTCGATGCTAGTTTTAGATCGCTTCGAAGGGGAATTCATCGTCTGCATAGACGGCGAAGGCGCGCCTGTCACGCTCGAAAAAACTGCCGTTTTGGCGCCCGTGAAGGAGGGCGACGTGCTTGTGGAGGCCGAATGCGGCCGCTATGTTGTGGACAAGGCGCTTTCCGCCTCGCGGCGAAAGGAAATGCGCAAGCGGTTGGATTCCCTTTTTAAAAAATGATCGCATGATAAAAGCGCTGCTCCGGCATTGTCGGAGCAGCGCTTTTATCATGCGTTGGTTTTTTATTTACTTTGCGCGCCCTGCGCGGTATGCCTCCTGAACACAGGCTTGATGCCGCGGGCATTTTTTGCTGTTTTCATGGACGAGCGAGTTCAGAAGATGGATGCAGAAATGCCCGTCGAAGTTGTTGCTGGCGGTCGGATCTACCATGTGCGGCATGCAGTGCATGCTTGCGGCGACGGTCTTGCCGTTATAGGTGACCCAGATCGGCCGCCTGTCCCACGACCATTTGCCGCCTGCGCAGCGCTTCATGATGGCCGTGTCCGCGGCGGTGATGGGCTCGCAGTCGGCATGATACCAGCCGCCGAAGCGCCTCACGCGGAAGCTGTAACCCGTGCGCACGTCGGTCACGGTAAAGCGCGCGCCCTTTTCAAGCCACTCGCTGCCGCCCTTGAACCAGTCGAGAAGCACGACGGTACCCTTGAGGCGGTTGAAAGTGGCGTTCTCCTTCATGATGTTGTTCGCGGTATCATACACCGCGTTCAACGTTTCCGCGCCAGCCACGCCGTCCACAGAGGAAAGATCCGCAGCTTTCTGAAATTGCAGCACACCCTCGCGGGTCTTGGAATCGAACTTGCCGGTGATGTCGGCATTGGAAAGAAAACCGCGCCTGCTCAGTTCCTTTTGAAGCCTTTCTACCTCCTCGCCCTCCATGCCCTTTTTGAGCATGCTCGCAGAGGCGGTGCTGGAGCCCGTGATCAAAAGCTCCGCGCTTTTTACATAGCCGGAAAGATCGTCGAGCTGTACGAAGTACCACTCGCCGATGATGGTCTTCACCTTCACGCCGCGCCCCGCGCCGAGCTTGGCCACCACATAAGCGGAATCGCCCGGGCCGCCGCGAAGCTCGGTGTCGTCGTCGATCACATACGCACCGCAGGAACCCGCGGACTTCAAAAACAGGTAGTCGTTTCTGATGTAGCCGACCTGGTCGAGGTAAATCACTCTATACCAGCCGCCTTCGGTGGCAAGCACCTCCACCTCGGTGCCGCGCGGGAGCTCTTTCAATATTTCGGACTCGGTATCCGGCGACTGGCGAAGCTTTACGGCGTCGGCGGTCACCTGGCCCGTTTCGTTCCCCTCCGCATAAGCGTCGTTGGGCAGCGCAATCAGGCACGTAAAAAGAAGTGCGGCCGCCGCGCGGTAGATCCATGCTTTCAAGGTCAAAAACACCTCTCTTTGAGTAAAACATTCAGCTCTGACAGATCCTGCGCGAGCGTTTCCGTCAAAGCGCGGTTGTAGATGGTGCTCGCGGGGTGATACAGCGGAAACAAAGTGAAGGAAACGCCCTCCAAATGACAATCGATGCGCATGCCGTGCACGGCGCCGATAGTCGCAGACTCCCGCCCTGCAAGACGCAGCACCGCGTTGAGCGGCGTGTTGCCGAGCGTCGCCACAATTTGGGGACGTATGATGCGAAGCTCTTGACGAAGCAGCGGCAGCGACGCGAGCACCTCCTTGGGCTTCGGCGTGCGGTTGGATACGGATTTGGGCTTTACGCACACAGGGCGGAACTTTACCGCGTTGGTAATAAACACCCTTTCGCGCTCGATCCCGGCCGCAATTAAAAGGCGCGAGAGCGTTTTACCCGCCGTTCCCACAAAGGGCCGTCCGCTTTTTGCCTCTTCGCCGCCCGGGGCCTCGCCTATGAGCATGAGCGGAGCGTTCAAAGGCCCCTCGCCGAAGACGGGATTGTTTAAATCTCCCTTATCGTCGAGCGCCGCTATGCGGCTCCTCTCGGCCTCATAAAGTTCAATAAGCTCGGTTGTCATCCTGTTATGGGCGGCGGATACGCCGAGGAGATCACGGAATAGTTGTAGTTCAAGTAGTTGTAGCTCTGCTCTATGGTTTCGTATACCTCAGTGGCCATGGCGTTTTGAAGATCGCTGAGGCAGGTAGCCAAAGTATTGCGGTCCGTATCCGGCAGGTTTTGCACCACGGCAAGATAGCCCTGCACCTGGCTTAGCAAAGTGTTCGCCCGCTGCAGAAGATCGTCGAGCGTAGGCTGCGTCGGATCTACATAAACGCCGCCGTGCAGCGTGCACACGGCCGAGGGTTCATAGCCGGTTATGCCGTATTCGCTCGCGGGGATATCCGTAAAGATCACGTTATCCATGTATTTTTCGATGATCGCCCGGTCGATTTGCGCATACATCGAAGTGGAGCTTATAAGGATCATGCTCTTTTGCAGTACCGTCGGGCAGGCGTACGAGGCCTGTTTGCCGGTTTCCGCGCACACGTTCAAAAGGACATGCATGTTGCAGCTTTCCGTGGGCTCGGTACCCTTTTCAAACCAATCGGTAACGGGCGGGTGCGCTTCATCCGCCGCGCAAGCGTCGGTCGCAAGAAGGCCGGAAACGCTGCAGACGGTACACTTCACAAGTCCGAGGTCGGCGGGCGACTCGTCGATGATGGGTTTATTGGCAAGCCCCTCGTGTATTTTCTCCATAAACGCCTGCCAAAGCGGCGCGGCATAATTCTTGCCGTCCGAGCCCTTCTTGAGCTTATAATTGAAGTTGTCGTGCCCGATCCAAACGGTGGCCGCGTAATACGGCGTCATGCCGGCGAAGTATACGCTGGAATAATCGGAGTTGGTGCCGGTCTTACCCGCGACGTTCATGTTGTCGATTCTTGCGGTTGTGCCTGTACCGCGTTTTACGGCGTCGCTCATGAGGTCCACAAGCATGTAGGCGGTAGATTTTTTGAATACCTGCCGCGTTTCGCGAACGTCGTTTGCATCCAAAATCACCTTGCCGTTTGCATCCACCACGCGCGTGAAGGAGAGCGGCTCGATGTATTCGCCTTCGTTGGCGATCGTGGCGAACGCGGCGGCCATTTCGATAGGCGTGATACCGCTTGTGCCCAGCGCAAGGCCCGAACCGTCGGAGTTGATCTGCGAGGGGTCCACACCGAGATTCAAAAGATACTGCGTGGAAACATCCGTGCCCACGTGGTCGAGAAGCGTGCGCGCCGCGGCCACGTTGAGCGAGGAAACAAGGCCGCGCCGCAATGTGATGGGGCCTATGTATTTTTCCGAGCCGATGCCGGGATAACCCTTTTCCGTATTCCAGCCCGTAATGGGCGCAGGGAAATTCAAAATAACGGATGCGGGCGAAAGCCCCAGATCAAGCGCCGGCCCGTAGACCGCGATGGGCTTGATGGAGGAGCCTACGGGGGTCCTGCTCTGGTAGGCGCGGTTGAACTGCTTTTTCATGGTGGGCGAGGTCCTTCCACCCACCACTGCGCGAAGTTCGCCGGTCGAAAAATCGATCACTACGGCTGCGGCCTGCGGTTCTACGGTTTCAAGCACGTTGCCGTTTGATAGCACTTCCTCTTTTATGGCTTTGGAAGGGTCTTGCAGATCCGGATACTTCGTCCAATTTGCAAGCGTATCCTGCACGGTGTGCTGTATATCCGTATCGACCGTAAGGTAGATGCTGTAGCCGCCCGTGCCGAGCTCTTTTTCGAGAAGGTCGCGGTTAGCCTTGGTATCGAGCATCCCGCGCTGTTCGAGCATGTGCGTGATGATATCGCGTATGCCATATTCCACGAAGTACGGCATATCGTAAAGCCCCGTCTGCGTGGAGACCTCGAGGATGTCCACGGTATCGTTCAGGGCGTAATCGCGCTGTTCCTTTGTGATAGAGCCCGCTTCATACATGGCTTCGATCACGAGGTCGGTACGTTCGTTTGTGACATTCATCTTGTTGGTACCGTCGTCGTAGAAGCGCTTATAGGTGTTCGCGCGCGGGTCGGTAAGATAGGGTTTTTGCACCATGCCCGCAAGCATGGCGCATTCGCGTATCGAAAGCTCGTTGAGCGATTTTCCGAAATAATCCATGGCGGCTGTTTTCACGCCGTAGTTGGCTTCGCCGAGATACACGTCGTTGAGATAAGCCTCAAGGATCGCGTCCTTATTCATGACGGTTTCTACCTCGAGCGAAAGGTAGGCCTCTTGAATTTTGCGCTTATAGGTCTGCTCGCTCGTGAGTATTTTGTTTTTGATGAGCTGCTGGGTCAAGGTGCTCGCACCGTGCGAATCCTTGTTGCGCAACAGATTGATCACGGCGGAGAACAGTCGTTTGTAGTCGATGCCGTTGTGCTTGTAAAAGCGCACGTCTTCAATGGAGATCACTGCGTTTTTAAGCATATCCGGGATCTCGTCGATGGTGGCCCACTCGCGGTACTGCATGCGCGCGAAGGTGGTGATGAGGTTGCCGTCTTTATCGTAAATGTAGGAGGTGCGGTCGCTTTGGGTAAGCTGTGACACATCGAGCTCCGGAGAGGTCTCCACATAGGCCTTGGCGACGCCCATGGCAAGCCCGAGCCCTGCGCAACCTGCGAGAATGAGCGTCACGAGCAGGAGCTTCACTGTATTGAACATCACGGCCAGCGCAAACGGACGCGGTTTTTTGCGCTCCATAAAAAGCTCCGCGTCATGTTCGTGCGTATGCTTCTTGGGCTTAAAAAGACCGCGTATCGCCTTTTTTACGCCGTCGAATATCTCTTTGAGCTTCTCCGCCATGCGTTTTTGCTCCAAACATGCCCTTTGCGCATCGCGCATAAAGGCCCTTTCCGAAAAATTTCCCTATTGCAGTATACCACAACGCGCGGACCTCAACAACCAAAAGGCAGGCGCATAAACTGAATTAACAGGCCATTCATAAAATGGGGCTGCAGTCCGGAGGGGTTCAAATGGAATTGGAAATCAAGCACAGGAAACGGCGCCACGCGCAAAAAAAGGCGCTGATCACAGCCGCCGTTTTGGTCATTTTGTTCGTTGTGTTATCGCTCATATTGAGCGCCAACATGCAGCCGGCCATGACCGCGCTCGCGGAGGCGCGTATCAGCTCCGCCGCCACGCACGCCATGAATGAAGCAATTCTAAATGCCATGCAAGATGAGGAAAGCTTTACAAAACTCGTGGATGTAAGGACAGACGAGAGCGGCGTTTACCTTTTTAAGACCGACGCGCGGCTGATGAACATGGTGGCTGCCGCCTGCGCGCAGGATGCGCAGGAGCGAATCGCGCAGCTCGGCGAGCAAGGCGTTACGGTACCGTTCGGCACCATAACAGGCATTTCCTTCCTTTCGGGAAAGGGGCCTTATTTTAAAGTGGTATTTACGCCGATGGGCAGCGTAAAAAGTGAGTTTCGCTCGGAAACCTCTACTTCTGGCATCAACCAGACGCTCTACCGCATCTACCTTACCCTCACCGCTTCGGTGCGCCTCGTGCTCCCCGGCGTCTCCGAAACCATTTCCGTTTCATGCGAGGCGGCCATCGCCGAAAGCATCATCGTAGGCGACGTGCCGCAGGTGTATACCAACGTCGCCAACGAAGACGATCTTTTGAACCTTGTGCCGACGACGCCTCCGTAATCGTGGAAACAGTTGCAGGCATTTCCGAGAAACATAATTTGTTTCTCTAAATTCAACGTTGACACAAATTCCTATAACGTATATTCTAAAAAAGAAGAAAACAGAAAGGAGTGCTTGCCATCCAAACCAACGGCGGTTTCCTCATCGCGAAGATCAAGCAGATCCAGGACAGGGTATTTAGCCGCATCCTTACCCAAAACGGTATAGCGCAGCTCAACGGCCCGCAGGGGCGCATCCTCCATACTCTTTGGAACGGGGACGGCCTTTCCATAACGGAGCTTGCGGAAACGACCGGTCTTACGAACACCACTCTGACGGGCATGCTCGACCGGTTGGAGACCGCGGGCTTTCTTAGACGCGTCTATGACGAAAGCGACCGGCGTAAGGTGCGAATCCGCCTGACAGACACGGCCGTTTCCATGCGAACCGCCTACCTGAACGTTTCCGAACAGATGAATGCCGTTTTTTACAAGGGCTTTTCATCCGAAGACATCCAAAGCTTCGAGCGTACGCTCGCCCGCATTCTTGTCAATTTAACGAAAGAGGAGCAAAGACTATGAAAGAAAGCATATTGCAGGCCATTTCCCTGCTTCGTGCAAACAGCAAGACCGCCGAAGTCGCCTCCGTGGACGATACCGGGTACCCCATCGTTCGCGCCATGCTTGTGCTGGAGCACGAAAGCTTTCAGACCCAGTACTTTTCCACCAACACATCCTCTCCCAAGGTGGCAGCCTTTCGGACCGACAAGCGAGCGTCCGTCTATTACTGCGACGCGCTAAACTACAAAGGTGTTTTGTTCATCGGCGATATGGAGGTGTGCACCGACCAGCCGACAAAGGATTTTTTGTGGCGCGATGGATTTGAATGCTATTATCCCTTGGGTGTGACCGACCCGGACTACTGCGTACTCAAATTCACCGCACGCCGGGGCTCGTACTACCACGGACTGGAGAGCACCGATTTTGAGATCGACGAACTTAACAAGTTGTAAGTCGAAAGACGAAAGTTTACAATCGGGCGGCGCGTCAAAGATTCCCTGTTCGCATCTCCTTATGGTATAATCAGCCCATGAAAAAGTTTTTTCTCGCTGCGCTTGCGCTTTGTTTGACGCTTTTTTCTGCGACCGCCGCCGCGGAGCCCACCGCTTCGCCCTCAGCGGAGCCATCCGCATCCGTATCACCTTCGCCGTCCTCCCCTTCGGGCTCCGTGTCGACACTCATCAAGTATAAGGACACGGGCGAGCCTGTGGTGCGCATCCAAATGCGCCTTCGGGAGCTCGGCTACTTTGCTTTCAAACCCACAGGGAACTTTCAGACCATGTCGATGGAGGCCGTCATCGCCTTCCAGCAGCGCCAGCTCGATGCGAACGGAAAACCCATTATATCCGACGGAACGGTGGGCGCACAATCCATGGAGATCTTATTTTCCCCCTCCGCAGCGCGCGCCGAGATCGTATCCGGCATCCCCGTCGGCCCTTCTTTACAAGGCACACCTTCTGTAGTGGGCGAGCTCGTCGACTGGAGCGAGGTCAAAACGCTTTTGAGCGTGGGCAATACCTATGTGGTAACGGATTACAACACCGGCAGGCAGTTCAACCTCACCTTCGCGGGCGGCGAAAACCATGCCGAAATGGAAGCCAGCGCAGCGACGGATGTTACCGCAATAAAGGAAGTGTTCGGCGGCGACTTCAGCTTTTTCAAGCGTCCGGCGGTGATCAAAATAGGCGATAAAAACATCGCAGCCTCTTTGCAGGGCTACCCCCACGGCAGTGACAGCGTATCCGTAAACGATATGGACGGGCATCTGTGCATGTATTTCAACGGCAGCACCTCCCACGTGAGCAACCTGCCGGACGCTGAGCATGCCGCACAGATATACAAGGCGGCAGGCCGGGACAATTAAATATAATTTTAAAGATACGGCCCGTATTATTGTTGCTTGCCTACCTCGCCTTCTCCCGCAGCTTCGAAAGTATCCTGTTCTCAAGCCGCGATACCTGCACCTGTGAGACGCCGAGGGTCTTTGCGATCTCCCCCTGCGTTTTATCCGAAAAATAGCGCAGCATGATGATCTGCCTTTCGCGCGGTTCGAGCGAGCGCAAAAGCTCTTTTAGAAGCACGCGGTTCACCGCGTCGTTGGCCTCCGTATCCGAAGCGCCCACGCGGTCGATCAAAAGCGCGTCGGAATCGTCGCCGAAGGCCGGCTCATAAATAGAGGCGTGCGGGCGAACGGCTTCCATCGCCATCACCACCGTTTCCGCTTCCTCTTCAATGCTGTCGGCGATCTCGTTCACGCCCACATCCCGCCCCAGTTCGCGGCTTAAACGTTCCTGCGCCGCCGCCGCGCGGGCGGCGACCTCCTTAAGAGAGCGGCTTACCTTGATCATGCCGTCGTCGCGTAAAAACCGCTTGATTTCCCCCGCTATCATCGGCACGGCATAGGTGGAAAACCGCACGTTGTATTTTGTGTCGAAATGCCGGATAGCCTTGATGAGCCCCACGCAGCCGATTTGGTAAAGGTCGTCGTATTCCGTGCCCCGGTTGGTGAATTTTTTTACGATGGATTTTACGAGCGCGGCATTGTTGACGATGAGCGTTTCCTGTGCCTCCTCGTCGCCACTCTGCGCCAGCGCGATCAGCTCCAGCGTTTCATCATGCGAAAGCGGCGCGCTTTCATGCATCGCCGTTCACCGTCGGAATCAGTTTTTTCATGGAAACGGTGGTGCCCTTGCCGGGAGCGGAGCTCACATGTAGCGAATCCATAAACGCCTGCATCACCGAAAAGCCCATGCCCGAGCGTTCGAGATCCGGCGTGCCGGTATAAAAGGGCTGCATGGCAAGCGAGATATCCTCGATCCCCTTTCCCTCGTCCCGCACCGTCACCTCGAACGTTCGGCCGCGGATGAAGCAATCCATATACACGGTCCCGACACGGCCCTCGTAGCCGTGTACGATGGCGTTGGTGACCGCTTCGCTCACGGCGGTGCGCAGATCCGTCAATTCCTCGATGGTGGGGTTGAGCTGCGTGGCGAACGCGGCGACCGCCATGCGTGCAAAGGATTCGTTTTGCGAAAGCCCCAAGAAGCTGAGGTGCATTTCGTTTTGATACATCTGATTTTCCCCCTATGCGCATCTTGCCGAAGTTATCTTGCGTTCTTTTGCAGAAGCGGGGATAGCCCCGCCATTTTGACCATCCGCTCCACGTATTTGTTTGCACCGCGGATGGCGAGCGTTCCGCCCCGCTGCGACATCAGCCTGTACCTGCCAAGCAAAATGCCGATGCCGGAGCTATCCATAAAGGTTACCGATCGCATATCGAAAACAAGTTCCCGTATACTTGCGTCCTTAAGCATGGCGTCGATGCTCTGCCGAAGCGACGCGGCATTGTGATGATCGAGCTCCCCGCCCAGCTTCACCGTGAGCTGCGCGCCTTTTCTTTCGGATTGTTGCTCCATACAATTCCCCTCTCTACCCTCGGAAAAGAGCCTTTTGTACCGCTTCCGCGCTGCCGCAAAAAGCCTTCTTGCCTTATTCGCGCGGCAAAATTTGCCTCCTTTGGCGCTTATCCACTTGTTTTGGCTGTTTATAGGAGTATGTGTAAAAGGGCAGGAAACTATACATACTTCACAAAAAAAGCCGCTCCGGAAATTCCGAAACGGCCTGTATGAAAATATCTTCTTAGCGTTAAAACCACTTTTTACGTTTGAAATAGATCAGCATCCCCACGGCGATAAGCGCCATCGCGCTCCATGTGCCGTAGTAGCCCCATTTATATTCCAAAAGCGGCATATACCTGAAGTTCATCCCGTACACGCCTGTAACGAACGAAAGCGGAATGAAGATGGTGGAGATGACGGTGAGTATCTTCATGACCTCGTTGAGTTTATTGCTGGTGTTGGAAAAATGGATCTCTGTAAGATCGGCAACGAGTTCCCTGCTCGTATCCGTGGTTTCAACGGCCTGCACGATGCGGTCGTACACGTCGCGGAAATACGGCTTGGTCTCCTCGCTGATAAGCGGGCTCGCATCCTTCCCCATGAGCGAGGCTACATCGCGCAGCGGCCATATTGCCCTGGTTAGGCTTAAAAGCTCCTTTCGTATGCTGCGCATGGTCTCGAGCTGCTTTTTCGCTGCATTTTCCAAGATCTCTTCCTCCAGTGCGTCGATGCGGTCGTTGACGAGTTCGAGCACGTCGAAATACCCGTCCACGATAGCGTCTAGCAGCGAATAAAGAAGGTAATCCGCCCCGCGCGCCCTTATCTTCGAACCCTCGCTTTTGATATGGCCGCGGATAGGAGCGAACACATCCCCGGCCGATCGGCCGAAAGAAAGTACATAGCTCGGTCCGAGGATGAAATTCACGGGTTCCGTCACAAGTTCATCCTGCTTATGATAGATCATTTTTGCCGCAAGGTGGATCTGCTCGCCATACGTCTCTATCTTCGTGCGCAGGCTGCCGTCCTTGATGTTTTCGAGCACGAGCGGGTGGATGAAAAACGCCGCGCCGAGCGCTGCCAAAGTTTCCTCGGGACACGCGTCATCGATGTCGATCCAGCGCACCGTCCCCTTGGGCACGCTTGAAAGCGCCCGGAGCGACTGAAAGTCCAAGGCATCCGCCTCATAAAACTCGCTGTGCGCGGCATTGAACTGCGCGACCGCGACAGGCCGCGAAACACCCAAAGTCTGCGTAAGCATCCCTCCATTTCTTTAAGAGAGCTTAATCAAAAAAGTGCCTTTCGGCACTTTTCCTGTAAAGGCTGATTATTCTTCTTCCTCGTCCTCACGCTTGGCCTGCTCGATGATCTTTTGCGCGATCTGGCCCGGGACATCCTCGTAGCGGACAAATTCGGACTTAAACGAACCGCGCGCCTGCGTCATGGAGCGAAGGTCCGTGGCGTACTTGAACATCTCGGCAAGCGGCGCCTCGGCGACGACCTCGGTCTTGCCTCCCTCGCGCGGGTTCATGCCGAGCATGCGGCCGCGACGGCGGTTGAGGTCGCCGATCACGTCGCCCATGTAGTCGCTCGGCACGAGTATTTCGTAGCGGTAGATGGGCTCGATAAGGGCCGGGCTCGCGTGCGCACAGGCTTCCTTATACGCAAGCCTTGCGGCGGATTTGAACGCAACTTCCTTGGAATCCACGGGGTGGTACTTGCCGAAGAACAGCGTGGCTTTCACGCCGATCATGGGATAGCCGGCCAGTACGCCGTGCTGCAGCGCCTCGCGCGTTCCCTTTTCTACCGCGGGGATGTATTCACGGGGCACCACGCCGCCGACGATGGCGTTCACAAATTCGAATTCTCCGTTTTCCAAGGGTTCAAAGCGCATGTTGACAACGCCGAACTGACCGCTGCCGCCCGTCTGCTTCTTGTGCTTGCCTTCGGCCTCCGCGGTAGCGCGGATGGTCTCGCGATAGGGTACCTTGGGATCATTGAGCGCAGCTTCCACGCCGGTCTTATTTTTGAGCTTAGAGCAGATGACGTCGATATGCATTTCGCCTAAGCCGCGGATGAGCACGTCGCCCGTTTCCACGTTCTTTTCGAGCGCCATGGTCGGGTCTTCCTCGAGGAGCTTGTTGAGGCCCGCGAAGACCTTATCTTCCTCGCCCTGCTTCTTGGCGCTTACCGCAAGGCCGATGGCCGGTTCCGGGAATACGATCTTATCGAACACAACGGGCGCGGACGCGTCGCAGAGCGTATCACCGGTGTTTGTGTACTGAAGCTTGGAAAGCGCGCCGATATCGCCCGCGATGAGCTTATCGACGGGAATGAGCTTTTTGCCGCGCATGATGGCGGGCGCGGCGGCTTTTTCGCTCTTATCGGAAACGCTATTGTAGGGCGCGATATCCGCCGTAAGCGTACCACTATATATCTTGATGATAGAGTATTTGCCAAACTGATCGACCACGGTCTTGGCGACCTGCGCCGCAAACTTGCCGGTCTTTTCGACCGCAACGGTCTCGCCGGTCTTTGCGCTGACAGCGTGCGGGGCGGCCACGTCGCTTGCAGCCGGCATATAATGCACAAGGTTATCAAGAAGCGTCGTCACGCCGATATTCGGGAGCGCCGCACAGCAGCTCACGGGCGTGATCGCGCCTTCGCGCACGCCGCGGTTGAGCCCGCGAATGATCTCCTCATGGGAGAGCTCGCCTTCCTCGAAGAATTTTTCCATCAATGCCTCTTCGCTCTCGGCGGCAGCTTCGGTAAGCGCCTCGTAGTACTTTTGCGTGAAGGCCGCGAGCGAGTCGGGGATAGCGGTATCCTTTTCATTCTTGCCGTCAAAGAGCTTGGCGGTCTTGTTGACGACGTCCACATAGCCCTTAAAGGCGCCTTTCTCCATGATGGGGACTTGGATGGGTACGACGCTTGGGCCGAACTTCGCGACCAGCTCGTCTATGACCTTTTCAAAATTGGCATTTTCACGGTCCATCTGGTTGATGACCATCATGCGCGCCATATTGCGTTCCTTACAAAGCTCCATGGCCTTCTCCACACCCACGACGGGACCGCTAACCGCACCCACTACGATGAGGGCTGCGTCGGCGAGCGCCATGACGGCGTACACCTCACCGTAAAAATCGAAAAAGCCCGGGGCGTCGATGATGTTGATCTTAACATCCTTCCACTCTAAGGGAGCCAGCGCAGCATTGATGGAAATGGCACGCTTGGTTTCTTCGGGGTCGAAGTCGGTGGTGGTGTTACCGTTTTCAACGCGGCCAAGCCTCTCGAGAAGGCCCGCATTGAAGAGCATTGCCTCGGTCAAAGTGGTCTTCCCCTCGCCGCCATGCCCAAAGATTCCGATGTTGCGGATGTTTGCTGCGGTGTAGTCTTTCATGTGAAGTAAAATCCCCCTAATGGTGTAGATTAGAACATGTAAAATCAACGTCTGATAGACAGCCGCCACTTGCTATTGTATCAGGCAAGCGGCGGCTTGTAAACTGTTTTTGCCCTACCAAACGGGCATTTTTTCGGCGAAAATGCAGTTTTTCAACCGCATTTGGAATATCCGCATCCTCTGCAAATCACACAGCCGCCCTCATGTTCCATCTCGCTCCCACACTCGGGGCACGGCACGCCCGCGGTTTTTTCGGGATCGGGCTCCGCATGGCCGTTAAGCGGAACGTCGTTGAACTCGTTCTCCTCGGCAGGTACGAGTTCGTGCTTTTCGGAGGAACCGTTTTTCTGTTTTTCCTCCTCGGCTTTCATTTTGGCGACCTTTTCGAGCACCCTGCCGATAGCGTCCGGGCAGGAAAGCACCTTGATATTCTTGTTTGTGGCGCGCTGGCGGAGCGTAGAATGGCAGCGGATGCCCTTTAGTTGCTCGATGACAGCCTCCACATCCATACCGGAGCGGAGCGCGGTGGAGATGAGCCGGCTCGTTGCCTCGCTCTGGCTCGGGCAGCCGCCCGCGCGGCCGAGGTTTGCAAACACCTCGCAGATGCCTTCGTCGTCGTAATTGACGGTGATGTAGAGATTGCCGCAGCCGATCACCACCTTTTCGGTGATGCCGCGCGTCACCTCCGGGCGCGGGCGCGGCGTGATGTGCGCGTGGGCGATGGTCTTGATGTCTTTCTTCTTTTCGGGCTCCTCTTTTTTGACGCCGAGGTTCAGCACCTGCCCCGTACGGCTGCCGTCGCGATAGATGGTAACGCCCTTGCATTTAAGCTTATAGGCGAGCACGAACGCCTCGGAAACATCCTCGCGGGTAGCGTCGTGTTTGAAGTTGACGGTTTTCGAGACGGCGTTATCCGTATGGTTCTGGAACGCCGCTTGTATGTTGATGTGATCCGCAGGCGCAATGTCATGCGCGGTCACGAACACACGCTTGATATGCTCGGGCACCTCTTCTATATCGTGAAGCGTACCCTTCTTAGCGATGCGACGCATGAGCTCATCCGAATAGAATCCCTCGCGCTTGGCGACTTCCACAAAATACGGGTCCACCTGCGGAAGTTCGTCGTTATCCATGACGTTGCGGAAAAACGCCAGCGCAAACAGCGGCTCTACGCCGCTAGAGGCGTTGCAGATGATGGAGATGGTGCCCGTTGGGGCGATGGTGGTTCGGGTGGCGTTACGAAGCGGCTTTTTACTGCCCGCAAGCGTACTCTTTTCGTACAGAGGGAACGCGCCGCGCATTTTCGCGAGCGCCGCGCTCGCGCGGTCGGCGCGGGCCTGTATAAAGCCCATGAGCTTTTCGGCGAGCTCCACGCCTTCCTTGGAGTTGTAGGGAACGCCAAGGCGGTACAATATGTCCGCAAACGCCATCACGCCGAGGCCGATCTTGCGGGTGGAACGCGTCATTTCGGCTATTTCGTCAAGAGGGTACTTATTGACGTCGATCACGTTGTCCAAAAAATGAACGGCAGTATCGATGACGCTGCCCAGCCGCTCATAGTCGATCTCGTAGCCCGAAGGGGTCTTACGGAGCATTTTTATGAGGTTGATAGAGCCGAGATTGCAGCTTTCATACGGCAAAAGCGGCTGTTCCCCGCATGGATTGGTGGATTCGATCTCGCCGACGGAGGGTACGACGTTATCGCGGTTCATCCTGTCGAGGAACACGATGCCCGGCTCGCCGTTTTGCCACGCCATATCCACAATGAGATCGAATATCTCCCGCGCGCGCTTCTTCTCCACGGGCTTCTTTGTGCGCGGGTCGATAATGTCGTATTCCTCGTCCGCCTCCACCGCTTGCATAAACGCTTCGGTGAGGCCGACGCTGATATTGAAATTGGTGATCTCCGTAAGGTCGCTTTTGCACCGAATGAATTCTGCTATGTCCGGATGGTCCACGCGGAGGATGCCCATGTTCGCGCCGCGGCGCGTGCCCCCCTGCTTCACCGCCTCGGTGGCGGCGTTGAACACCTTCATGAAGCTCACGGGACCGGAGGCCACACCGCCCGTGGAGCGAACCATAGAGCCCGCCGGGCGCAGCCGCGAAAACGAAAAGCCCGTGCCGCCGCCGCTTTGATGGATGAGCGCGGCGTTTTTCACCGCGTCGAAAATAGCGGTCATGGAATCCTCCACAGGAAGCACGAAGCAGGCGGAAAGCTGTCCCATGGATTTTCCGGCGTTCATGAGCGTGGGCGAATTGGGCATGAATGCAAGGTCGCTCATCAAATCGAAAAACGCGTCGGACGTTTTTTTCACATCCGCATCTTTATCGTAAAGCCTGTCCGCCTCGGCCACAGCGTCCGCAACGCGCCGGAACATCCCTTCCGGCGTCTCAATCAGCTCTCCTCTTTCATTTTTCGTCAGATACCTACGTTCGAGAACCGTCAAAGCGTTTTTCCCCAAGGTTTCCATATGGCTTCTCCTGTCAATATTTGGTAGTTTTTGTTTGTTCGATGTACTAGATATTGTATCACTTGTGCATTGGGGATACAAGATGAATGTTTCAGAAAAAGGAAGATATTTATTTACGAGCAAGAATAGGAACTGATTTTAAATTATTGGTGCGCTTAAAACGCGGCAGGTTTCCCCGCCGCGTTTATATATTCCGATTTTCTAATTTTACAGCGTGCCGACGGCGGCGGCATACACGATAAATTCCCCCTCGCCGTCCAGAGAGAAAAACGCGTCGGCGGCGGTTTGGTCGTAGGAAGCGATAGCGCACATGCCGAGGCCCGCCGCCTCGCAGCTCAAATAGAGGTTCTGCGCGGCATGGCCGGCATCGATAAGCACGAGCTTCGCGGCAGACGCCGTATAGCGCCATTCCGTGCGGTAAGGGTTGGCTGCAAAAAAGAAGGTGACGGCCGCGGCGAGCGTAAAGCTCTGGTTGTTGAGCACGGGAAGCGCCTGCTTTTCCACATCCTCGACCGGCCGAAGAAGCTCGAGTTCATGCGTCTTCGCCAAGTAGTGGTAAAGCCCTTTTTCGAGACCTTCTACGTTTCGTACGGCCAGATATACTTCGAACGGATGCCGCGCCCCGCCGGACGGTACGGTGCGGAATGTCAGGTTGTTTTTGACGGCCTTTACGCCCTGCGCACTCCAAAGTAAAAGCGAAAGCGCGCCGAGCGAAAGCGGCGCATCCGCATAGGCGCGGCGGCTGACACGCGCGTTGAGAAGCGAAAGATAATCGCCGTTTTTGACGACGGCTTCAAAATTCCGCGCAAGCGCCACGCGCTTGCCGCCGCCTACCTTGAAGGGCGCCGGCTGAGGTACCCCCTTAAGCTGATCGCTTTCCGGGCCAGGTTTCCTGAAAACGCTTTTCATAGAAGCGCGGTTGTGCTCGATAACATCTTTTTGTTCCATCTCGATCCCTCCCGAAGCGCTTTTCTATACTATATCCCGAAGCGTGCGCTTATGCAAATACGCCCAGATGCTCCAAAAGTATCTTGAGCCCGATCAGAATGAGCACGACGCCGCCCAAAATATCCGCTTTGTCCGCAAGGCCGGAACCGAAGCGGTTGCCGACGGCGACACCCGTGAAGGAAATGCCGAACGTGACCGTGCCGATAAGGAGCACCGTGGGCAAAATGTCGGTGTTCAAAAATGCGAACGTAATGCCCGCAGCGAGCGCGTCAATGCTGGTGGCTATGGCGAGCACGAACACGCGCCTAACGGAAAACGGGTGACAGGCTTCGCATTCCCCGTCCTTTTTGAGGCCGTCAACCATCATCTTGCCGCCGAGAAAACTCAACAGCGCAAACGCGATCCAATGGTCGAACTCTGTGATATACGCCGCGAACTGCCTGCCCAATGCCCAGCCGATGAAGGGCATGAGCGCCTGAAAGCCGCCGAAGAACAGCGCGATCACCGCAGTGTGCTTAAGGCTCAATTTTTTCATGCAAAGCCCTTGGCACAGCGCCGCGGCAAACGCATCCATCGAAAGCCCCACGGCGAGGATAACGATCTCAAAAAGGCCCAAAAGAAAACCCCTCCGACAAAAAAATCGGGCGCAAGCGTCCGATATGCGGCAAAAGCTATTCCCCCATATACGGCGCACGCCGTACATGGGTCTTGTTATTTCATGCAAGCCAGGTTTTCACCAGCATGTTGACTTGCACCGCGAAAACGCGGCAACTACTCCCCCATGAACTTCGTTATTATAAGCGTAAATATATAAAAAGTCAATGGCGGAGGGAAGATTCCGTCAAACGGCGTAACAAAATTTAGACTTGATCGGAAACTCAAACGCTATTCTTGCGCATTTGTCCATTTTCAAATATATCGGCCACGAGGCTTTCCGTGGTTAACGCAGAAGAAGCAACGGATACCGCATTTTGTAAGGCACTGATAGAAACAGTCGCAGGATCTAATATTCCTTGCTCGATCATATTGCACATGCATTGACGGACCGCGTCAAACCCCCAGTCAGGGTCGTTTTTTGCAAGGACGCGTTTGAGCACCATCTCTCCTTCAAGTCCTGCATTTTCAGCAATCTGTTTGAGCGGCGCGCTAAGTGCTTTTTCGACAAGCTGCGCACCGAAGCGTTCCTCGCCTTCAAGGTTCTCCGCAGCCCATACCTTAAGTTCGCGCGAGGCTGTAAGATATGCGCAGCAGCCTCCTGCAACAATACCTTTCCGTGCGGCGGCACGCGTCGCGCTCACAGCATCCTCGATGCGAAGCTTCTTCTCATGAAGCTCCGCTTCCGTATATGCACCGACCCTAATCACGCCGACGCCGCCCGCAAGGCAGCCTGCACGCTCACGCAGCTTCAAAATATCAAAGTCGAATTCCGCACGTTCCAACTCCCGTTGTACATGCTCGATGCGCAGCTTAATCTTCCCCGCGTCCCCATATCCGCCTATGATGAGCGTACTGTCTTTACCGGAAATCACTTTTTTTGCATGCCCAAGCATGGCGATCGTCGCATCGGCAAGCTCCATGCCGAGCATCTCGCTTATCACCGTTCCGCCTGTCAACACGGCCATATCCAGTAAAAGGTCTCGACGGCGCTCTCCGAGGCTCGGCGCCTTCACACACAAACAGTTGAATTTTCTCTGCATTTTATTCACAACGATAGGTGCAAGCGCTTCGTTTGTAAAGCTATCGGCAACAATCAAAAGCGGTTTCCCTCGATTCATCAGTTGTTCTATGATCGGCAGAAGCTCTTGAAAACTGCCGATCTTCCGGTCGGTGAGTAGGATATAAGGTTCCTCCAAGACCGCTTGCAGCTTTTTCGCATCGGTTATCATATGCGGTGTGATAAAACCACGGTCAAACTCCATGCCCTCTACCACTTCCGCCGTAGTCTTCGTGCCGCCGGACGCCTCAACGCTAATTACTGAATCATACGGCAGCTTTTCCATAATTTCGGAAATAAGTCTGCCGATTTCGGCGTCGCCGGATGAAATAGTGCCTACCCTTTCCACATCTTCTTTGCCGCGAACAGGGTGTGTGTTTGCACGAATGGTCTCCACGACCTTTTCGAGCGTCTTTTGCATACCCCTGCGCACTTCGACAGGGTTTGCACCGGCAGCGACATATTTGACGCCTTCCACGATCATCGTCTGCGCCAAAATGATAGCTGTAGTAGCACCGTTCCCAGCCATATCGTTGGTTTTCGAGGAAACCACGCGCATGAGTTGCGCGCCCATATTTTCGTAAGGATTCGAAAGATATATTTCTCGCGCGATGGTCACGCCGTCATTGGTTACAAGCGGCGCTCCGACCCTTCGACTCAGCACGACATTCCTCCCGCATGGACCGAAAGTCACGCGGGCCGTATTCGCCAGTTTGTCCACGCCTCGTATCAAAGCTAAGCGGGCCTCTTGTCCTAAAAGCATTCCACTCTTCATGAATATCCTCCTAAAATACGTCAGACCGCATTTATCTTAAAAAACGGTCTCCCACATTCGTTCGGGAGGCCGTGGTATTGAGAGCTTTCCATATAGAATAACGCGCCAGATGTCGGCATGCAATGTGCTTATCTAACCTCGTCCATAAGAGAAGGCGCCGTTGGGGGAGCCGTCTTGCGGCGGAATTCCACGACAATGAGCGCAAGCATTACAAGCGCGATTACCGCCGTAATGGTATCTGAGATAGGCTGCGAGTAAATAACACCGTTAAACTGGAACTTACTCGGCAATGTCAGGATAAGCGGAATAAAGAAAATGCCATTTCTTGAAAGCGCGAGTATACCCGATTGCATCGCCCTGCCGCAGGATTGAAACAGCATGTTGGCGATGATGCTTACCGTCGCCATAGGTAACGCAAAGAGCTGTGCCTTTAAAATCATAGCGCCGAGCGAACGGAATGCCGCATCTTCGGCTCGGAAAAAGCCCATGATCGGATTGCCGAATACGGTCCCTACGACTGTAGAAAGCACGGCAAAGCACATGCTCACAAGCATGACGAAGCCAAAACCCCTCATGACGCGCTTATAGAGCTTTGCGCCGTAGCAATAGCCGCACATGGGTTGAAAGCCCTGCCCGAGGCCCATCAAAATAGATGTGAGGATATTGATAATGCGGCTTGCCACCGTCATTCCGGCAAGCGCTGCATCGCCGTAAGGCGCGGCGGCATTGTTCAAGAGGATGCCTGAAAGGCTCAGCAGACAAATACGGAAGAAATCGGGAGAACCTATCTTCAAAATCTCCGAAAGAGTAGCCCAATTCGGCGTAAAGTATTTCCACGATATTTTAAGAACGCTTTTCCCCCGCAAAACGTAGGACAGGAGAATAAAGAAGCTGGCTGTTTGGCTGATGCTGGTTGCGACTGCCGCGCCGATAATGCCCATATGGAACACGAAGATGAACAACGGTGCAAGTATCACGTTGATCACGGCGCCGCTTACGGTCCCCGCTACCGCTATCCATATACTTCCCTCTTGGCGGATGGCTTGACTCAAAACGAACGTAGCACTGAAAAAAGGCGTCGCGAGTATCACATAAAACGCAAAATCCCACGCATACGGCAAAATGGTGGGAGTCGCCCCAAAAGCCGTGAGTATAGGGTTCAAAAAGATAATGGACATAACGCCTACCACCGCACAGACGAAAATTGACATAAAAAACGCCGTGGAAATGCTGCGGTCGGCCGCCTCATCATCCTTGCTGCCACGCGCGCGCGTGGCATAGCTACCCGCGCCAATGGCGAACGCGAGCGCAATCGCCTGTATGATTTGGAATAGCGGCATGGCAATGCCAGGCGCGGCAGTCGCGCTCGTACTGATCTGGCTGATAAAATAGGTATCCGCAATGTTATAAAGCGAACTTATGATCAGGCTGGCGATAGCCGGTACGGACATGGATAAGATAAGCCTACTTACGGGTCCCGTCGTCATTTTTTCATACCGCTGCTTTGCCAGCGATAAATCGACTTGCGACATGATTCCTCCTAATTGGAATTGGATTGAAAAAGGATTACTATCAACTGCATAACGACCGCGCATGGTGGCAGGCTACGAGGTGTCCCTCCCCGCGGTCGACCAGTACGGGCCTTTCCGTCTTGCATTCCGCCGATGCTTGCAGGCACCGCGGATGGAAAGGACAACCGCAAGGCGCATGAATAGGGCTTGGAACTTCGCCCTCCAAAAGTACTCTGTGACGAGTTTTTTCTTCGTAATAATCGGTTGTAGGCACAGCGGAAAGCAATGCTTGGGAGTATGGATGCAACGTTTTACAATAAAGATCGCATGAATCCATGACCTCCACCAGATGCCCAAGATACATCACACCGATTCGATCTGCGATATGCCTTACGACCGCGAGATCATGAGCCACAAAAATATAAGTGAGATCGAGCTCTCGTTGTAGTTTTTCAAATAGGTTGATGATCTGGGCCTGAATAGACACATCAAGCGCACTCACAGGCTCGTCACATACGATAAGCTTCGGATTGCACGCTAGGGCGCGCGCGATACCGAGACGCTGGCGCTGGCCACCGGAAAGCTCGTGCGGATAGCGGTTTGTCATCTCGGGGCTCAAGCCGACAAGCACCAAAAGCTCATCAATCCTGTTTTTTACCTCGATGGGTGAATGCGGCTTTTTATCGGCGATCAAGGCCTCCTTGAGCATGGAGCGGACCGATTGGCGCGGGTCGAGGGAACTATAAGGATCTTGAAAGATCATCTGCATATCGCGGCGGAACTGCTTGAGTTCACGGAGAGAGGCGCTTGCGATGTCCTTCCCGTCATAGATCACCTTGCCTGCGGTCGGATCGAGCACGCGCAAAACGCATTTACCGGTGGTCGTTTTTCCGCAACCAGATTCGCCTACCAATCCAAAGGTCTTACCGCGTTTCACCTCAAAGCTCACGTCGTCTACTGCCCTGACCCAATTAGAAGGGCGCCCGAAAAAACCTTTTCGCACGGGAAAGTGCATTTTTAGATTTTCCACCTTTAGAAGCGTTTCATTGGCGTTGTTCATCATATTTTGTCCTCCACAATATCCCGATGACATGCGACGAAATGCTCTTTTCCGTCCGTATGGCGAAGCATCGGGAATACGCCATTTTTACAGCTCTCGTCCACATAGGGACATCTTGGCAAAAATGCGCATTGATTCGGCAGATCGATTAGGTTGGGCGGTGCCCCCACGATGGGGATAAGTTGTTCGTCGGCAATTTCTTCAAGCCTCGGTACGGACTTCAAAAGTCCTATGGTATACGGATGCCGCGGCTTCGTAATAATCTCCTCCGTGCTGCCCGACTCGATGATGCAGCCAGCATACATCACATAAATGCGCTGGGTATGGCGTGTGACGAGGCCGAGATTATGGGTAACGATGACAAGCGAAGTTTTATATTTTTCTACAAGACCAAGTAATAGATCCATGACCTGTGCCTGTATCGTCACATCGAGCGCCGTCGTCGGCTCATCCGCAATAATGAGTTTGGAGTTGCAGGCGATTGCGGTCGCGATTAACACCCTCTGGCGCATACCGCCGCTCATTTCGAACGGGTAGCTTTTCATGCGGCGTTCCGGATCGGGAATACTTACATCCTTGAGCGCTTGCACGCCTATCTCCCAAGCCTCCTTACGGCTTACCCTTTTGTGCTTTCGTATCACCTCGCATAGCTGGTTCCCTACGGTATAGACTTGATTGAGAGCCGTCATGGGCTCCTGAAAGATCATTGCAATCTCCGCACCGCGTATGCTTTGCATCTGTTTGGACGCAGGCCCATATTCAAGCAGGTTTTTGCCGCGCCATAACACCTCGCCGCCGACAATCTTACCGGGCGGGCTTTGTACGAGTTGCATCACAGACATCTGCGTCACGCTTTTGCCGCAGCCGGACTCACCCACCACCGCGATGACTTCCTGTTCGTCCACATGGAAGGATACGTCATTTACCGCCTTTACTTCTCCGGCTACCGTAAAAAATGACGTTTTAAGATTTTTTACTTCCAACAGCTTTGCACGCATCTTACAGTTTCCCCCTCAGCCTCGGGTCGAGTGCATCGCGAAGGCCGTCGCCCACAACACTCAGCGAAATAATTAAGAGCATCAGCGCAATACCTGGCGCAAGCGCGAGCGCCGGCTTGAACATCAAGTAGTTATAGCCCTCCGACACCATAGTGCCCCATGCGGGCGTCGGCGCCGTAATACCTACGCCAAGGTAAGCAAGGCCCGCTTCGATCATGATTGCCGTGCCAACGCCGCTCGAGAACATGACGATGATGGTCGCAAAACAGTTCGGCAGAAGGTGTTTGAACATAATCTTTAAGCGGCTTTGTCCTACCAAACCTGCTGCAACAACATAATCATTTTCTTTAAGCGAAAGTACTTGACCATTTATCATACGCACATAACCGGGTATGGAAGAAATACCGATGATGAAGCTTATCGCAAAGATTGATCCACCAAAAACGGCAGCAAGGCACATTGTAAGGATCAGCGGCGGGATCGAAAGCTCTGCATCCACAAAGCGCATGATGATTCCGCCGACAATACCGCCGAAATAACCTGCAATCAAGCCAAGCGTTACACCGATCACCATTGCCCATATACTTGAAAGAAGGCCGGTAGAAAGCGAGATGCGCGCTCCGTATAAAATCCTGGTAAGAAGGTCTCTTCCAAGGTTATCGGTGCCGAGCCAATGCTTTGTTGAAGGGCCTTGCAGCGCATCTATGGGGGACTGTTCATAGGGACTGTATGGGGAAATGACTGGTCCTAACGCGGCCGCCACGATGAACAGGCATAATATGATGAAGCACGCTTTGGAAAGAATGCCACGCCCAAAAAACACACGGATGAATTGCTTGCGGGAAGCGCGTTTACGGGTCTTTTCCACCTGCAATAACTTTCCGTCCGAAACGGTATTGCCAAAAGCTCTGCTCTCCATAACGCTTACCTCCGTGCAAGTCTGATACGTGGATCCACCAGGCCATATAAAATATCTACCAGAAGGTTGACGCCTACCGTAAAGAGGGAAATCAGCAAAGTACAGCACTGTACGATAAGGTAATCCCTATTATTAATAGCACTCGTAAGGAGCTGCCCAATTCCTGCGATATTGAAAAGCGCTTCTACCAGCAGCGACCCGCCGATGACAATGCGGACTTGCATACCCACGATGGTGACGATAGGTATCATCGTGTTTTTTAACGCGTGTTTATAGACGACGCTCGCCTCACCAAGGCCGTTTGCCCGGGCGGTTCGTATATAGTCTTGATTGACGGAATCCAGCATGTTTGTACGCGTTTGACGCGCAACGCCTGCGATCATGCCAAGCGCCATGCAGGAAACCGGAAGAATCGCTTGCCGAACGAATCCGGCGAGATCCTCAGAAGGGCTTGTGTAGCCCTGTATGGGAAGTATCTTAAGCCATACCGAAAAGAATAGAATTGAAAGGATGCCTGTCCAGAACACAGGCATTCCGAGCGTTACCGTTGTAAAGAAAGTCAGTATCTGGTCAAGTATCTTCCCGCGCCTTACTGCACTCACGATGCCGACAAAAATACCCAGCGGCACTGAGATTACCAGCGCGCATATGCCAATCGATACTGTGCGTGGCAGGCGCTCTGCGATAATATCGGCAACAGGCCGCTTATAAATGACCGACTCGCCAAAATCACCCTTGAACATGTTTTGCAACCATAGTGTATACTGCACAAGGATCGGTTTATCCAAATTCATTTCTTCGCGCAGCGCTTGAACATCTTCTTCGGATGCTTCAAACCCAAGTGCAAGGCGCGCCGGATCCCCGGGCATAATCTGCATGAGCGAAAACGCAAAGATTGACACGATGAAGACGACTAATAGAGAAATGAGCAGCCTTTTCACGATGTATGAAACCATTTTCCCACCTCAACAGCGCCGCTCGGCTGATTTGTAAGCTTTTATAATTGAGTAAATATGTGCGCCCCTCCGTTTTGCGGAGCCTTTCCGCAAAGCGGAGAGGCGCGGTTTTTTGTATCGCATAGCCCTTTATGCGCCGCATTTAGATGTTACAGCTATTCCTCGATCCATGCCTGCCACACATCGCCGCGGAGGTTTTGTACAGTGCAGAACTCATGGTTTTTGATTTCGGGACGTACAAAACTTATGCCCTGCGTAACAAGCACGGTCTTGCAAAGTATATCCTGATCAAACACGATGGAGGCTACGTTCTTCGCATGCTCTATTATCTCATCTTCCGTCGCAGAGGTAGAAATGGCACGCGCCTCCGTGTTGAGTTCTTCGGAGATCACGAATGCATTCATGCCAAGACCAAATGCGATATCGTTGATGAAAGTAGTGGTATACTGGGACGCGGCGCCCGGTTCAAAGCCCATCATATGTAGCAACATCCCCTGTTCCCAGCCGCCGATATAGTTTACGTAGGCAGCGCCTTCGATGGGTTGCAGCGTTACATTGATATTGATGGCAGCAAGCTGCTGCTGAACCATCTGCGCGACGTTGCCAATCAGAACGCCGCTCGCATACGTGAGGGTGGTGCTGAATCCATCGGAATAACCGGCCTGCGCGAGCAATTCTTTTGCCTTGGTGAGGTCATAGGGCTGCGCCTGCACGTTCGCGTTATAAAACGAGGTATCAGGAAGAGCCCATTGATTGGTCTTGAGTGCATAGCCGTAGGTAAGCGTGTCGAGGATGCTCTGCGTATCTATGGCATAGCTTGCCGCCTCGCGCACCAATTTGTTGGAGAATGGATCATTTGTATCTTTCATATTGAAGCAAAGGGTGTAGGCATAGCTCGGCAGAACAACGCTGGCCTTCTGAAGCTCAGAGTTGGAACTGAGTTGCTGCACAAGGCTATAGTTTTCGGTGACCATTGCATCAATCTCACCGGTCTGTAGCGCCGTAGCGGCAACAAGCTCTTCGGCATAGTACACGATATCAACGCCTTCCAGATTCACTTCGCCACGCCAATAAGCGTCGTTGCGCGCAAGTTTCATACTCACATCGGCTGTAAACTCCTCAATGGTGAATGGGCCGGTGCCGACAGGATTGGTCTTAAGCCATTCTTCACCATTTTTGTCGTAAGCTTCCTTGCTGGCTACAAGCACCGTGCGGCAGAGAGAGTAATCGAACAGCGCGTCCCAAGAAGTGAAATGGCATACGACAGTCTTCTCGTCCACGGCTTCTGCGTGATCATAGTTGATGAAGAAAGAGCTCGAGAGGATACCGTTAGCTTTGTAGAAATCAAGATTCCAAACCAATGCTTCCGCATTGAGAGGGCTGCCATCGGTGAAGGTGATACCGTCACGAATCTTAAGCGTCCAAGTAAGGGCTTGCGCATCCGGCGTCATGCTCTCTACAAGGAAGGGCTCGGGCGTACCATCCTTACCGTAACGCATGATTGGCTCATACCAATAGCCTTGGAATGCAACGGCCATGGTACCGCGAATTTCGTACCACGAAAGCGTAGTGGGCATAGCGGCGGAAACAACGAGCGTTCCACCCTTTACCGGCTGCCCGTCCGTAGGTGCGGGGGCGTCCGTGCTGACGGGAGCCTGTGTTTGCGGCGTATTCGTATCATTGCTGCCGCTAGGCTCATTGGGCGTCGTGCTGCATGCTGCGAGAGAAAAAACCATCAGCACAGCCATTGTCAACCACAAATGTTTCCTGAAGGTCTTCATATGCGCTTTTCCTCCTAAAAAGTGTAGAGTGGATATGGTAAGTTGGCTTTCCAACCGTTACCCGTTATTCGGGAATCTTTCCAAGATATGGGTGGTTCAGCCCTTTCCAGTATTTCGCTTCGCGCTCAAACCAAACGTCATCTTGCTCCATATGGAAAGACTTTTCCCATTCTTCCTTGCTCATGCCGAAATCGTTGGAGTCGGCATACACCGTGCTTTTGTCCTTCAAGACGCGTTCACCGACCTCTATCATCCGGTAAGTTGCCCCCTTTTGCAACTGATGCGCCGTAATGAAGTTGAAGCCCAGTTCCGCAAGATCATCCATTTCAACGTCAGGCACGCCGCCGGGAGCCATCACATCAGGCCACATTTTCCAGCCCTTTACATATTTGGCTACTTGTTTGGCATGGTCGAGCGTCATAAGACCAATCACAAGCGTCATTTCCGCGCCAAGCTCTTCGGCGCGTATGCAACGCTCAATGGCCTCATCAAGCCCTTCCTGCAAAGCGCACTCGGTACGAGCGATCAGCATGCAATCGGTTCCACTGCATGCATCCAAGGCCGCGCGTGTTTTCGCAAGAAATACATCGCGCGAAACCACGGGGTGGTGGATCTGGCCGAAGGGCTTTCCGCCGCGCAGTTCCATGCCCCAACGGTTGTAGCCGCGTACGCCGGTCGTATCATCAAGCGTCAAAGACATTGCACCAGCCTCGGCTAAACGGCGCGTGGTGCGATAGGCGTGAAGGGGCGTTTCTCCAAACCCGTCGTCCGCATCAATGCAACAGGGCAGCGGCGACGCGGTGCATACTTCTTTCGTCACGCGTACAAGGTCATCCGCCGTAACGAGCCCGATATCGGGCGTAGCGCAGTTTCCAGCCACGACACCACCAGAAAGAAGTGTTGCTTCAAACCCGGCAATTTCAGCCGCCTTCGCAGACATTACATTCCATACGATCGGCGCAAAAATTTGTTTTTGCGCGACCAGCTCCTTAAGTGTTTTTCTTTCCATCTACGCACCCTCCATATCCATTCGTCGTAATTGTCTGCGGCAGCAGTCTATTTTTCTCCAGGCAAACTTTCCCACAGATGGGGCTCCATTGACAGCCAGCGATCCTGCTTTACCGTTCCCTCGCGCGGCTTACGCGCGGTGCCGAGCGGTGTGATGATCAACTGATCGTCGTTTAAACCCATCCGATGCATATCGTGGTAAGCCATGCTACGCTCCTGCAAGCAATGTTTCCCGAAATCGACCATGCCTGCAATCGCAGCCTTTTCCAAGATGTGCATCGTCACAAAATTGAAGCCAAGCTTTTCGATATCTTCAAGCTTCACATCGGGAACGCCATCGGTGCTCCCCACATCCGGCCACATTTTCCAGCCCGGAACATTCTCGGAGACTTTCTTTGCCTCTTCAATATTCATAAGGCCAATGATAAGCGTCATTTCCGCGCCAAGCTCGCGCGCAAGAAGACAGCGCTCGATCGCTTCATCAAGACCGTCTTGCAGCTTGCATTCGGTACGTGCGATCAGCATGCAATCCGTACCCGCGCATGCTTCCAGAGCAGCCTTCGTTTTTGCAAGCCATAGCTTACGCGAAACGGTAGGATGTGTCATCGTACCGTCTGCTGCCCCGCCGCGAAGCTGCATGCCCCAGCGGTTGTAACCACGATGGCCCGTTGTATCGTCGAGCGTCAGCGACATAGCGCCCGCTTCGACTAGGCGGCGCGTGGTGCGATAGGCATGGAGCGGGGTTTCTCCGTAGCCGTCGTCTGCGTCTATACAGCATGGAAGCGGGCTGGCTTCGCAAACATACTCGGTCGCACGAACCAAATCATCAGCCGTCATAAGCCCGATATCCGGTAGACCACATACCCATTCCGCTAAGGCGCCTCCGGAAAGAAGCGTGGCCTCGTAACCTGCCTGTTCCGCTGCTTTTGCCGACATAACGTCCCATACGCAGGGAGCGAATACCTGCTTTTTCGCTACGAGTTCACGTAACGTAGTCCTCTTTTCCTCCATGTTTGACCTCCTTGCATGATTTTCTAAACAAAAGATAATCGAACGAATTCAGGTTTCCGAAAAGGTTCCGCACGGCTAATGCGCTTATGCGCACCGACGATCAGATCCGAAATATGATCTTTTGATTTTTGAAAGGATGTAATATCTCTGGTTATGGTTCAGCAAAACTCGCTTAACCCTTCTATGGCGTATACCCGAACCGGGCAGGAATCGAGGCCCTTGATGGGCAACGGGGAGAACGAAATAAAGAAAGTATCCGTTTTAAGTTCCTCGAGATTTTTGAGAACTTCGAGAAAGGTGATGTTTTCCGCCATCAAAATATCGTGGAAGGGCTTCACGTCCTCGTTACGGTTCTCAATGGAAACGCCGTCGCCGAAGCCCACGCTTTTCACCTTGCGGTCGCGAAGCCATTTGGCGGTCTCTCCGTTGATGAGAAGGCGCTTATCCTCGGCGGTGTTGGTCTTCTCGGTGAAAGGCGGCAGCTTATGATGCGAATCGAGGATGATGACGTCCCCTTCTCTGATGCGGCTCCCACAAGCTTCCTCCAGCATGGCGGGCGTGATGTAGGCGTTTTCGGACGCGTTCTCGATGACCACATACAGCGCCCTGCCCATGAAGTTCGTAATAGGGAGAGCTGAAACGTCCGGCCAGTTGTCGTCATGGTGGTATGGGCATTCACAATGCGTGCCCAAGTGGCTCGTGATATCGATGATCGTATGGAAATCGGGTATGGGTCCGCCGGTGTTAAAGCGGAACAGATGGCAGCGCCTCGTTTCCGTTGCGGGGTCCAAAGGCTTGCTGAGATCTACGACGCGAAGTTTTCCCATTTGATAAGAAGCGGACATACTTGCCTCCAAGGTTGAATTTTAGCGCCTGTCTTCGAGGGCATGTATCAGCGCGACTATCATTTCGTGATACGGTACCGGCACGCCGAGCCTTTTCGCCGTCGCCACGACTGCGCCGCTTATCGTGTCCACCTCCGTGCTTGCCCCGCGCCGGATATCGGCGTAGATGGAGGTGTAACCCTGCCTGGCGCTTGCGAGCACGCCTTCTATGACATCGATTTCAATTTTTGCATCAAAAATAGCAGAGCCCTCCGCGTTTGCAACCGCCACCGCTTCTTTCACAAGCGAATGCATGATAGATCGGGCATATTTATCTTCTAAAATGAAACCGAGCGGTACCTGAAGGATCGCGGTCAAAGAGCTTGCCGCCGTATTTAAAAAGAGCTTTTTCCAAATCTTTTCCTTGACGGCGTCGGATACGGAGGTCGGCAAGCCGCAGGCCGTGAGCGTTTCCGCAATGGGTATCAAGCGTTCGCTGCCGCCGAAAAGAAGACCGATGGTGGTATCTCCCCCGCCGCCGTGCTGCACGGAACCGTCCGTATTAAGGGAGCTGTTGTGCTGGGTGGTGCCGATGATGACGCGTTCGGCGGGCGCTTGCTTCAAAAGCTTTTGCTCGTGCCCCATGCCGTTCTGAAGCGTCATCAAATAGGTGTCGGGCCCAATGAGGGCTTTGTTGGTATTGAGCGCCGCTTCGGTAAACATGGCCTTTACGAACACGACCACAAGATCCATATGCCCCAAGGCGGAAACGTCTGTGACAGCGAGCGGATGGAGCACAACTGGCTTTTCGCCCTCTTTTATCACAACGCCGTTTTGGTTGATCTGCTCCACGCGCAGGGCATTCACGTCTACCAGCCAAACTTGATTATGTAGCGAAAGATATCCGCCAAACAGCGCACCCATGGCGCCCGCGCCCAAAACTGCAATTTTCACCTTACCAGCACCCCGACAACTTACTAACTTTTTTGTGAAACTTCAGAAAAACCTAACGGATCGATTCAGGATTTGCGTTAATGTTTTGGTATCGTTTGCAATTATGCTATCACAGCTCTTTGAGAGATGCAATAGGGTAAATCCAAAATTTTTCTTGATTTTTACAAATTTTAGCAAAATTTAATTGCCATTTTTCGATATTTTGTTCATTATATACAATATCAATAAAATAAATATCCCGAATAATGGCATCGATTCTAATATTTTCAAAATTATATATGCCGCCACGATAGAAAACTTATGCAAAGCCAATTCGCCTTTCATCCGCCGCAAAAAAAGCCACCGCTCTCGTATGGTTTTTGTGCAAATTGCTCCCTTTCCCCTGCATATGGCGGCAGAAGATATAAATTTATTGTGTAAAGAGGTGCTTTAAATCCGCTTGACTTTCAGGAAAAGCTGTGGGAAAATAATTTTAGAATCGATTTCATGATTTGCTTCTTTAAATATTTGCGGTATTGTTTTATATTACAAAAACAAGTGCGCGTTTTTTACAAGGGATAAAACGCACACGCAGGAGGCATGTTTATGGTTCGCAAAGGCAGCGAAAGAAATATCGAGACCGCAGAACGCAGGTTTGGCGGCGAAGGCTTCGTTACGGTACGGCATTTGATCAACGCCCCCGATGAACTAAACGGCAAGGGCCGCACGTTTGCCCATACAACGCTTCTCCCCGGGCATTCCATCGGCTTTCACATTCATGAAGGCGAATCGGAGACCTACTACATTTACAGCGGCAAAGGTGAGTTCAACGACAACGGCGTCATAAAGACCGTAGAAACGGGCGATGTTACCTTTACGCCCCCGGGAACGAGCCATGGCATCAAGAACATCGGCGATACGCCGCTCGAGATGATCGCGCTTATCCTTTACGCATAAACACGGTCCTTTCATTATTTTTGCTGAGGTTTTTTGAATGGGTATAGAAGACGCTTCGATCCAGGGGGCTACAATCTATGACATCGCGTCCGCCGCCGGTGTTTCCCCAAGCACGGTATCACGCGTGATCAACAATAAATCCGGCGTGAAAAAAGCGACGCGCGACCGCGTCATCAAGTATTTGAATGAATATAACTATTCGCCCAACGAGGCGGCGCGCGGACTTGTGAATCAATCCTCAAAAATGATCGGCATCTTGATCTCGGACATGCGCACCACCCACCATACCGACGGCGTATACTTCATCGAGCGCGAGCTTTCCAAGCTCGGCTATTGCTGCATCATCTTCAATACGGGCAGAGAGGACGCCGAAAAGTCCGATTATATTCAGATATTGAGCACGCGCCGCGTAGAGGCCGCCGCGCTGATCGGCTCCACGTTCCAGTCGGAAATGATCGCCGAAAGCATACGCACCTACATGCCCAACACGCCTGTGATACTGGCCAACGGCTATTTGAACCTGCCCAATGTTTACGGCGTGATTGCCGATGAGCAAAGCGGCGTGGCTAGCTGTGTGGAGCTGCTTGTCAAAAAAGGGCGCCGCAACCTCGCCTTCATTTTAAACGATGCCACCCCCAGCAATCTCCTCAAGCAAAACGGCTTTTGCACGGGAATCGCGCAGCATCTTGGTACGCAACCGCACATCGTACTTGCGGGGATCGGCAAGGACGACGCGTATCGTGCGACCTGCACGCTGATGAAAGAACACCCGAAAACCGACGGCATCGTCTATTCCGAGGATTTGCTTGCCGTGAGCGGTATGCGTGCGCTCAAGTCCATGGGGTACGACGTGCCAAAACACGTTTCCGTGGTGGGCATCAACAACTCCGCGGTCGCAGAGATATGCACCCCCACCCTAACCTCGCTCGATAATATGTTGTTCGACCTAAGCGTTACGGCGGCACGGAATCTAATAGACGTTTTACAGGGCAAACACGTCGCACGCAAGGTCATGATACTCTCCACGCTCGTTGAGCGTGAAAGCACCTGATCCAAATATAAATGTTCGATCGGGGAGGAGGCCGGGATAAGGGTCTCCTCCCCTTCCTCTAGGTACAGCCTCCCCTTCCTCACAGCACCGTTGCCACCCCCAGGCTTTTATATTATTATAATTATAATATTGAATATTTCAGACCGCATTTCCTTACACCCGTAAGGTGAGGGTTCTATTTCTTTACCTTAGCGAAGGAGTTTTGATGAAAAACTACAAAGCCATGATCGTCGACGACGAGGCGGAAGTACGCGAGGGCATCGTCGCCCGGCTCAACTGGGAGGGCCTCGGCTTCGAAGTCGTCGCGGAGGCCGAAAACGGCCTGGAGGCCATCGAAAAGGCGGAGGCCAACGAGGTGGATCTTCTGCTGACGGATATCAAGATGCCCTTCATGGACGGGCTTTCCATGATCGCAGAATTTCGCACGCTGCACCCGAGCGCGAAGGTTGTGATCCTCTCCGGCTTCGACGATGCGGACTACGCGCGGCAGGCCATCAAGCTCGGCGTTACGGAATACGCTTTAAAGCCCGTCAACGCCGAGGAGCTTACCGCCATGCTCTCGCGCATGAAGGTCCAGCTCGACCGCGAATACGGCGAAAAGCTCGATATTGCCGTCCTAAAGGAAAAATACAAGCGCGCGCTGCCCGTTATGAAAGAGCGCTTCCTCAACGACCTTCTTTGGCGGCGCATGCCGATAGAAGAGATTTTGGAGGGCGTTGCCGCCTACGGCATCGAGATCGGTATAGCGGCGGAAAAGCTTGTGCTCGTTTTCGACATCGCGCCGCACGGCGCGCGCAAAGAGCCTTTGGAGGGCGCCTTGGTGCCCATTTCGGTGGCACAGCTCATCGAGGAAACCTTTGTCGGCCGCTGCCGCACGGCGCTGTGCTCGGGGATATCGCAGCTCGTCGCCGTGACCGCATGGGAGGGAGCGGATCCCGTAAGCCGCGCAGTGCTTTTGTGCAGCGATATTTCGGCCCGCTGCAAGCGCATTTTGGATGTGCGCGTGACCTGCGGCGTGAGCAAGCCCTACCTCTCGCTTTCCGACACACCCGAGGCCTACGCGCAAGCGCGCACCGCGCTCGAATACCGCGAGGAGCCGGGCCTGGGGCGCGCCATCTACATCGGCGACGCCGAAACCGGCGGCGGGCAGGGCAATATTTTGGACGAACGCAACGAAAGGCTCCTTTTGAGCGCCGTGCGCACGGGAGCTTCTTCGCATGTGGACGAGGCCGTAAAGGGGCTGATGCAGGTACTCGAAAGCCCTGTGGAGAATGCGTGGCAGAAGCAGGCGCACTTCGTTTCCGTATGCAACGCGCTCAACCGCATTGTGGTGCGGTACGGCCTTTCGGGGGAAACGGAGCTCACGGAGCGTCTTGCCTCTCGCATCGGCGCCGACCTAAACCCCACGGAGCTTCGCGCGTGGCTCACGGACGCATGCATTTCCCTGCGCGGCTTCGTGATACGCCGGCGCGAGAGCATGCCGCGGCTCCTTGCCGAAAAAGCCGTGCGCTACATGGAAGAAAATTACGGTGACGCTTCCCTTTCGGCGGAAAGCGTATGCGAGCACCTGCACGTTTCCCGCTCGTACTTTTTCGAGATATTCAAAAAAGAGACGGGGCGAAGCTTCGTGCAGTATCTGACGGATGTGCGCATGGAACACGCCGCGGCGCTTCTCCGCGATCCCGAGATGAAGACCATCACCGTGGCCTGCGCCGTGGGCTACGAGGAACCCAATTATTTTTCACACGTCTTCAAACGGCGCTTCGGCGTGACGCCGGCGCGTTACAGGCGGCAGGATACGGTATGAAAAAAAGCAAGGGCGGCATCGGACGTTTCTGGAGCGGCTTTTTCAAGGGCAGCATACGCTATTCGGTGTTCATAAGCTTCACCGTATCGGCACTCGTCGCCATCGTACTTTCGGGCCTCACGTTTTACATGCGCTTCTCAAGCCAGCTCCAGTCCAACGTTCGAAGCGAAAATCAGCAGCTTGTGGAGCAGGTGAACCAGTCGCTCAACTCCTATCTTCGCAGCATGATACGGCTTTCGGACTCGCTCGGCTACGGCGTCATCAAAAATACCGATCTGAGCGACAATTCCATCGACGAAAAGCTCCAGCTTCTCTACGACAACAACACCAACCTCGTGGAAAATATCGTGCTCTTCGGCGCTATGGGCAACGCGCTCGCGACCGCGCCGCCCGCCACGCTCAAAAAGGGTGTGGACGCGACGGAGAGCGAGTGGTTTCGCCGCGCCCTCGAACAAACGGAAAACCTCCATTTTTCCAACCCCACGGTACAAAACATGTTTGTGAGCTCCCAAGGAAGCTACAGCTATGTCGTTTCCCTCTCGTGCGCGGTGGAGCTCACCTACGGCACGCACACCGAGCAGGGCGTGCTCCTCATCAACCTCAAATACGGCGGGCTTTCGGAGCTTTTTTCCAACGCCTCCCTCGTCAACGGCGGCTACATCTACCTCATGAGCTCCGACGGCACCATACTCTATCACCCCAAGCAGCAGCTTATCGCGACGGGACTTTATGAGGAAAACAACGCTACGGCCGCCGCGCTGCCCGACGGTGTCCATACCGTGGAGAGCGGCGCAAACAAAAGCACGCTCATCATCCGTTCGGCGGGCTATACGGGCTGGCGCGTGGTGGGCGTGATACCGCAATTGGGGCTCACGATCGATTCGGCGAACGACCTGCTGTTTTTGCTGATGATGTTCCTCGTCTTTTTCGAGGCGCTGGTGCTCATCAACGCGATTATCTCCACACGCCTCACGCGTCCCATACAGCAGCTTGAGATATCCGTGCAGGAACTCGAGCGCGGCGAGGGGGATCTTATCTACATCGGCGGTTCCTACGAGGTACAGCACTTAGGGCGTTCCGTGCAGCAGATGGTGGACCAGATGCGAAAGCTCACCGACGACATCGTGCGCGAACACGAAGAAAAACAGCGCCACGAACTCGATGCATTGCAGGCGCAGATCAACCCGCATTTCCTATATAACACGCTCGATATCATCGTATGGATGATCGAGAAAAACAAGCCGGAAGAAGCCGTGCGTATCGTATCGGCGCTCGCAAAGCTCTTTCGCATAAGCCTGAGCAAGGGCAAAAACTTCATCCCCGTCAAAGACGAGCTCGAGCACACGCGAAGCTACCTCACCATACAGCAGATGCGCTATAAGGATAAATTCACCTATTCCATCAATGTGCCGGACGCTGCGCTCGACCTTGCCGTCATCAAACTCGTGGTGCAGCCGATCGTAGAAAACGCCATCTACCACAGCATGGACTTCATGGATGGCGACGGCGAGATACGCGTAGACGTGCATGTCGAGGGGGAGGATCTTTACATCTCCGTTTCCGACAACGGTATAGGCATGCCCCAAGACCTCGTGGATAAGCTTCTCGTGGAGCATTTCCCCATCTCCAAGGGCTCGGGCGTCGGCCTCAAAAACGTGAACGAGCGCATCAAGCTCTACGCGGGCGATGCGTACGGCGTCATCATCGAAAGCGAACTGGACGTGGGCACGACCATCACGCTGCATCTGCCTGCCGTGTCCTATTCTGAGGAGGAGGCAAAGTAATCATATGGGCCTCAGGGAAAAACGCATTTTTTTAGGTACGCTGGCGCTTCTCGTGTTCGTCGCGGCGCTCTATCTTTACCAATCGTTCTCCGTACCGGAGGTGGATGTCTACGGCGTTTCCGTCGTCCTCTGCTCCGGAGGCGAGAACTTCGAAAAGGGGCTCACCGGCGCGGCGCTTGAAAAAAATGCGGACCTTCACATCGTGCGCGTCACGGACCCGTCGGCCAATGCGCAGACCGCCGCGCTCGAGCGCGAGCTTCAAAACGGCGCGAACGCCGTGATTCTCTACCGCGCGGACGCGGAAAATCTGAGCGCGTGGCTTCTGAAGAACAAGTCCTCCGCGCCTCTCGTTCTCGCGGGGGATGCTCTTCTTTCCGGCAAAGGCGCAAGCCATGTGTCCCTCGGCGCTAAAGCGCTTTCCGCAGCGCTCGTGACCGAAATGGAAAAGCAGCCTCTGCGCAGCGTTACCGTCGTGGAGGATGAAGGCGGCGAACGCCTGACGGAGTTTCTTGCGGCGCTTGACGCCGCCGGCTTCACCTACGATCTCGTGCATGCTAATGACGTTTCCCATATAGCGCCAGGCAAGGTCTATGCATCTTGCGATCCCGCCGCCACGCTTTTACTCGCAGAGGCTGCGGATAAGGGCGCGTTCCTTTACGGCATGGGTTACGACGCAGCGCTTCGAAACCTGCTCGAAAGCGGGAAGATCACTGCGCTCGCCATCGCGAGCGAGTTCGACGCCGGCTACCTTGCCGTGACCGAAGCGGTCTCGCGCATCGACGGCGGGCGCACATATGACGCGGCACTAAGCGCCTTCATCGCGCGGTCGGACAACATGTACGAGCCGCCGATCTCCGCCATACTCTTTCCGATAGGCTGAAAGGAGGGTCCTTGCGTGAAAACATCATGCATCCGCTTTTTTGCGGCGCTTCTTGCGCTCTTTCTCTGTCTGGGGCTTTCATCCTGTGACAGCGCCTCCGAGAAGGACGCCATCAAGATCGGCGTGAGCGTATATAAGGGAGACGATACCTTCATCTCCGCCATGATGGGAAGCTTTACGGAGGCCGCCGCGGCTTTTGAGGAGAGCACGGGCGTGCGCGTCAACATCTCCATCGCCGACGCGGGCGAAAGCCAAGCGACGCAAAACGAGCAGATCGGGCGCTTTCTTTCGCTCGGCTACGACGTACTCTGCGTGAACCTAGTGGATCGCACGGACGCGGGAGGCATTATCGACCGTGCGCGCGACGCCGGCGTCCCCGTGGTTTTCTTCAACCGCGAACCCGTGCAGGAGGACATGCTCAAATGGGACAAGATTCTCTATGTCGGGAGCGACGCGCGCGAATCCGCTACGCTCGAGGCGCAGATCGTGATCGACCGCTTCCGGCTCGACCCGAAAAGCATCGACACCAACGGCGACGGCGTCATACAATACGTCATGCTCGAGGGCGAGCGCAGGCATCAGGACGCCATTATACGCACGGAGGTCTCCGTAGAGACGCTCAAGCAGGCAGGCTTCGAAATGGAAAAGCTCGACGGCGGCATCGCCAACTGGAGCCGCGATCAGGCCGCCGCGCTGACGGAAACGTATTTTACCGTCTACGGCGACAGGATCGAGCTCATCATCTGCAACAACGACGACATGGCATTGGGCGCGGCGGACGCCGTAGAGCGGCTTGGACTGAGTTTTTGCAGCATCGTGGGCATAGACGGCACGGATAAGGGCCTCGCCGCCGTGCACGAGGGCAAGTTTTTGGGCACCGTGGTGATGGACTTGCCTTCGCATGGAAAAGCCATCTTTGAGGCGGCCTATGCCTTCGCGACGGGTACAGACCCGGCGGAAACGCTCACGGTACAAGAAGATCAGTCGGTCCGCATTCCCATGTACATAGAAACCAGCGAATCTTCGGAGTTTGATCCGGATCTCATCGAATGATGTCGCATACTCCGTATGATTTTATTGCTTTTGCGGACGATTTCGCATAGCCTCCGACATGCGCGCCATATTATAGTAAGATTATAGGGCCATGCCCGCATATCTTCATCCGGTCAGGCCCGCACATCGACAAGGAGGAAAAACCATGAAAAAAACACTGGCGGTATTGATGGTACTCGCGATGGCGCTCAACCTGTTCGTTGCCTGCGCGCCCAAGAACGGCGCGAGCGGAGAACTCAACGTGAGCGTATTCTTCTACGACTATTCCGATACCTACATCGGCTCCGTCCGCACTGCGATGGAAGAGGGCTTGAAGGCTGGAAACATCGCCTACACCTTCTATGACGCGGCGAGCGACCAGTCCAAGCAGACCACCCAGGTCGAAACGGCGCTGACGCAGGGCAGCAACCTTCTCATTGTCAACATCGTCACCACCGGCTCCGACGAGGCGGCGCAAAACATCGTGGACGCCGCCAAGGATAAGGGCGTACCGGTCATCTTCTTCAACCGCGAAGTCTCCAACGATGTCGTAAACAGCTACGAGAAGTGCTGCTTCGTCGGCACCGATGCGGACGAGGCCGGCTATATGCAGGGCCAGATGATCTACGACTTCCTCACCGCCGAGGGCAACATGGCCAAATATGACCTCAACGGCGACGGCACGATCAGCTATGTGATGTTCCGCGGCGAGCTCGGCAACGCCGAGGCCTTCGGCCGCACCCTCTACTCGGTATCCAACGCCAATACGCTCTTTGGGTCCACCGTGCTCGTGCCCTCGGCCGCCAACCAGACCGACAGCACTCAGCCCGATGACGGCGTGAGCCCCTACTACCTCTACGGTAACTGGTCCGCGGCCAACGCCAAGAACCTTATGGATACCGCCCTTACCACCTACTCGCTGACCAACGGCGATATCGAGATCGTCATCGCCAACAACGACGATCAGGCGTTGGGCGCGATCGAGTCCATGAACGAGAAGGGCTTCAACACCGGCGAATCCGGCACCGGCTACATCCCCGTGTTCGGCGTTGACGCAACGGCTGTTGCGCAGGACGCGATCGCCAACGGCAAAATGACCGGTACCATCAAGCAGGACGCGCAGGGCATGGCCGACGGTATCATCTACCTTGCCAAAAACATCGGCGCGGGTAAAGACCTCATGGCCGACACCGAAAGCTTCAACGTCGACGAGGGCGTTGCCAAGATCCGTATCCCGTACGCTATCTACACCGGCAAGTAAGCCTTCTCTTGACGCGAACAAAACACATTTGATAAAGTGAAAAGAGCGGAGCTGCCACGGTTTACCGCGGCAGTTCCCTTTTTCGAAGGCAAAGTTTTTCAGGGCACTTATCGGGGCGAACCGCCCGTGCCGCCGCGTATATCTTATGCGGAGGCAGATGGGAGAAAACATGGGCGAATATCTGTTGGAAATGCGGCATATCACAAAGGAATTTCCGGGCGTCAAAGCGCTAGATGACGTGCATCTTCTCATACGGCCCGGCACGGTCCATTCGCTCATGGGCGAAAATGGTGCGGGAAAATCCACGCTGATGAAATGCCTGTTCGGCATCTATCTAAAGGACGCGGGTACGATACTTTTCGACGGGCAGGAGGTCGATTTCAGCTCGCCGCGGCAGGCGCTCGACTCGGGCGTCGCCATGGTGCATCAGGAGCTCAATCAGGTGCACACGCGCTCCGTCATGGAAAACATATGGCTCGGCCGCTTCCCCAAAACGAAGCTCGGCGCCGTCGACCATAAGGAAATGTACCGCCGCACGAAGGAGATCTTCGACGATCTTGAAATCGGCGTCGACCCCAGAGCCATCATCCGTACGCTCTCGGTCTCGCAGCGGCAGATGGTGGAGATCGCCAAGGCGGTTTCTTTCAACAGCAAGATCATCGTGTTCGACGAGCCTACCTCCTCCCTTGCGGAAGCCGAGGTGGAACAGCTCTTCGGCATTATCCATATGCTGCGCGAGCGCGGCTGCGGCATCATCTATATTTCGCACAAGATGAACGAGATACTGCGCATCTCCAACGAGGTCACCGTCATGCGCGACGGCAAATGGGTGGCGACCACAAAGGCGGAGGAACTCACCATGGAGGTGCTCATCCGCCAGATGGTCGGCCGCGAGATCACCAATATCTATCCGGACAAGACAAACACGCCGGGCGACGTGGTGCTCGAGGTAGACGACCTTTCCGCCACCTATCTCAACTTAAAGGATGTGTCCTTCAAGGCACGGCGCGGCGAGATATTAGGCTTTGCTGGGCTTATCGGCGCGGGGCGTACGGAGCTTATGGAAACCATTTTCGGCGTAGCCTCAAAAAAAAGCGGAACGATCAAAAAAAGCGGCAAGGTCATCCATAACCGCAACAGCACCGCCGCTATGAAAAACGGCTTCGCGCTCATTACCGAGGAGCGCCGGCAGACGGGCATTTTCGGCGTGCTCGATATTTTGGAAAATACGACCGTTGCCAACATAAAAAGCTACCTCAAGCATCATCTCTACCTGTCCGAAAAGGATATGAAAAAGGACACCGACTGGGCAGTCGATACATTGCGCATCAAAACGCCCTCGCAAAAGACCAAGATACGCTCGCTTTCGGGCGGCAACCAGCAGAAGGTGATCGTTGGCAGGTGGCTTTTGACGAAGCCCGACATACTTCTGATGGACGAGCCGACGCGCGGCATCGACGTCGGAGCGAAGTATGAAATTTACCAGCTCATGATCGACCTTGCCGCGTCGGGCAAAACAGTATTGATGGTGAGCAGCGAAATGCCCGAGCTCTTGGGCGTATGCGATCGCATCATCGTCATGAGCAACGGCAGGATAGCCGGTGAAGTGGACGCGCGGGCGACCTCGCAGGAAGAGATACTCACACTCGCCGCAAAGTATGTATAAAGGAGCACGACGTTATGGATAACAGATCCTCTCAAAAGGCTAAAAAAGGCTTGTTCGCGAGGCTCGCGGAAAGGAAGCGCGCGTACGACGCGCTCGACGCGCGGGATAAGCGGCGTTGGTGGGGCGATTTTTTGCTCAACAATGCGATCTACATCGTGCTCGTCATCCTCGTGATCTATGTGGAGATCTACACGCTCACAAACGCCAAGTTCGCGACGACCTTCCTCTCGTTCGAGTCGATCATCGACGTCTTAAAGAAAGCGGCCTCGGGAAGCTTCCTCGCGCTCGGCGTTGGCGGCATCATCGTACTCACGGGTACGGACCTTTCCGCCGGCCGCATCATGGGATTGTCGATGCTCATATCGGCGTCGCTTCTGCAAAAGCCGGTCTGGGAATACACGAGCAAAATGTTCCCGGGGCTGGCTGCGCCACCCATCGTTTTGGTGGTGCTTCTCGTGATGGCGATCGGATGCGTGATCGGTATTTTCAACGGCTTTTTCGTGGCGAAATTCAGCCTGCACCCGTTTATCGTAACGCTGGCGACCCAGTTGATGCTCTACGGCCTCATCCTCATCTACATGAACCTCGGCAGCAACGGCGGCGCGCCTATCGCGGGACTTACCGAGGCGTATAAGGATGTCGTAAAGGGCACCGTCACGCTATCGGGCGTAGCGATACCCTATTATGTATTCTACGCCATCGCCGCCACGGCCATCATGTGGTTTATCTGGAACAAGACGACGTTCGGTAAAAACATGTACGCCGTGGGCGCCAATCCCGAGGCGGCCAACGTTTCAGGCGTTAACGTCATGAAAACCATTATTTTCGTGTTTGCGCTCGCCGGTATACTCTACGGCTTCTCCGGCTTCGTCGAGGCCGCGCGCGTGGGTTCCAACAACGCCTCCGCAGGCCTCAACGCGGAGCTCGACGCCATCGCCGCATGCGTCATCGGCGGCGTATCGTTCACGGGCGGCACGGGCAAGATATCGGGCATCATAACGGGCGTTATTTTGCTTCAGATCATCACCGTCGCGCTCCAGTGGCTCGGCGTTTCGACCAACCTCCAATACATCATCAAGGGCGCCATCATACTCATGGCAGTGGCCATCGACATGAGAAAATATCTGGCGAAGAAATAGCGGAAAAGGGATCGTATGGCGGGCGGTACGGAAAAATTCAAAAGGGTCGCGGTGTATTTTCGCTGCCCCATATGCGGCGGCGCGATGGCGGAAAACGGCGCGAGCCTCGTATGCGAAAACAGCCATTGCTTCGATATAGCCAAAAAGGGCTATGTGAACTTTGCACCGCAAAAAAAGCACCGCGGGTACGACGCGGCACTTTTTGAAAGCCGTCAGAGGGCTTTTCGCGCGGGCTTCTATGACCGAATCCGCAGGGCCGTGTGCGAAGCCGCCGAGCGGCATGTAAGGTCCGATTCCCCCATGTTTTTGGATGCAGGCTGCGGCGAGGGCTTTTATGCGTTGGGCCTGAAGGCGTATTTCGGTCCAAGCGCGGACGTGATCGGCGTGGATATCGAAAAGGACGCCATCCAAATCGCCGCGCGCGGCGGTAACGGCGTTTCATGGCTCGTAGGCGATCTTGCGCGTATCCCTCTTAGGGAGCATTGCGTCGACGTGCTTCTCAACATCTTCTCGCCCGCCGGTTACGTGGAATTCAAGCGCGTATTAAAGCCCCACGGCATTGTGATAAAGGTCGTGCCCGGTGAGAGCTACTTAAAGGAAATACGGCAGGCCGCCAAAGAAGGGCTTCAATCGGGCGCCTATTCCCCCGCGCGCGTGACGGAGCATTTCGAAGAACACTTAAATTTGATCGAAAGACTCCGCATTTCGAATACGCTTCCCGTCACGCCGGAGCAACTCAACGATTTCCTCGGACTTACCCCCATGCTGTTCCATGTGGATACGGCTCAGCTTTCCGTAGAGCATATTCGCGAGATCACCGTCGACGTGCAGGTACTGGTGGGAAGGCCTCGATAATATATTCCCCAAATCCTCGTTTTTGCTTGCTTTTGAACGGCAGGACGGGTACAATACGAAAAACAGATACCTCGGAGGACGTTTTATGCGCAGTTTGAACGCCGTTTACGCTTATGCGAAGTCGGCCTGCTACTATGGGAGCAGGCTTGGGTCGGCGTCGCCGCAGGCGTAAAAAGCATGGCGGATATGGCGGCTCAGGCACAAGCTTGAGCCGCTGTTTTTTATTTAAAGGAGGGGCATTATGGACGCGCAGCAGGTATTCGAGCGCATCAGGCGCGACGACGCGGAGATCGTAAGCGAGGAAACGTTTTTAGCGAAGCTCAAAAGTGGCAGAAAGCTGAAGATCAAATTCGGCGCGGATCCGTCGCGGCCCGATCTGCATCTCGGACACACCGTGCCTTTTAAAAGGCTCAGGCTTTTGCAGGATTCGGGGCACGAGATCATCTTTGTGATAGGCGATTTTACCGCTATGATCGGCGACCCTTCGGGCAAGAACAAAATGCGGCCGCCGCTCACCTTTAATCAAACGCGCGAAAACGGCAAAACGTACTTCGAGCAGGTCGCAAAAATACTCGACCCGGAAAAAACAACCGTCGTCTACAACTCGCAATGGCATAAGGATCTTTCCTTTGAAGACGTATTGAAGCTCGCGGGCAAATTCACCCTCGCGCAGATACTTGAACGCAACGATTTTTCGACCCGTTACCAAAGCGGCTCCCCCATCGGATTGCACGAGCTTTTCTACCCGCTCATGCAGGGCTACGACTCCGTCGCGCTTCATGCGGACGTGGAAGTGGGCGGCAGCGACCAGACCTTCAATTTGCTTGTTGGGCGCTCGCTCCAGCGCGGCTATGATCAGGAACCGCAGGACGTAATCACCTTTCCGCTCCTCATAGGCCTCGACGGCGCGGAAAAGATGAGCAAGTCGCTCAACAACTACATAGGCCTAAATGAGCCCGCCGCCGATATGTACCAAAAATGCATGCGCGTGCCAGATGCGCTTTTAAGCGATTACTTCCGCCTTACCACGGATCTTACTGCGAGCGATTACGCCGCGTTTTTGAAGGAGGACATGGTAAAAGCGCATGCGCTTTACGCGGATACGATCGTTTCCGCCTACTGTGGCGCGGAGGAGGCGCGGTCCGCAAAGTTTCGCTATGCGAGCGTTGCCGCTGGCGAAACGCCAGAAAGTCTTGAAGAGGTCATCTTGCCCGAGCGTCCCAAGAACCTCGCGGAGTTCGTGCGCCTCGCGGGCCTTGCAAGCTCCAATTCCGATGCGCGGCGGCTCATCGCCGGCAAGGGCATACGGCTCGACGGCGTGCTTGTGAAAGCCTCCGACGCGGCGCTGCCCGAGGGCGATACATTCATCCTCAAGCGCGGCAAGAACCGCTTTGTGCGTGTTCTTATACGCAGTTAGAGCAGGTTGCAAAACACGCCCTTTTCCCGTATAATCAGCATGGCACAGGAACCGTGAAAAGAGGTTTAGTTTTGAAAACCGGCGACTTTTACTATGACCTTCCGCAGGAGCTGATCGCGCAGACGCCGCTGAAAGACCGCAGTTCCTCGCGGCTTCTCGTATACGACAGGAAGGAAAAAACCGTAAGCGATTTCGTGTTTACGGATATTTTAAAGTACCTGTGCGCAGGCGACGTTCTCGTTCGAAACGATACACGCGTCATCCCCGCCCGCCTTCGCAGCGTGCGCGAGGCTACGGGCGGCCATATGGAAATACTCCTTCTCAAGCGCATAGACTCTACGCGCTGGGAGGCGCTCGTACGCCCGGGCAAGCGCGCAAAAAAAGGCTGTGTTTACAAGATTAACGATGAACTCAGCGCGCGTATTTTGGAGGAAACAGACGCGGGCGGGCGCGTTGTGGAGTTGCTTTACGAGGGCATATTTGAAGAGGTGCTCGACCGTGCGGGCGAAATGCCCCTGCCACCGTACATTACCGAGCGGCTCAACGACGCCGGGCGCTACCAGACCGTGTATGCGCGCGAGCGCGGCTCCGCGGCCGCGCCCACGGCGGGACTTCATTTTACCGATGAACTTTTGCGCGCGATCGCCGAAAAAGACGTAAAAATTGCGGACGTTCTTTTGCATGTGGGGCTTGGCACCTTCCGCCCCGTCTCTGCCGAAAATGTGGAGGATCACCATATGCATGAGGAGTATTACGAAGTCAGTGAAGAGGCCGCAAGCGCGATCAATTCGGCGCGCTCCTCCGGCGGGCGCATCTTTTGCGTGGGCACCACCTCTTGCCGCACGCTCGAAAGCGTAACGGATGAGCAGGGCGTCGTCCATGCAAGATCCGGCTGGACGGGCATTTTTATCACACCCGGGTACCGCTTCAAGGCAGTGGACGCGCTCATCACTAATTTCCACCTGCCCGAATCCACGCTTTTGATGCTCGTTAGCGCGCTTTGCTCCCGCGAGGAAATGCTGAAGGTATACGAACACGCCGTGAAGGATCGCTACCGCTTTTTCTCCTTCGGCGACGCGATGCTGATTTTATAGAAAGAAACATGGAAATCGGAGAATTCATGCAGCCGTTTCACTTTGAAATCCTCCACACCTGCAAGCAGTCGGGCGCGCGCCTCGGGCGGCTTTTTACGCCGCACGGCGTGATCGACACCCCCTGCTACATGCCCGTAGGCACACAGGCCACCGTGAAGGCCATGACCCCGCGCGACCTCAAAGACGTGGGCGCAAACATCATACTCGCAAATACCTACCACCTGTTCGAGCGGCCCGGTCACGAGCTTGTGAAGGAGGCCGGCGGGCTCCACAATTTCATGCGGTGGGATAGGCCCATACTCACCGATTCGGGCGGCTTTCAGGTGTTCAGCTTATCAGCCGCCAACAAGATACACGAAAACGGCGTGGAATTCCGCTCGCTCCTCGACGGGCGTAAGCATTTTTTTACGCCCGAAAGCGTGATGGAGATCGAGCAGGCTCTGGGTGCGGATATCGCCATGGCGTTTGACGAATGCGCCCCCTACCCCTCCGACGAGGCCTATGCACGCGCCGCCATGAACCGCACGCACCGCTGGGCGGAGCGCTGCAAAAAGGCGCATACGCGCGAGGATCAGGCGCTTTTTTGCATCGTGCAGGGCGGGACTTATAAAGAGCTTCGCATAGAAAGCGCCAAATTCATGGCCGACCTCGATTGCATCGGCTACGGCATAGGCGGCTTGAGCGTAGGCGAGCCAAAGCCCTTAATGTATGAAATGCTCGAGGAAATGATGCCCTACATGCCTACGGAAAAGCCCCGCTATCTCATGGGCGTGGGCAGCCCCGATTGCCTCGTGGAGGGCGTGCTCCGCGGCGTTGATATGTTCGACTGCGTTTTGCAGACGCGCATCGCACGAAACGGCCTGGCACTTACAGGCAGCGGCAAAAAAATGCTCCGAAACGCGACCTTCGAGCGCGACTTTACGCCCATCGAGGAAAGCTGCGACTGCTATGCCTGTAAAAGCGGCTTTACGCGCGCCTACATCCGCCATCTCGTAAAATCCAAGGAGATTTTGGCGGCGCAGCTCATCACCATGCACAACCTCCGCTTCTCCTTAAGGCTCATGGAGCGCGTGCGCGAGGCGATAAAAAACGACTGCTTCCTCGACCTTCGTAAGGAGCTCAGGGAGCAGGGTGCGCTGAACTGATATGCGTTTGATTTTCAACAATTTGAACGAGGCGGATACCGAACGCCTTGGGGAAGCGCTTTCAGAGCGCCTCTTCCCCGGCGCGTTTCTCGCGCTCTACGGCGACCTGGGCGCCGGCAAAACCGCGTTCACCCGCGCCGTGGCGGAGGGGCTTAAAATCCACGGTGTCGTGAGCCCCACCTTCACCATCGTGCGCGAGCACGAAACGCCAAACGGCATCAGGTTTTTCCACTTCGATGCGTACCGCCTTGCGGACGCGGACGAGCTTTACGCCATCGGCTACGACGATTATCTTGCCCAAAACGGGATCATCGCCATGGAATGGTGCGAAAACGTTTTGGAAGCGCTGCCTCATGAGCGGCTCGAGATACATATTTCGGGAAGCGGCGGTGAGCCGCGCACCATAGAATTTATGCCGTTTGGCGCGCGGTATCGCGCCATTCTGGAGGGGTTTTCGTTATGATACTTCTAAGCGTATCCACCTCGGGCAACATCGCCTCCGCCGCGCTTTTAAAGGACGGCAAGCTTCTTGCACTTTTAAAAGGCCAGCGCGGCCTCACCCACTCGGAAACCTTACTGCCGCTTTGCGAGCGGCTTTTAAAAGACTTTGATCTGAAAGCGCGGGATGTGGACGCATATGCGGTCGATATTGGCCCCGGCTCGTTCACGGGCGTACGTATCGGCGTATGCGCCATGAACGCCATGGCGGCGGCAACGGGGCGATCCATCGCCGCCGTCTGCTCGCTCGACGCGCTTTATGAAGGCGCACGGGAGTATCCTTCCGTCTGCACGCTTATCGACGCAAAAAGGGAAAAAGTGTACGCCGCGCATTACGAGTCCGGCACTGAAACCTTGCCGCCCTGTGCGACTACGTTGGACGAGCTTTTGCCTCTCTTCCCGCGCGGCACCGCCTACGCAGGCGACGGCGCTTTGGCCTATGCCGAGAATATCCTTAATCAGGACAGGTCGGCCGCACTGTTGCCCGTTGAGCTTCTTGCAGACGCGGTCGCGATTGCGGGCTATCGCATGCACCAAAGCGGAAACGTTTCCCTTGAGGCGCTGCCCCTTTATTTACGCCCGTCGCAGGCCGAGCGCTTGCGCGGCAGTAGAAAAGAGTAACTTTCATGGATCAGATTTTCTTCCGCCCCATGCAAAAGGCGGACTTGAACCGCGTGGCGGAGCTTGAAAAGATATGTTTTCGCAGCCCCTGGTCCTATAACGCCCTTGCGGGTGAATTGAAAAACGACGTGGCGCATTACCGCGTCGCCGAAAAAAGCGGCGTAGTGATCGGCTACGCGGGCATGTGGCTCATTTGCAACGAGGCGCATATCACCAATGTGGCCATCGCCCCCGAGGAAAGAGGCAAAGGCTTCGGGCGCGCGCTGATGCTCACCATGATGCGGCTCGCGGTTTCTTTGTGCGCGGACGACATGACGCTCGAGGTGCGTGAAAGCAACCTCTCTGCACAGTCCCTTTACTACAAACTCGGTTTTGATAAGGCGGGCGTGCGTAAAAAATATTATAGTGATACCGGCGAAAGCGCCTACATACTTTGGCTCAAAAACATCAAGAGCCATCTTCCATCAGAAAGGAGTATTTCCATGAAACAGACCATCATTTCAAACAATGCCCCCGCCGCCATCGGCCCTTACAGCCACGCCGTCATAAGCGGCTCCTTCGTGTTCACCTGTGGGTTACTCGGGGTTGACCCCGCGACCGGCAAGCTCAAAGAGGGCGTAGAGGCGCAGGCGGAGCAGGCGCTTGTAAACCTTAATGCCGTGCTCAACGCTGCGGGTGCTTCGCTTTCGGACGTTGTAAAGACCACCGTGTTTTTACATGACATGAAGGATTTCCCGCTCGTCAACAAAATCTACGGTGAACATTTTGAAGGCGGGTTCCCCGCGCGAAGCTGCGTGCAGGTTGCGGCACTCCCCGCGGGCGGACTTGTGGAAATCGAAGCCGTCGCGGCGCTGAGTAAATAAAGTATCGCGATGGAAACCGTGCCCTTAAAAAAGCACGAAACAGTATTTCAATTCAGGGCGCTTTGCGTGATTGCGCTCGGGCTTTCCTGCGGCGTTTTCCTGGGAAGCGTTTTGGAGCGCATATGGCTTTTGACCGCCGTATGCGCTTCTTTAATGTGTATGCTCCTTCTCACTTTTTCAGGCTTGCCCAAAACGGCGCTTCTTTTTGCATCGTTCGCCTTGGGCGTACTCCGCATGGGCGCATACCGCTTTTTGCCGCTCGACTTGAGCGTACTTCCCGCCGTGCAGGCGGTAAGCGCTTTCTTAAGCAGCCTCAGGGAGGCGCTTTTCTCCGCGTCGGATGCGCTTTTTCCCAATAACGCGGCGCTTTTGAAAGGTATGCTTTTCGGCTATCGCGCGGAGCTTAGTTCAAATACGCTCAGCGCCTTTCGCGCGACGGGGCTTTCGCACATCCTCGCGCTTTCGGGCATGAACATATCGCTTTACGCGTTTTTGATTCTCCTTGTGATCCCCAAAAAATATCGCGTGACGCGCTTTTTCACCGTGGGCATATTTTCCCTGCTGTACTGCGCCGTTGCGGCCTTTCCTCCCTCGCTCGTGCGCGCGGCGGTCATGACCCAGTGCGTTCTTTTAAGCGGCGTGTTCAAGCGGCGCAGCGACCTGCCCGCTTCCCTCTCCCTTGCAGCCGCGGTTTTGCTCCTCGTTTCGCCCATGCAGCTTTTTGACCTCGGCTATCAGCTTTCCTTCGCAGCGGTTTTCGCTATTGCGCTTTTCTACGAGCCGCTCAAGGAAAAGCTTCTGTTCTTTGGCGAAAACATCGCGTCGGACGTTTCCCTCACGGTATGCGGTACGCTTGGCACATTCCCCTTAAGCGCGCACTACTTTGGCGAGGTGGCTTGGCTGACGCTTTTTTCCAACATTCTCATATTGCCCGTGGCAAGCCTGGGGCTCATCGTATCGTTACCCGCAGTCCTCCTTTATTTCCTCTCCCCCGCAGTCGCCTCCATCCCCGCATACATAGGCGACCTCGCCGCGAGTATAACCGTACGCGCGGCGGAACTGGTCGCGGCGTTGCCCTTTGCAATCAGTAAATTCAATACTTTGCCTTTTTCCGCCGTGCTTCTTCTCTACGCGGGCATGGCGCTCCTTTCGCGCTATAACTTAACAAAAACCGCCGTAAAATATCTCTCCGGCGGCGCCGCGTTTCTTCTTGCCGCCCTCGTTCTGCTCGTTTTCTGAGTGCGTTTCTGCTATAATGGACTTATGAATCATATGGAGTTTACAACGCTTCTAAAACAAAACGATTTCAGCGGCGCTTATCTGTTTCACGGCAGCGAAGAATTCGTGAAGGACGGCGTACTTCATACGCTAATGCAAACGCTCGACGAGGGAACGCGCGATCTCAACGTGCAAACCTTCGAAGAGGCAGATTATAACGCTGTCCGCACTGCCTGCGAAACGCTTCCATTCTTTGCGGAGCGCCGCGTGGTAATTTGTCGCGCGCTCCCCGTGGAGGACGCTGCCAAGCAGTTTGCGGACTATATTTTAAGCATTCCGCCCTCGACCACGCTCGTCTTTTTTGTGCGCGGCAAAGCATCCGGTAACCTCACCATCGTAAAGGCGTTCCATGACGCGGGCCGCGAGGTGCTTTTTTCGGAGCTTACCCCCTCCGAAGCCGTGAAATGGCTATTGCAGCGCGGCAAAAAGCTTGGCTCCCCCATCGCGGAAAAAAACGCCTATTACCTTGTAAACCTCGTGGGCACGGATATGACGGCGCTTGCCGCCGAATTTGAAAAAGCCGCGGCCTACGCGGGCGACGCGCAAGAGGTAACGCGCGCCGTGATCGATGCGGTGGTCACGCCGAGTTTGGAAAGCGATACCTTTCGCATCATCGACCTCCTTTCGGACGGCCGCAAGCAGGAAGGATTTTTGGCGCTTAAAAAGCTTCTCGATTCAGGCGCGAGCGCAATGGGGCTCGCAACCCTTTTCGGGAAGCGTATGCAAACGGTCCTAAAGACGCGAAAGCTCATAGACGAGGAGGCTCTTAAACGCAGCGACGCCGCAAAAGCGCTCGCGCTCCACCCCGCCGCCGCGCAAAAGAATTACGATTTTGCCAAACGCTTTTCCTATGCCGAGATCGCCGAGATCGCCAAAACGTTCGCAGACGTAGGTTTCTTGAACAACTCCGGTACCATGAAGGATACGCAAGCGCTCGAAGTCGCATTTTTCAAATATTTTGTGCAATAAAAGAAGCCGGAGGGAGCAGCATGGAATTCAGCCTTAGGGATATGCGTCCCGACGACATAGAGGGTAAAGCTTATGTGCATTGGAAATCGTGGCAGGAGGCCTATACGGGGCTTGTAGATCAAAGCTATCTCGACGCCCTTTCGGTTGAAAGGTCCGTTGAACGCGCGCACCGCTGGCCTGATAATACGCTTGTGGCTGAGGCGGATGGCAAGATCGTCGGCTTCGCCTGCTACGGCGTTTGCAGGAACGAGGACTTAACGGACTGCGGTGAGGTCTACGCCATCTATGTGCTGGAAGCCTATCAAAAGCATAAAATCGGCTACGCGCTGATGAACGCCTGCTTTAAACGGCTAACCGCTTATCCGAAAATTGCCGTTTGGGTGCTCAAAGGCAACGAAAAAGCGATACGGTTCTATGAGCGGTACGGCTTCCGCTTCGACGGCGCATCCGCAGAGATCACACTCTGTACGCCGATCACGGAGCTAAGGATGATCTTTCAACGCATATAAAAATGCCCCGTCGATCCGGAGCATTTTTTGTATGCGCTATTTTATGTAAATTTCTTTACGCAAAGAAACCAACCTTCCGGTCGGCTCCCTATTTGCGAAAAATCAGATAAGGACCGCTTACTGCGCTTTGGCCGTGAGCTTTTTGGCGAGCTGGGCCTTTTTGCGGTTGGCGGCGTTTTTATGGATAACGCCCTTCGCGGCAGCCTTATCGACGGTGCTGACGGTCTGCACGAACGCCTTATCGGCGGCGACCTTATCGCCGGACGCTACGACTGTGTCGAAGCTCTTCACGGCCGTTTTGACCTGAGAAGCGACCATGCGGTTGCGAAGGTTCTTTTTTGCGGTAGTACCCACGCGCTTCAAAGCGGATTTGTGGTTTGCCAAAACAATTCACTCCTGTCTTTTTAATCGAACGTTGTAGATTATATCATGGAAAAGTGTGCATTGCAAGCAAAATCCGGCGGTTGAAACGCCGTTTTTCACAAATAACACGCCCTTATCGGGACAATACTAGTCTTACGGATTTTCAACCAACTGTCAAGGAGATTTTTATGTCCGTTTATACCGACCTCGCCATGGAGGCGCGCGAACTGCACCCTGAGCTTTCGGGCGTTTGCGAGGAATGCACGGAGCGCCCCGGCATTGCAATTTCACGCATCAAGGTGGAAACCGAGGAAGCGGCGAAGGAAATCGGCAAGGCGATGGGCACCTATGTGACGCTGGATGCGCCCGGGCTTGTCGACCGACCGCTCGATTTGTTCGAGGAACTGTCAAAAGCGCTCAGCGACGAGCTGAAGGCGCTTTTGAGCAATCTTCCGAAAACCGCCACAGTGCTCGTTGTGGGCTTGGGCAACCGCTCTATCACGCCGGATTCCTTAGGCCCGGCGGTAGCTGAACAGGTTTTTGTGACGCGCCACATCCACGAGCTTCTGCCCGACGCGATCCCCGCCTCCGTACGCTCGGTGTGCTCCGCGGCGCCCGGCGTGCTCGGCGTGACCGGTATCGAGACCATGGAGGTGGTGCGCGGCATCACCGAGCATGTAAAACCGGATCTTATCATCGCCATCGATTCGCTCGCATCGCGCCGCGCCGCGCGCATCAGCACGACCTTGCAGCTTACGGACGCGGGCATAAGCCCGGGGAGCGGTGTAGGCAATACCCGCGCGGGGCTCAACAAGGATACTTTCGGCGTACCCGTGATCGCCATCGGCGTGCCTCTGGTCGTTTACGCCTCCACCATCTCACAGGATACCATAAGCCTCATAGCCGAAGAAACGGGGCTCCACAAGGACGAGGAACGCCTCAAGGAGCTTGCGGAGAAGGTCATCAGCGAAAAAATAGGCACGCTCATCGTGACCCCCAAGGATATCGATACCATCGTAAAGGATATGGCGCGCATCCTCGCCGACGGCATCAACCTTGCGCTTTTCGACGCCTCCTACGACGAGATACGCATGCTCGTGGCATAACGCGGAGCCCTTCTACATACCTATTATGCAGGAGGGCTTGTCATATGAAAAAAGGGCCTTATCGGCGGAAAAAGAGAGATCTCAGCCTCACAAAGCGCGGCATCCGCTTTGCGCTTACGGTCGTTTTCGCTTTCGCGGCGGGCGCGTTTTTGTTTCAAGGCATTCTTTTCGGCGGCACCCCCGCCGTTTCACCGCCCGTTGAGATAGAAAACACGGCGCCTCCCGCGCCCGATTCAGGCCATCTTGAGGTGGAACTGACCGATTTTGACGAAGGCGTGAGCGATAACATTCGTTTCGAACTGTTAAACGTTTCCACGCGGCAAAACGTGGACCTTTCGGGCACAGAGCCGCGCGTGCTCATCTATCATACGCATACCACCGAGGCGTACACGCCCACGAAGCAATATCCCTACGTCGCCAACGGAGAATGGCGCACACGGCAAAACGACCGCAACGTTGTGGCGCTCGGCGAAAAGCTAACCAAGCTTTTGAGCGAAAAATACGGCATCGCGGTCATCCACGACACGACCGACCATGAGCCTCCCAAGCTGGACACCTCCTACGAGCGCTCCCTCGTCACCATGCTCAAATATAAAGAAAAATATCCCTCCATTACCTTGTTTATCGACCTGCATCGCGACGCAGGCGCAGGCGGCTTTGTGACGCTCGACGGCAAAGAGGTGGCGCGAATGATGTTCGTGGTAGGCACGGGCAAGGGCGCTACGGGTACCGGCTATGGCGAAATGCCCGATTTTGCAGCCAATTATGCGCTCGCAAAAAAAATAACGGAACGTCTCCGAACGATCAATTCCGATCTTATGCGCGATATCCGCGTAAAGAGCGGCCGCTATAACCAGCATGTATCGAACCAATGCCTGCTGGTGGAAGTCGGCACAAACAAAAATACTTTCGAGCAGGCGCTCAACGCCATAGATTACCTCGCGCAGGCAATCGCGGATGTCGCAGGCGTCTCGTATGAAAAGGATGACGCGGTGCAGACGATCTACCAATTTACGCCGTAGCGCTCCGGTTTTTTTTTAACCGAGTTCCTAAGGTGTCCTTTCCGCCGAGCACATCGCCGGAAAGGACTTATTTTATGGCATTCCCCATGAAGGCATGACCGATATATTTTTTTGTTTAAAACGTCTTTTCGTGTTAAAATTAAAGGGGAAGTTATTCTTTTTCGGAGGAGCGCATGACGCATCTATATACAAAGAATACGAGCTACATTCTCGATGTGCTGCCCAGCGGGCATTTAAGCTTGGTTTACTACGGAAGGCGCGTCTGCGAACGCGAAGAATATTCCGCTTTGGCCGAAAAGAATGCCACGCCCTACGGTACCATGGTCGCCTGTTCGCGATATGACGGCACGTTTGGGCTCGATGATGTGTGCTTGGAATGCTCCTCCTACGGCCGTGGGGATTTTCGCGAAGCCGCCGTGGAGGTGGTTATGGGAAACGGATCCGACACGGCGGATTTCACGTTCGTTTCTCACAGCATGCTCACTGAAAAACCCGCTATTATAGGCCTCCCATCTTCCTATGACGCTTTAAGCAACGCCGAAACGCATTTGTTTGAGCTTGCAGATCCCGCTTTGGGGCTTACCTTGAAGCTCTTTTATACCGTGTTTTACGACGCCGACGTGATCTGCCGAAGGATGGAGCTCATCAACCGCTCCGGCGGCCGCGTACAGGTGAAGCGCGCCATGAGCATGCAGATCGATCTGCCGCGCACGGATTACACGCTTCTCACATTCACGGGCGCATGGGCGAATGAGAGGCAGAAGCAGGAAAAGCCTTTGTCCACGGGCATTTATGTAAACGATTCCAAAACGGGCCTGAGCGGCGCACGCATGAACCCTTTCATTATGCTTCGTCAAAACGAGGCCACAGAGCACGTGGGCGATGTCTATGCCTTCAATCTCGTTTACAGCGGCAATCACGCTGAGATCATCGAAGCGACGCACTTCGGTAAAACGCGCGTGCTCATGGGCGTCAACCCCGCCACATTTCTTTGGACGCTCGAGGCCGGCGAAAGCTTCTCAACGCCCGAAGCGGTCATGACCTTCTCGCACGAGGGTTTAAACGGGGCGTCGCAGCACATGCACCGTTTCGTGAACGAGCACATCGTGCGCGGCGTTTGGAAGAACAAAGAGCGTCCCATCCTCATGAACACATGGGAGGGCTGTTACTTCGATTTCGACGAGCACAGGCTCCTTTCCATGGCAAAGCAGGCCGCGAAGCTCGGCGTGGAGCTTTTCGTTCTGGACGACGGGTGGTTTGGCGAGCGCAGCGGCGATACGCGCGCCTTGGGCGACTGGACGGTCAACAAGAAGAAGCTGCCGCACGGGCTCGACGGGCTCCAAAAAAAGCTCAAGGCATTGGGGCTCGATTTCGGGCTTTGGGTGGAGCCGGAGATGGTGAGCGAAGTCAGCGACCTCTACCGCTCCCATCCCGACTGGGCGGTAAAGCTCCCAAACCGCGAACCTGCCCTAGGGCGCAACCAGCTGGTTCTCGATCTGACAAACGGCGAGGTACGCCGCTATCTTATCGATACGATGAGCGCGGTGTTTTTAAGCGCGGATATTTCCTATGTAAAGTGGGACTGCAACCGCAATTTTTCCGATATGTATGCTGCAACGCTCCCACCCGAGCGCCGGGGCGAATTTTTCCACCGCTATACGCTTGGGCTTTATGAGGTGTTGAAAAACCTCACGGAGCGATTCCCGAATATTTTGTTCGAGTCCTGCGCGTCGGGCGGTAACCGTTTCGACCTCGGGATGCTCTCCTACATGCCGCAGACATGGGCGAGCGACAATACGGACCCCGTCTCCCGCCTCACCATACAGGAAGGTACAAGTTACGGTTACCCGCAGAGTACCATCGGCGCGCATGTTTCGCAAAGCCCGCATTCCCCCACGCTTCGTGCGACTTCCATTGAGACCCGGTTCAACGTAGCGGTGTTCGGTGCGTTCGGCTACGAACTCGACCCTACGGAGCTGAGCCCGTTCGACAGAAACTGCATCAGTCAGCAGATCGAGTTTTACAAGGCGCATCGCAGGCTTTTCCAATTCGGCACATTTTACCGCATGGAATCCGCCTTTCAAAATAACCGTCCCGTATGGGCGGCCGTGAGCGCGGACGGGCGCGAGGCATTTGCGGGCTTTTATCAAGTCAACGCCATCCCCGCGCACGCGCACGACGTATTGCGCGTAAGGGGGCTGGATCCAGACGCGCTATATGAGGTAAGAAGCCGCCCGCAGTACATCAGCGTGAAAGCTTTCGGCTCGCTCGTCAACCACATAAGCCCCATAAAGCTTTCCGGCGAAGGCCTGCCGCTCGCGCTCATCGCGCGGCGCTATATGTTCAAATCAAACGAGGAGTACTATCTTATCGGCGGCGACGCGCTCAGCTACCATGGCGTCGCGCTGATGCAGCAATTTGCAAGCACAGGCTACAATGAAAACGTGCGCGTAATCGGCGACGGCGGCTCACGGCTTTACCATATCAAGGCGGTCGATTGAGAACCGGAAAGGAAGATGAAACGGGATGGACGATCAAGCTCAGAAAAAAGGTCAGACAAAAGGCGCGCATAGATTCACCATATTCATCGTATCGGCGATGGCGCTTTTTCTAATAGGCGGTACGCTTCTTTGCATTTTCGGCGCAAGCTATATTCAAAAGATTGCCGGCATCGGCATGTGCGGTATGGGTATAGGGCTTGGCGCGGGTTATCTTTTCAAACGCCGCGTGGCCGATGGAGGGCCCGTCTGCCCCGTCTGCGGGAATCCTATGGCGGTCAGGGACGGTTATGGCATTTGTATGTCCTGCGGTTTTTCGCGCGGCAAATAGAAATTTTTGGATTCGAAGTTTGCATTGACACGGCAAGTCCATTACAATGAAATAAAAGGTGTTGAAACACCATTTTTTACGCCGAGGTCGTATGGGAATCGTTTTAGGCGCAAGGCTTAACGCCATTGCCGATATGCTGGGCTCTTTCGACACCGTTGCCGATATCGGCTCCGATCACGGCCGTTTAGCTGTGGCACTTTTGCAAACGGGAAAGGCAAAGCGCGTGATCGCGAGCGATATAAGCGATCTCTCGCTCAACAAAGCGCGAAAGCTCGCCGCGGTCTGCGGCTTAACAAACCGTATCGACATCCGCGTGGCGGACGGGCTTAAGGGATTAAACGAAAACGAGGCCGACGCGCTTGTCATCGCAGGCATGGGCGGCACGCTCATCGCAAGGCTCCTTTCAGTTTCGCCGGAGATTGCGCAAAGCGTGAAACGCATCGTAATGCAGCCCATGCGCGGTACAGAGGAGCTGCGCTATTATCTGCACCACAACGGCTTTCGCATCGTGGATGAGTGCATCGCCTATGAAGCGGGCAGGTACTATCAGCTTATCGCGACGCAGTATGGGGAGCCCGAGTCTATCCCCGAGAACTTTCCGAAAGGCGTCTATAAATTTGGCTGGGTGACGGCGCAAAAGCGCGACCCGCTTTTCATCCCCTTTTTGAACCGTTATAAAGCGGGGCATTTGAGAAGGCTTAAAAAAGCGGAGGCGGCGGGCATAATACCCAAAGCGCTCGTGAAGGAGCTGGATGAGATTAACGCGCTCATCCGCCTGATGGAGGAAACCATATGAAAACATACGATTGGGTCTCCGCGCTCGAAACGACAGCACCGCCCGAGCTCGCTATACAGGGCGACAACGTGGGGCTTTTGGTCGGCACGACGCGGACGGAGATCAAAAAGGTGCTCGTTGCGCTCGACTGCACGCTCGATACGGTCGAAGAGGCCGTAAAATGGGGCGCGGACGCACTGTTGACACATCATCCCATCTTGTTTGACTCCGTGCGGCGGATCGACCCGTACTCCCCCGCCACCGCTGGCGCCTATGCGCTCATCCGCGCGGGCGTGGCCCATTATGCCGCGCACACCAACCTTGACGCCGCAATTTCCGGCGTGAACGACTGTCTTTGTGAAAGGCTCAAAGTTTTTGACGCCGTTCCCCTACCCCCCGAAAACTTAGGCAGGCTGGGCGTCGTTTCGGACGGATATATACTCGAAGCTTTTGCCGTGTTCGCAGAAAAAGAGCTTCAAACAACCGTGCGCTTTTGCGGCAGATTTGACGCTCCGGTAAAAAGAGTCGCCGTCATAGGCGGTGCGGGCGGCAGCAGTGTCCGCGACGCGCGGCTAAACGGCGCGGATACGTTTATTACGGGCGAATTGAAGCACCATCAGGCCTTGGAGGCGCTTTCTTTAGGTCTCAACGTGATCGAAGCCGGGCATTATGAAACCGAAAAGGTGGTCTTGCTTCCATGGATAAAACGTTTACAGGGCTTGACCGATGATGTAGAATATAAATTGGCACGCTCCGAATCAGCGCCTTTGAGAGGGGTAAGGTAAGGGGAGCCGAACCCTTGCGGTTTAGAGGGCTGGAAAGCACGCCATTGCCGTGTTGCCGGTACTCGACCACCGCAGGCCGGCCCGTAAGGGCTCCGGCTTCGCCGGACGCTACGCCTGCGCCCGGCGCCTTGCATTGACATGCTTTCCGACTCTCTAAACTCTGCGACCTCAAAACTGCCAGCTTGGATGCGGGTCGCGAAAGAGGAAGGAGCCGTAGTGGGGCTACGGCGACTGACGATGACAAAGGCGTGCGCCAAACTGGCAGTCTTAAGGCGCAAGGGTTCGACTCCCCTTACCTTAAGTCCAACACACAGGAGGTAGATTGCATGAACAAACTGGAAGCATTGTTGCGCTACCACGAAGCGGAGCTTGCGCTTGACAAACTGGAGAACCGTTTAAAGACCTCGCCCGAGCGTCAAAAGCTCAACAAGCTCTACGGATTTTTATCCGAACAGCAGGCGCAGGTCAACGGCATCCGTTCGCAGCTTGAGGCGCGCCATACGAGCGTCGCTAAGCTCGCCGCCCATTTCGATGAACTGCAGAAGCAGTACGAGCTCGAGCTGAGCGAGATTTCCGTCATGGAAAACGACGAGCAGGTGACGTCCGAGGAGATGGCGGAATCCCGCAGAGCGCTTGAAGGGCTGCTCGAGCAGATCACCGCCGCACGGCGCGAGCTTTACGATACCCTCGCATGGGTCGAAAACGCGACCGGTGAATATAAGGAAACCTATGCCCGCGCGGGCAAGGCGAAAAAAGAATACGACGAGCTTCGCGCGCAGTGCGACGAACTTATGAAATCCGCGCAGCCGGAGATCGACGCCGCGAAGGCGGTCGTCGCTTCCACGCAGCAAGACGTGGACGAAGCGCTTCTCAAAAAATACGCGCTCGTGAAGTCCCACCACGCGGTACCCATCGCGAAGGTGGAAAACAACCAGTGCAGCGGCTGTAACATGTCGCTCCCCACCGCCGTGGTCAAACGCGTTTCCTCCGGGCTTGAGCTCGTGGAGTGCGAAAACTGCGGCAGGATACTGTACACATAAGCAATCATTAGGTGTACAAACGGATTCGTAAAAAACGAGTAAGACAGGTGACCGCATGCGGCTTCGTCCGTATGAGGAAAGTCCGAGCTCCATAGGGCAGGGTGCCGGATAACGTCCGGTGGAGGCGACTCCAAGGAAAGTGCAACAGAAATATACCGCATCGGCTTTGCCGATGTAAGGATGGAAAGGCGAGGTAAGAGCTCACCGGCGGCTTGGCGACTTGACCGCCCTGTAAACCCCACCCGGTGCAAGATTGGAATGAGAGCGCAGGCAAGCTTTTTGCTTGCCGGAATGGCTGCCCGTCACGCTCTCGATAATCGCTTGAGCCTGCCGGCAACGGCGGGCCTAGATAGATGGTCACCCATAGACAGAACTCGGCTTACGTCTTGCTCGTTTCATCACGGGAGTGCCAATCGGCACTCCCGTGAGTTTTTCGGAAAATGCCTGCTCGTGCCTCGCGGCCGGCGTTTTCCGAAAGGAAAGCTTGCTGCGCAAGCATTCCGCCCCCACGGCACCCGTCGCTGGCGGCGGTTGAAAGCCTCCGGAGGCTTCGGCTCCCGAACCCCTAAATTTTCTCTTGTCAAAAAGTATTTTCGCAAAGCGCACTTGACATTTTATGCAAAGCATACTATTCTATTTTTGCAAAGGGCACATTGCGATTATTTTATAACGAAGGTGGTTATTTGAAAACTCAGATCGCACAGTTGAGAAAGCAGCGGAAGCTTTCGCAGGAGGAGCTTGCGGATGCCGTCGGCGTGACGCGGCAGACTATCACCTCCATCGAGGTGGGAAAATACACCGCATCTTTGCCGTTGGCATTTAAGATCGCCCGCTATTTTGGGCTCGCCATCGAAGATGTTTTTGACTTTTCCGAATTCATTGATTGAAAGGATATTCATTCAGCATGGAAGCTTATAAAAAGACTTTGCAAAGAAGAATCGCACTTCTTGTCATCCCCGTGCTTATCGCTGTTATTTTGGGTGTTTATGACGTGTTTTTCGCAAACCCCGCGATTGAAAACAGCTTTCTCCACGGGTTCCAATTAGGGGCCGCGACGGCGCTTGGGATATTGGCGGCCATCCTTTTCATCCGCTATCGCTCCATCCTTCACGACGAAGCGAAGTTAAAACATGAGTTCAACCGGGAAAACGACGAACGGTATAAAGCCATACGCGCGAAAGCCGGCATGCCGATGCTTCTCATCACCTCCTCAACTATGATCGTCGCCGCCGTCGTTGCGGGATATTTCAACATAACGGTAGCTCTCACGCTGGTCACCGCGGCCGTTTGCCAACTTCTGACGGGCCTTATCATCAAGCTGATCTACGCGCTGAAAATGTAAATACCGCTCTCAATCGGCTCCTGTTCCCTGCGTTTTCCCCCGCCCCCCACTTAAGCGTAAGGTATGGGGAACCGAATCCCTGTGGTTCGACTCCCCATACCTTACGCTTTGCATGTTCCGGGTCAAAACCGCATAGCCATATACAAACAAGCAAGTTGGGAGGCATATATATGGAATACGCACGGCGCAGGAACCGCCGCCGACGCCGCCGCAGCGGCGGCAGCGAGGGGGGGGGCGCAGGGCGCGCGGTGATCGCGCTGTTGATGGTGGGCGCCATCGTCTATCTGATATCCGCCTCCTCCGCGGGCGAGTGGATCGCGCAAAAAGTGATCGCACCTGTGATCGAGGCATTCTCCGGTGAAAAGGACGCCGACGGAGCCGAAGACGTCAATACCGACAATCCGGATACCGAGGCTCCCGCCAACACCTCCGAGGTAAGCCTTTCAACCGAGAAAAATGCCGTGAGCACGGAAGTCACGCTTCCCGCCGTCACCTGCTATATGCTGCAAATGGGATCCTTTTCCACGGAGGAAAACGCCCTGGCGCAGGCTACGCTATTAAAAACGATGGGCGGCGGCGGCTATGTGATGCTGGACGGCGACCGCTATCGCGTACTTGCCGGGGGTTATACCACAAAGGAGACTGCCGAGGAGGTGCGCGACAGACTGAAGAACGACGGCGTGGACTGCATGGTCTATCCCTTCACCACCGCCTCCGCGAGCTTTCGCGTAACCGCGGCGGAAGACCGGCTTGAAAGCGTAAAAAGCGGCTTTCAGGCGCTTGCGAACGCTCAAAACACCCTGAGCGCTACCTCCATGCGCTATGACGCTTCCACCGGCGACGTGGATGAGGGCAAAGCCGCCTGCGCTGAGATCGCGAGCACGCTCAAAACGGGCATGGAGGTATTGAGCGGCTATGCCGATTCGGACAGCGAGGTATTGAAAAAACTCCTTGCCTGCTACGACACCTACGAGAATGAACTCAACGCATTGGCCGAAAGCAACGCGCAAACACTGGTAGCTTTTTCGGCACAAATCAAGTATACTCAATTGTATCTTACACATGAATACTTCAAGCTGATGGAGGCGTTCAGCTCCGTCGCGTGAAATAAAGAGGCACGCTTGATGAAAATATCCGAAGTGGCGCACACCCTTGGCGCCAAGATGCTTTGTGGGAAAAAGAAACTCGACGAGATCGAGGTAGACTATGCCTTCGGCGCGGACCTCATGAGCGACGCGCTTGCTTTTGTGCGCGGCCGCACGCTTTTTTTGACGGGCATGGTCAACCAGCATACGCTTCGCACCGCGGACGTTCTCGACATACGATGCATCGTTTTCGTGCGGGGAAAGGAAGTCCCGCAAGAGATCATCGATATGGCGGACGAGCGCGAAATGGTGCTTTTGTATACCGAAAAAACGCTTTTTACCTGCTGTGGTTTGCTTTATGAGGCAGGCTTGAGAAGCGTCGCGAGGGATTGACCATGGCGGAGGTGTTGTACCGCGAGGTCTATCCCGTGGAGCGCAACAGCTTTGATACCGCGGGCGAGGTTTCGGCAAAGATCAAGCACACCCTTAAAAAAATGGGCGTGCTCCCCGCCATCATCCGCGAGGTTGCCATCGCTTCCTATGAGCTTGAATTGAATCTCGTGATTCATTCGCTCGGCGGCACGCTCACGCTTGAAATCGCGCCGGACATGCTCCGCCTTGTAAGCGCGGACCGTGGCCCCGGCATACCGGATATACCGCTCGCTATGACGGAGGGCTATTCCACCGCCTCGGAAGCCGTTCGCAGCATGGGTTTCGGTGCGGGTATGGGTCTACCAAACGTAAAGCGGCACAGCCATGTGTTCTCCATTGCGTCCGAAATGGACAAGGGAACCGAAATCGAGGCGGGTTATCATCTCACCCGCGCGGACTGATCTTTCAGCTTTTGCTTTTTATATTTTCCTCTTCTGTTTACAGCATCACATCCTCGGGAGGTAACAGATGACGACGTATCGACATTCCGTCAGGATCGACAGGCGAAAATGTGTGGGCTGCACCACCTGCATCAAAAACTGCCCCACAGAAGCCATCCGCGTCCAGATGGGCAAAGCCAAAATATTGGAAGAAAGCTGTATCGACTGCGGCCGCTGCATCACCGTATGCCCGCATCATGCGATGGTCTCCGTCACCACGCCCTTAGAAGCGATGTCCGAGCACAAATTCAGCATCGCCGTGGTAGCGAGCACGTTCTATACGCAATTTCAGACCATCGCGGCGCCCGAGGATGTCTACGGCGGCCTCTATTCGCTCGGATTCGACTCCATCTACGAAGAGGCGCGCGCTTCCGAGGTGCTCGCCGAGGCGCTTCGCAAGTACCTCAGAAGTGAAGAAGCGGTGTTCCCCGTAATCTCCGCAAGCTGCCCCGTTATCCCTCGGCTTGTGACGGCGCTCTTCCCCAATTTGATCGATAACCTCTCGCCCTTTTTGCCCTCCAACGAGATCGCCGCGCGCATCGCAAAAGCGGAGTTTTGCGAAATGTTCGGCGCTGACCCAGCCGATGTGGGCGTCTATTACATTTCACCCTGCTCGGCGGAAATGGCGCATATACGCGCGCCGCTCGGCATGCAAAAAAGTGAGATCGACGGTGTATTTGCCGTTCGTGATGTGTACGCGCAGCTCGTGAAGGCCATCGAAAGCAGCGGTGAAAAAGGCCCCGTTTGCTCCATCCCCTTTCCCTCGAGCGCATTCGGGCTCGGCACGGCGGTGATCGGCGGGCTTTGCAGCGCTGTCGGCACGGAGCATTACCTCGCTGTGGACGGCATCGATAACGTATGCCAGTGCCTCGAAGAGATCGAAAATGAGCGCATCACGGGGCTGCATCTGCTTGAGGCGCTCGTCTGCAGCGGCGGCTGCGTAGGCGGGCCGCTGAATTTCGAAAACCAATTCGTGGCCAAAAACCGCACGCGCCGCATCGCCAATTCGCAGCCGCGCATCGATCTCGAGCATGACGAGCATGTGCAAAAATACGTGGATTCCCCGCTCATCCGCTATGACATGCCGTTTGAACCGCGCAGCATCATGCGCTTGAGCGACGATGTTATAGAGGCTGCCCGGATGCTGGAAAAGCTTGAGGAGATCAACCGCCAACTTCCCGGACTCGATTGCGGCTCCTGCGGTTCCCCTACCTGCCGCACGCTCGCGGAGGACATCGTGCGCGGGTATGCCGTAGAGATGGACTGCATCTTCAAGCTGCGCGATAAGGTGCGCGTGATGGCGCAGGAGATGGTAGACCTTGCCGAAGCGCACAAAAGAGGATAATACAACGGAGGATCGTAAATGACAGCAAAGGAACTTGCGAAGCTTTTAAACGGCGAGCTCATAAACCCTGAGGGCAGTGAAAACGAGGTAAGCTGCGCCTATGCTTGCGACCTTTTAAGCTGGGTTATGGCAAACGGGAAGCAGGGCTGCGCGTGGGTAACCATCCAAACGCACATGAACGTGATCGCGCTTGCATCGCTTCACGAAATGGCGTGCGTGATCTTCCCCGAGGGCGTTTTGCCCGACGAAGCGCCCGTTAAAAAAGCCGCCGAGGAAAACATCGCGCTCATAAAAACGCCTCTCACCGCCTACGGCGTCTGCGCCCGCATGGCGGCAAGCCATATCCCCGACCTCAAATAATTATGCAAAAGCTTGCGTGCGATCTGCATATCCACAGCTGCCTATCCCCCTGCGCAAATATGGACATGACGCCCAACAACATCGTGCACATGGCCATGCTCAAGGGGCTGGACGCGATTGCCGTATGCGACCATAACTGCGCATGGAACTTAAACGCCGTCAAGGCCGTTGCGGATGCCTGCGGCGTTTTGCTTTTGCCCGGCGTGGAGGCGCAAAGCCGCGAGGAAGTGCATGTGCTCTGCTATTTTCCCACCGTCTCCGCGGCGGAAAGTTTTTCGCGCGCGTTTTACGAAACGCTCCCCCCCATCCCTAACATGCCGGATTTCTTCGGCGTTCAGGCGGTGCTCGACGAATTTGACGAGTTGATCCGCTATGAGGAAAAGCTCCTCATCCAATCGAGCGAGCTTACGATCGATGAGCTTTACGCGCTCTGCAAAGCGCACGGCGGCGTGAGTGTGCCCGCGCATATCAACCGGGAAGCGAATTCGCTTCCCTACCTTTTGGGCTTCATGCCCGAAAGCCCCGCATTTTCCTCGGTCGAACTGATGCAAAACGTTTTGCCCCCAAAGGGTTTGGACCTTTCCCCCTACCATGTGCTGTATTCCTCGGACGCACACGACCTCCAAAATATTCTCGAACGCCGGTTTTTCCTGCCCGTAAAAGAAAAAAGCGCAAAAGCGCTTTTGGAGTATATCGGGAGCAAAAAATAGGGGTATCCCAGATTCCGCTCGGTCAATATCCCACCGGTCCGGGCATCTATGGTGCACAGGCTGCAATATTCCCAAGGCTCTTCCGAAGTTTGTCCGGCATCTCCCCCGTTGACCTCCACGTACACGATTTCTCCGTCTTACCATATAAACACGCGAAGAAGGGGTAAATCTGTTTTGGATTTTTTAACAGATTTGGGAATTGGGGTGTCATATCGGGAGCAGCCCAAGTCGCAGGTATTGCCCTTGTGTGCGCATAATATCCGAATATGGATTTTTACAATCATCAAAATGTAGGGTGAAGCCCTGGTGCGCCATAAATCCCCATGAACGGATAGCTGACATTTTCGTGCAGACGCCGGCATGACCATGAGGATTTATCTCATCTTCATCGTCCGCGTCATCTTGGTTATCACAATGGCCGTGACGAGGATGGCGATGACCGCAAACCCTACGAGCACCGCCACCCACCATTGGACGACGGGCTTTTCTTTTTCCTTGTCCTCGTCGGTATCCGCTTGTATGACCGGC
>JAEXEN010000021.1 GCA_023400985.1 Bacillota bacterium
AGCAGAGCGTGGCGATACCGCTTGCAAAGATGGTGGTGGAAACCTGGAAACCCGTTATAAGTGCGACGGTGATGGTTGCCGGGAACATGACGATGACCTGCTGCAGCGCGTAGAGCAGCAGTTTCCCAAGCGGGGGCCGCTCATCCGGCAGATAGCCGACAATTCCCCTTCTATTTGGATTCTGTTCCATATGATTCCCCTCTCTTAACTTGTTGCAGTTCGGGACGTCCGTTCAGTGCTCCTTCGTTGCTGTAAAACCGATAACCCGGAATAGAATGTTGTCTTAGCGTCACCCCCTTTTTCCTAAGCTGCGCGCTCAGCCCCGCTTTTTTTCGTGCAGGCGCAGATAGATGCGGTCTGCCGAGAGCGGGAGGTCGAAAAACTCCTCGCCTGTGGCATTCGCCAGCGCGTTTGCGATCACCGACGTTACGGAGATCAGCGGATGTTCGCCGCAGCCGCGGGCGCCGTAAGGCCCGTCCATCTGCGGGGTCTCCACGTACATCACATCCACCTTTTTCGGAACATCCTTAAACGTCGGTATCTTGTAATCGGTAAAGTTGCGCGTGATAAGGCGGCCCTTATCGTCGTAATATACCGCTTCATAAAACGTTGTGCCGATGCCCTGCAGCGCGCCGCCCACCACCTGACCGCGCAGGAGCGCCGCGTTCATCACCTGTCCTATATCCAAAGAGCTTGCCATGTGCAATATGTCGATATCGCCGGTGTTAGAATCCACCTCGATCTCCACGGCGTGGGCACCGTAGGTCCAGTCAAGCGCGGTCTTGCCTTGGCCGGTTTCGGCGTCCAGATTGGTGAGGCCCTGCGCGATGGACTTGCCGCGGCCGATCAGCGGTCCGCCTATGGCGTTCCCGTTTTCGAAGGTATATCCCATCGCAAGTTTAGAAAGATGTACCCTCTCGTGGGGGTTTTGCTTCACATAGATATACTCGTCCTCAAGCTCGATCTCGTGCTTGGCGGCGCGCAGGATGACGCTTCCCATCTCCAATATCTGCTCCTTGAGGTCGTCGCACGCTTCTATGACCGCCACGCCGCACAGCACCGTCATGCGGCTGGCCACCGTTTGCCAGTCATACGGGCTCAAATTGGTGTTGATGCTATGGGAAATGCCGATCTTTTCGATGGGGAAATGCAGGCGCTCGGCCACGATCTGCTTCATCACCGTATACGTGCCTTGTCCGTAATCCACACCGCCCACGCTTAGGCGCATGGTGCCGTCTTCATTCATCTGCAGCAGCGCCGAGGAGGCGCTCCAGGTGGGCATGGCCGGGGATTTTTGCAGCACCGCCGCCGCCTTACCACGGTATTTGCCCATTTTTCTCCATTCCGCCTTTTCCTCTTCCGTATAGGGCTTATCGAGGCCGATAGATTCCGCCACCTGCTTGAGGCACAGGTCCACCCTGCCGGTATTCTCGGTGATAAGCTCGCCCGTTATGGTTTTGCTGCCGGGCATGAGCAGGTTCTTGAGCCGAAGCTCCATGGGGTCCATATGAAGTGCTTTGGCGATGAGATCGCGCTGGCGCTCGATGCCGAAAAACACCTCCGGATGGCCGAAACCGCGGTAGGCGGTGCCGAATACGTGGTTGGTATAGACGGTTTTAGAGTCTACCTTCACGTTTTCGATATCATAAGGTCCGCAGCCCGTCACCGCCCCCGCCCGGCCGATGTTCACGCCGTAATCGGCATATGCGCCGGCGTCCCAGAGATATTCCACCTCCTCGGCGATGATGCGGCCTTCCTTGGTAACGCCCGTCTTGATGCGGGCAATGAGTCCCTGCCTGCAGGGAAGCGTGGAGCATTCCTCTTCCCGTATGGGGATGAGCTTCACTGGCTGGCCGCCGGCCGCCTTGGAAAGGAGACCAACCAGCGGCTCCATATGGATGCCGCTCTTGCCGCCGAAGCCGCCGCCCACATAGGGCACGTTGACCTCGATATCGGTCTTCGGCAGGTTGAAAGCCACGGAAAATAGATCGCGTATGGAAAAGGGGGATTGGGAGCTGGAGTGGATTTTGATCTTATCCCCTATACCCCATTGGACGATGGTGCCGTGTGTCTCCAGGGGGATGTGGAACACCTGCGGCTGCTCGTAGGTATTTTCGATGATCAGATCCGCCTTTTTAAAAGCCTCCTCCGTATTGCCCTTGCGGATCTTGATGTGGCTTGCCACATTGGTGCCCGGTATGGGGAAAAACACACCTTTGACGTGTGCGTACTCGCCGAGCTTTTCATGTACCAACGGGCTTTCGCTCTTAACGGCCTCCCGTACGTCCAACACGGCGGGCAAAGGCTCATACCCCACCTCAATGAGGTCCACGGCCATTTGGGCCGTCTCCGCATCCACCGCCGCCACGGCCGCTACCACCTCGCCGAAGTGGCGAACCTTGTCGGTGGCGATGATGGAGCGGTCCTGCATATAGATGCCGAGCTTATTGGCCCCCTGACGGCCGGTGATGACGGCGCGCACGCCGGGCAGCGCCTCCGCCTTTTTGATATCGACGGAGAGTATGTTGGCGTGGGCATAGGGGCTCGTCTTCACCCGCGCATGTAATAGGCCGTTCATCTTCAGGTCAGCCACATAGGGCGCGGTACCCGTCACCTTTTCGTAGCCGTCGTGACGCTGCACGCTCTTGCCGATGTATTGATACTTATTCTCCATTTTCTTCACCCGCTATCGCAGCAACTGCCGCAAGGATCGTTTCGTAGCCCGTGCACCGGCAAAGATTGCCCTCCATCGCCTCCAAAATCTCGTCTCTCGTCGGATGGGGGTTCTTGTTGAGAAGCGCCCGCGCGCGCATGATCATGCCGGGGGTGCAGAAGCCGCATTGGAGAGCATTATGTTGAAGAAAGCTCTTTTGCAGGTCGGAGAGCTCGCCGTTTTTGGCTTCGCCCTCGATGGTGCGTATATCGGCGCCCTCCGCCTCCATGGCCATCACCATGCAGGCGTTGACCGCCAAACCGTTAAATATCACGGTGCATGCGCCGCACTCGCCCGCGCCGCAGCCCTCTTTGGTCCCCGTGAGGCCCAGTTCCTCCCTTAAAAGCGTGACCAGCGTGGCATTCTCGCTGCACATCACATCGTACCCGATATCGTTGACCCTCACATGTATGTTGCGCTTCATGCCCGCACCTCCACCTTTTCACCCGCCGCGAAAGCATCCACCGCCAGGCCGGTAAAATACCGGAGCATGGCGAGCCTATACTCCTTCGAACTGCGCACATCCGAAATAGGCTTTGCCCGGACCGCGACTTTTTCGACGATCTCCGCCTTGGCCGATTTCAGCTCCGTGGGGGTAAAGCTTCCGATATCGGCGATCAGCACGGGCGTGGGTCCCACCGCGGCCGCCGCGAAGCGTAAGCCGCCGTCTGAACCGTAGAAGCCCGCAAGGCCCACCTGGGCGAGATCGTGACCCCGGATGCGCCGTTTTTTAAGGTATACGCCCCTGCCCGGCTGATTGGGCAAAGTAACTTTTACCACCAGTTCGTCGGGTGAAAGCACGTGTTTTTTGACGCCGGTGAAGAATTGGTTCAAAGGGATGATGCGTTCGCCCCTCGGCGAGCGGGTATGGACGGAAGCGTTCAGCACCAGACAGGCGGGGATCATATCGCCGCCCGGGGAAGCGTTGCAGATATTGCCGGCAAGCGTGGCCCTGTTACGCAGCAGATCGTTTGCCAAAGTAACGGCCGCCTCCTGCAGCAGCTTGTGTTCCTCGTTTAAAAAACCGGCGCGCAAAATTTGGCTGCAAGTGACCGCCGCGCCGATCGAAAGCCCCTCGGGCGTGTATGTAAATACGTTCAACTCGGGAATGCGTTTGACGTCCATCAAATACCGGCAATCCACCGCGCGCGCTCTAAGCAGTATGATCAGGTCCGTGCCGCCGTTTAAAAACCGCACGTCCTGTTTTTCACGAAGCAGCTCCATGGCTTGCGCGAGCGACGTCGGCTGCAGAAATTCAGGCATGATCTCCACCCCCCAATGAAAATCTTTCTGGTCTGAAATGCCGAAGGCCGGCAGCCAATCGTTTCGCTGTCGGCCCCCGGAACATGCTTTTAGATATCTTCAAATCCGTCAAACGCCACGATGCGGGTGATGCAGCTTTCGCCGTCCACCAGCCTCCATGGGAAGCAGCCGACCACAACGCGTCTGTTGCCGAGCTTACCGATCTCGCCCCCCAGGCACTCCGCATGGATGGCCTCATAGGGCTTGAAGAACAGTTTTGTATGCATGGCCTGATACACATCCGGCCATGGATAGACCTCGTTGAGAGCCTTTCCATAGCGCTTTTGGAATGTTTCGTCGCAGATTTTGGCCTCCAGGGGCTCCCATTCGCGAATCTTGGTGTTCATGGGATGATCCGCACTGCCGCAATCCACGCCTATCCATTTGATCTTTTTATCGCGCACCCAATCGATGAGATCTAAAGAAGGGCCGGGGTGACGCAGCATGTAGCGCCGCTCGTCCGCTTCAGGGGAATCCCAGCCGTATTTGTGATAACCCGTGTTGATGATGAGGATATCCCCCTCTTTCACCTCCACGCGCTTTTCGATATCCGCCGGGGTGTAGATGCCCCAATCCTCGGCCTGGTCGCTCAAGTCCACCACGGCAGCGGGGCCACAGAGCTTTGTTAGCTCCAGCGAAGCGATGTCGCGTCCGGCCGTGTCGAAGTGCAGCGGGCCGTCCAGGTGCGTGCCAACGTGGTTAGAGTGTGTCAGGAGCTGGCCGTTTGCGCCATTGGGGGTGAGCCGCTTGAAGTACTTCATCTGCAATGGCTCATAGGTAGGCCACGGAGGTGTACCGATGCCGATGGGAATGGAAAGTTCATACATCTTGATATCGGACCATTTGCTCATTAGATTGTTCCTCCTTGATGAATAATTTTAAGGTAAGGGGAGTCGAACCCTTGCGCCTAAAAACTGCCAGTTCGGCGCACGTCTTTGTCATCGTCGGTCGCCGTAGCCCCACTACGGCTCCCTCCTCTTTCGCGACCTGCACCCAAACCGGCAGTTTTTAGGTCGCAGAGTTTAGAGGGTCGCAAAGCATGTCAGCGCTAGGCGCCGGACGCAGGCGTAGCGGTGCCTACGGCGAGTACCGGAACACGGCGATGGCGTGCTTTCCGGCCCTCTAAACCGCAAGGGTTCAACTCCCCTTACCTTATGGCCGTTACTCCGTCCAAGCCTTAGCGCAGGCGTTTAGCGCCTGTTTGAAACAATTCTCTGGGGGATGCACGAGCCCCGCGCCAACCTGGCCCACGCCATATCGCTTATGCGCTATCCCCGTGTTGATGATGGGGCGGATACCCGTTTCGATCACCTTGACGAGGTCGATCCCCGCGGCGCTGCCGCGAAAGTCCAGTGCGGGTATCTTGTAGATACGGCTTTCGCCTTGGGTGATCTCATACATCTGCAGCGAGTAATTTACCGCGTCTGCCGCCCTACCTCCAACAAACTGCACGATGGCGGGGGCCGCGGCCATTGAGAAGCCGCCTATGCCGGCCGTTTCGGTGATGCAGGAATCCCCGAGGTCCGGCGCCGCGTCCTCCTCCGTAAAGCCGGGAAAATAGAGGCCCTCGACCATTTCGGCCTGCGCTATGAACCATCTGTCCGGCCCGAGGCCCGCGATGCGGATGCCGAAATCCGTCCCGTTGCGGCACATGGTCCCTACGATGGTGCTAAACGGGATATCAAAGACGGGATCCATCGTCGCCTTCATGGCCGGCATGGAGAGATTGAGGAAGGTATGGTCGTTGCCGTTGATGAAGGCGACGGCGTCCGCCTTTTCGCGGTTTGGTACATCCAGCGTTAGAATTGCCCCGATAAGCTCCCGTATCAAAAGCGAGGTGGCTGCCCTGTTGCGGTTATGCGCCTCGTCGCCCATCTGCAGGCTCTGGGCGATGAGCAGCCTGAGGTCGATTTCCCCTTTTTTCTGAAGCGCCGCCTTCAGGACGGGGTAAAGATGCTCCGCCATCCAATGCAGCCGGTCAAAAACCTCCTCATCGCAGGCGCCGAAGCGCAGTACCTTGCCGAGGCCCTCGTTCATGGTGCAGTAGGCCCTGTTGCCGAATGTTTTGTTCTCGACGATCCACACCGGCATAGACGGCGTAATAACGCCCGCCATAGGGCCTACGGCGCTGTGCATGTGGCAGGGGTCGAAGCGGATTTTGCCAGAAGCGGCCAGTTTCTCCGCCTCCGTGAGGTCCTTTGCCAAACCTTCGTAGATGAGGCCGCCCATCACGGCGCCCCTTTGGGGGCCGCACATCCTGTCCCAGGTTATGGGGGGGCCGGCGTGGAGGATGGTATCCTCCGCCATGCCGGGGATCACATCCCGGGCGATCCCCATGCCGATGAGCACGGGCTGCGCGTTTTGGATGCGGCTTAGAGCCTCTTCGTTGGCATTCCTGATCTTCTCTTGCATGACCGGGGTCTGGAGCTTTCGCAAGCTGGCGGCGGTTTCCTTATCGCCCCCGGCGACGGGCTTCCAGTTCACGTGCACATATTTCTTACCCTGTTCTTCAAGATCCTGCGCAAAGGACCCGATACCCAGATTGACCACATGCAACTCTTTAAGAAACAGCTCGTTCAGCTTGTTCATTTCGCTCCCTCCCCCCTTATATGGTCCCGCACAAGAAGCGCAAAACGGGCGGCTTGCGCGTTCGACGGCAGCACCACTGCGCCCGCGTCCTGAAGCTTTTGGCGGGTCTTACTGAGGTTTTGGGGGTCCCCCTCCGTTCCGCAAACGGAAGCGACGCAGCATAGATACCGCCCCGCGGCGTCCGCCTCCGCCCGGGCGGCGCGGATGGCTTCCGCTAAATCCTGCGCCGGGTTTGGATGGCTGCCGTAGCCGATGACGCAATCCGTCAGGATGACGGCGCATTCGCTGTCGCGCCCGTCGCGCACCACGCGCTCCGCCCGAAGGGAAGGATCGATCATCGGGTGCGGACGGCCCACCGTAAATTCGTCATCTCCAAAATCGAGGAAGGTATTTTGGCGGCTGTCATTGCTGCGGGCGTTACTAAGATAGTCTTCCTTTCTTAAGGGGATGTTGCTGTAGATGTGAGAGAGCTTATCGATCATGAACTTCATGGCTTCGTCGCACAGCGTGCCGCCGGTGTAGAAGCCGCGGATGTATTTTTGCCCGGGCGCGAATTTTAGGGCGATCTCTTCGGCGAGAGCCCCGGCCTTTTCCTCTCCCATTTCAAAGCCCACGTGATCCTCCGGCTTCTTACCTTTTGAAAGCGCCACGGCCTTGTACGCCGCATCCTCGAGCGTCAGAGCCGGTATAAGCCCGTGCGCGCGCACCTCATCGGGGTCGCCGCCGATGAAACATATGACCGCCGGCTTAAGAGCCGCTTTGGCGATGCGGAGCATCTCCTCCGCGATCTCCTTTGCGGGGGGCTTGGAAACGAGGACGAGCACCTTGGTTTTAGGATCCTGGATCAGCGCGTTCAGGCAAAGCTTCATCATCAGTCCGCCGATCTCTTTTTTTAGATCGCGGCCGCCTGTGCCGAGAAGCTGTGAAATGCCGCCGCCAAACCGGTCTATGAGGGAGGAGACCTCCTGCGCGCCGGTGCCGCTGGCGGCCACAATGCCGATATCGCCGCACCGCACCACGTTGGCGAAGGCCAACGGTACCCCGTTGATGACGGCCGTGCCGCAATCCGGCCCCATCACCAATAGCTCATGCTTCACCGCGTATTCCTTGAGCGCCTTTTCCTCCTCGACGGTCACGTTGTCGGAAAAGAGCATCACGTTGATATCCTTATCCAAACAGCTTTGAGCGACGTCCGCCGCATACCTGCCTGGTACGGAAATCACCGCCATGTTGAGCTTTGGATCGATCTTGAGAGCTCCGTCCAAAGTCGGCGGAGAATAGGACGCCTTTGCGGACTCGGATTTTTTGTTGAGCATTTCGTCCGTTTTTTCCACGCAGGCTTTGAAGGCCGCCTCATCCGTACATTCGACGGCGACAAAGAAATCGTTCGGCGAAACCGCCTCAAAACCGGGCGCGTTAAGCCCGCTATTTTGGGCCAGCTCCCGGTTCAATTCCGTGCCCATGCCGACCAATGCCTGCTTCACGCCGGCGATCTTTTTTAAATCCTTCGAGATGATCATCAAGGTCACGGAATCATAATACGCGTTCTTTCGGATTTCCAGTTTAACCAATCTATCCACCTCCATGGGTTTGCAAAGAAAGGACGATGCCGGTAAGGATATCCGCGCCGGAGGCGGCGCCGATATGAAGGATGCGCAAAGCGAAGGCATGAAGCCGCTGTTCGGGCGCGCCGGAAAAGAGAGCATGAAGAAGGTCCAGTATAGCTTGAGACGCCAAGCCGTCCCCGCATTGGCGGAGGAACGCGCCGCTTATATCGTTGGTTTTCTCCGCCGCGGCATATAAGGCGGACCGCCCCATAAAAAGCGCCTCTTCACGATCCAGCCCTTTGGCGCGGGCCAAAGGATAATAGGCGCACACATACCCGAGAAGCATATCGTCCGACGAAGGGGTCAGGCCGATCCCGCAGCCCGCGATCGCTTGAGCCGCAAGCGCGGCGGCACTTGGATCCAAAGCTAAAAAGGCTTCATGGAGCGCGGGCAGGCGCGGCCGGATCATGGCGCTATACGGGGTATCGGCCCTAGCTAGGGCCAGCGGAAGCATGCCCTCGCCGTTTCCCTGCTCGCAAAGTAACGCTTTGAGAGCCGGTAGACCAAGCCGCGCCGGGACATTGCCGCTTACCTTCTCCCAAGTATCGAGACTCCGCACCCCTGCGCCGCCGAAATTCACCTCAAAATCCGCCTCGGGCACTTGTATCCCCGCACGGCTTACAGACGCCCGCATATTAGGGTGTAATCCCATCCCCGTGAAAGGCGCACCCGTTTGCACCGTGCAGGACATCGGATACAGGCCTTTTTCCACAGGGAGTACGGATTTTATGTCCCCCGCGGTCATGAGATTCACCGCCCGGTCGAATACCGAGTGGACTTTTCCTTCCGCCGCGCCCGCAATTAGCGTCTGCTCCCATGCGGCGCACAGTTGCTCCGCTTTGAGTATCAATTTGCTAGACCTTTTGGAAGATAAACCCGTACATGGGCTCATCCACAGTCTCTTTGTATTTGATGACTCTGGTGCGGATGACCCCTACGGTGGAAACTAGCTCCATGCCGCTCTGGATCCCGTCGTCAAAACCGATCCGCCCGGTGGCGCGCACGCCGTTTTCAAACTCCACGATCCCGAAGTTGAGCCAAGGCATCATGTATCCTTCGGGGAGGTTATATACGCGCGTCCAGGTCAAAAGCTTGCACTTGCCCTCGAGAGGCAAGCACTCGAACTCGCGGCCGTCGCAATCCGGGTTCTGGCAGACGATATAGCGGGGATGGTGCAGCTTAGAGCACTTCGTGCATTTATAGGCGTGCATCTGTTCCATTTCACTGCCCCCTTATTCTGCCTTGAGTACCGTGGAAACCACGTTGTTGCCGAAACCGCCGAAATTCACGGCGAGCGCCATTTTGGCATCTTTCACCTGGCGCTCCCCGGCCTCGCCGCGCAGCTGCTTTACTAGCTCCACGATCTGCGAAACGCCCGTTGCGCCTAAGGGATGCCCCTTTGCCTTCAGTCCGCCGGAGGTATTGATCGGCATATCGCCGCCAAGCGCCGTCCTGCCCTCGCGGGCGGCCAGGTGCCCGGTACCCCGCGGGAACAATCCCGCCTCCTCGGATTCCTGGATCTCCAATATCTGGAAAGCGTCGTGCAATTCGGCCACGTCGATATCCTCCGGCCCCACGCCTGCCATCCTGTATGCCATCTCAGCGGAAAGGCGCACGGCCTTTAGGTCGCTTGGGACCTCGCGGTTGGCCACATAATGGGTATCCGTAGCGGAGGCAATGCCTGCCACCTTGATGAAGGGCTTGTGTTGAAAGCCCAGCTCTTCCTGTTTATCCTTTGCGACAAGCAGCAATGCCGCCGCGCCGTCGGAGACCGGGCACATATCGTACTGGCGCAGCGGATCGGCCACAATCGGGTTTGTCGCCGCGATATAGCGCTCGTCCGTGATACGGTCCAGCCTCACTCTTGCCTGGATATGCGCGTTGGAGTTCAAACAGGCGTTATCATGGTTTTTGACCGATACGACGGAAAGGTCGCGGCCAGTAACGCCGTAACTTTCCATGCAGAGCCGTGTGAACATGCCCGCAAAGGAAGGCAGCGTCAATCCGTAGGGGTATTCGCCCGTTGGGTGCAGCATGGTCGCCACGAAATCCGTGCTTTCCCAGCCCGTGATTTCGCGCATGGCCTCGCCGCCGATGACCAGCACGCAATCGCACAGGGAGGAAGCGATGGCCATGTAGCCCAGTTTGAGCGCGGAAGCGCCCGAAGCCGGTCCGTTTTCCACGGTTTCCGCCATGGCGGGGCGGAGGTTGAGCGTATCCACCACCGCGGAGGCTGCGCCGCTCAGGCGGTTTACCATGCCCGCGCCCATCGTGCCTACGAACACCTGATCTATCACATTCCTCCGGCCCGTCTTCGCACCGGCGTCGTCCATGGCCTGCAACGCGGCGTCACAGCACATGTCCAAAAACGGCACCGCCGATTTCCCGAATTTCGTGTGGCCTATGCCGACGATTCCCACCTCTCGCATTTTCGGTTTACCCCCTAATTGAAGCGTATTTAAACATTGAGCTTGGCGGGCATATGCAGTATTCGGTTCGCCTCGATCACATCCTCAAACGCCGGCCGGATGCCGACATTCTTGTTTGCCTTATGCTTCTCCCACAGCGCGCGCGTGAGCACGAAGGTGGGCACGCCGCCGAGCTCGTGCGGGGCGTTGAACCTGGGCTCCAACTCATATTCGATCATCCAGCGCTTGAAGCCGTTGGGGGATTCGGCCACGATCCATACCTCGTCCTGGTTCATGAAATCAAAGTGGTATTCCATCTTGGCCGCGAAGAGCTGCGCGCCCACGCGTACGCCGCGCTTGAGCGTCATGGTATGGTAGGACATGCCCACCTTTTCGTTTACCAAACGGCCGTTCACGATGCCGGCAACCTCCCCGTCCACCGCGCCCACGAAGATATATTCGTCCTGCACGCGGTAGCGGAGCATGCCTAAAACCTCGGCATAGATGCGCGCGGACACGATATCGTAAAAATCCTTAGGATGATGTAAAAGCGGCTCGATGCCGTCCAACACCATCGCCATCTCCTCACGCGTGGCCTCGCGCACCAGCATATCCTCGCCGGTGGTCAGAGGGATCACCTTGGGCTCGTAACGTACCATACCCACGGTCGGCGGCCTGAGCTTGGCCTCCATTTCGTCTACTGTGACATCGTAATCCTTCAGCATCCGATCTCCTCCTCTAAATTGTTTTTTGCTAAGGTAAGAGAAGCCGGCCCTTACCTTTAAAAACGGATAAAATCAGCGGCATAGATTCGCCGTCCCGATACACCTTCACATCGATATCTTTCATCCGAATGTTTTTTAGGATATCCCGCTTACCGTGCCGTTGTGGTGAAAGCCGCCGATCGTCTTGCTTTTATGAAGCTTTGCCGCGTGTACAATACCTGAAAGCCGATTGAGCCGCACATTGGAAAATCAGATAAGTAACCGGTTACATAGAATAATTTCAATCTACTGTATTCACCCCGTATTGTCAAGGGTTTTTCCTGTAAAAAATTCGTTTTTACGGAAATATTCTGTAATGGGTTACATTATAAAAGCCCGGGGTCTTCCGACATCCCGCGGCTTCCTTGTTTGCGCACTTTCTCCATGGTATACTGTAGGTGGCCCGTTTGAGCATGCACATCGAAGGCGGAGGGCGTTAAGCACACCAAACCTATACGAACCCGGTCGGCCGTGTGCAACCGCCCCCATAGCTTCGTTGAAGCCACAGGCCTTGCGTGCGGTGGCTATTCCGACCGACTTTCAACATAGAAACCGCCCAAAGCATGCAGCTCCGGCGGGTTCGGATAGGTTTGGTGCACTTAGGGTGAATATCAGGGAGATCGCAAAAGAGGCCGGCGTTTCCGTCGCCACCATATCCCGCGTGTTGAACCATCCGGAGGTCGTCCAAGCCGATACGCGCGATCGCGTTCTCGAGGTCATGAAGCGCTTCAACTATACGCCCAACTGGTTTGCCAGAGGGCTGAACTTCGGCAAAACCAGAACCATCGCCCTGTTCGTCCCCGATATCGAATCCGAAAAATACCAGATGGTCATGTCCGGCGCGGAAACCGTAGCGTTGAATAAGGATTACAGCCTTTTCATCTGCGGCACCCGCCATGACGCGGAAATCGAGAGCAGCTACTTAGACAGGATGCTCCAGCGCAAGGTGGACGGCATCATTCTGGCCGAGCCCGGGCTGAAACAAGAGCGTTATTCTGAGCTTACGGGCGCCTCCTTCCCTCTCGTTCTGGCGGGTGTACAGCAAGGGCATCCGGGGTGTGATTCCTGCTGCGTCAACTATAGCGACGGCGTATTCAGCCTAGCCTCCCATCTCATCAAAATGGGTTACCGCTCCATCGATCTACTGCTCAACGACATGCTGCCCGCTGAATCCCTTATGATCTTAAAGGGCTTCGACCGGGCTGTGGAGGATTTGGGGGCGGACGTACAGAGCCGCCGCTTCGAGGTGGATCTGGGCTTTCAAGGCGGCTACTTCTTTGCACAGCGCATGATCCTCGCAGGCAATCTGCCCCGGGCCGTCATCACCTATAACGATGAGCAGGCCTTCGGCATCATCAAATCGGCTCAGGCCTCGGGCGTGCGGATCCCGCTTGATCTTGCGCTGGCTGCCCTTTCGGATTCCTCCGCCGCTTCTTTGGTAACGCCCGCGCTGACCACGCTGGAACTTCCCAATAAAAAGCTCGGCATGGTGGCGGCCCGCATGCTGATCGACAGGATAGAAGGCACTTCTGCGGAAGAGGACGGCCAAGAGATCATCTTGCAGCCTAAGCTGAAGGTACGCAATTCCTGCGGCAATACGAAATTCATCTACGAGATATCCGACTGATAGAAGGGGATGGAAGGATAGGGGGATACAGGTATGAATATGTCCGCCGAATTGGGAAAACTGACCTTGAAAAACCCCGTCATGGTAGCCGCCGGTCCCTGGTCCGGCAGCGCGGAAGGCCTGAGAAAATGCTTCGCGTCCGGCGCCGGCGCGGTGGTGACGGAAACCATCGTCATGGAGACCCACCCGACGTTGCATCCCTACTTCCATGCGAGCGGTACGCAGCTTTTCAGCATCCGGCTTCATTCCGATCTCTATCTGGAGCAATGGGAAAAAAGCCTGACGGCGCTCGATAAACGCGAGGCCAAGCTCATATGCAGCATCTCGGGCGAAACGGTCTCGGAGGTGCGCTATCTGGCCGCCCGCGTGGAGCGCATGGGCGCGGACGCCATCGAGCTGAACCTATCCGCCCCCGTAGGCATGCGCTACCGTTCCTTCAGCACCTATCCAGAGCGCGTTTCTAAATTTGTGGAGGCCGCGGTAAAAGCCGCCGACCTGCCCGTATTCGTGAAGCTGCCTTATGAGGCCAGCTATTTCCCCGATATGCTCCAATCCATCTACGATACCGGAGCCACGGCCGTTACCGCCATCGACGCGCTCAAATGCCTCAGCGGCGTGGATGTAGAGAGCCGCCAAACCTGGATGCCCACCTTCGGCGGCTATTCCGCGGACAACATCCGCCCCGTTTCTTTGGCCGTCACCGCCATGCTCAAGCAGTATACCCCCTTTCAGATATGCAGCTGCGGCGGCATTTCCACATCTGAGCACGCCCTCCAATTCATCATGCTGGGGGCAACCGCCATTCAGTTGGCTTCCGCCATCCATATAGAAGGGTATGAGGTGATAGGCCATGTGCTCCAAGGGATGGAGGATTGGATGACCTCACACGGGTATTCCGATTTTTCCAAGATCCGGGGCGCAGCCCTTTCCTCCCTCCGGCCCTTTGAGGAGATACGTCCCCGGCCCGTACGGGCAAAGCTTTTGCGCTCATGCGCCACGGAATGCGATATCTGCCGGCGCGGCTGCATTTACGGAGCCATTGCCCGGCAGGGCGGCGGTATCACACTCGATCAAAAAGCCTGCGTCGGCTGCGGCTACTGCCTGGCCCGCTGCCCCGAGAAAAAGCTCAACTGGGATTGGATATAACGAATCATTAAGTGAGGTGAACATATCGATGAAACAGGAGCAATTCGACCGCTTTTTATCCGAACTCCGCGCGGAGGCCGAGCCGCCGCCGGAAGCAAAATGGTTTCTGTTCTTTTCGCGCTTTTTCCATATCCTCGGCATTATAGGCGCGATCGGCGTCATCGTCTGGGGCGTTCTCATGGAAGCGTCCATGGTAAACCGCTCCGACATCGTTTTCTATGTTGTCGGCGCGCTTATTTTCTATCTTGTATGCAAGGGCGTTTCTTTGATGCTGAAGGCCTTGGAGCAAAACATACGCCGCACTGCGGAGGCGCTGCATCTGGCTCGCGCGCAGAGGGAATTTCTTTTGACGCTCGGCGCGGAGGAAGTGTCCGAAGACAGGGAGAAAGTGGAATAGTTTGGTGCCTTCAGAACAATATATTTGCAGCAAACAGGGCCGCGGTTTCACCGCGGCCCTGTTCTTATGGTTTATGTTGTAATAAGCTAAGCTTATTTCGCATCGGCCGTCGCCATGTGGGAGATAAGATCGAGCACCTTGTTGGAGTAACCCCATTCGTTGTCGTACCAGGCGACAAGCTTCACGAAATGGTCGTTGAGGCTGATGCCTGCGTCGGCGTCGAAGATGCAGGTGCGCGGGTCGGTAATGAAATCGCTCGATACGACCTTATCCTCGGTGTAGCCGACGATGCCCGCGTATTCCTTGCTCTCGGCGGCGGCCTTCATGGCTGCCTTGATATCGTCGTATGAAGCGGCTTTTTCGAGGCGGCAGGTAAGGTCTACCACCGAAACGTCGGCGGTGGGCACGCGGAACGACATGCCGGTGAGCTTGCCGTTCAAAGACGGAATGACCTTGCCGACGGCCTTGGCTGCGCCGGTAGAGCTCGGGATGATGTTGAACGCCGCGCCGCGGCCGCCGCGCCAGTCCTTCTTGGAAGGGCCGTCGACGGTGAGCTGGGTGGCGGTGGTGGCATGGACGGTGGTCATGAGGCCTTCGACGATGCCGAACTTGTCGTTCACGACCTTGGCGAGCGGCGCAAGGCAGTTGGTGGTGCACGAAGCGTTGGACACGACCTTCATGTCGCTTTTATAGGTTTCCTGGTTGACGCCCATCACGAACATGGGAGCATCGGAGCTCGGCGCGCTGATGACGACCTTCTTCGCGCCGCCCTTGAAGTGCGCGGAGGCCTTATCGGTGGTGGTGAACTTGCCGGTGGATTCCACGATGTACTCGGCGCCGCATTCCGCCCAAGGGATCTCCTCGGGGTTCATGCAGGCGTAGACCGCGATCTTCTTGCCATTGACTACAAGCTTGCCGTCCTCGACATGCGCTTCGCCGTCAAAGCGGCCGTGCACGGTATCGTAGGTGAGCATATAGACCATGTACTCCGGGTCGATGAACGGGTCGTTGATGCCGACGACCTCAATGTTCGGATTTTTGACGGATGCGCGGAAGACAAGGCGACCGATGCGGCCAAAGCCGTTGATGCCTACTTTCGTTGCCATAAAAGCTTCCTCCTATTATAAATTTTAATAATGGCTCGTCCGGGATCCTTTTCCCTTTTCCGTCTTTAATATTAGTCGAATTTTTATCAATATGCAACACTTTTTTTGGAAAATTGCAGAATGTGAAGTCAAGGCCGCAAGGTATAAGACGGCCTTATGTGAATTGCGACAAAGCGGCGAATTTCGCGCAAATTTTCCATGGAAGTTGCATATGGGGATATAGCGGTGTGCATCAGCAATACAATTCGTCCTCAGTCCATTTCATTGGGTTCACGTCGATGTATTCCCACGCCTCCCGGTATCCGCTTTCGTTTCTGATCACCCGCTCATAAATAGGAACTCTGCCAAACGGAATACCCGATTTCCCTGGTCATCATCGTTTTGAAGGATCGGACCACCGTATGCAATGTAGGACGGGATGCCCTCATCCCGCCGGCCCCGTCGTCCGCCGCCTCTATCGTGATCAACAGATGCACATGGTTCGGCATGATCACATAATGATCGACCGTGATACCCGCATAAACCGAGTTGATATTTTGGATGTATTTATCCGCGATTGTTCCGATGTTCGACGGGGAAACGCCCGGCGGGATGTAGGCATCCCGCCCTTGGGGATCATACCGAGCAGGTTCTTGCGATCCTATACGCAAACGGTAACGAAATAGCATCCGTTTTGGCTGTAATCATAATTTTTCAATCGCGGATGTTTTCGTTTCGGAAGCTCCAAATGTATCCCTCCTCCCAAAGAACGGAAAAACAAAAGGCGCGCCACATCAGTTTCGGCACGCCTTAAGGTCGTTTCAGCCTATTTCAAATTTTCCGGGTTCAGCGCCAGAAGCTCGTCGAGCACGAAGCGGCCGTCCTTGCGCACGAGCACGCCGTCGAAATACATTTCGCCGCCGCCGTATTCGGGCGTCTGGATGCACACGAGGTCCCAATGGAGCGACGAGCGGTTGCCGTTGTCGCAGTCGTCATAGGCGTTGCCCGGGGTGAAGTGGAAGCTGCCCGCGATCTTTTCGTCGAACAGGGTATCCTTCATGGGCGCGGTAACGTATGGGTTCACGCCGATGGCGAACTCGCCCACGGCGCGCGCGCCCTCGTCGCGGTCGAACACGGAATTGATGCGCTCGGTATCGTTGGACGAAGCCTCCGCGATGCGGCCGTTTTTAAACACAAGGCGGATGTTTTCGTAGGTGAAGCCCTCGAGCACCGACGGGGTGTTGTAGGTGATGACGCCGTTGATGCTGCCCATCACGGGTGCGGTGAAGATCTCGCCGTCCGGGATGTTGACCTCGCCCGCGCACTTGATGGCCGGAAGCCCCTTGATGGAAAACTCGATATCCGTACCCTTTGCCGTGAGGCGCACCTTATCGGTCTTTTCCATGAGCGCCTTCAGCGGGTCCATGGCGCGGTCCATCTTGGAATAATCGAGATTGCAGACGTTGAAATAGTAGTTTTCAAACGCCTCGGTACTCATGTTGGCCATCTGAGCCATGCCCGAGGAGGGGTAACGGAGCACCACCCACTTGGTTTTCGGGACGCGGATTTTCGAATGCACGGGCTGGCCGTAATGCTTGGCCGTGAGAGCCACCTTTTCGGCGGGCACGTCGCCCGATTCGGCGCTGTTCAAGCCGCCGCGCACGCCGATGTAGGCTTGCATGTTGTCCATCAAAAGCCCGTCCACCTTGGCGCGCAAGTCGAGCTGTTCCGCGCTTGCCCCCAGGCCCAGCTCCCGCGTGATCTCGGGGTGGTTGAGCCACACGAAGGGTCTGCCGCCCGCCGAATAGGCCTCGCGAATGAGCGCCTTCACGAGCATGTCGCAGTCGCCGTGCGACTCGATGAGCACGTTTTCTTCCTTTTGGAGCTTGCACGAATAGTTGATCAGGTTTTTCGCCAGCGTTTCGATCCTCGGATCGGTCATGCGTTTTTACCCCCTAAGTATTTATTTAGCGTTTATTTTATGTTCATGCTTTCCTTCACGATGTAGAGCGGCCTTCCCTTGAGCTCGTCGTACATGCGGTTCATGTAAGCGCCTTCGATACCGAGCGCCGTAAGCGTTATGCCGTTTAGAAGCACGATCCCGCAAAGGCCCCAGAGCCATGGCGCCGCGCCCACGGTAAGCGCGCATACGAGCACCGCGATGAAGCCTAAGAGGGACAGCGCCGTTACGGCTGCGCCCATGTACCCCGCGAGCGTGAGCGGCGTATACGAAAAGCCGAGCATGCCGTCCATAGCCAGTTTGAGCATTTTCTTTAACGTATATTTGGTCTTGCCCGCAAAACGCTCCTGCCGCACATACTCGACGGGCACGGCGTTAAAGCCCATCCACGCGCTCATGCCGCGAAGGAAACGGTTATGCTCGCGCATCTTTAAAAACACATCGGCCACCTTGCGGTCTAAAAGCCGAAAGTCGCCCGTGTCGAGCGGTATCGGATAGGCGCTCATGGAGGTGAGAAGGCGGTAGTACACATGCGCGGTGAACTTTTTGAGGAAGGTCTCGCCCTCGCGCTTCATGCGCTTGCCGTAGGCGATCTCAGCCCCCTGTTCCCACGCTTCCACCATTTTTGAAATCACCTCGGGCGGATCCTGCAAATCGATATCGATGATGATGAGCGCGTCGCCCTTACTTGCGTCCATGCCCGCGGTGACGGCGAGCTGGTGCCCGAAGTTGCGAGAAAAGAACAATACCTTCACGCACTCGTCCTTTTGCGCGATCTCCTTGAGCTTTTCGGGCGTCGCGTCGCGGCTGCCGTCGTCCACATAGATAATCTCATACTCGTAGGGAAGCGCGCGCATCGCGGCGCTCATGCGTTCGTACGACGCAAAAAGCACATCCTGCTCGTTGAAAGCGGGCACGATGAGCGAAAGCAATTTTTCCATGGCAAATTTCCTCCGTTTTGCGGCAAAATGATCTGCGATACGTGTTATAGGTATTATACCATAAAATGGGGCTTGTATAATGGCCGGGAATGGTAGAACGCTCCTTTATATCGACAAAGTATAACGCACCTAAGGAGAATGCTGTTGAAACAAAGTGTAAATGATATATAATAATCAAAGGATAATTTCGTTCGCGTTTCAAAATTTATATAAAGGAGAATTTCGTTATGCCACTCGTCACCAGCAAGGAAATGTTCAAAAAGGCCTATGAGGGCGGCTATGCCATCGGCGCTTTCAACGTGAACAACATGGAGATCGTTCAGGGTATCACCGAGGCCGCCAAGGAGGAGAACTCCCCCCTCATCCTTCAGGTTTCCTCGGGCGCGCGCAAATATGCAAACCATACCTACCTTATAAAGCTCGTGGAAGCGGCCCTCATCGAGACCGATCTTCCTATCTGTTTGCACCTCGACCACGGCGATACGTACGAGCTTTGCAAGAGCTGCATCGACGGCGGCTTCACCTCCGTCATGATCGACGGCAGCCATCATGGCTACGAAGATAACGTTGTCCTCACGAAAAAGGTCGTAGAATACGCGCACGACCACGGCGTCACCGTGGAAGGCGAGCTTGGCCGCCTCGAGGGCGTAGAGGACGACGTGAAGGTCGCCATGGGCGAAGGCAGCTACACCGATCCCGATCAGGTGCTCGACTTTGTGACCCGCACGGGCGTCGATTCCCTTGCCATCGCCATAGGCACGAGCCACGGCGCTTATAAGTTCAAGCCCGGAACCAAGCCCCAGCTCCGCTTCGACATCCTCGAAGAAGTGCAAAAGCGCCTGCCCGGCTTCCCCATCGTGCTCCACGGCGCAAGCTCCGTCATCCCCGAATTCGTGCAGATGATCAACGAAAACGGCGGCAAGATGCCCGATGCCATCGGCGTTCCCGAGGACATGCTCCGCAAGGCCGCGACCATGGCCGTATGCAAGATCAACATCGACTCGGACCTCCGCCTCGCCATGACGGGCACCATCCGCAAGTATTTCAACGAAAACCCCTCCCACTTCGACCCGCGCCAGTACTTGAAGCCCGCGCGCGACGCCATCCGCGAGATGGTCCGCCACAAGATCGTGCACGTGCTAGGCTCGAACAACAAGGCGTAATAAGGTACAATTATGGAGGACTTCAACGACATCTTCACGCTGGTCGATTCCGAGGAAAACGAAATCGAATTTGAGCTTCTCGACGTGGTCCCTTTTGAGGGCAGCGAGTACGCGGTGCTTTACCCTCTCGACGACGATTCCGACGAGAAGGCCGTAACCATTTTGAAGCTCCTTGCCGGCGCGGATGACGACGTGGAGGATACCCTCGAAGGCATTGAGGACGAACGCGTGCTCCATGAGGTGTTCCGGCTGTTCCAAGAGAGGAATGCGGAGAACGTCTGAAAACAACATAAAAAGGGCCTTTTTAACGGATGTGTCCGCTAAAAAGGCCTTTTTCTTATGCTTTTTTATTTCTTAAAAGAAGCGCAACTGCCAGCACGGCGCAAGCGCCTTCCGCGATCGCCGCGGCGTACCAGATCGCGTCCGCAGCGTGAATTGCGGCAAGCATATAGAGCGTGACGATAAGAAGCGCGCCGCGCCCGAGCGAGATCGCCGCCGAATGCGCGGGGGCCTCCGTGGCGGCTAAAAAGCCCGAAGTTACGATGTTCACGCCCATGAGCGGGAACGCAAAGGCAAACAGTCTTAAGGCGCTTACCGTATAGGGAAGCGCGCTCGAGTTTCCCTCTAAAAGAAGCGGCGCGATGGAGGGCGCAAACGCGAGGCATACGCCCAAGGTCGCAAAACCCAATACGAGCGCAGAGCTTAAACCGTAGCCGTAAAATGCAAACATCCTTTTTTTGTCGCGCGCGCCGCGGCTGCGGCTCACGAGCGGCTGGCTCGCCTGCGCAATGCCCGCAAGCAGCATCACAACGAGCGTATTCACATAGGAGACGACCGCATAGCCCACAACGCCCCGCTCGCCCACAACGGCGAGGAGCGCGCGGTTATACGCAAAGGCGTTCAACGCGAGCACGCCCTCGTTCGTGAATTCGGAAAACCCAAGCGACAGTATACGCTTAAAAAGCCCCTTTACGGGTTTGCCGAAAGAAAACTTCAGCTTCGCGCGCTTACCTAAAAAATGCGTGAGGTACACAAGTACGCTCGCCACCTGCCCGAGCCCCGCGGCAAGCGCCGCCCCTCGCATGCCCATATGGAGGCGGATCACGAAAAGGTACCCAAGACCTATCGTGAAAAGGCCGCAGGCAAACACGCCGCGAAACGCCATATTGGGCCGACCGTCCGCGCGCGACATCACCTCGAGGTTGTAGGATACCATGTATGCGGCCGAAAACAGGCCCGTAATGCGCACATATTCCGTCACCTCGTCGATCGTCAGGTCCGTACCTCCCAAAAAGCGCGCGATCTCACGCGGAAAAAGCGAGGTGAGGAGCGTAAACAAAAGCGCCGTGCCAAGTACGGCGAAAAGATCCTCCGTAAAAACATCGCTCGCAAGGCGCGTATCGCCCTTGCCTTTGTAAACGCCGATCACGGTGGAAGCGCCCACGCTCAAAAGCACCGAAACGGCAAACATCATATTGACGAGCGGCATCGAGAGGTTGAGCGCCGCAAGCGCAGCCTCGCCCTCGCCCTTCGCCACGATGATACCGCTTACCATCGTATACGCCGAAAACGAAAGCATGGCCCCCGCCGTGGGCAGCACATACCGTAAAAACTCCCGAAAACCACGATTTGCGGATGTCATAGGAACCTCCTGTTTACATCCAGCGTAAACCTTGGTATGATACTAAGGTCAAGGGAATTTTTCAAAAAAGCCCGAAAGAAGGCAAATATGCGCCATTTTTACAAGATCAGCGAGATTGCGCAGCTCTACTCCATAGGGCCGGATTCCCTGCGCTATTACGAGGAAGCGAGGCTGCTCTCGCCCACGCGCGACGAAAACGGTTACCGCATGTACAGCATAGACGACATCTGGCGGCTCAACGTGATCCGCGATATGCTGAAGCTGGACTTTTCGACCGCGCGCATCAAGGAATACCTCGAAACGCGCACGGTGGAGGCGACGCTTTCACTTCTTTTGGAGGAGCGCGCGGTGATCGACGAGCGCATCGTGGAGCTTGAGCGCATCAAGAGCAAGCTCACCGAGCGCGAGGCAAGCATTTTGAACGCTTTGCGGCGCCCCGCGGGCGAGATCTCCGTGCGGACGCTCCCCGCGCGCGCCTGCGTGCGTCTCGAGGTGGAACCGCTCAACGACGCGGAGGTGGATTTTGCCGTAAAAAGGCTGCACAAGCAGCATGAGGACGAGCTGTTCCTCATCCGCGGCGGCACGGTGGGCGCCATCCTCGACGACGCCTCGCTCAAAAGCGGCGCGTTCAACCGCTTCAGCCGCGTGTTCATCATCACCCCGCACGCGGAGAAAGCCAATTTGACGCTGCCTGCGGGCGATTATGTGACCGCCGCCTACAGCGGCCCCTATAAAAACCGCGAAACGCTCCTGCCGCGCATGGCAGCCTATGCAAAAGAGCAAAACCGCAAGATCGCCGGAAACGCCATAGAGCTGTATTTGATCGATATCCACGAAAGCGCGGATGAGGAGGAGAACCTTACGGAGCTTCAGATACCGTTGGCGCTTTAAGTATACTGAAACGGCGGCACGCAAGCGTGCCGCCGTTTCAGTATATTTGTTATTTCAACTTGCTTTTTCTCGTCCGCTTAGGTACTTCGCGTCCGACGCTACCCACGCGGTGATGGTCGCTATGATGGCAGTCGCGCCCACGAACGCCCAGAGGCCGGGCTTTTCGCCTGTAATCAAAAACACCCAAAGGGGATTTAGCAAAAGTTCCGCCGCGGAAAGCAGGGAGCACGCGAGCGGCGAACAGGAATTCAAAGCCGCGCTGTAGAGGATATTGGGGATGCTGAACTGGAAAACGGCCATCAACGCCGTAAGTCCCATTACGGGGAGCGTAATCTCCGTTCCCTGTATAAACCCGAGCGGCACGCCGACGGCGGCGCTTATAAGAGCGCCCACGAGCATGCCTGAAACGCGCGCGCTTTCGTCTTTCGCTTCACCCATGAACATATACACGCAGGCAAACACCACGCCGCTAAAGATCGCTATGAGGTTGCCCCACATGTTGCCCACGCTGATGCCGTCGAGGAAAAACAGCACGATGCCCGCCAAGGTAACGATCACCACCGCGTAATCCTTGCGGCGGAACCGCTTTTTCAAAAACACGGTGGATAAAAGCATCAAAAACACCGGCGACGTGTATTGCAGTACGATCGCGTTGGCCGCGGTGGTCAGCTTGGTGGCGGCAAGAAAGCAAAACGACGAAAGTGCCGACGCCGCACCCACAGGAAGCGAACGGCGGTCGAACGCAAAGCGCCTTTTCGTTACGGCAAAGAATATCAAATACACGGCTACGCAAAAAACGCCGCGCCACCCGCCCAAGACGAACGGGTTCCATGGAATGCGCTTTACGAAAATGCCGCCCAAGCTCCACATGGCGGCGCAGGACAGCATGAGCAATACGCCCCTGATCTGCGAATTTTTTTGCATAAGGCAAGGCCTCTTTAAGGTATGTTTTAAAGCACCGGATATTAGAATACGAGGTTTTAGAGGAAAACGCAAGACGGAAGCTGCGGCGGGCGCGGGAAAAACGCATGTCGGCGCCATGCAAATAGCCCGAAGAGGATCCCTCGCAGGCTCAGGATGACGGCGGGGACCAAACATAAAAGGCGGGATGAAAATCATCCCGCCCACGAAACGGTCAAGACCGTTCCCTACTTAACCTAGGGGTTCGGGGGCCAAAGCACCCAGAAGCTTATTCCGGCTTCGGCGGCATGTACACGTCCGGCAAAGCCGGAGCCCTTCGGGCCAAGGCCTGCGGCCTTGCGTGCCGAAACGAAGGTCGCGTTTGTGTCCCGAAGGGCCAAACGCATAGCACCTTGTTAAAGTACTGGAAATTCAAGAATTTCCAGTAGATGAAAACCGAAGGTTCTCGTTCCTATCACGTCCGCCGCACGGGAGAGTCCGCAGACTCGACAGGCGGATGTGCAAAACCCTCCTCGCGGAAATGGCCGCAGCCATTTTCGCGAAGCGCAGAGCGCTTACACGTCGTGGCGCTTGGTTGCTTTTGCTTCAAGCTCCTTGAGCTTTGCGGCGGGATTTTTGACCTTGGCCAAGAAGATCATGGCCGCGATGATGTAGGGCTTATAGGAGGCTTCCTTGTAGAGGGGGTCGCGGTAACGGTCGAACACGCTTGCGGCCACTTCGCCTTCCTTGCAGGAGATATCGGTGATATCGGCGGGCAGGCAGTGCATGTACATGGCCTTGCCGCCCTTCGTGAGCTTCATCATCTCCTCGGTGCATTCCCAGTCCTTATGCTCGGCGTTCTGGGCGAGCAGACGCTTTTCAAGCGCCTTGATACCGTCGAAATCGCCGTTGCCGTAAAGCTCGGTGCGCTCTTCCATCGCCTTGAAGGGAGCCCAGCTCTTGGGGTATACGACATCCGCATCCTTGAAGGCTTCTTCCATGGAGTTGGTCACGGTGAATTTGCCGCCCTGCTCGGCCGCGTTCTTCTTGGCAACCTCAATGACTTCATCCATCACTTCGTAGCCTTCGGGATGCGCAAGCGTTACGTCCATGCCGAGGCGCGTCATGAGGCCGATGATACCCTGAGGTACCGAAAGGGGCTTGCCGTAGCTCGGGGAATACGCCCAAGTCATGGCGATCTTCTTGCCCTTGAGGTTTTCGACGCCGCCGAAGAGGTTGATAAGGTGCAGCGCGTCCGCCATGCTCTGGGTGGGGTGGTCTATATCGCACTGGAGGTTCACAAGGGTGGGCTTCTGCTCGAGCACGCCGTCCTTATGGCCCGTGCTCACCGCGTCCACGACCTCGTGCATGTAGGTGTTACCCTTGCCGATGTACATATCGTCGCGGATGCCGATCACGTCCGCCATAAAGGAGATCATGTTAGCGGTCTCGCGCACGGTCTCGCCGTGGGCGACCTGGCTCTTGCCCTCGTCAAGGTCCTGCACCTCGAGGCCGAGGAGGTTGCACGCGGACGCAAACGAGAAGCGGGTACGGGTGGAATTATCGCGGAACAGACTTATGCCAAGGCCGCTGTCGAATATCTTGGTGGAAACGTTGTTCTCGCGAAGGTGCCTTAAAGCGTCGGCCACGGTGAACACGGCCTCGAGCTCTTCGCGGCTCTTCTCCCAGGTAAGGAAGAAGTCGCCTTCATACATGTCCTTGAAATTGAGTTTGTCGAGCTTGTCGGTGTACTTTTTTACGTTGCTCATGCTGATCTCCTCAGTGATATTTATTTATAGGCCCGGGGAGGTCCTATTTAATATCGTTGTTGGTCTTGCCCGCGCGGAACTGCACTACGTCCTCGCCGCTCTTGCCCTTGTAAAGGCCGGGGACGGCGGCATAAACGGCGGCGCAGGTCACGAGGTCCTGCTTCCAGGTAACTTCGTTGGGGGCGTGCGCCTGCGACTCGGCGCCGGGGCCGAAGCCCACGCAGGGGATGCCATAGCGCCCTTGGATGGAAACGCCGTTGGTCGAGAAGGTCCACTTATCGGTAAGCGGGCGCTTACGAAGGTGCATGGAGGCGGGGTCGCCGATGCGCTCGTCGCCATAAAGCGCCTTATGCGCGTCCACCAAGGCCTGCACATGGGGTGCGGTCTCTTTGTTGATCCACGTGGGGAAGTAGCACTCCGTCTCATATACGAGGCCGGTCCAGGCGGGACGGTCGTACATGTACATGCTGACCTTCGCGCCATACTTCTTGCAGGCGGGCAGATTTTCGATCTCTTTGAGGCAGGAATCCCATGTTTCGCCCGCGGTCATGCGGCGGTCGAGGGAAATGGAGCAGGAATCCGACACCGCGCAGCGGCTCGGAGAGGTGAAGAAGATCTCCGAGGTGGTCACGGTGCCGCGGCCCAAAAAACGCGCGTCCTCGTAATGCTCGGGGTTATACTTCGGGTCGAGCATCTTCACAAGGCCCTTGATCTTGTCCTTTTCGTCGCAGCCGTTCTCGTTGAGGGCCTTCACGTCGAGAAGTATCTCGGCCATTTTGTAGATGGCGTTGTCGCCGCGCTCGGGCGCGGAGCCGTGACAGGAAACGCCCTGCACGTCCACGCGGATCTCCATGCGGCCGCGGTGGCCGCGGTAGATGCCGCCATCGGTGGGCTCGGTAGAGACCACAAATTCCGGGGTAATCTTATCCTCATTGTGGATAAACTGCCAGCAAAGGCCGTCGCAGTCCTCTTCCTGCACGGTGGCGGTAACGAGAACGGTGACATCGTCGGGGATGAGGTTCAGATCCTTCATGATCTTCGCGCCGTACACGGCGGAAACCACGCCACCCTCCTGATCGGAGCCGCCGCGGCCGCCGATCTCTGTGTCAGACTCAAAGCCCTTGTAGGGATCGAACTTCCAGTTACCGCGGTTGCCGATGCCCACGGTATCGATATGGCCGTCGAACGCGATGATTTTTTTGCCGTAACCCATGAAGCCGAGCGCATTGCCCTGCTTGTCGATCTCGGCCTTATCAAAGCCAAGCGTTTTCATTTCCTCGATGGTGCGCTTGATTACGCCCTCCTCGTCGCTGCTTTCGCTGGGGATGGCGATGAGATCGCGCAAAAACTTAGTCATTTGGGGAAGATAGCCTTCCGCCGCCTTTTTGATCGCCGCGAAATCCATAGTTCTTTTTGTTCCTTTCCTTTTTTAAACCGCGGTGTTTTATTTTGAATATCAGTTCTGCCCGTCCGAGGCGGCGGCTTTGCCGGACTCGGAAGACGTGGAATCGAGATACGAATACAATGTGTACTTGCTGATACCAAAATATTTGGCGATCTTGTCGCCGCTCTTCGTTATGAGCATGGCCCCCGCCTCGTTGAGGAAGGCGATCGCCTTTACCTTATCGTCCTTGTTCATCATCGCCACGGGCTTGCCCACGAGGCGTACCGACTGCTCCAAAAGATCGTCGAGCAGCTCGTTAACGTTGGTCGGTATGCGCTGCGGCTCCTCGCTGTGGCCGTTTGATACGAGCGAAGCGATGGCGGATTGCGCCATCATGAGCTCCGTAAGGTCGTAATTGATGGAAAGGATGCCTTCCGGCTTTCCCTTTTCGTCTTTAATATAAACGGTGCTGGAGCGCAGGATGCGGCCGTCGCGCGTTTTGGTGAGATAGTCGAGATGGTCGGGAAAATCCTTTTTGCCCTCGCGGATGGATTCGAGCGTTTCGAGCGCCACATGCGACGAGCCGGTACCGACCTTGCGGTTGCTTACATGCCCGTTCTCGATCGCCACGATGGTATTTTCCGGGTCCTTTGCGGTAAGATCGTGCAGAAGAACCTCGCAATTTGAGCCGAACTGGGCCGCGACCGCTTTCGCTACACGCTCCAAAAGCTCCTGTGTCGCCTTGTGCATGCGCATCCTCCCCTAAAAATCTTTTTGGTGTCAATACTAATATAGCACAACCCGGAGCAAATTCAATAGATATCTCATAAATATTTTTGTAATCTAAAAATTTTTATGGAAATGGGCATTGAAAACACGGCGGCGGGATGCTACAATATATATGTAAAAGAGCAGGCATATTTGCAGTCGGCTGTAAGGAAGTGCTTCGCGCGCGGGCCCGAGATCCTTTATCGAAAATGAAGGTTCCGGCCGCGCGTTTTTTGCATTTCGGGTTTTTCTTATTTTAAATCACAGCAATACTAGATCATACCACGTTAAAGAAGGGGTGCCGCCATGTATATTATCGGAAACGGAAGGCTCATCACGCGCGACGACGCGCTCCCGTACCTGGAAAACGGCGCGGTGGCCGTTGAAGGAACGAAGATCACCGAGGTGGGCGAAACCAAAGCGCTTTTGCAGCGCTATCCCAACGCTAAACTCATCGACGCACGGGGGCTTGTGATCATGCCCGCGTTCATCAACGCGCACTCGCATATCTACAGCGCTTTGGCGCGCGGCCTTTCCATCAAAGGCCATAACCCGCACAGCTTCTACGAGATACTCGACGGCATGTGGTGGAAGATCGACCGCAACCTCACCTTGGAATTCACGCGGCGCAGCGCCTATCAAACCTATCTCGACAGCATCAAGACCGGCTGCACCACGCTCATCGACCACCACGCGAGCTATTGCGAGGTGGATGGGAGCTTATTTGAGCTCGAAAAGGTCGCCAAGGAGCTTGGCGTGCGCACGTCGCTTTGCTACGAGGTGAGCGATCGCGACGGCGAGGAAAAATGCAGGGCCGCCATCAAGGAAAATGCGGATTTCATAACCCATTGCGAGAAGGAAAACGACCCGATGGTAAAGGCCATGTTCGGCCTGCACGCGGCGTTCACGCTTTCGGATAAGACGCTCGATGCCTGCTTTAAGGCAAACGGCGGGCGCGTGGGCTTTCACGTGCATGTGGCCGAAGGCATGGACGACGTATACGATTCTTTGCGCAACCACGGCACGCGAACGGTGAACAGGCTCTTTAACCACGGCATTTTAGGCGACAAAACGCTTTTGATCCATTGCATCCACCTGAATCCGGCCGAAATGGATATCATAAAAGAAACGAACAGCATGGTCGTCAACAATCCCGAATCCAACATGGGCAACGCCGTGGGCTGCTCGCCCGTGCTCGAAATGTTCAAAAGGGGTCTTCTTGTGGGCATTGGCACGGATGCTTATACCTTCGATATGCTCGAAAGCCTCAAGGTGGCGCTCATCATCCAGCGACACAACGCCTGCATGCCAAACGTGGGCTGGATAGAGGCGACCGGTATGCTTTTCAAAAACAACCCGCGCATCATGGCACGCTTCTTTGATACGCCGCTCGGCCAGCTTAAAATTGGCGCCGCGGCGGATGTGATCGTGATGGACTACAAGCCGTTCACGCCCTTCGGTGCAGAAAACGCGGACGGCCATATGATCTTTGGCATGACGGGCAGGCAGTGCGAGACCGTCATGGCGAACGGCAGGCTCCTCATGCAAGACCGCGAGCTCATCGGCATCGACGAGGAGGAGATCGACGCGAAGACCCTGGAGGCGGCAAAGCGCCTCTGGGCGGCGCTGTAAACGAAAGGAGCGTTATTTATGAGCGAACGCATGACGCCCATCCCCTTCAGGCAGTTGATGAACTGGCTCTTGACGGAGCGCGAAAAGCACGGCTCGGTGTTCGGCGTGAAGGAGCCGTATGTAAAAAAGGATGCAAAAACGCTGACTTTATTCGGCGAGCCTCTCGAAACGCCTTTCGGGCCGGCGGCGGGGCCGAACACGCAGCTTGCGCAAAACATCATCGCCTCCTATTATGCGGGCGCGCGCTTTTTCGAGCTCAAGACCGTACAGAAGATGGACGGCGAGGATCTGGCGAAATGCATCGCCCGCCCGTGCATCCTGGCCTCCGACGAGGGCTACAATTGCGAATGGTCCACCGAGCTCACCGTCCCGCAGGCGTTTGAGGAATACGTGAAGGCGTGGGTCGCGCTCAAAATGATAAGCAAGCTCTGGAAGCCCGGCTCGCCCGACGGTTTCCAGTTCAACATGAGCGTCGGCTACGATTTGGCGGGCATTCAAACGGAGAAGCTCGACCGCTTCATAGAAGGTATGAAAAACGCTTCGGATACGGACGTTTTTAAGGAATGCCTCGCCGAATGCAAGCGCCTTTTCCCGAAAGAAATTGCATATATCGACGCCATCTCCCCGCGCGTGTGCACGGGCGTTACGGTATCGACCCTGCACGGCTGCCCTCCGCAGGAGATCGAAAGCATTGCGACTTATCTTATAAAGGAAAAGAGCCTCAACACCTTCGTGAAATGCAACCCCACCATTTTGGGGTACGAGTTCGCGCGCGAAAGGCTCGATGCGCTCGGCTTCGGCTACGTCGCCTTCGACCGCCATCATTTCGAAGAGGATCTGCAATATAAAGACGCGGTACCCATGTTCTCGCGCCTTGTTGCGCTCGCCGAATCAAAGGGCCTCACGTTCGGCCTTAAGCTTTCCAACACCTTCCCCGTGGACGTGAAGCAGCATGAGCTTCCTTCGGAGGAAATGTACATGTCCGGCCGCGCGCTGTTCCCGCTCACCGTCGAGATGGCGAACCGCTTCGCGCGGGAATTTAAAGGCAAGCTCCGCCTCTCCTTCTCGGGCGGCGTTGACGCGTTCAATATCACAAAGCTATTTGACGCCGGGATCTGGCCCGTCACCGTCGCAACCACCATATTGAAGGTGGGCGGCTATGCGCGGCTCACGCAGCTTGCAAAAGAGCTTGAGGCGCGGCCTTACGGCGAATTCAAGGGCGTGGATACGAAAGCCGTCGCAAAGCTGAGCGCGGACTGCGTTTCGGACGCGCACTTCAAAAAGCCCTTAAAGCCCCTGCCCTCGCGCAAGCTCGAGAGCAAGGTGCCGCTCGTCGATTGCTTTATCGCCCCCTGCGAGGGCGGCTGCCCCATCCATCAGGACATCCCCGAATACGTCGAGCTTTGCGGCAAAGGCCTCTTTTCCGACGCGCTCAAGGTGATCCTGGAGAAAAACCCGCTGCCGTTCATCACGGGCACCATCTGCCCGCACCGCTGCACGGATAAATGCACGCGCCACTTCTACGAGGAGTATGTGCTCATCCGCGAAACCAAACTCATCGCGGCCGAAAACGGGCTTCGCGACCATCTTGCGACGCTCCGCGTGCCCCGTAAATCCTCCAAGATAAAGGCCGCGATCATCGGCGGCGGCCCCGCGGGCCTCGCGGCGGCGTATTTCATCGCCCGCGCCGGGTTTGAGGCGACGGTTTTTGAGAAGGAAAAGGAACTTGGCGGCATCGTGCGCCATGTGATACCGGAATTCCGCATCGGGAAGAGCGCCATCGACAACGACATACGCCTCATCGAGCGCATAGGCGTGCATTTTGAGCTCGGGAAAGAAGCGCCTTCTAAGGACGAACTCCTTAAAATGGGTTATACTTGCATTATACTCGCGGTGGGCGCGTACAAACCGGGCAGCCTCGACCTTGAGGGAAACTCCGTAAACGTGATCGACTTTTTGCGAAGCGCCAAGAACGTACCCGAAACGCTCGAGCTGGGCGAAAACGTGGCCGTGATCGGCGGCGGCAACAGTGCCATGGACGCCGCACGCGCCGCAAAGCGAATTCCGGGCGTGAAGCATGTGTCGCTCGTGTACCGCCGCACCAAAAAGTATATGCCCGCCGACGAGGAAGAGCTTATGATGGCCCTTGAAGACGGCGTGGAGTTTTGCGAGCTTCTCGCACCCGTGAAGCACGAGGGCGGTAAACTCATCTGCCACGGGATGGAGCTCGGCGCGCCCGATAAAAGCGGCAGGCGAAGCCCCGTGGATACGGGTGAAATCGTTTCGGTCGCCGCGAATACCGTTATCTCCGCCGTGGGCGAGCATGTGGACGAGGCTTTTTTAAAGCGCTACGGCGTGGAATTTGAAGACGGCAAACCCAACTGCCGCACGGGTAACGTGTTTGTCGCGGGCGACGCGAGGCGCGGCCCCGCCACGGTGGTGGAAGCCATTGCGGACGCCACGAAATGCGCGGAGTTTATTCTCGGCGAGGCGCACGAATACGCCCTCCCCGAAAACGCCTACCCCGCCTACAAAGAAGCGCTCGATAAAAAGGCGTCATTACGCATGCCCGCCGGCTGCGAGGCGGACCGCTGCCTTGCCTGCAGCGCGGTGTGCGAAAACTGCGTAACCGTATGCCCCAACCGCGCCAACCTCGCTATAAAGGTAAACGGCAAAAAGATGCGCCAGATCTTGCATGTGGACTATATGTGCAACGAGTGCGGCAACTGCACCGTCTTCTGCCCGCATAATAGCGACCCGTACAAGGAAAAGCTTACACTGTTCGCGAACGAACACGACTTTACCGACAGCGCCAACCCAGGCTTTTACATAACGGGCAAAAACGCCGTACGCCTGCGCCTATCGGGCGGCGTGCAGGACGTTGACCTAAGTAAGCCCAATTCGCTGAACAAAGATCTGGAAGCGTTCATCCTGACCGTCTTAAGCGAGCATTCCTACCTCATCCCCGCGTAGAGCAGCCGCTTTAACGGCCCACCATGTAGGGGCGGATAGTATCCGCCCGCGTATACCGCAGGGGCGGATAGTATCCGCCCGCAATTCCCAACCGGAGGAACCCCTTATGTCTGACTTTTTTGTGAACGGTACACCTGTTACCGTAAGCGAAAACGTAAAACTCATCCATTATCTGCGCGACACGCTCCGCCTCACCTCGGTCAAAAACGGCTGCGGCGAGGGAGCGTGCGGTACCTGCATGGTGATCATCGACGGCAAAGCGCAAAAGGCCTGCATACAGCGCACGGACAGGCTCGAAGGCAAGCACATCGTCACCGTGGAAGGCCTGAGCGACCGCGAAAAAGAGGTATACGCCTACGCTTTCGCGCATTGCGGCGCGGTGCAGTGCGGTTTTTGCACACCGGGCATGGTGATAAGCGCCAAGGCGCTGATCGACGCGAATCCCGACCCTGCGGCAGGCGATGTGAAAGAAGCCATCAAGGCGAACATCTGCCGCTGCACGGGCTATAAAAAGATCGAAGATGCCATCCTCCTCGCGGCAAAGCTCTTCCGTGAGAGCACGGAGGTTCCCCACACGCCCTACAAGGGGCTTGTGGGCGAAAGCATATTGCGCGTGGACGCGATCGGCAAAGCCCTCGGCACAAGCCTGTACGCGGACGACCTTGCCTTCCCGCAAATGGTCCACGGCTCCGCCGTGCGAAGCGCGTACCCGCGCGCAAAGGTCTTAAGCATAAACACGGCGGAAGCAAAAGCGCTTCCCGGCGTTCTCGGCGTGTTCACGGCGGACGACGTGACGGGCAAAAAGAAGATCGGCCACCTCAAGCAGGACTGGGATGTGATGATTCCCGCGGGGAGCGTTACACACTACCTCGGCGACTCCATCGCGCTCGTGGCGGCGGAGACACCGGAGATACTTGAGCAAGCCAAAGCGCTCGTCAAAGTGGAATATGAAGAACTGCCTCCCGTATTGAGCGCGGAAGAGGCGCTTCGTCCCGAAGCGCCTCTCGTACACGAAGACGGC
>JAEXEN010000009.1 GCA_023400985.1 Bacillota bacterium
GGATGTGCTCAAAGCCTCTCTCATCGTTATAGACAAAGATACACGATGAAAAGCTGTTGTCCGCACCGCGCTCCCCAAAGCTATATGCGCCGCGCACACCTTCCGCAAATCCCGCGTAGCTGCTATAGCAATCGCTTTTATACGTACAAGTATGACGGAACAACTTATAACAGAGTTGGAGATAGCTATTATACAATTAGTAGTATCAAATACATGGCCGCAAGATTCGCAGATGTTGGCAATGTCATAGGTGCATGTGGTTCATATCAAGGCGCATGGGCAATAACACTCACCTACGATTCGACTGGAGCTATCATAAGTAACACTACTTTAAAAACCGATAATACCGCCGGAAGTTATGATAGGAGCGCTTTGTCTTACGGGTTTTCTGTACGCGCGGATGGTAGTGCTCTTGTTATGAGTACGCAATCTACCAATACGAGCACAGGAGATAGCACTTATAGCTTCAGAATTGTAGCCATGAACCCGCTGGCAATTATATCAGCTACGGGCGCTCCTTCTTCCTCAGTTGGTTCGTACATAACGGACGGCAGATGGGGATTTAATCCAGATTGGACTTACTTTTTCGCAACATATGGTGGAACTCCATATTTTCAAATATACTCTGTGAGCAGCAGTTTTGTATTTACTTTGCTCACAGTCAGTAATAGCACTAATCCTATTTCAACGCTTCCAGACCGCGTGGCGGTTAGTATAAATGGTACATATGCATTTATATCCCAAGGCGCTAATGTCAACTTGTACAAACGAAATGAGTCAACGTTTACCAGACTTCCGAATCCTTCTGTTTCTTATACTCACAACTGGGCAGTTGCAAGTGTGCGCGGTTTTATCGGCACAACGGTCACTTCACCTTACATTGTTCAGTATGGATTTGATAACACAGACTATGTTGTTCCGGCATCGCCTATTTATGATGCAAAAATAATGGCGTTCTTGTCCTACAATACGTTTTACGGCATTGGTCGCGCTTTGGCAGATGCAGCGGTCGGCGCTCCGGTCGAAGTTGACCTGTTTAAGGCGTACAACGATGCGGTACGCGGCGGGGTGCAACAGATGATGGCTATGGCGGCAATGCTGCCCGAGGCAGATGAACGGATTTTGGAGCTTGAATATCAAAAATTGCTTTTGGAAGGGGGATTAATCGAGTGACCATCTATGAGATTTTAAAGCGCGTGATCGCACGCGGTGGGTACAACAGGGCTGATCTGGAAACCAAAATGGATGTTTACCTGCTGTACGATCGCTTGACGACGGAGCAGTACGACGAGATCATGGCGAGCATGGTCGATGAGTAGGAGCCGCAAGGCTCCTTTTTGATGCAAAGGAAGATAGCATGAGCAGAATCACCGATTTTCTGGCTTACCTTGAAGGGAGTGCACTATGAAACCCAAAATCAGCGAAATGCTTGCCTACTATGCGCCGCATGCCATCATAACGGAAGGCAAAACCACAAATCCACCACCGAAAGACCAATGAGGCTACTACATGGGCGGTGATGGGCGCATTGCTACGGACGCGTATGCGTTGCAACGTGCCAAGAGCAGCTACCCAAACGACTGGGATGCCTATTACAGCATCTATAAGAGATGGATAGGCCATCGCGTCTTTGACTGCAATGCGATTGCTGAGGCATTCTACAAAGAAAAGACTGGCATCAGCATCGATACCAAGGCCAAATACAACTTTGCGAACTGGTGCTCGGAAACCGATAAGGATCTTCGCGACAACAAGCTTGCGGACATGCCGCAGCTCCCCGGTATTGCATTGTTTAGCGGCCCGACAAACAGCGCGGCGGGGATAACGCACGTTGGGTTTTTATTTAAAAAGTATGGCACCGGTCCGCTAGACTGGCTGGTGTTGGAATGCAGGGGTAAGGAGTACGGCCTCGTAATTACCCGGCTCCCCAATCGCTCATGGGAATGGTGGGGGCTCATGGATAAGCGATTCGAATACGACCTCGCGGCCGACTGGACCGCCAACGAAACAAAGGAGGAACCGACCATGCCGAAGATCATCACCAAAAGCCTCGTGGTAAACGAGGATGTGCGCACTTTGCAGAAACTCCTGAACTCGCTCGGCTACACCTACAACGGCGAGAAGCTGGACGAGGACGGCAAAGCGTGGGATAAGACCTTTGCCGTGCTGGAGCTGTTCTGCGCGGACTACATCAAGTCTACGACGGCGCCTGCGGCTTTGCCTGATACGCTCAAGTTGGCCATCGTCATAGGGGATAAAACGTACACAAGCGAAATGAAGTAAGATTGGGGGCAAAGGGGTATGAACGAGGCCATAACGCTGATATTGAGCGGCGCGACAGGGGCGACGGTCATTACAATGATCGACCGCCTTTTGCAGCGGTGGCTCGATGCGCGCGCCGTCAAACGGGCAGCACGGAACGGAAAGGAGATAATTGATAATGCGGCCATCATGGATGCATTGCGCAATCTCACCATCACGACAGAAAAGCAAGGTCGTGCGCAGCGCATCCTAATGTACGATCGTGTTCGTCATTTGGCCCAGGGGTTTGTTGAGGCTGGTGAGCCCGTCCCTCTCACCGTGCGTTCTGACATCGATATTCTCTATCGTTCATACAGAAATGATCTCGACGCCAACGGCGACTTGGACGCGCTAATGGAACTCTTTTATGACTTGCCAATCGCAAACGGCAAACAAGCACACAATTAAAAAATGGAGGTAACATCTATGGAAATCTTCTTACTCTTAGTCGTACTCGGTCTATTGGTCGAGGCTATCGTAGAAACGCTCAAGCTCGTTTGGGATGCTGAAAAGCGTAAAGTGTCGGTGCCGGTGATATGCTCTCTGGTCGTCGGCATCGGCATTGCAATGCTTACACAGGCGTCTATTTTCGAGCTGCTCAACATCACCATCGTCGCCTCGAGCTGGTTAGGCTATATCATTACTGGCATTCTGATCAGCCGCGGCAGCAGCTTCATTCATGATCTTTGGAGCCGCATCAACAACTATACGACCACTGGAAACATCACCCTTAAATAACGCCTCCACGGCCCTGCACACCGTGGGGGCCTCCTTTCATATAGCCCTGCCATCTTGCCCGGATGACGGGGCTCTTTTTTTGTGCCCGCAGATAATAGCAGGAATGCCATTCTCGCGATTTGCAAACGCCATCAGGGCCGCTTAGGACCGTTCGGGAGTGTAGTAACCCATCTGCACCCGCAGAAGCCCTTGTGCGCGTCCATTACAGCAAAACGAAAACCAGAGGCGATAGCCCCCGGTTCGGTTGACGAAAATGTTTGTTTTATGCGGAATGGTTGACGCGCAGCGAGTAAACTAATTTTGCGGGAATTGACTGATAATGTCAACTGCGAAGCTCCCATCCTCCAATCTGTGCAATCTCTTTCTTGTCCGCGCCCATTGCGGAGAGGTGGTCCGCTATTCTAAGACTGTCCTCTTCAAGCGCGCCATAATATACCGCTCCGCTCATCTTGTCGCGGAGGCTTACGGCCTCCCTAAGCTTCTTAAAACCCTCTTCGATTGTTGCAAAATCGGTATTATAAAAATTGCCCATAATTGATTAATCCTTTCTGCCCTCACGGGCTTTTACTTCGCTTCCAAAACCTCTTCAGCCCGATTCTTCAGCCGGCGCAAGCAGCTCCTGCACAGCTCGAACGTGCTGCCCGCGTTGCCGCCGAGGTTCAGCAAGTATTCCGTGTCGCCCGTGTCCAGCTGCTTATCGCACACAAAGCAAAATTCCGGTGCGTTCGCAGTTTTGACCTTCCTCTTTGTGATCTTCATAGCACTCCTTTCCGACCCGAGCTTGTGACCGGCGGCGGCTGCATTACCGGGACAAAGCCCCGTCACTCTGCGATCTCAAGAAGCTTACCGTCGTAGCATTCGTCCCGATAGGTCAAGCTCCCGAATTTGTCGAGATCATCGGCGCTGCATGTATAACCGCAAAGGCTTACCCTATTCGCGCTTACATCGAAGTGGGCGTATCGGCCGGGCTCGAGTATTATGTCGATCATATCAAGATGATCGCCGTAGTAAAAATGGCTCATTGTGGCATCGGGAAACAATTTCTGTGCGGCATTTTCAAACCTCGTTATCATAGGCTGAATGCCTTGTGCCGTATATCCGTTCGTCTTGGTGTCGATTTTCATGGTCCTTTCCTTCCTGCGGGGGATTGGCCGCCCCCGCTCCGGCGTTTGTGATTTACTCTCCCAACCAAGCGTCTCGTGCTTCCCTGCACGCCTCCAACGTGGGCTTGACGCAGCTAAAAAGTTTTCCGTTCGTGTGGCGGTAATCGTACTGAACGTATTTCTTGGTTTTGGTACCGGCCTTTCGGCTAAAGGTTTCGTACTGTTCCTGCCCAGGGGTCTCTGTGGTGGAAACGCCATTTACAGTCATGCTCGTCATTTTCGCGTTCTCCTATTTCTGGTACTCTTCGTTTAAGATGCGGTCAAAAGTTTCTTCCGTCATGTAGGTACCGATATTCACGAATCGGTCAATGAGATATTTCTTCGCGAACGCCCTGTCTCGGCCGGATTCCCGAATGCTTGAAAGGTCGAGGCGCAGATGATGTATTTCCAGCTCTTTTTGCGTGGGGTTGCTCGTTTTTCTCATGCTCATTTCTCCCTTGATGTATCGTTTCTAGGTATAATATACACTATTTTGGTTATGGCGTCAACACTTTTTTGATTATTTTATCCATTTTTTTATTGACTTTTATAATCGAAAGCGTTATTGTATTGGCGTGGAGGTGTGATATGGCAGTATCAGAGAAGATCAAAGCGTTGCTTGCGCTCAAAGGAAAGAAAAACGTGGGGCTCGCCACATATTTCGGGATGACGCCGCAATCAATGAACAACAAGATGAGCCGCGGCGCGTTCTCAGCCGAGGACTTGATAAAGGTTGCAGAATTTACGGGCTGCACTCTCAATTTTGATCTAGGTGATAATCAGCGCATCGTGCTTGACGCAGCGGATATTCGCAATGACGGAGGTATTTAAAATATGGGCAATGAACATGAGTTCTTAGACCCGGCGCAGCCGCACATGCTTGCGGAAGATGAATGCGCGTTGCTGACGTTCTACCGATTTTTTACCAAGGCTCAGCGGAACACCTTGTTTAAACTGGCATTCGAAATGGCTACAAAAGATAAGCGCACCGACCCGAAGAATCGTAATGTTCCTCAACAGGGACCAAGGAATAGCTCCAACGATAAGACCCCAGGGCCGCTCGAATTCAAACGGATGTCTACACAACCGCCCCCCAAAATGAAAGACCCGGACAATTAAGTCCGGGTCTTTTGTCGTGCATACGGTTCTACTTCCCTTGCGGGTTGGGGCCTAACCGTGAGTGTATCCTCGGCTCCTTATTCGGGATGCGTTCCAAAATATCCGATATATCACAGTCCAGCGCCTCACAAATTAGATCCAAATAATCTATGTTAATCCTATCGGCCATGTCATGATAGAGATCATTTATTGTGTTGGCTCTGATGCCCGTAACCCTCGCAAGGTCAGCCTGCGTCCACCGTCGTTCGCCAAGTCGGGTGGAAAGTAAAATCCTAACCATACGCTCGCTCCTTTCGTCGACTCTATCAGATATCGAAAGAAACGACCTGTATTTGCTATAAAATATCGTATTACGATATGTCGGTGACAAAGAGAAAAGGCACCATCTTTCGATGATGCCTTTTTCCTAAATCCCGGATACCAGTACGAACGTGTGACCGATCGAGTAAATCGCCACCTCCTCGGTTCGCTTGGCTCCGCTATGGTGGAGCTTACCGGATTCGAACCGGTGATCTCTACACTGCCAGTGTAGCGCGATAGCCAACTTCGCTAAAGCCCCGTCTTGCCGCGTCTCAAAAACGCTGCGCAAGAATCATTATAGAATACCGTCGGGGTTTTGTAAAGCACTTTTTGATGCCCATTCTTTAAGCATACCGGAGCCTAAGCGAACCCGCCTGGGCCGCATGATTTGGCCGGTTTCTGCGTTGTCGTTAGTCGGAATAGCGCCGCTATGCCTCCCTCCTCCGCCTTGAAACCGACTCAAATCGTGCGATCGAGGTCTGCGGAGTCGCCCATGCGCAACCGCCTTCAGAGCGCAGCGAGGATGTGAAAACGCAACGGGTAACGGGCCTACGGTGAGCGGCCTCAACAAAGCTGTGGAGGCGGATGCACTCGGCCGACCGGGTTTGCTTAGACTTCGGTACGCTTATGCAAAAGCAGGTAGATTCCCAACGGAATCAGAAAGAAGCTGATAATCTGCGAGGTGGAAAAAATCCAGAGCGAGCCGCGCGGGTCGCTGCGGAAAAACTCGATCACAAAGCGCCATACGCCGTAGAGAAGCGCGTACCAACCGCCAATCTCGCCGCGCTTTTTGCTCTTTTTAAGCCGCAGCGTCAAAAACAGGCACAGGAGCAGCAAGAAGGCGGCTTCCATAAGCTGCGTGGGCAAGAGAGGTACACCTGCGGGCGCAAAGCCGCCCAAGGGGTATGTTACGGAAATGGGGCTCTCGCAAACCATGCCGTAGCAACAGCCGGCAAAAAAGCAGCCCACACGCCCAAAGGCATGCGCCAGCGCGAGCGCCGGTAAAAGCGCATCCGCGGTATCGAGCACATCCGTTTTGTAGTGCCGCGTATAGAGGACCCCGCCGGCGATGCCGCCGATGAGCCCGCCGTAAAACACCGCGCCGCCGAAGATCATCCCAAGAAGTATTTTCGGGTTTTCAATGATGGCCGGAAGCTCCACGATAAGGTACAGGAGTTTTGCGCCGATAAGCCCGCCGATGACCGCATAAAAGGCGGTATAGATCGCGTCGTCGCGCCTGATCTCACGGAAACGCCACGTGTAGTTGAGAAGCAAAAACGCGAGCAGCGCACCCGCGACAAGGCAAAGCCCGTAGGTTGGGATACTGAAAGAACCGATATGTATATAGGGATGCAAGTTACCACCTCCGCCGGATAACAAAGGGGCTGTGGCGCTTAACGCGACAGCCCCGCAAGTAACCGTGCGCTTTAACCGATGAAGTTGCTGTAGTTGCCGAGCTGGCCCGCGATGGCGCCGAACGTACCGAGTATGAGCACACAGGTGACGAACGTGATCGCATTGAGAATAACGCCGATGATACCGAGCACATAGCCCGCCTTGGCGTTGCCGTTGACCTCGAAGCCCTCGGCCTGCGCCGCCTTGCGGATCTGGATGCTGAGTACCAGCGCGATGATGCCACAGGCCAAGCCCGCGATGGCGGAATAGCCGAACCACGCAAGCGCCACCGAAATAATGCCGAGCACCAGCGCGGCAGTTGCCTTCCCCTTATAAGCTTCCATATAATATAAGTCCCCTTCCAGCTTGATGATGTTGCACTATTATTATAGACAAACGCGTGATAGCTGTCAATTCAAACCATATCCGGCGCATTTGCCTTATTTTGTAAAATCCATCCCAAAAATGCGGCTTAATATCAAAAGTACGATCGCGCCCAGCACGCTGAAGCCGATCGCCGAGCCGAGCCCCCGGAAAACGCCTGAAATAAAACTCCACAGCATGAGGCGGCGCGTGTTTTGAAGATATATCGCAAGTTCTCTTACGCCGCTTTTTTGAAGCGCTTCCACAAGCTCCGCGGTGAGCTTTTCCCAATTCGTCACACGGCCGCCTCCCCTTTTTTCCTAGTTTTGGCGAAAAAAGGAGCTCCTATGCGCGTTCATCGTTGTTTTACCGATACGCCGATACTATAATGCTTATAAGAAAAGAATAGGGGGCGCGCCATGAACGGCTGGAGTTATTTTTTCGATAATGCCTACTCTATCGCGGCAAGGCTTTTGCTCGCCGCCGCCGCAGGAGGGCTCCTCGGCTTTGAGCGCACGCGCAAGATGCGGGGCGCGGGGCTTCGCACTTATATGCTCGTGTGTTTGGGCGCCGCCATGGCCATGATGACGGGCGAATACATCTCCCATGTGACGGGCAACAGCGACCCCGCGCGCATCGCGGCGCAGGTGGTGAGCGGCATCGGCTTCATCGGCGCCGGCACCATCATGGCGACGGGCTACCACCGCGTGAAGGGCATCACCACCGCCGCGGGGTTGTGGCTTTGCGCCTGCCTCGGGCTCGCCATCGGCATAGGCTTTTATGGCGGGGCGCTTTTGATGCTTTTTATCACGCTCATCACCATGCTCGTGGGCGAAAAACTGCAAAAAAGCTATCTCGCGCGCGGCAACCGTATGCGCATCTATGCGCTTTTGGGCGACGAAAACAGCCTTGGCGATTTCTTACGCTTTCTTAAACAGCACGATATCGCGATATCCGATTTTGAACAGCTCAACCCCATTGGCAAAAGCGTGAGCGCCACGATCGTATTGAAGCTCCATGCGAAGCACGCGCACGCGGAAACGCTCGAGCTTTTGTCCTCCGCTCCGGGGGTCGCGTTTTTGGAGGAAGTCTAACTACGGTTTGAGGAACGCCGTCTGGCCGTAATTGGTCATGTTGTTGATGAAATCGGCGATCTGCTCGGGGGTCTCTTTCATGCCGCCGCGCAGCCATTCCTCGATGATGGCGATGCTGCCGCTTGCCGTGAACACATACATCATTTCCAGCACCTCGCGCGAGGTGCCTTTTTTGCGTTTTTCCCATTCGGCAATGCTTTCCGCGCGGGCGATGTTGAGCACGCGCCCCAAAAATGCTTTGTCTCCGTGTTCGGAGATGACGGTTTTGCAAAGCTCGCCGTTATCCGCAATAGCGCGGCATATCTCCGTCAAAAGGTCCGGGACCGTTTCCCTGCCCGAAAGCTTCTCGATGGAGCGGCGTATCTCCAAAAACAGCTCGTCCTGAATTTGGGAAAGCAAATCGTAAGGGCTTGCGTAATGCATGTAAAAGGTGTTGCGGTTTACGTCCGCCGCGCGGCAGATGTCGGTAACGGTGATCTTGCCGATGGGCTTTCCCTTCATGAGCTCCAAAAGGCTCTGCTTGAGCACCATTTTTGTGTATTTCACCCTGCGGTCGAGCTTTTCTTCCATTGTTCTTCCTTCCCGTTTTTCCAGGCGAATCGCATAAATACTGTGCTTTTTCCGACAAAGTACGGGGCGTTTGCCTGCCAATGCGCAGAAGATAACGAACTGCCTGTTGTTTAGCCTACATAATGAAATTATAATCAAATTGTGTTCGAAATACAATAGTCTGTTCGGAATTGTGGCAGTATTATGAACACGGGCATAGGAAGGAATAGGAACCGCCGCGGGCCTTGCAGGTTAAGCATACCGGAGCCTAATCGAACCCGTCTGGGCCGCATGATTTGGCCGGTTTCTGCGTTGTCGTCAGTCGAAGTAGCACCACTATGCCTTCCTCCTCCGCCTTGAAACCGACTCAAATCGTACGGTCGAGGTCTGCGGAGTCGCCCATGCGCAACCGCCTTCAGAGCGCGGCGAGGATGCGGAAGCGTAGCGTCCGGCAAAGCCGGAGCCCTTACGGGCCAAGGCCTATGGCCCCGCGTGCGGGCCTACGGTGAGCGGCCTCAATAAAGCTGTGGAGGCGGTTGCACTCGGCAGACCGGGTTTGCTTAGATCCCGGTATGCATATGCCGTAAGGACGCTTCATGTATTTACAGACCTAAGGAGAGGATACGAAATGGAAAAAATCATCTATATTGTGACGGGCGCGGCAGGGCATTTGGGCAGCCACGTGATTGACGCGCTTATCAAGCGCGGCGATACGGTGCGCGCGTTTTTGCTGCCGAACGAGAAGATCCCCGATTTTGTGGCGTACGACACGCGCCTTTTAAGTGAATATTTTGGCGACGTACGCGAAGCCAAGTCGCTCGACCCGCTTTTTGAAAACGCCGGAGGCGCTCAGTTCGTGCTGATCCACTGTGCGGGCATCATAAGCATTTCCGAAAAAAAGGATCCGCGCATCTACAAGGTGAACGTGGGCGGCACGAAAAACATCGTAAACGCCTGCATTTCGCATAACGTAAAGCGGCTCGTTTATGTGAGCTCCGTGCACGCCATCCCCGTTTTACCGGCAGGGCAGACGATGGGCGAGATCGGCGAATTTTACCCCGAAAGCGTGCATGGGCAGTACGCGAAGACCAAGGCGGAGGCCACGCAGCTTGTGCTGGACGCGGCCAAATCTGAGCTTGACGCCGTGATCGTGCATCCTGCGGGCATCATCGGCCCCAACGGGCTCGACACGGGCAACATCCCCCATATGCTCAAAAAGCTCGTAGGCGGCCATTTCAAAGTTGCCGTGCGCGGCGGGTTCGACTTTGTGGATGTGCGCGACGTGGCCGAGGGCATACTCCTCGCGGCGGAAAAGGGCCGGCGCGGAGAGTGCTACATACTCTCCAACCGCTTCATAGACCTCAAGGAGTTTTTCAATACCTTCTCGGACGTCGCGGGCTTGAAACGGTTGAAGCTCTACATGCCGCTGTTCATGGCGCAAGCCGTGGCGCCCTTTGCGGAGCTTTATTACTCGCTCGCAAAAAAGACGCCCGTGTTCACCCGCTATTCCTTGATGACGCTTTCGAAAAACGCGCTCTACTCGCACGAAAAAGCGACGCGCGAGCTCGGCTACAGCACAAGGAACCTCAAGGATACCATGCGCGATATCGCGGCGTGGCTGAAGAGGAAACAGCAGAGGGCGTAAAAAGTTCATATTTTCCAATCTTGACATATATCGAGCGTCTATCTATCATATAGATAGACGCTCGATATATCTATGAAAAACAAAAGGCGGTGAATCTATGCCGACCGACAAAGGCCTCATGGCGGGCAGCGCGGGGATGCTTCTTTTAAAGCTCCTCGAGGAACAGGACATGTACGGCTACCAGATGACAGAAACCCTGCGCGCCCGCTCCAACGACGTGTTCGCGCTTAAGGCGGGCACGCTGTACCCGCTTCTGCATACGCTCGAAACAAAAGGCTTCGTACGCTCGTATGCGAGCATGTTTGACGGCAGGGAGCGCCGTTATTACGCGTTGACGGAACGCGGGAAGGCGCATCTTGGTGAAAAACGGGCCGAATGGGAAAACTTTTCCTCGGCTGTAACGAACGTCCTCAAAGGGGGTGCGCTTTGTGGAGCATTCTAGCGGCGCTGACGTTTATTTGAGCGAGGTGCTCGCGCATGTGCGCTGGAAAAAAGCGCACGGCATGATACGGAAGGAATTAAGCGACCACATCGAGGATGCGCGGCTCGGATTTCTGGCGCGCGGCATGAGCGACGGCGAAGCGCAGGAAAAAGCGGTTTTGGAAATGGGCGACGCGGCGGACGTGGGCGCGCGGTTCGACAAGGCGTACCGCCCCGCGAAAAATTACGGGGTATGGGTGCCGTTTGCGCTTCTGATGCTCGCGGGGTTTTTCCTCCGAAGCTACACCGCAGGCGGCGTGGAACTTTCCGTTTCCACGTTCCTTGTACCTGCTGTGTTTATAGGTATGTGCTTCGTGCGATTTGAATGGCTTGTAAGGTACGCGTGGCCCATCTACGGAGCGTATCTCGCGCTTTATCTCGCCTCGTTCTTTATCGGCCTCCCCCTTCAGGGTGGTTCGTACCTATCCGGCTATTTACCGCTGCTGTTTCCGCTCGTTTACGCGCTCCTCATCTACAGGATGCGCGGGCGCGGGCTTACAGGTGTACTCCTCCTCGGAATCGCCTTTGTTTTGCAGATGCCCCCCGCGCTTTCTTCAAGCCGCATCAGTCTGGCAGCGCTCGCGCTCGTATGCCTTATTGAGCTTCTTTACGCCGTGTTTTCCGGCTGGTTTTCCTGCCGCAAATGGGCCGCGGCGCTTTTGATACTCGCGCCCACGCTGCTTTTCATCACGTTTGTCCTATTCCTTTATGCTCCTCATCGTGATCCCTATTTCGTATCGCGGCTCACGGCGGCGTTTTCCGCGACGGAAAGTATGTACTTCCCCGCGCACGCCAAAGACATTCTTTCTAAAGTGCCGTGGTTTGGCACAACGGATATCCCTTCCATGCACAATACGGGGTATTTCGTCACCAACTTTTTCCTTGTTTGGCTTTCCGCAAAGCTCGGTCGCATCGTGTTCGTGATCGTGGGCGCTCTGTTCGCGGCGTTTTTCTTCTTCGCGTTCCGGGCTGTTCTCAAGCAGAAAAGCACGCTGTACCGCCTTGCCTCGCTGGGCATAACCCTCCATCTTTTCCTGCAGTTCTTAGGCTACTTTTTAGCGAATGTCGGCATTTATTTCCTTTTCACCTACCCGCTCCCCTTCGTTTCCCCGGGCGATACGGCCTTAATGGTAAACGCCGCGCTCATGGGGATGCTTTTCTCCATGCTCTATAACGGCGTGCTCATGGACGACGGCGCGGAGAAAAAATACCCGAGCCGGCGGATCCGGCTCGTTAAGGAAATAGGATAGGGGGGTGAGTGTTATGGAGCATAGCTGCGGTTCGGACGCTTATTTGAACGAGGTGCTCGCGCATGTGCGCTGGAAAAAGGCGCACGGTTCGATACGAAAAGAACTAGGCGACCACATTGAAGACGCGCGGCTCGGTTTTCTGGCACAGGGCATGAAGGATGGCGAAGCGCAGGAAAAAGCCGTTTTGGAAATGGGCGATGCGGAGGATGTGGGCGCACGGTTCGATAAAGCGTACCGCCCCGCCAAGAATTACGAGGTGTGGGTGCCGTTTGCGCTTTTGATGCTCGCGGGGTTTTTCCTCCGGGGCTACACCGCGGGCGGCGTGGAACTTTCCGCTTTTACGTTTCTTGTGCCTGCCGTGTTCATAGGCATGTGCTTTTTCCGTTTTGAATGGCTCATAAAATTTGCGTGGCCGCTTTTCGGGGCGTATCTTTTGACAGCGGTCACAGCGCTTTTCATACCCGATTTACGCGGCATGGCGCGTTTTGTTTTTTATCTTCCCATACTTTTTCCCGCACTCTACGCGCTCCTCATCTACAGGATGCGCGGGCGCAGGCTCGCAGGCATTTTGCTTCTCGGTGCTGTCTTCATGGCACAGATGCTCTGCTTGCTTGATTCGATTCCCTTCAAGGCGGCAGTGCTCGCCCTCGTTTGTTTGACCGGGCTATTTTATGCTGTGTTTTCCGGTTGGTTTTCCTGTAAAAAATATGCGGCGGTACTTATGATACTTGTACCGACGGTCCTTTTCATCTTCCTGATGATAGCCCGCTACTATTATGGTTTCCATACACGGTTCGACGCTCTGTTTCCGGCGCTGGACCTTGGGTATGGCTCTCATTATTTTGACGAGCTCGCTTCGGAAATCCTCGGGAAAATACCGTGGTTTGGCGCAACGGGCGCTCCGGTGTTCAGCGAGAATGCGCAGATTGCGCTTTTTCGGCGGCCGGGGGGCGATTTTGTGAACGATTATCTTCTAGTCTGGCTTTCGGCAAGACTTGGGCGCATCGTACTCGTGGCCGTAGGCGCTCTGTTTTCCACGCTCTTCTTTTTCGTGCTTCACGCGGCCTTGCGGCAGAAAAGCATGTTGTACCGCCTTGCCTCGCTCGGTATCACGCTCCATCTTTTTACGCAATTTGCAGGCTATTTCTTGGCAAACCTCGGACTGGATGCGTTTTTCACCTACCCGCTGCCCTTCGTCTCCTCGGGCGATACGGCAATGTTTTTGAATGCCGCGCTCATGGGATTGCTATTTTCCATGTTTTATAACGGCGCGCTCGTGGACGACGGCGCGGAGAAAAAATACCCGCGCTGGCGGGTAAAGATCGTAAAGGAAATGGCTTAGACGGCGGGGCCGTTGCATTAAGCATTCTCAATACATAATGCAAAGATGTTTCGCCTCCGGCGAAACCCAGGGGTTCTAAAAAGGCGTCACTGGCGCCTTTTTTTGCTCCTTCGGGGCACCGAACCCGCTGTCGCGTTAAGTGCATTTGAATGTTTATACGTTGTATGCACTTAACGCAACAGCCCCCTACGGTTACGGCAAAGGCGTACGGTTCAAGTTCGAACCATACGCCTTTGTTACTTAACTCTTTATAAAACTTCCTTTGTCGCTACCATGTCCACGCCCGTATTGCCGACGTTTTCCTTCACCACGTCGCCGATATGGATGGGAGCTTTTACGATGACGCCCCTCAGATCCCGCATCACATCGAAAATTTTATTTTTCGGTACGTCGGTTTTCGTTTTGCACGATACCGTGGGTTCGCCGTTTTTTGCATTCGTCACCCGAACGGTGCTCGTGACCGTGCGGGTTGGGTTTACGACCTCTTTCCTCGCGTAGATATCGCCCTTGCGGCAGGTGAAGCCCGTGACCTTTTCCACTTCGCCCGCGTCGTTTAATGTGACCGTCATGGGGCAGCCCAATGGGCAGCCGATGCAGATTAGTTTTCTTTCTTCCATATTTGCACTCTATTCCTCCTCCACCGTTACGGTGATGCCCGAAAGGTTTGGCCGGCTGAGGAACCACTTTTTCTCCAATGTAATTTCCTCCATCTCGCCCGGTGCGAGTATAGGGCGTTTGCGGTGGATGAGGCGCTCGGAACCGAAATACACGCTCACGAAACGGTTTCTGAATTCCCTTCCCACGCGGAAGAGCACCGTGAGTTTATCGTCCATGTTCTTAGGGTCGATAGAATACGGCACGGTGTAGCGCACGCCGTTTTTACCCGTAAGCGGTATCTCGTGCCGCTCTTTTTCCTTCATGCCGGAAGCGATATAGCGCGCGGCGTTTCTGCCCGCGGCGGCGGCTTCCTCGCTTACATAGTCCACAAGATCGTGCACGTGCAGTACGTTTCCCGCCGCGAATACGCCCGGCACAGAGGTTTCGAGGCTTTCGTTCACCACGGGGCCGTTGGTCACGGGGTTTATGCTTACATGCATGCCACGGCTCAGTTCGTTTTCCGGGATGAGTCCCACGGAGAGAAGCAGCGTATCGCAAGTATAGTGCTCCTCAGTCCCCAAAATAGGCTTCAGATTTTCATCGACCGCGGCGATGGTCACGCCCGTTACGCGCTCCTTGCCCTCGATATCAACTACTGTATGGCTTAGTTTCAGAGGGATATCGTAATCGTCGAGACATTGCACGATGTTGCGCTTGAGGCCGCCCGAAAAGGGCATGATCTCCGCCACGACCTTTACCCTTGCGCCCTCGATCGTCATGCGCCGCGCCATGATGAGGCCTATATCGCCCGAGCCCAAAATAACGACCTCGCGGCCGGGCATAAAACCCTCCAAATTCACGAGGCGCTGTGCGGTGCCCGCCGCATATATGCCCGCAGGGCGGTAGCCCGCGATGTTTAAGGCCCCGCGGCTCCGCTCGCGGCAGCCCATGGCGAGCACCACGGCGTTTGCTTGTATTTCCATAAGCCCATCTTCGCGGCTCACGGCCGTGACGCGCTTTTCGGGCGTGATATCAAGTACCATGGCGTTGAGCTTATATTCGATGTTCCGCTCCTTCACCATATCTACATACCGCGCGGCATATTCGGGGCCTGTCAGCTCTTCCTTGAAGGCATGCAGGCCAAACCCGTTGTGGATGCATTGGTTCAAAATGCCGCCGAGCTCTCTATCGCGCTCGAGGATAAGGATGCTTCTTGCGCCCTCGTCGTATGCCGCGGAAGCCGCCGCAAGTCCCGCGGGGCCGCCGCCGATCACGACGATATCGCAGTGCGTCATGCCTCCGCCTCCTTCAGTTTACCCACGATGAGCTTTGACGTGCCGCCCGTTTTTGTGATCTCACTTTCAGCTACGTTAAGCTCGCGGGCGAGTATTTCCACCGCGCGCGGCGTGCAAAAGCCCGCCTGACAGCGCCCGGAACCCACGCGTACGCGGCGCTTGAGCCCATCGAGCGTAGTCGCGCCCAAAGGCCGATGGATGGCGTCGAGCATCTCGCCCTCCGAGACGGTCTCGCAGCGGCAGATGATATTGCCGTATGCGGGCTTTTCCTTCAAGAGCTTGGCGTATTCCTCCTTAGAAAGCGTTTTCGGGTCAAAAACGCCCTTACGCTTGCCGTTGAAGCGGGGGTTTTCCGCAAGCGAAAGCTTTTTTGCAACAAGCTCCGCCATGCGCTTACCTATGGCGGGCGCAGCCGTAAGGCCCGGAGATTCTATGCCCGCACAGTCGAAAAAGCCTTCCGCATCCTCCGCCTCGCTTACGATGAACTCGTACGCATCCTCGTGCGCCCTCAATCCGGCAAAGCTTGTGATGGCCTGCCTTAGCGGCAGGTCTTTCACGCTCAGGTTCGCTTTTTTTGCGATTGCCGTGAGGCCCTCGGCGGTCGTGTTCGTGCCCTCGCGGTCTTCAATATCTATGGCCGTCGGGCCGACGATGGTGTTGCCGTGTACGGTGGGCGCGACGAGCACGCCCTTGCCGAGCTTTGTGGGCAGCGAGAAGATCACGTGTTTTGCAAAATCGCCCGTGTTTTTATCGAGCAGGTAATAATCCCCGCGGCGGGGCGTGATGTGTATCCTTTTACCGGAAACCATGTTGTGAAAAACGTCCGCGTACACGCCCGCGGCGTTCACCACGCATTTGGTGCGGATCGCCACTCCGTTAACCTCGACCGCCCAGCCGCCGTTTTGACGGTATACGCGCCCGGCCTCGGCGTTCAGGCGAAACTGTGCTCCGTTTGTGACCGCGTTTTCGGCAAGCGCGGCGGTGAGCCCGAACGGGCATACGATGCCTGCCGAAGGCGCGTAAAGCGCCGCGACGGCATTGTCGCTCACGTTGGGCTCCATCTGTCGAAGCCCCTCACGCTCTATAATGCGGAGCCCCTTCACGCCGTTTTTTATGCCGTTTTCATAAAGCTCGTCAAGCTTAAAGCGCTCCGCCTCGTTCACGCAGACAACGAGGCTGCCGATGCGTTGAAACGCTACGTCAAGCTCCTTTGTTAAGCTTTCCATCATGGCGTTACCCTGTACGTTGAGCTCCGCCATAAGGCTGCCTGCGCGCGCGTCGTAGCCCGCGTGAACGATGGCGCTGTTGGCCTTGGAGGTACCGCAGCAAACATCCGCCTCCTTTTCGAGCACGAGTATGCGCGCGCTATACCTCGTAAGCTCCCGTGCGACGGCGCAGCCCACGACCCCCGCGCCTATAATCACAACATCGTACAAATTTCCCGCTCCTATTCTTTCGCCCAGTCGTAAGCGCGCTTTATGGCTTTGTTCCAGCCCGCCACGCGGCTTTCGCGCTCATCTTGGCCGATCATGGGCGTAAATATTCTGTCCACGGCCCAGTTGCTAAGTACATCCTCTTTGCTTTTCCAATAGCCTACGGCAAGGCCAGCAAGGTAACCGGCGCCCATGGCGGTAGTTTCCACGCAGGTGGGGCGCTGCACCGGCGCGCCGATGATATCCGCTTGCGTCTGCATAAGGTAGTTGTTGGCGCTCGCACCACCGTCCACCTTGAGCGAGGAAAGCTCGATGCCCGAATCCGCCTTCATGGCGGCGAGCACATCGTTGGTTTCATAAGCGATGCTGTCGAGCGTGGCGCGCACGATGTGGCAGCGGTTGCAGCCGCGCGTAAGGCCCATGATCGCCCCTCGCGCGTACTGGTCCCAATGCGGTGCGCCGAGGCCCGTGAACGCGGGCACCACATAGCAGCCGTTGGTATCCTCTACTTTCAATGCGAGCTGCTCGGATTCCATGGCGGAATCGATAAGCTTCATCTCGTCGCGCAGCCATTGCACGGCCGCACCCGCCACAAAAATGCTGCCTTCGAGCGCATAGTTGACCTTGCCGTCAAGTCCCCACGCGATGGTCGTCACAAGGCCGTTCTTGGAAAAAACGGGGGTCTCGCCCGTATTCATGAGCAAAAAGCAGCCCGTACCGTAGGTATTTTTGGCTTCGCCGGCATGAAAGCACGTCTGCCCGAACAGCGCCGCCTGCTGGTCGCCAGCCGCGCCCGATATGGGGATCGCACCGCCCAAAAAGCGCGGGTCGGCAAACCCGAATATGCCGCTTGAGGGCAGCACCTGCGGCAGCATGCAGCTTGGGATGTCGAGTTCCCTTAAAATATCTTCGTCCCATTTTAGGGTATTGATGTTGAAAAGAAGCGTGCGCGAGGCGTTGGAATAATCGGTCGCGTGTATTTTGCCGCCCGAGAGCTTCCACATAAGCCACGTATCCACCGTGCCGAACAGCAGCTCGCCGCGCGCCGCCCGTTCCCTTGCTCCTTTCACGTTATCGAGAAGCCACTTGAGCTTGGTGCCCGAAAAATACGCGTCGATCACAAGGCCCGTCTTTGCCCGGTACGGCTCCACAAGTCCCTTTTGTTTCAAGCTGTCGCAGTATTCGCTGGTGCGGCGGCACTGCCATACGATGGCGTTATAAATAGGCTCGCCGGTATGTTTATCCCATACCACGACGGTCTCGCGTTGGTTGGTGATGCCGATAGCGGCAATATCATCCGCGGTCGCCCCTATTTTTTGCATGGCTTCCACCGCCACGCCAAGCTCGGTAGACCATATCTCGTTGGCGTTGTGCTCCACCCATCCGGGCTTGGGGTAAATTTGCGTAAACTCTTTTTGGGCTACGCTCTCGATTTCGCCCCTCCTGTTAAAAAGGATGCAGCGGTTGCCGGTGGTTCCGGCGTCAAGCGCCATCACATACTTCGCCATAGGATTGCCTCCCTTTTATACAAGCCATACGTCGCATTTGGTGGCGGAAACGGCCATAGCCCCCGCTTCGAGGGCGCGGATCACATCTTCCTTGCTCGAAATGAGCCCGCCCGCGAGCACAGGCGTTTTGACTGCACCGCATACCTTTTTGATAGTATTGGGCGATATGCCGGGCATGATCTCGATAAAATCCGGCCGCACGGCATCGGAATTGCCGACGTTTTCAAGCGCCATGGAATCGATCAAAAACACGCGCAGTACCGTGCACATATGTAGCTCCCTTGCACGGCGGATAAAACTTGGGCGCGTAGACAGTATGCCGTCGGCCCCGGTGCTTTTTTTGAGGAAATCCACGGCGATCTCGCGATTCGACAGCCCCTCGATAAGGTCCGCGTGCACGAGCGCAAGCTTATCCTTCGCCTTCACGCGCGCGACGAGCTCGCCTACGTTGAGGATGTTCCCGAACAGGAGAAAAACGATTCGGATATCCTCAAGCTCCAAACAGCGTTTCAGCCCTTCCTCATCCTTGGCGGCGGCGATCACGGGATTTTGCGCCACGGCGTCGTAAAATGCCTGATCCATCTGCTTTCTTCCCCCTAAAAAATTGCTTTGCTATACAAAAAAAGAGCATGATGGAAGCAACAGTTTCCTGTTGAACCTCCCTTGCTCTCATCTCAGGGGCAGATATTTTTCTGTCAAGCCGCAAGCCGGCCGCGGGATCTCTCCCGCGAATAAATTTTACCACGCCTGCTATGCGATTTCAACACCGTTTTACGCCTTGTTTCTCTGCAAATTCCTTTTTTCATGCGATTTTTTATGGTATAATTGCCCTATACCGCATGTGTGAAAGGAGCGTTTGCTATGAAGGGAAATCCTAAGCTGATCGACGCATTGAACCACTTGCTCGCGGATGAGCTGACCGCCATCAACCAGTATATCGTACACGCGGAAATGTGCGAGGACTGGGGTTACTCCAAGTTGCACCACGGCTTTGAAAAACGCGCGATCGACGAAATGAAGCATGCCGAAAAGCTCATCGGGAGAATTCTCTTCCTGGGCGGCACCCCCATCGTTACCGATCTCAACAAGATACACATCGGCAGCGATGTCCCTAAGCAGGTGGAAAACGACCGCGTCGCGGAGACGGGCGCCATCAAGTCCTACAACGAGGCCATCGTACTTGCCGGCGAACTGATGGATTACGCCACGCGAGATATCCTCGTGCAGATACTCAACGATGAGGATCGCCACATGGACGAGCTCGAGGAGCTGCAGGACCAGATCGAGCAAATGACGCTCCCCATTTTCCTCACAACGCAGGTCGGCTGATGCGGGCAAGGTTATAAGGCAAAGGGCGGTTCTGAAGTGACCGCCCTTTGTTTTTGTTCTAAAATAGGAAATTTTCGCTTTATCTTGGTTATATTATCATTGTCGTGTTGGAAGGAGATATATATGGACATTGCCGTCATCAACGGTCAAACCTACAAACTCACGGAATTTCGTTGCAGTCAAGAGGTATATTCCATCGCGCTTCGCATTGACGAAGATCACGCCCGGTCATTCGACCAACTGTTTGATGCCACAGTCAGAAGCGGCAAAGAATTACTTCAAGTTAAAATCGATATTCCGGCGCATGATATTTCAGGTTTATATTACATTGAGAGCTTGTCCCGTACGGGGAAAAACAGGTATACGTCCCATATATGTTTTGTTAAACGGCCACGGGCATAAAGGTAAGCATGCCGGAACCCCCCACCATTAGCCCCCTCCATCGAAATTAACCGTATATTCATAGTTTTTTGCGGGAAACGGCCGCCGGCGCGATTGACGAAAAACGATTGCGGGCGGTATCGTTTATTTACGGGACAGGAGATACTATCCTAAAGAAGCATGCTGTCTTAGCGGGAGGCGATGACCCATAGCATCGGCAAAAAAGACTTTCAATAGATTGGCGAACGAAAAATCCCCCTATCTCCTTCAGCACGCCCACGACCCCGTAAACTGGTATCCGTGGGGCGACGAGGCGTTTCAAAAGGCGGAGGAGGAGTTAAAGCCCGTTTTTCTTTCCATCGGCTATTCTACCTGTCATTGGTGCCATGTGATGGCGCACGAGTCCTTTCAGGACGAGGAAGTCGCGCTTGTATTGAACCGCGCTTTCGTCTGCATAAAGGTGGACAGGGAGGAGCGGCCCGATATCGACGCGGTCTACATGGACGCGTGCATAGCGATGAACGGCTCCGGCGGCTGGCCGCTCACGATTTTGATGACGCCCGAAAAGGAGCCTTTTTTTGCTGGCACCTACCTTCCCAAGGCGCCGCGCTACGGCGCGGTGGGCCTCATGGAGCTTCTCCATGAGGTGGAACGGCTTTGGCGGACGGACAGGCAAAAGCTATTGCGGGCGGGCGCGCAGTTTCGCGAGCATCTCAACGCATCGCGCCCCGTACGGCATAACGAGCCCTCCCGTACAATGTGCCTTAACGCGCGGGAAGGTTTTATGCGTGAATTCGACGCGCAAAACGGCGGCTTCCGGGGCGCGCCCAAATTCCCTATGGGCCACGGCATTTTGTTTTTGCTGGAGTTTTATGCGCTTGAGCAGGATGAAGAAGCGCTTTTTATGGCCGAAAAGACCCTCGTGCAGATGTACCGCGGGGGATTGTACGACCATTTGGGCAACGGTTTTTCCCGCTATTCGACCGACGAAGCTTGGCTTGTGCCGCATTTTGAAAAAATGCTCTACGACAACGCGCTGTTAAGCCTCGCTTATACCGAGGCGTACCGGCTCACGCAAAAGCCGCTTTATGCCCTCGTCGCGCGGCAGACGCTTGATTTTTGCCTTCGCGAACTTGTAAATGAGCAGGGAGGCTTCTTTTGCGCGCAGGATGCCGACAGCGGCGGCGAGGAGGGCAAATACTATGTGTTTTCCAAGCGGGAAATAGAGCAGGTGCTCGGCAAAGAGAACGGCGAGGCTTTTTGCGCCGCCTACGGTGTTTCGGAGGCGGGCAATTTCGAGGGGAAGAACATCCTCAACCTTTTGCATAACGAAAGCTATGAAGACGCCGCCGCGCGGTTTGAGAAGGAGCGGCAGATCCTTTATACATACCGCCGCAAGCGCATGAATTTACATACGGACGATAAGGTTCTGACCTCCTGGAATTCGCTTATGATCATGGCGCTCTCCCGCGCGGGAGTCGTTTTTCGGGAGCAGCGCTATCTTGACGCGGCGCAATCTTCAAGGCGGTTTATCTCCGCTTGGCTCTGCCCGGAGGAAAACCGCCTGCTTGCCCGCTGGCGCGACAACGACGCCGCCTTCCACGGCAATCTCCAGGATTACGCCTTTTGTGCGCTCGCGCTCGTCGCGCTCTACGAAAGCACGTTCGACGTGAACCGCCTGCGCGACGCCTTAGGTTATGCGCAAGTCCTCCACGAGCTGTTTTTCGACGCGGAAAACGGCGGATATTTTATGAATTCCAAGGAAAGCGAGCAGCTTATCATGCGACCCAAGGAAACATTCGACGGAGCGTTCCCCTCCGGCAACTCGGCGACGGCGCTTTTGTTTTTGAAGCTGTGGCGGCTCACGGGGCAAAAGGATATCCGCGAGTTTCTCGACGCGCAGCTTCGCTTTCTCGCGGGTACTATCGCAGGCGAACCCACGGGGCATTCGCTCGCCTGTCTTGCGATGCTCGACGCGCTTTCGCCCTCCGTCGAGCTCATCTGCGTCAGCAAGGACGGGCGCGCCGCGGACGACATGCGCCGCCTCCTTCGCTTAAAAAGCGCAAACAACCTGACGGCGCTCATGAAAACGGAGACCAATGCCGGCACGCTTTTCCGCCTCGCGCCGTACACCCTCGCCTACCCCATAGAAGGCGCCGTGCGGTATTACGTATGCAGGAACGGAAGCTGCAAAAAGCCGGTGGGCTCGGCGGAGGAAGCGGAGAAGCTTTTATAACCGCAGACATAATTGCAGCCTTATATAAAAATGCTCCCCCAGCCATTTGACGGGAGAGCATTTATATAAGAGCGTACAACAAAGCGATTCATGTGCCGTACGGGTATTCGTCCAAAAGTGTAAGCGCAACCTTTCGGATGCGGGGAAGCTTAGTTTCCCATTGCATGGCGTCGCCTACATAAGCGCGCCCAAAAATTTTTTCAGACAAATTCTTTACGATGAGATACGCGGCGCAGCTGTGCGTGTTGCTCGGGTTATCGGCGCAGGCTTCCGCCAATATGTACCGAAAAGTTTTAAAGCTTACCGCATAAATCAGTTCTACAAGCTTTGCCCTGTATTCAAGGTGCATGGAAGAAATACCCGGGAACTGCTTCCTGTCCTCTACATGCTGCGCCTCATGCTTCAAAAAGCGAACGCGAAATTTCGTGTTGAGTATTCCGCCCGCATAAAGTTTTTTGATGCAGCAAAGCGTGCCCTCCTTGGCCGCCCAGCCTCCGGTGCCGATTTTATCAAAGGAAAGGAACGCCATCCAGCTTCGGCTCACAAAGCCAGTCAGCATGTTCACAGTATAGCGCGTTACCGCATGCGGAAGCTTCACTCGATAGGTGGTGGGAACCGTCTTCTTCCAAATGTACGGGCCAAGGTATCCCTGCGTATCGTTGCCAAGATATTGGTAACCCTCACCCTCTACGGCCTGTTCGAGCCGATCTTCTATGATCCCATACCAGAATTCGTCCAGTTGCTGTGCAGTATCGAGCGCCGGCACGGGGATTTCAAACATATCCGCAAACCGGAGGCACAGCTTCTTCCACGCGTCACCGCTGCTCTCGCCCTGCCAGAATATTTGTCGGTAATACGCCTGAAATGCGGCGTCGATTTTATGAATTACGTCGTTTCTACAGCGCGTTACGGGTTTGCCATCCCGAAAGACGCGCATGTACTTTTTTACCAACCTGCGTTTCGAGGGAAATCTTTCGAGATATGCTACGGCCTCCCGCACCTTTCCCTGTGAAATGAAGCCGTAATATTCCTTTTTTTCGTATCGCTCCAATGCCTTCCCCATGATCTCCCCCCATTCGTCTCAGAATAACAGAAAAATCGAATGTTCGCAAATATGGAGGCGGGATGAAAATCATCCCGCCCTACCTGTATCCATACGATTCGGTTTAATACTTCCCAAAATCGCCCGCGGGCTGTGCGGCAGGATTTTTCTTCTGTTCAACGCGCTTTCCCGCCGCGATCTTTTCAGTTCCCTGTGCAAGCGTGAAGCGTTCCACCTTGGTTTTCAACAGCTGCGCCTGCGCGCTCAATTGCTCGGTCGCCGCCGCGGCCTCCTCGGATGTGGCGGAGTTGGTCTGCACCACCTGGGACATCTGCTCGATACCCCGATTTACCTGCAATA
>JAEXEN010000014.1 GCA_023400985.1 Bacillota bacterium
ATGTATTTCGCGCGCTTTTCCTGCGCGGTGCTCGACGTCCGCAGTTCGTCGAACACGCCTTGCAGTTCCGCTTTGCTCTTTTCCACATTATCGATGATTTCACGGCCCCATTTTGTGAGGAAGAACAATACGACAAGCTCGCCGTTGAGCATGAAGAAAACTGAAAGAAAATACGGCACGTTATGATCCGGCCCCAAAAGCTGTTCCGGCCGCAGAGCGAATACGGCGATAAGCAGCGCGTTTAGGATGCCGCCATAGACGAGCAGCAGCTTTTTATCAAAGTACAGCGCCATGACCACCGGAAGAAGGCACAACATGTAATGGCGGTCGAGCGAGAAGCTGCTGGTGAAAATCACCATATATACCGCAAGCACGGGAATCGTCCCGATCAGGAGCGATTTTAGGAAACGATTGAATTTCAAAAAACAGATGGCCGTTACCAATGCGCCTACGGCGAGAGCCTCGATAGTGACGGTTATCTGTTTTCCGGTATTTTTCAAAAACACCTGAAAGATAATGACGGCGATCACGACCCAGATAATGGCGAGCGCCGTTTTATCCACGCGGTTAAGATCATAGCCTGCAAAAGCGGCTTGTGCACGTTTCTTCACAAAAACAGTTCCTCCTATGCTCTTTGCTTCCATTTCAATCTATCGGATTTTTGGCGGGAATTTTTAGTATTTTCACGATAAAAAAGGAACTGCCGCGCAAATATATTCGCACAGCAACCCCTTTTTAAAAAATTCAGTTTATTGCTTTTCCCCGCAATCGGGGCAGAACTTCGCGCTCGGCTCCAGCTCGTGCCCACAGTTTTTGCATGCCTTCGCCTCGGGTTTCTTTTCGCCGCATTGCGCGCAAAACTTTGCGTCGGCAGCGTTTGCATGCCCGTTTGAACAGGTCCAGCCCACACTTGATTCGGTTTTTTTCTCACCGCACTGCGCGCAGAACTTCGCGTCGGCGGCATTTGCGTGCCCGTTCGAACAGGTCCAGCCGCCCTGTGGAGCCGCCGCCTGCCGCTGCGCAGCGTTTTGCCGCATCTGCGCCTGATTGGTCTCGGAGAAGGCTGCGCCTACGCCGGCCGTGCCCTGCATGCCCAGGCCGACACCCATGAAGCCCGCCATGGAGCCCGCGCTGTTGCTGCCGGCCGCCTCGATACCACGTGCGACGGAACCCTGTACATAACCCTCGCGCACGCCCGGATCGCCGAGCATGGCGCCTTGGTTTCGCATGTTGATGAGCTTTTGGGATTCTTCGTCGTAGGAGATGCTGCCGATACCGACGGAAAGCACTTCCATGCCGCGGTTCTGCTTCCATTCCTCGTCGAGCGCCTCGCTCATATATTTGCTGAGCTCTCTGCCCTTGCTCACCACGAAGGAGATGCGCTGCCCCTCGGCCGAAAGCTTGTTGACGGCGGCCGCGAGCGCCTCAAGGAACTCGTTGAGGTACTGCTCGTTGATCTCCGTGATGTCCACGCGCCCGGCGTTCCTCGGCACCGCCTCCTGATAGAACTTGATCGGATCGGTGATCTTGACGGAATACGTGCCGAACGCGCGCAGGAAAAGCTCGCTGTTGTAGAAGTTATCGAAATAGTTGACGGGGTTGCGCGTGCCGAACTTGATGCCCTTGATCTCCTGCAGATTAACGTAAAACACCTTCTGCGCGGAAGACGGCACGCCGCCGAACTTGAAGCGCGAGAAGGTTTCTTTGATCGTATCGCCAAGCTTCCCGGAGAACATGGAGGGCAAAGAGGAATGATCCACCTTGTAATATCCGGGCTCGGCGGTATAATCGACCATCTTGCCGCCGTCCACGAGCATCATGAACTGATTGTCGTACACGTGGATGATGGAACCGTTGGATACCGTGTTCGCCGTGCTTTTGGTGTTGGAGCTGCGTCTGTCGCCCTGCCGCACCGTAACGCCGGTGGTGAACACGGTGGTATCGCCCATGTCGTCAGGCTCAAGCACCTCGAGCCATTGGTCGGCAAGCCCCCCGCCTATCGCGCCCGCAATCGCCTTAATAATACCCATATCGTACCTCCGTTAGTTAAGATGCGTCGTTTCACACCGCGCAAGGCGGCTAAGCTATCTATCTTTGAGTGTAATACAAGTCATGAAAAATTACAATCGATCGGGCAAATGCGTTCATGCCGCCGCTTTTTATCCGATACCATGACTTATGAAAAAACGCTTCGCATGGAAGACTATCTTTACCTTACATGAAATTTCCGACTGAACTCTTTAAAAAGAGGGCGTCATGTCGGCGAAAGGAGTGTAAAACCATGAAAAAGAGCCGTACGGGGGCCGATCGCGCGCTGTTTACATTCAACGGGAAGCCGGCTTGGGGCGCGTCCATACCGCAGGCATTGCAGCATGTGCTCGCGATGCTCGTGGGCAACATCACTCCGCCGATCCTCGTGGCGCAGTTACTGGGCTTGGGCGAGCCGGATAAGATACTTCTCATGCAGGCCGCCATGCTCATCGGCGGCATTACGACGCTTCTTCAGCTCTTCCCCGTTCTCGGCTTCGGCATGGGGCTCCCGAACGTGATGGGCGTAGCGTTTGCCTACATGCCTATTCTCACCGCCATCGGCGTCAACTACGGCATTTCGGCCATTTTCGGCTCGCAGCTTGTGGCAGCCTTCGTTTCGATCTTCATCGGGATGCTGATAGGCAAAATACGCAGGTTCTTCCCGCCCATCGTGAGCGGCACGGTGGTGCTGAGCATAGGATTGTCGCTATACAGTACGGCCGTCACCTACATGGCAGGCGGCAGCGCTTCGGCTGAGAACTTCGGCGACCCGAGGTTCTGGCTCATCGCCCTTGTGGTGCTCGCCGTGACTTTAGCCTGCAATTTCTTCGGCAAGGGCTATATCAAGGTATCCGGCATGCTCATCGGCATCGCGGTAGGCTACGCGCTATCGCTGATACTGGGTGGCATCGTAAGGTTCGACAGCGTAAAAACGGCTTCATGGATAGCGCTCCCGCAAGCGTTCAAATGGGGCCTCACCTTCCCGCCCACCGCCATCCTCTCCATGATACTCATGTACATCGTACAAGCGGTGCAGACCATCGGCGATGTTTCCTCCACCGCCATAGGCGCGTTCAACCGCGAGGCGACCGATAAGGAGCTGGGCGGCGCCATCAAGGGGCAGGGCATCTGCGGCATGCTCGGCGCGTGCATCGGCGGACTGCCAACTGATCCTTACAGTCAGAACGTGGGCCTCATCGTGACCACCAAGGTCGTAGCCAAGCGCGTATTCGTGCTGGTAGGCGCTGTGATGATCATCGCCGGCCTCTGTCCGAAGTTTGGCGCGTTGATGACCACGATCCCTTATCCCGTTTTGGGCGGCGCGACGGTAACGGTATTTGCGGCCATCACCATGAGCGGCGTACAGCTTTTGACACAGCAGCCGCTCAACTACCGTAACAAGATGATCGTGGGCATCTCCCTCGCGCTCGGCGTGGGCGTAAGCATGGTTTCAAACTCGCTGCAGTTTTTCCCAGCCGAGATACAAAACATCATCGGCAAATCCCCCATCGTGCTTTCGTTCCTCGTCTCGTTCCTCTTGAACCTCATCGTACCCAAGGACGACAGTCCCGAGGAGGAATAATGCCATAAGATAAAGGAGTCTGCTCCTTACCTTATGCAAAAGATCCACCGGCGAAACTGAACCGGTGGATCTTTTGCGTTTTTGCATTTTTAATGCGTATGCGCGTGGTGCACGTCCGGCGTGTGCGGGTGTGCGTGCGTCAAGGCTTCATGGGTATGGATATGGCTGTGCCCGCCCTTGACCTCGATATCGTGGCTGTGCGTGTGATGTCCGTCATCGTGGCTGTGGCGGTGCTCATGCACGATCGCTTCGTGCTTATGCATATGCGAATGCCGCTCCGTCGCCGCGAGCACGCCGCCGAGCAGCATTAAAAGAAGCGCGGCAAGAAAGAAAAACGTAAGACGCTGACCAAAAAGCACCGCCGAGAACGCCGCGCCCAAAAACGGCGCAACGGCATAATAGGCGCCTGTTCGCGCCGCGCCGAGGCTCCTTTGCGCGAGAATATAAAACCGTATGCTCAGCCCATAGGAAGCAAAGCCGAGCAAAAGCGCAAGCAGCATGGATACGGGCGCCCATGTAAGCTCACCCGTGCACGCCGCCAGGAGCATTGCGCCCGTACCCGCGCCTATACCCTTGATCATAACGACCTGCTGCGGATCCTTTTGTGAGAGAGCACGCGTAAGGTTGTTTTCGAGGCCCCAGCAAACGCACGCGAGAAGAGCGAAAAGCACCCCGGGCGAAAGCGAAAAGCCCGCTGCGCCGTCGAGCGATAAAAGCGCGCTCGCCGCCGTGATGAGCGCAATCGCAAACCACAGCCGCTTGCCTACGGGTTCGCGGAACAGCATCAGCGCGATAACGGCCGTCGCCACGGTCTCGAAGTTTCCCGCAAGCGAAACAGAAGCGGCCGAAGCCGTTTTCAGGCTGAAAAGAAGCAGGATCGGCGCAGCAATATCGAGCAAGATCATAAGCCCCGCGTAGGGCAGCTCACGCCTTCCGATACGCGCCTCCGTGGAACCGCGGCCGCCCGGGAGCATGCGGAGGGTGAGCATGCCAAGCCCCGCCCCAAAGTAAAGAAGCGCGGCAAGCATGAATGGCGTTAGCCTTTCAAGGAGGAGCTTGGAAAGCGGTACGCTCACACCGTAAAGAAGCGCAGAAAGAAGTGCAAAAAGCACGGGGAGCCTAAGTCTCATCGTTTTCTCCTTTGGACCTTGCCCCGGCCTATTCACCCTTCTTATACAATTGCACCGCCGAAAGTATGGAACTTAAAAGCGCAATCACACAGAAAGCGCAAAGCAGCCAATCGGAAATATCGCTGCCGATGAACTCCATCGCGGGGTTAAAACGGTCGATGCAGAAAAACACGAGGAACACGACGCTCAATACGATGGTCGCATGCGTCAAAAGCGTACGCAGCATATACTTTTTCATTTTCAGCCCACCCCGAAATAAACGATATCGCTCGACTTGCGGCCGCCGCCCGAGGGGCGGCTGACGAGTTCGCCCTGGAACATCATCTGCGCGGTCGCGCCGCCGTCGAGGTTATAGGCCGCCTTACAGCCCAAGGAATAAAAGAGCGATGAAAATTCCGCAAGCGTCATGCCCGAGGAATAGCCCGACTGCCTGCCGTCCACCACGACAAGGCAGTAGTGGCCCGGCTCGTAGTAGCCGATGCCGCAGCGCGGGTTTTTATCGCTGATCCCGCCTGTGAACCTTTCGACGCTTTGTCCATCCTTCAGAAGTTCCGGCCCAAACGACCAAACCTGCCAGGCCTTTTTGGTGACCGCGCTGTCGAGATCGAATTCCTCCTTGGTGAAGGTCTCCATCGTGCCGTCAAAAAACAGCACGCAAACATCCTCATACGGCTTTTCGCGGTAAAGCTCGCCGTTTCTTACAACGACGCCCGCGCTTCGCGCACTGTAATAATCGCCCGTCACGGCAAGGATGGCGTCGTTCTCCCGCGCCATGTCGAGCGGAACGCCGCGCTGCCCCTGCCCGTACTGCCCGCCCGCAAAAGCCGTTTTAAAGCGGGAGATATCCTTTATCCAAACGTCCGCTACAAAATAGGTGATCCCGTTTTCCTGCACTTCGTTCACAGCGATGCGAAGGCTGTCGCTCTGGTAGCTGTACGCCGCGCCAGAATCGGTATCCTCCGTGGGGAAGGCGGCGGTAAAATCACCCGGAGCATAGGTGGGTGCGGGCGCATCCGTCGCCTGCGCCGCCGGCAGTGCGGCGGTTTTTACGGGCCGCGCAGTCGGGCCCGTTTCTATTTCCACGATCCGCTCGATGGGTGCCCCTATTCTCGGAAGCACATGGTGGAAAAGCGCAAACACCACGAGCACGACTCCCACCACAAGTATGTCCGACACAACGACCCATACGGGACGCAGGCGTTTCCTGCTTCCGTTTCTCATACATCCTCTCCCCGTCACAGATATTTATTCCGCATAAAAATAAGCCATATATTGAGGCTGTTTGCGGTATCATTATACCATGCAGCCCATAAAATGTATGCAGAGAATGCGCTTGCTTTTCCTTCGTATTTATAAACTTTAACCACGATCCCATAAGATGGAAACATTGTGTATCGCTACTTCCACGCCGCCGGGAAAAATGGTACAATCAAGCGTAATATCTGCCGGTTCGACAGCCTTCGCACCGCCGCAAGCGCAAACCTTTGATTATCGAGTTATCGAGGAAACCTTATGTGCATTTACGTGCTCATCCCCGCCTACGAGCCCGACGTGTGGCTTGTGCCGTTTATAAGGGAGCTCACGGGAGAATTCAAAGTGGTGGTTGTGGACGACGGAAGCCGCCCCGCCTGCCCTGATATTTTCTCGCTCGCGGGGGACGCGGGCGCGGTCATACTGAAGCACGCTTCTAATCTCGGCAAGGGCGCGGCGCTCAAAACGGGTATACGGTTTATCGAGAGCTTTGGCGACGCGACAGGCGTTATCACCGCGGATGCGGACGGACAGCACAGCGCAACGGATATCCGCCGCATTCGCGACGCGATGCTCCTTCATCCGGACACGCTATTCTTAGGTGTGCGGGATTTGACAAAGATGCCGCCGCGCTCGCGCTTCGGCAACACTATAACGCGCTTTTTCTTCCACATGCACACGGGATTTCGCGTTTCCGATACGCAAACGGGCTTAAGGGGGCTTCCCGCCTCTTTGTTCCAAAGGCTTTTGGAGCTGAGCGGAGAGCGCTATGAATACGAGATGAACATGCTCTTGGCGCTCAGACACTGGGGAATAAATTATAAGGAGATCCCTATCGAAACCATCTATATCGATAACAACCGCGCCTCGCATTTCCATGCGCTGCGCGACGGCTGGCGCGTGTTCTCGCGCGTCGTCAAATACTCGCTTTCGTCGCTTAGCGGCACGGCGCTCGACTATTTTATTTACGCGATACTTCTATTTCTTGTGCCTCCCTCATGGAGCTACGGTATCGCCAAGGCCTGCGGCGGCATACTCAATTACGAGCTCAACCGCCGCTTCGTATTCCACCGCGGGCACAGCCTGAAAAATGCGTTCGGCTACGCCGCGCTTTCCGCGTTTTCCATGACGGCAGGCTCCTTGCTCGTGAGCCTCCTCACAAAACGCGGGCTCAACAGTTTTTTATCGAAGATCGCCATCGATCTGGGGCTTTTTACCCTCAACTATCTGGTGCAGAAATACCTTATCTTCAAAAAAGCCGAGGATAAGACATCCGAAAAAGGCGCATGACCTATGGAAAGCTTCAGCTACACCGCCTTCGACGTGGAAACGCCAAACCGCAATAACAACTCTCTTTGCTCCATCGGCCTCGTGCATATGGAGGGCGGTTTGATGACGTTTCAAAGGGAATACCTCGTCAACCCAGAGGCGGACTTTGATTATAGCAACGTCCTCATCCACGGCATCACGGAGGAAATGGTTTACGACGCGCCCACCTTCCCCGAGGTTTGGAAGGAGATCGCCCCTTTCTTCGACGGGCTTTTGATCGCACACAACGCCACGTTTGACCTTAGCGTCATAAAGTCCTCGCTTTACAGGCACGATCTTTTCATCCCCGAGATGTACTATGTTTGTACGGTGCTTCTCGCCCGCAGGCATATCCCGCGCGAGCGGTACGGGAGCCACAAGCTCAACGACCTTTCCCGCGGGCTTAATATCACACTCGACCACCACCATGCGCTTAGCGACGCGGACGCCTGCCGCAGGATATTCGAATATCTCGTAAGGAATTATGGGTTGGCGGAACGGGATGTCAGGGTATATCGGTGAAGATATCGGATAAGCACGGAAAGGCAGTGCGGTATGGGGTCGCCAAAGCGAAAGCATCCACGGCTGAAAGAATATGATTGCAGTCAAAATGGCTATTGCTATGTTACCGTCAACACACAAAACGGTCTACCGGTTTTATCCAGTGTAGGGCGGAAGCAAGCCCCCGCCCTACACTGACAGATATCATATGCGCGTATAAATCGCTTACGACGCGCATATGCAACACAAACGACAGTACGCCCGGTCGAAAGCTTTTTTAGACATCGTTTTACGAAAAGATCCTCCGTGATGAGCGGAGTTACCGCGAGGCATGGCAATATATTGACGAGAACCCTACAAAATGGCTGTTGGTCTAGCCGGGAGATATTCGTCTTAGGTCATCGCCGCATTGCTGCCTGTTCCTGTGAGCGGCTTTTTCCAATCCATCCTGACAAAAAAACCGCGCAAAAACCTGCGCGGCCTGCTTGACTTTAAAACAGAAAAAATGGTATGCTTACCTTACTTGCACTTTATTGACAGGTGTATATTATTTTCTAATTTAATTATAGCCGACAAGCGGCGCGCTGTCAATGGTTTTTTTTAGAAAGTTTGAGGTAAACGATGGACGATTTCGAGCGCAAGCAGGAAGAGCAATGGCTTGAAGCGGTGGTCGCGGAGGCGAAGCGGCAGTACCGCGCGTACGGCGAAAGCGATGAAAAGCTCAAGCAGGATGCGCTGAAGACGCAAAAGGAGCTTTGGGAAGAGGTCGGCCCCATTGCCGCCTCCGGCGAGCTCGAGCAGCTCGTGGAATTCATGGAGTACATCGGCGCCATGAAGCAGCAAAAGCGCAGCCATGTGTTCTTAGCGAGCCAAAAGGATAAATTCTTTAAGATCGCACAATCCCCCTACTTCGCCCGCATCGATTTCAGGGAGGAGGGCAGCGAGGAAAAGCCATACTACATCGGCACGTTCAACCTCATCGACGAGAAGTACTCCATACTCGTATACGACTGGCGCGCACCCGTTTCCGGCATGTTTTACGATTACGACGTGGGCCCCGCCTCCTACCTTTGCCCCAAGGGCACGGTAAGCGGCGCGCTTACCCGCAAGCGCCAGTATAAGATAGCGGACGGCAAGCTCGTCTATATGTTCGACAGCAGCCTGAAGATCGACGACGAAATGCTCCGTCAAATTTTAGGCAGGAGCGCCGACAGCAAGATGAAGGCCATCGTCACCTCCATCCAGCGCGAGCAGAACCGCGCCATCCGAAACGAAGGCTTTCAAAACCTCATCGTGCAGGGGCCCGCGGGCAGCGGCAAGACCTCCGTCGCGCTCCACCGCGCGGCGTATCTTTTGTATAAGCACAGGGATACCGTCACGGAAAAGAACATTTTGATACTCTCCCCCAATGCCGTTTTCAACGATTATATCTCCGAGGTGCTGCCCGAGCTCGGCGAAGAAAATCTTTTGAGCGCCACCTTCGAGGTGTTTATGCTGGGCACGCTCCGCACAGATCTGAAAAAAGAGCGTTTTTGCGACATGATGGAATACCTGTACGCCGGAAAATCGCGCCCCTATTATGAAGCTCGGTCAAACAACATGCGCTTTAAGTCGTCGGAGGAGTTCTTAGTGCACATCAAGGCCTACGCGGAATACGCGCAGGCGGAAGGCGTTCGATTTGCCGACTTGAAATTTAAGGATATGCTCGTTTTGAGCGCGGAGGAACAGAAACGGCTGTTTCAAGAGGATTATGCTTTTTTGCCGCTGCAGCGGCGGCTCATGAAGCTGAGCGCGCGCATCGAATACCTTTTGAAACCCTTGGAAGCCGCGCGCAAAAAGGAAGTTTCCGAAGCGCTTAAAGAAAAGACCAACATACTCGACAGGCAGGAGCTGATCTTCAAAAGCACCGCCATTGTAAAAAGCGAGTTTAAGGAAGTACGCGAAAGTGCCGAGCGTCTCACGGCGTTCGACCTCCTTAAGCTGTACCGCGCGTTTTTCGACCGCCTCGCCGAAAATGCGGACGAAAGCCGCCGCGCCGATATGGAAGCTGTCCGCGCGTTCACATTTGAGGCGCTCGATGCAAAGAAGCTCTATTATGAAGATCAGATCGCGCTGTTCTATCTTCAAAGCGCGTGGGGCGGCGTAACAAAGACCGCCGCTGTGCGTTTTTTGATCGTGGATGAGGCGCAGGATTATACGCCGCTTCAATTGGAGATACTCCGCCTTTTGTTCGGCCACGCGAGCCTTACGCTGCTCGGCGACCCGAGCCAGACCATCCACCCGTACATGCGCGCGGGCGCTTATACGAATGAAAGGCTCGCGGATATTTTTCCCGAAAGCAGCACGCTCCGCCTTCAATTGAGCAAAAGTTACCGCTCCACGCTCGAGATCACGCGCTTCACAAGGCGCATCTTGGGCGAGCCGCTGCCCGAGGGAGCCATCGAGCGGCACGGTGAGGAACCCGTGACGCTCCGATTTACGGACGAAGCGGAGTTAAGAAAACACATTGTTTCGGATGTGCACGCGTTTGCTGACGCGGGCTTTTCCTCCATAGGCATTTTGACACGCACAAAAAGGGAGGCGGACGACGTTTACGCCGCGCTTCGCCGCAAGCTCCCCCTCAAAGCCGTCTTTTCAGGCGACGAGGAGTATGTGCGCGGCGCCGTTGTGATGCCCGTATACTTATCTAAAGGGCTCGAGTTCGATGCGGTGATTGTTTACAACGCGAGCAAGGAGAATTACACGCCGGACGAACGGCTTTACCTTTACACGGCATGCACGCGCGCGCTGCATGCGCTGAGGGTGTATTATGTGGGAGAAGCCTCGGAACTGCTCATATAGACAAACACGGCAAGGGCAGAGCCCTTGCCCCACAGTATGCATTTTTAATTTTCTTTTTACTATTTCTTTGTCCGACCGTAGATATAACTCATGCGCCTTATCTTTTGCGCAAGCGCATCCGTGAGGGCGCCCTTTTTCATACGCCATTTCCAGTTGCCGCCAACGGTGCCGGGCGTGTTGGTACGGCTCTTTGCACCGAGGCCGAGCCAGTCCTGCATCTGCGCCACGAAAAGCGCCGCCACGCTCCCCATGCCGCCGCGAAGAAAGCCCGAGGAAAAGCCCTCCTCCGCGTTCAGGCCGAGATATTCCTTTGCAAATTCCACATCCTCCGGCGCGGCGTCGTTTTTCCACGCCAAAATGGGCGCGTTATCGTGTGTGCCCACATAGCACACGCAGTTTTTTGGGTAGGTATGCGGCAGGTAGTTGCCCGGCTCGCGCGAATCGAACGCAAACTCGAGCACCTTCATGCCCGGGAAGCCCGAAAGCTTCAAAAGCTCTTTTACGCTCTCGTCGAGATACCCGAGGTCCTCGACGATGATCTCCATGCCCTGTGCGGCTTCTAAAAGCGCTTGGATGAACGCCTGTCCCGGTCCTTTTACCCATTTGCCGTTTACTGCGGTAATCTCCTTCGCGTCCACGCTCCAATAGCCTGCAAAACCGCGGAAATGGTCGATGCGGATCGCGTCGTAAAGCATATTCGCGCCGCGGATGCGCGCCTTCCACCACGCGTAATCGTCCGTTTTCATATCCTCCCAGCGGTAAAGCGGGTTGCCCCAAAGCTGGCCGGTCTTTGAAAACCGGTCGGGCGGCACGCCCGCGACAGCGATGGGCATAAGGCTTTCGTCAAGCAAAAAGTTCTCGGGGCTCGCCCATACGTCCGCTGAATCCATGGCGACGTAGATGGGCAGATCGCCGAGGATATTTACGCCCTTTTGATGCGCGTACACACGAAGCGAATTATATTGCTCAAAAAATTTATACTGCTCATAGGCGATGATCTCTATGTCGCGCGAAAGGACCCCGCGGTAATGCTCCATCGCGGCTCTCTTGCGGAAGCGTATGTCGTCGTCCTCCCATTCCGTCCAGGAGCGCATTTGAAACCGGCGCTTGAGCGCCATAAAAAGCGCGTAATCGTTTAGCCAAGCCTCGTTTACCGCTTGAAAGCGCTGAAAGGCCGCAAAGTCCCTTTTGATGCCGCGCCCGGCGGCGAGCTCGAGAAGGCGGAAGCGCGTTTCGTAGACGGCCGCGTAATCCACGGCCTCGGAATCCACACAGGCATACAAAAGGAACTCCGCCTCCGTCAAAAGCCGCTCCTCCATGAGGAGACCGGGATCGATAAAATAGGGGTTGCCCGCATAGGCGGAGAAGGATTGATAGGGCGAGTCGCCGTAGCTGGTGGGCCCGAGCGGCAATAGCTGCCAGTAACGCTGGCCGGCAGCGTTCAAAAAGTCCACGAAGTCGTAGGCATCCTTGCCGAACGTTCCTATGCCGCCCTGGGAGGGCAGCGAAAACACGGGGAGAAGTATACCGCTTGAGCGTTCCATTTCGTTATCGTTATCCCTTTACGGCGCCCGCAATGACGCCTTTGATGATGTATTTCTGACACACCAGATACACGGCGATGACGGGCAGCACCGTAAGCATGATGCTCGCCATGAGCGGCCCCATCTCGACGCTGCCGTAGCTGCCGCGGAAATATTGGATGAGCATGGGGATGGTCATATACTTTTTTATATCCAGCACGAGGTAGGGCAAAAGGTAATCGTTCCATATCCACATGGTTTCCAAAATCCCCACGGAAATGAGCGTGGGGCGAAGAATGGGTACCACGATGCTGAAAAACGTCTGCAAGGGGTTGCAGCCGTCGAGCATGGCGGCCTCTTCGATCTCGAGCGGGATGGATTTTACAAAGCCCGCGAACATAAATACCGCAAGCCCCGCGCCGAACCCCAAATAAATGACGCACAGGTTCCACGGCGTGTTGAGGCCCAAAGCATCCGCCGTCTGTGAGAGCGTGAACATGACCATCTGGAAGGGCACCACCATGGAAAACACGCACAGCAAATAAATGATGCGCGAAAACGGTCCCTTCACGCGGGTGATGAACCACGCGCACATGGAGCAGCACAAAAGTATGAGCGCCACCGAGGAGACCGTGATGAACAAGCTGTAGCCGAAGCTTTTTAAAAACCCCTGCGACTCTATGGCGCGAAGGTAATTGAGAAGCCCGTTGAACGTTTCCGCCGTGGGGAGGTCGAACGCCGACGAGGTGGTGATGGCGCGCTCCTGCTTGAGCGAATTAAGGAATATCATCGCGACCGGGTAGATCCACCCCAAGGAGAAGACGAGCAGTATAAGGCTCCAGATTTTGTTTACGCGTTTTTCCTTTGCCATTACCTTTCCACCTCCTTGGAGCGCGTGAGCCTGAGTTGAATGAGCGCGATCACGACCACAAGCAAAAAGAATACCATCGCCTTGGCCTGCCCCATCCCCTTCCACTGCGCGCCGGCGCGGGCATAGAAGGTATTGTAGATGTTGAGCGCGAGCATCTCGGAGGCATGCGCGGGCTCGCCGCCCGTGAGCGAAAGGTTCTGGTCGAACAGCTTGAAGGAATTCGTGAGCGTGAGGAAGGTGCAGATGGTGACGGATGGCATGACCATGGGTATTTTGATTTTCCAAAGCGTCTGCCACGGGTTCGCGCCGTCGATGCGCGCGGCCTCGATAAGGTCGCCGGGCACGTTTTGCAGCCCCGCGATGTAAATGATCATCATGTAGCCGATCTGCTGCCAGCACATAAGTATCACAAGTCCCCAAAAGCCGTAGGTAGCGTTGAGCGAAAGAAGCGGCTTTTCGAGGAGGAGCAATACACCGTTCAAGAGTATCTGCCAGATGTAGCCGAGCACGATGCCGCCGATGAGGTTGGGCATGAAAAACACGGAACGGAAGAAGTTGGTGCCGCGTATGCCGCGCGTGAGAAGGAGCGCCACAGAAAACGCGCAAACGTTGATGAGCACCGTGGTGACCACTGTAAACGCCGCCGTAAAGCCGAATGCGTTCGTAAACGTCTTATCGATCGAGAATATCCTGATGTAGTTTTCAAGCCCCACCCATGTCGCGTCCTTCACGGTGGTGAATTGGGAGAAGGAAAGATAGACGCCCTCCGCAAAAGGGATGAGAAAGCCGATGATAAACGCGGCGAGCGTAGGCAACACGAATAACGGCCAGTACTTTTTGATCGATTTTACCATGCGGCTCCCTCCGGTTTCTTAAATTTGATCGGATGATTTACGCGGAAAGGGGCGGGCGCACAACGCCCGCCCCTTTCCATTGTATTGGTAAAGCAATTCTGCGTCAATCAGCCGTTTGCAAGCTGATATTCGGTGGCCCAGCCGTCCACGAATGCGGTCACGACCGCATCCCAGGTGCCGGTGCCCGCGGCATACGCGGTAAGCGCGGAACCTACGCCGTTCTTCCACTCCTCGGAGGGCATGGTGGCAAAGCACCATGCGACCGCGGTCTTGCCGTTTGCGATGTATTCATCCGCAATCTTGATGAGCGGATTGGTGGAAGCTTTGGCGCTCTTAAACGGGCAGACGAAGCCCATGTCATCCGCAAGCGCGGAGGTGCCCTTCTCGGAGGTAACGACCCAGTAGAGGAAATCGAGGGTAGCTTGGATGTTTTCCTCGGAGGCGTTCTTATTTACGCACCAATAGTTTTCGGAACCGGTGCAAAGGCCCTGATTCCCTTCGCCTTCGGCGCCGATGTAAATGGGCAGCATGTAGAGGTTTTCATCCCCGATGGAGGAAACGTCGTTATACGCCCAGGTGCCGTTTTGATAGAACACGGCCTCGCCGTTCACAAACTCGGACACCGCGTCGTTGCCGGTCTTGGCGGCAAGCTCGGCGGGGGCGCAGGTGGCGTTGTTGATGTAGAGATCCCATACGGCCTTGTAGTTATCGAGATAGGTGCCCTTGATGGCGTCGGTCGAGCCGATATTGTCCGCCTTATACTCGTAATAGATGGGCAGATTGGCAAGGTGGGTCTTGAACCTCCAGTCGGACGAACCGTCCATACCGGAGGAAGTAAACGCGGAGAAACCGAGCTCGGCTTTGCGGGCGGTGATATCCTCCACGACGGCCTTGAGGGACGCGAAGTCCTTGATCTCGTCGATGCTGTGGCCGGCCTTTGTTAAAAGGTCCGTGTTCACGATGATGCCGTAGGTCTCGATCACGTAAGCGATACCGTAGACGGCGCTGCCTTCCTTGAGCGCGAAGTCGTCGCTGGTGAGCTCGCCGTAGAGCGCCGAGGAGGAAAGATCATAGCAGTAATCCTTCCAGTTGTTCAAGCCGACGGGGCCGTTCACCTGGAACAACGTGGGGGGCTCGGACTTGCCCATCTCGCTCATGAGGGTGGTTTCATAGTTGCCGGATGCGGCGGTAACGACCGTTACGGGGACGCCGGTCTCCTGCGTGTAAGCCGCGGCAAGCTCCTGCCACTGCGCATCCTGCTCGGGCTTGAAGTTGAGATAGTATACCGTTCCGCTCGCCGAGGGCTCGGCGGGGGTGGTTTCAACAGGCGCCGCGGATTCCGCGGAGGTCGGGGTTTCCGCTGCCGGCGCCGGCTGGCAAGCCGCAAGGCCGACCATCATAACAAGCGCCAGAATAACAGCTAAGGTTTTTTTCATTGTCCTCACTCCTTATTTATATTTGCGCATGACGCGCAAACTTAAATACGCATTTCCAGTTTTGCCTAAATCTTCTTTACGGAACCGCCCTTGCGAAGGCTCGTTTCCAAAAGGACATGGTCGTTGACACCGGTTCTAGCGATGAGACCGGCGAGTATCTTCACGCTCTTGAGCGCAAGCTCCTCGGAGGGCTGCGCAAGCGTCGTCAAGGCAGGTATGCAGTAAGCGGAAAATTCAATGCCATCGATGGCGATCACGGAAAGATCGTCCGGCACCTTGAACCCAAGGTCCGACGCGGCCTTCATAGCTGCCACGGCCATGAGATCGGAGATGGCAAAAACAGCGGTGGGCTTTTTGGACTTTATAAGCTCCGTTGCGGCACGGTAAGCGTCGTCCATTTCAAAGCTGCCCGCAGCGGCCACAAGGACGGGATCGAACGCGGCGCCGTTGTCTTGAAGGGCGCCTACATAGCCCTCGTAGCGGAGCTGGCTGATGGAGCCGCCGTCGGTCCGCTCGATGAGCGCGCCGATCCGCCTGTGTCCGTTTTTCAAAAGATATTCGACCGCCTGCCGCGCGGTTAATTTATCGTCGATGGCGACGGAAGAATAACTGCCTTCCTCGAGCGCGCCAAACACATTCGTATAGGAGCAACAGACGAACGGCACCTTGATGGCGGCGATATCGTCTGCGCGATAGTTGAACCTGCCGCCTAAGAAGATGATGCCTTTGAGGCGCTTTTCGCGCTCGAGCATGGCGGCCGCCATAAGCTCGTCGTCGCTCGTGTCGATATGCTGGACCGACATTTCAAAGCCGCTATTGTAGAGCGCGGGCTCGATGACCTTGATGAGCCTTGCGAAGAACGGGTTGCCACGGCCCCTTATGATGACGGCGATGACGTTGGACTTCCGGTTCACAAGGTTTCGCGCGCTGTTGTTCGGCACATAGTGGTTGGAGCCGATGACTTCGAGCACCTTTTGACGGGAAACTTCGCTTACGTCCACACGGTCGTTCAATACGCGCGAGACCGTGCTCACGCTTGTGCCGCTTAGGCGTGCAATATCCTTGATCGTAAGATGGCTCATACTTAAACCGCCGCAAAAAAGAATTTCATTCGGCATAAGACGGGGATATTTTCGGTAACGTTGCCGGTAACGTTACCGGTCCTGCGAAATGAATTATATCACAGCGTATCGGAAAAAGTCAACGGCGAAAAGCTGGACTTGCACGCTTCGGATAAAACAACGGCCGTACAGCGGGTCATTGCAATTCTTTTGTAGGTTTTTTGCTTTTTTCGTCATTTTTCGTCAATTCGGCGCGTCAATACAATATATGGTGTAGCCATAAATAGGATCGAGGGGGAATTATTATGAAAAAGCGTCTTCTTGCCCTTGTAATGGTGCTGGCAATTTGTTTGTCGATGGCGGGAATATCCCTCGCAGTGGAGCCGGGAAGCGGGATTACGCCGTATGGCTTGGTCCTTTTCAGCAGCGGGATCACACAGATTTCGGGGCATAACTATAAGATTTGGGCCATAGCCTATCCGTCTGTCGGCGACTCCGTGACCGTTTCGTTCGACCTTTACAAGGTCGTCGCCGGAACAGAGTTCTATATCACCTCGCAAAGCGCCAGCGGCAGCTCGGCCGCTGTAGAAGCCGCCGAATACCGCACGCTGTCTCCGGGAACCTACAAGCTGTACGCGCGGTATTACGGAACGACCCAGTCCGACAGCACCACGTTAACCAAAGTGCTTTAACGCAAAATCCGGCCGTTTGTCAGGTAAAAAGCGACTGCCCCGGAACGAAGTTCCGGGGCAGTCTGCCGTTTTTATTGCATCGATGCAATAAGTTCCTCCAAATCCACGCCCGCATCGGAACTGATATACAATACCGAATTTGCCAATATGGCAGTCCCTGCGAATTTCCCGTCCGCCGAGTCTACAGCATAGTACATCGTATAATTTCCCCGTACAATGCTTTTATCGTATGAGGCATCCTCATTTTTAACGGTCAGATCGTCTGCAGTCCCCCATATCTGATTTATTTGGATCAAATAATCGCTTCTTGTCGTATAGACTGACATCAGCGTATATCCTGCTCCGTCCCGGAATGTACATGTAAGTTCAACGCTCTCCATCCAGTCGGCTTGCAGAACGAAAGGCGTACAGCCTGTTTCTGCGCAAAACGCGTCGAAGCTATCGTACACGCGCGTTTCGCCGTCTTCCCAGCCTGCGTAATTGCCATACCCCGCTTCCGAGCGGTTGGTAAGCTCGGCCCGCTCGCCGATGATCTCCATCACGATGTCGATTAGGTTTGCCGCCGCCGCCCGCCCCGTCGGCGCAAAAGCCAAGAACGCCAAGAGCAGCAAAAGGACCAGCGCGGCAGCCATTTGGCTGCGGCGGGCCAAACGGTTTTTCGCGTTTCGGCTTTGCTTAAGGGCAATATTTTTCTTTGGGCGCAAAGCTATCGCATCGTTGAACGCATCCCACGGCACACCTTCATCCGCAAACCTTATTTTTGCCGCTTCGACCATCTCTTCAAAGGACGGGTGCGCCTCGAAAAGGATACGTGCCGCCTCCTGCTCGGGAAGAAGGATCCCACGCCTGTCCGCATAATCGAAAAACGGATGGTCCAGCAGTATCTTTTTTATTTTTCTCTTCACAATTTCACCTACAGCAAAGATAGCAGCGTGATCAAAGTATGGAGTATGGACGACTGCCGGGCAAGCCGCGTTCGCATGCGCTTGAACTGCTGCGACAGCGCGTTTGGCGACATCTTAGCAAGCGTTGCGGACTGCTCCAGCGAATAGCCGTCCAGATAAAACGCGACGAACGCTTGCCGCAAATTCTCCGAATAGCTTGCAAGGTGCTTATCGAGTACGATCGTCCATTCGATATAGCTTTGGGCTACCGTATCATCCGCGCGTCTGCCGTTTAAAACTGTCGGGTCGACCGGCAAAGCGCGCGCGGTTTTCCTTATGTAGCTGATTGCCGCCTGGCGGACGCATACCGAAAGAAAGCCTCCGGGGTTTTTGATGTCTTCCATATCGCCGTGCTGCCGGCACAGCGATAACG
>JAEXEN010000016.1 GCA_023400985.1 Bacillota bacterium
GGATGTGCTCAAAGCCTCTCTCATCGTTATAGACAAAGATACACGATGAAAAGCTGTTGTCCGCACCGCGCTCCCCAAAGCTATATGCGCCGCGCACACCTTCCGCAAATCCCGCGTAGCTGCTATACCAGTGGGGATATGTGTATTTCGGACTTGAGCCGTCCGTCAGCCGTGCCAGCGAAACTGTCCATTCGCCCAGCTTGCCATAGAGCATGTCGTTCGACGCTTCCGGCACATACGCGGGCGTATGCCGAAAAACTTCGGAGTCCATGCTCTCATCCCGGCTTGTAAGGTGATGGTACGAAAGCTCAAAGGCGCTTCCTTTTTTGAACGGAACGGTTTGATGCTGCTGGTAAGCATAGTCCTCAATTCTGAGCGAAACGGAAGCTTCGCCCAGCTCTAAAACGCTTAAATTTGCTCCAAAGTTGTCCACTGGGACCGCCAGTTCCGGCGAAATCCAGCTGAAATCATGCTTTGAAGAAAGTAGGTCAAGCGAAAGCCACGCGCCGTTCTGGGTGATCGTAAGCTTTGCGGTATATGTCGGATTAGGTTCTTTGGAAGAGAAGTAGAAATCCAAAGAATGGTATAGGAAGTTGTACTCCTCTTTGCTGATGTACCCCGCCCATTCGCCTAAAATGCCTTCATCCGGCAAGTCCGGCACTAGCGTGATCTCCGGGCTCTTCTTAGGCGTGGCAAACGTGAATTCGGGGTTTGGCGAAGCGGATGGCGCGGCACTTTGCGCGGGCGTGGATGAAACGATTGATGAAGATGACACGTACGCTTGGCAGGCGGCGGTCATGATGATCGTAACGAGCATAAAGAAAAATACGAGTGTGCGTTTTATCATTGTGTAAGCCTCCCGATACGTTACTGGAATGAGTGGGAATCAAAAAGCAGTGACACTTCCGTACCGCAAAAATTATTGTTTATAAAACAGTTCTGCCCATTGCTTCTAATAATAGTTACCTGTGTTGAGCAAATGGTAAATAGAATCACCGACATAATTCAACCATCGGCTTCTATCATAATTTGCTCGTAGGTAAGGCTGTTGCCCATAAGCAGGCCTTCCATTTCAGGCAGAAATTTCTTACTCAGTTTTGTTCCAAGCAAAAAGAAAGACTCCTGATCTTGGTGAATTGTTACCCATTCGGTCATTAACGTATTCTCGTTGTTATCTGGAGTAATGAATGCTGGGGCTTCTGACAACGAAAGTGTCTCTTGTGCAAAAGAAACGGCAGGGGTATGTACGGCGGTTGCTTCCGGGGGCGGAGATATGCGCGGCAGATTGGCAGAATCCGAACAACCGGCAAGCAGCAATATACATAATAATAAAGGGATAACTTTACGCATGGATCATCCTCCTTGCTATAGGAATACTATACCAAACCTATTTGAACACAGTGTTAAAAAATCATACTTTACCGCTTCTACTACAACGAATCGTACCTACTTAAGTAATTGTTTTTCATAGGCAGCTGAAGTATCCCCGCAAGCTCCACGAAGAGCGTTGTTCCATCCGGCAGCTATCCGGATTAACCGGGTTGAGCAAGGCGCAGGTGGAAAATGCTAAAATAAAAACATATGAGCCATTTCCTTGCCCGCCCCAAAATATGCAACTGTGGTCAAAGTTGCCCTGCTTACCGTTAAGCGGAAACGATTAAAACAATGCTTAAAAATCATGCTTGACAAGGCTGATACTTCTGATCATACTGTATATGAATATAAATATACAGTATAGGGATGATGGCTTGAACGTAGTAATATCGAACAGTTCCAGTTTGCCGATTTACGAGCAAATAAAGGAGCAAGTCAAAACGCAAATACTGTCCGGCGAATTGGTAGAAGATGAAATGCTTCCGTCGCTTAGGCAGTTAGCGAGAGATTTGAAAATCAGTGTGCTGACCACTACGAGAGCGTATGATGAACTTGAACAGGAAGGGTTTATAACAAGTCGGCAGGGCAAGGGCTTCTTTGTCATGTCAAGCGGCTCTAACCTTATCCGCGAGCAGCTTATTAAAGAGGTGGAAAGCAACTTGAATAATGCTATATTAGCGGCACAGAGAGCATCTATGCCGAATGATGAAATTATCAGCCTTTTACGGCTTTTGTTGGAGGTAGACTATGACTGACAATCTTTTAGAATTAAATAGCGTTAGCAAGAGCTTTGCCGCTTTCAAGCTAAACAATATCAGCTTTACATTGCCGCAAGGCTACATCATGGGGCTTGTCGGCCCGAACGGCGCGGGGAAAACGACGACAATACAGCTTATCCTTAATATGCTTGAACGGGATACTGGTAATATTACCGTATTCGGTAAAGATAATATAAAAAATGAAAACACCATCAAGCAAAGCGTCGGGGCTGTATTCGACAGCGTTTTCTATGTAGATAGTTGGACTATAAAGGAAACCGAAAAAGCGGTTTCGATTTTCTATGATGAATGGAAGCATGATATTTTTAAGGATATGGCAAAGCGGTTTGATTTACCGTTAGAGAAAAAAGTTCATGAGCTGTCGCGTGGTATGCAGATGAAATTGATGCTCGCCTGTGCGTTTTCGCATAACGCAAAGCTGCTTATACTTGACGAGCCAACAAGCGGCCTCGACCCCGTCACCCGTGATGAGTTCTTGGAAATCCTGCAAGACTATATCAAGGATGGCGAGAGAAGTGTTTTATTTTCGACTCATATTACCACGGACTTGGAACGTGTAGCCGATTATATAACCCTTATCAATAAAGGCGAATTGATCTATACAGGAAGCATGGAGGATTTGTTGAATAAATACCGACTCATAAAGGGCAAACCGAAAGATTTAACGCCTGAGCTTGAAAGAAGCATTGTCGGCTTACGAAAAACCGAAATGGGTTTTGAGGGACTTATCAACACGAAAGAGGCAATGCAGTATAAGCATTGTGTTCTCTGCGAGGCAACGATTGATAATATTGTAATTAGTATTAGCAAAGGGGGAATGAGAAAATGATAGGCTCTTTGAAGATGGCAAAATTGGACTTTTTCACGATGAAGTCACAACTTGTAGGATATTTGACGCTTGTGTTATTCGTGTTTATGTTTGGGTATATGGGGTCGTCCATAACACTGTTAGGTATTAACATAGCATGGTTTATAGCATTGATGTCTTCTAACATCTTTATGATACAGGAAAAAAATAACCTTAATCGTCTGTATAGTTCAGTTTCCATCGGCCAAAAAGACATTGTGTTAGGACGATACCTCTTTATGGTTTCAAGCCACATCGCTTCATTCGTTTTGACTGTCATCATGTGCTCCGGCTTGATTCTGGTTCAAAATAAATCATTGAATTTGGCCGATGTTTTTCTTAGTTTTAGCGTGTCGTTTTTGGTATTTTCAGCTATAACTGGAATACAGATGCCTCTATTCTTTAGAATGGGCTATATAAAAGCAAGGGGTTGGTTCTTGCTCATTTTTGTCGTGGTAATAGCTTTGGCGTTACTTCCATTCTTCATCCCTACGCTGTTTGAGGCAGTTAAGCCCATACTATCTAATAGAAGTTTTTTAAGTGTATTCGGAATTCTGGTAGGCTGTATCATCCAATACGTATCCTATCGGATTTCTATTATTGCTTATCGCAAACGGGTGTAATGAGGTTCGTTCATGAAATGCAAATTTGCGCAAAGCGTATGAAGCCAGTTTCGGTTGATTGCGAATTTGACCTCGAGAGGAAGAGGTTAAAGATAAAAATGTTCCTGCCGAGCACTACCCCGAATATGGGGAAACAGAGATTTTCAGCTTGATAGAGGGCAAAGCGAAACACTTCATTCACCCTAACTGCCCTCATGCAATATCACCTGGCGAAAGCCGAATATCAATGGCGCAGCCAATATCTCTTGCCGAAGGCGAATACAGTTACGGCTCCGCTTTCGCGGAGCCGCTAGCGGAGATAGATACGGTTTTCGGACACCGATCGATGTACTTTTTTTCCAAACCGCGTACGTCGGCCTGCCACGAAAACACGGGGCGGGAAAACGCATCATGCCAAAAGGGTACCACTGGTGTCGAGCTACGCTCTACGTATTAAGGATGCAGGCGCGTTTTCTGCTCCGCCCTTCGAATCTTCCCGAACAATGGGCCAAAAAACAGGGAGTATCCCGAAGAATACTCCCTGTTTTTTGGCGGAGAGAGAGAGATTCGAACTCTCGGTGCCTTTAAGGGGCACACACGATTTCCAGTCGTGCGCCTTAGACCAGCTCAGCCATCTCTCCATGTCCAAATATTCGGTTGTTTCAGCCGATATGCACGGCTTTCGGCCGTTTACAGCCGATTGGCTGTTTTTCAGGCACTCAAATATAATAGCGTATGAGGCACAAAAAAGCAAGCCGAATTTGCGCCTTGGGCGCGCGGCAAATCTGTGATTTAGGCACGGCGGCCATATCGCATATTTTGACAAGCTTTGGTGAATGAATTGTAAATTCTGCCGCTGCTAGTGAATCCTTCCGGAATATCTGGTAAACTGTTCATGGCGATATGCCGTGGGGAGTTTATTGCGTGAAAAGACAGAACACGTTTTTATATCGGATATTTAAAGGATTTATCATTGGCATCGCGGCCATTTTGCCGGGTGCGAGCGGCGGCGTGCTCGCAGTCGCCATGGGCATATATAAGCCCACGCTGGACGCCTTGGCGAACATCTTTAAGTCGTTCAAGACAAGCGTGCGCTTTTTGCTGCCGCTGGGACTCGGCGCGCTTATAGGACTTCTCTCCACGAGCCGCATGGTGGAATATCTCATGTTCAATTATAGAGAGCAGACCATGTTCGCGCTCATTGGCCTCGTAATTGGCGGCGTGCCTTCTCTCATTTCGGAAGCAAATATGCATGGCTTCAAAAAAAGGTATCTAATCGCCTCTGTCTTCGGCGTAGGCTTCATCATTTTGTTTGCGATGCTCAACAATTCGCTTACCAAGACCGGCAGTTGGCCCTTCAACGGGTGGACAAGCGTGCTGGGCGGCGGCATTCTTGCGGTGGGCACCGTTATTCCCGGGATCAGCACCTCGTTTTTGCTCATCCATATGGGGCTTTACGAGCCGCTTCTCTCGGCGCTGAATGATTTTGACGTTTTGACGCTGCTTTGCGTTGCTGCGGGCGCCGTGAGTATAGCGATCGTGCTGGTGCTGTTTGTGAAGCGTATGTTCGAACGGCACTACGGCTATGCTTATTACGCGGTGCTCGGCTTTTTGATCGGCAGCATCGTATTGGTTTTCCCCGGCGTCACATGGGGGCTCTCGGCGCTTATAGACCTTGTACTTTTGATTTCAGGCGCGCTTGGCGGCTACTTTCTGTGCAAAAAATCCGCGGTATCTTAAAAGCTTCCGTCGGGTTTTGGAGAATGGGTTGCATTGCCAATCCCATTCAGTTAATCTGTGAGCGGCAAGTGTAGGGTTCCGGCCCTGCATGGCGGCAAATAATCATCTATTGGGAGGAATGAAATGAAACGACGTTTTCTTGCTCTGGTCTTGCTTCTGGCCATTGCCGTAACGCTCTTCCCCACGGGAACCGCGCAGGCAGCGGTGCTTAACGGCATGGCCAGCAAGGTGGATTACGAGAACACCGACCCCAACCGTTACTACATCGAACTCGACCTTGTGAACCAAATCATCACCGTGTACGAAGGCGGCCCCACCGGCAGCATCGTGCTGCAAAGCTTACTAAGCTCCGGCAACGAGGAAAACCCCTCCGGCAGCGGTACCTACCGTCTCGGCGCGCTCAAGGAGCGTTTCGGCTATTTCGTGGCGTTCGGGCAATACGCGCAGTACTGGACGCAGGTAGTTCGCGGTGTCTACATCCATTCGGTGATGTACGATTCCAAAAAGCTTTCAAGCATGTCCCGCTCGGCTTACAGCAACCTCGGCAAGGCCGTCTCGCACGGCTGCATCCGCGTGATGCCCGAGGTGGCGCAGTGGATTTTCTACAACTGCCCGCCGGGAACCACATGCAAGCTCAACACGAAAGCAGCCCCAAACCCCGATCTTATGAAGGCGCTCAAGGCGGCCATACCCTCTTACGGCAACTATGCGCAGCCTGCGGATGCAAAGGCTTATCCGCCGGAAATACCAGCGGTGGTGCGCGTCAACAAAACGCCTTTGAGAACGGGTTTTTCCTCCACCAAGGATAAAACCGTCGCCACGCTGAACGCCAATGACCGCGTGATGCTTTTGCAGCTCGCCGACGACTGGTGCAAGGTGCGCGTAGTCTCCACAGGCAAGCTCGGCTACATCAAGACACAGTACCTCCTCGCCTACCCCGACGAGCCCGTCGCTACCTACAGCGGCTATAAGGCGAGCAGCAAAACCTATGTTTACGCGTCCGCCAGCACGAGCGCAGAGCGGCTTACGACCATCAAGAAAGGAGCCGAGGTCACGGTGACGGGTAACGGCGGCATATCCGGTTGGTATACAGCGAGCTATGACGGCATTACGGGTTTTGTGCGCGCCAAATACGTGAAAGCCGCCGATCTTATCTCGTTTCCTTCCGTGAATGTCGTTTCCGTCCCCGCGGACGGCACGCAAAGCACACCGGTGACCGCGAGCGGCGCACGCATCGCGGACGGCATCACCGCCAACTTCCGCGCCGCGGCAAGCGCGGATTCCACGGTACTTGCGGTGCTCAGCGCGGGCACGCTCGTGACGATCGCTTCCGTAGCCGCGGAGAGCGGCTGGTATTACTGTACCGTCAACGGCATCAACGGCTATTTGCACCAAAGCTGTTTGGTATTCTAGTTCGAAAATTAATTTGCCTTTACAAAACGTGCCGCCGCAGAGAACTGTTGCGGCACGCTTTTTGTTTTGTTATTCTTATTTGGATACTACTAGGCGCGGATTGTTTCATCAATACGCAGGAGGCACCGTATGCAGGATATTATATTTAAAATGGAAAATTTTGTTTTTTCCTATCGTATAGCCGGCATATTGATTCGCGACGGTAAAATATTGCTTCAAAAGCCCCTGCAGGATGACGGCTATTCTTTTCCCGGCGGGCATGTTTCCTTCGGCGAAACATCCGACAAGACATTGGTCCGGGAATTCAAGGAAGAAATAGGCGCCGACATAAAGGTTGGCAGACTTGTGATGATTGGGGAAAATTTCTTCCCATGGGGAAGAAAAACTTGCCAGCAGATCTGTTTGTATTATTTGGTATCGCTGCGCGATGAAACGCAGATACCGCTTAAAGGCAGCTTCAAAGCGCTCGACGAGCTATGCAACGAACGGACAGATTTGGATTTTTGCTGGATATCACTTTCGCAGCTTCATGTGATTAAGCTTTATCCTGAAGGGCTCAAGGAAGATATTCTTTCGCTGCCGGAAAACGTAAAGCACTTTGTTTACATGGAAGAAGCAAACTGAGCACGCTCGCCGTCAATAAGTCCTTATGTCCGACATTTTGAGGGTATCCAAAAGTCCCCCGCGCGTGGCGGAGGACTTTTTTACTTTTCCACAAAACCAAAATTTTTATTGCTTCCCCTTGACATACTCATCGATCGACTTCGCCGCGGTTTTCCCCGCGCCCATGGCGAGGATCACCGTTGCGGCGCCTGTCACCGCGTCACCGCCCGCGAAGATGCCGTCGCGCGTGGTGAGGCCCGTATCTTCGTCGCGCAGCACCAAGCAACCGTGGCGGTTGACCTCGAGGCCCTCGGTAGTGCGGCTGATGAGGGGATTGGGCGAGTTGCCTATAGCCATGACTACGCAGTCGGCCTCCATCTCAAACTCGCTTCCCTCTATGCGCACAGGTCTTGCACGACCCGAGGCGTCTGGTTCGCTCAGGCGCATTTTTTCAAAGCGCACGCCGCGCACCCAGCCGCTTTCGTTCTCCAGAATGGCCACGGGGCTGATGAGGAAATAGAATTCGACACCCTCTTCCTTGGCGTGGTGGATCTCCTCAAGCCTTGCGGGAAGCTCCTTTTCCGTCCTGCGGTATACGATGGTCGATTCCGCGCCTATGCGCTTGGCGCAGCGCGCCGCGTCCATAGCCACGTTGCCGCCGCCCACCACCACGACCTTTTTCGGGTGCGGTATGGGCGTTTCGGCGTCGGTACGGAACGCCTTCATGAGGTTGATGCGGGTAAGGAATTCGTTGGCGGAATATACGCCGCCCGCTTCCTCCCCGGGGATATTCATAAACGAGGGAAGCCCTGCGCCGCTGCCCACGAAAACGGCTTCGAATTTGTGGCGCTCGATCAGCTCGTCCACCGTGGCGGTTTTACCTACCACGAAATTGGTGCGGATCGTCACGCCGAGCTTTTTGAGGTTTTCGATCTCGTCGCGAACGATTGACTTCGGCAGGCGAAACTCGGGTATGCCGTACACCAGCACGCCGCCCGCCTCGTGCAGCGCCTCAAATACCGTCACCTCGTAGCCCATGCGGGCAAGCTCGCCCGCGCAGGTAAGCCCGGAGGGACCGGAGCCGACCACCGCCACCTTATGCCCGTTCTTCTTGGGCGCGGCAGGCTCTTTCTTGGCGTTGGCCATATAGTAGTCCGCCGCGAAGCGCTCAAGCCTGCCGATACCGACGGGGTCGCCCTTTATGCCGCGCACGCAAAGCTGCTCGCATTGCTTTTCCTGCGGGCAAACACGGCCGCACACGGCGGGCATGAGGTTGGTTTCATATATCTTTTCGGCGGCGGCGGTAAAGTCGCCCTCCTTGATGAGCGAGATAAAATCGGGGATGGCGATGCCCACGGGGCAGCCGTTCACGCAAGGCCTATGCTTGCAGTTGAGGCAGCGGTTCGCCTCGTTTACGGCGTCCTCCGCCGTATAGCCGAGCGCGACCTCGTTGAAGTCCTTATTTCGTACATCGGGCGCAGCCTCGGGGATGGGGGTCTTTACAAGAGAATTGTTGTATGCCATGTCACTCACCGACCTTCTTTGCCATCAGCCTGCAATCTGCCTCGCGCGCGCGGTTTTGCTCGAAGGCCGAATAGGCGCGGTTGCGCTTCATGAGCTGATCGTAATCCACAAGATGCCCGTCAAAATCCGGTCCGTCCACGCAAGCGAACTTGGTTTCGCCGCCCACGGTGACGCGGCAGCAGCCGCACATGCCCGTGCCGTCGATCATGATGGGGTTCATGCTCACCACGGTCTTGATGCCGTATTCCTTGGTAAGCGCCGCCACGAATTTCATCATGATGATGGGGCCGATGGCAATTACCTCGTCGTACTTCTCGCCGCTGTCGATGAGGGACTTCAAAGCGTTGGTCACAAGGCCCTTCTCGCCATAGCTGCCGTCGTCGGTCATAATGAGGAATTTATCGCTCACGGCGCGGAATTCGTCCTCCAGGATCACGAGATCCTTGGTGCGAAAACCCGCCACGGTATGCACTTTAGCGCCAAGTTCATGGAGTTTTTTCGCCACGGGGTATGCGATGGCGCTGCCAACGCCGCCGCCGATCACGGCAACCCTTTTGAGCCCCTCCACATGCGATGGCACGCCGAGCGGGCCTACGAAATCGTGCAGGGAATCGCCCACGCTAAACCCGTTCAAGAGCTTGGTCGCGGCGCCCACGATCTGGAAAATGATGGTGACAAGTCCCTTCTCGCGGTCATAATCCGCAATCGTCAGGGGGATGCGCTCCCCCGCCGAATCCACGCGTAATATCACGAACTGGCCCGGCTCCGCCTTTTTGGCGATGTCCGGCGCGTCGATACGCATGAGCGTGACGGTCGGATTGAGCTCTTTTTTAAAGACGATCTCAAACATGAGCATTCTCCTTTGCAGCATGGATATGCAAAAACACGCACGGTATTATTGTACCCTACGCACGGATAAAATGCCATTCCAAATTTGTTATAGCCTTATATGGGGTTTTAAAAACCCGACGTCGATCCGCTGACGCCTGCAGAACAGCTGATGAGGCTATCATCGCAATCGGGAAGTATGCTTTCGCCGTCATAATTCGCCAGCATGCCGCCATAGAAGCGATAAGGTTTTATCAACCTGTAGACCGGAAGCGCGACAATGACGCCAGCTACATCTATAAATTCCTGAACGAACAAATTACCCGTTGTCTTTTTCCCATAAATTATGCCTGCATAATAGGTTCTCAATAGCAAACAAAACATTTCCGCCGAGCTTGCGGTTTTCGTACTTACCACAAAATCGATTTGCTTTACGGCTATATCATTTTCGCTTTGCGCGGGGAGGACTTTATTCGTTACAATGCCGTTTTTATCCTCAAAGCTCAGCCGCATATTCTGATCTGCAAAATAGCTTGCATATTGAAGCATTTCATTGACGGGCCCGCCGGAGCAATCGCTCAAATCAATGATGACCCTCGTTTTTTGGGAAAGGAGCGTTTTTAAAGTATCGGTATCATTTATGCTGAACGACCGTATTTTTATATATCCCAGATCCTCCGACAAAGATTCATACAGTGTTTCGATCCTGCAATTGTCTTCTGCTTTAGGCGGTTTCATTGTAATGTTCTTTATATGACCCAGCGGTGTTTTAATAATTAGGTCGATAGCCCCCTTATCCGTTCCGGTTCTTTCGAAGGGCTCGTCCGGCGAATGTCCGTTTATGGAGATCAAGCAATCGCCCAAGCCTATTTGATCCGTCACGTTCTCATTTACCCGATAAAAGATATAACCGTCCTCACAGCGCAGCACTTCAAAACCCAGGTTATGGAGCGTAAATAGATCGCCGGAAGCTATATAAAACCAGAGATCGCCATTTGCCAAAACATAGTCAACAATGTTTTGCATACCGGCAAAGGCGGAAAATCGATAGTAATTGACATACCGGGCGCTGTAATACTCTTTAAACTGGTCAAAGGACATTTTCTTCATGGTAGAAACCTCGTAATAGCCGCCGCAATCCTGCGTTATGCGATTCTCTAACAATTTATAATAACTTGTCGAAAATGCAAAAACCATGACGTTTTCGGAAAATTTATTCTTTCCGAAAACGGCATGGCCTATAGTCCCTTTGATGATAGAATACAAGAAAAAGGAGGATTTTACAACTATGAAAAAGACAGTCAGGTTCTTTATCTTGTTTGCCTGCGTATTCGCATTGGTCGGCACTCTTTCCGGCGCACAGGCCAAAACGGAAAAATCGCAGGGGATCCTTCAGCTTTGCTGCGACGGCGACTGGGAATATGTTGGTAAATAGGGGAACATTGCCGGAAGTTCAAGATCAAAATGTTCCCTTGCAAACTCTGCAAACAATTGCATGTTTTTTTCGTTATCTACCGATGAAGCGAGTAAGTAAGCAAATATAATATTACTTCTCGCTTCTTCAAGTTGCTCCGGCTTGCCCCGCTTTTGTATGGCCCAACTGCGGTTGTAGTAGAATTTTGCCATCAAGCGTGTGCAGTCTGTTTGTTTGCACAGATGGATTCCCTTGTCGCAAATGCGAATGCAATCCAAATAGCGTTCGGTTTGGCCGAGGCACATTGACAGATTGTGCAAGACCATAGGGTAAGTGCGCATTTTCTCCTGCGCATCGATATGGCGGCAGGCCAAATATTCCTCAAGCTCCGTGAAGAGCTTAGTCGCCTCGTCAAGCCTGCCTAGTTTGCCGTATACGATCGCGATATTGCTGATGATCGTGATCTCATCAAAATCCAAGTATAGCTCATTGAGCTTACTTTTGTTGTACTTGGGAATCGTAAGCGATATCGCTTTTTGGAGCTTCTCTAAAACCTCTGCGTCCGGCATGCCGCACTCTGTGCCAATAATAACGCTCATGTAGAGGGAAAACTGCCGATGCAGCTTCTCATCGTCGTCTGCGATCAGCGCGTTGAATTCATCCAACTGTATGCTCGCCTTTTCAAAATCCAGTACTACAACGCTCTCACGGATTTCGTATTTTTTCTCATGTATCGCAAAATCATGGTCGCTCATCAGCACATCATATAAATCGCTGCTTCTTCCCATGCGTTGCATGAGCGCGTCAAAAACGGCCTTGCTCGGCAAACGGTGACCGTTTTCGATGCGCGACAAAGTCGGCACCGCGCAAATACCGTCACAAAGGTCTTCCTGTGTGATGGCAAGTTGCGTACGCAATTTTCGTATGGTTTCGCCGACTCGATAGTTCGTCATTCTTAACACTCTGCCTGTCTATTTTTGGTTTATATTGTTATTATAGCACATACGCATAGAGGGGCAAAATATGGCATGTCTACTATATACATGGTATACTGGTCCTATCTTTCTTGGGGAGGGCTTTTTCATGCGGCGTACGGACAGAGAGTCCAGGGACTATGCGGGCATCTTAAAAAAATGCAAAATTATGCGGCTCGGACTTTGCGGAAACGGGTTCCCCTACATAGTGCCGATGAACTTCGGGTACGATTTTGACGATACTGCGATCACGCTTTATCTGCATGGCGCGCGGGAGGGAAAAAAGCTCGATCTGATCAGGGAAAATCCCAATGCCTGCTTTGAGATGGACTGCTCGTTCGAGCTCAAGTACGACGCGGCGAAGGACTCCTACACCTCCTACTACGAATGCCTCATGGGCTTCGGGCAGATCGAAATCGTGGAGGCGTTTGACGAAAAGCAAAGCGCGCTCATCAAGATCATGGAGCACCAATGCGGCGAAGGTATTTATGAGTTTGACGAAAAGACCGTGAACGCGGTGGCGATCTTACGCATGCGATGCACGGATTTCTCGGCCAAAGCAAACAAAGGAAAGGCGTGAAGAGCACGCTCCGCGGAAAACTTATCGCGCTATATCCCTATACGCGTGAATTGTGCCATGCATTTTGGCGAGACTATGTGGCCGATTTTGACATGTTGGATAAAGAATATGTATACAACGAATCGGAAGTCGACAGGCTTTATGAAAAATGGTCGGCGGATGAAAGCAGGCGTTTATTTGCCATATGCCTTGGAGGAAAAGTCATAGGCGAAATACAGTTAAAACGCATAGACTTTGAAAAAGGCTGCGCAACATTGAGCGTACACCTCGCAAACGACGCCTTCAAAAACCGCGGCTACGGCACGGAAGCCGAGCGGCTTCTCATCGCCTACGCATTTCAAAAATTGGGTCTAAATACGCTGTATGCCGACTGCGTCCACAGGAACAAGCGCAGCACCCATGTGCTTGAAAAGGTGGGGTTCACTTTTACGCACGAGGATAACGCGCTGCGCTATTACGTTCTTAAAGGATAATCTTATATAAAAATCAAAGCAGCATTTCGTACAGCGCCCGTATATGCTCCATATCGTTAGGCACGCCGGTCGTTTTCTGCGGGTCCTTGGCGACGGTCTGCGCCGCCCACAGGGAAAGCTCCGCCGCATCCAAACGCATATCCAACGGGAAGTTGCGTTTGGTATACGACACAAGCTCCTCCCGCGAAACGCCGAGGGCGTTGAGCGCAGCCTCAAGCCTTTGCGGCCGGCGATCTCCCACCTCCGAGAGGTAAGCAGGTAATACATAGGCGTTTGCCCTGCCGTGCGGCACATTTTTGAAGTAGGTGAGCGGATAGCCCATGGCATGCATGAGCGTGGTGCCCGTGTTGGCGATGCCCATGCCGCCGAGCAGGGAAACAAACATCAGTTCGTCGCGAATAGGCGCAAGCTCGCCGCGCTCCAAAGGCCCCATGAGCGCGCCGAAGCGGGAAAGCGCGTAAAAGTTGAGCGCGTCCGTCACGGGCGACGCCTTGGTGGAGATAACGCTTTCCAAACAATGCGTAAGCGCGTCGAACGCGGTGTCGAGCGTGACGGAAGGCGAAAGCGATTCCGTATAGCCGGGGTCGAGAAGCGCCACGCGCGGAAAGGTCTTTATCCCGCCGAACGACTGCTTGGTCTCGACCTTCCTCCATGTCAGCACCGACCAGGGCGTCGCCTCGCTGCCCGTGCCGGAGGTCGTAGGGACGGCCGCAACGGGGAGCACGCGCTCGTACTTATTTTGGAACAATGCCTCCGGCTCAATATTCTCGGCCCCAAACACCGCCACGGCCTTTGCCGCGTCGATGGGAGAGCCGCCGCCGATGCCGACGATGAAATCCGCGTGAAATTCGCGCGCATGCGCGCCGAGCTCGCGGCACTGTTCCACCTCGGGATTGTTCCCTACTCCTTCGAAGGTTTCGTAGACAATTTTTAGCGCTTTGAGTTGGCGCTCCACGTCGGAAAGCGCGCCCGAGAGCCTGCCGGAGTTCCTCCCTGTTACAACAAATGCCCTCCCCCCCAGGCGCAGCGCCTCCGCGTTGTTTTGTACCGCGCCGCGCGAGAAGCGTATACTGGTCGGCATATTGAATAAAAATTTCATCATATTTCTGCTTTCTATTTGATTTTAAGGGCGTAAGCGGCGTGCGTACCGCTTGTTTTCTGCGTTTTAACCGGGGGATTCTTCGTTGCGCTCAGAATGACAGTGGGGGAGAAGACTGGTACCGTTGCCTTCTGCGCTTTAAGCATGGGATTCTTCACTCCGCTTCGTTGCGTTCAGAATGACGGTAGGGTAGGTATGTACCGTTGAATTCTACGCTCCATGCAGGGGATTCTTTGCTGCGCTCAGAATGACAGTGGGGGAGTATGTTCTGCGCAAGTTCTTTGCAGGCATCCATTTTTAACTGTCCTTCTGAACAGAGGGCATAGTCCGAAATGAAGAATCTTCTTCGGGCTATCCGCCATGTTACGCCTCGTATAAATCCTTCCATCCGGGGTTCATGCTTTTATTAAAGCGGCCTCTTTGACAGCGCAATATCGCGCTTAGGCCCGTCCTTCCCTTATCGCCTTCACCATCGCTTTAGGGTCTTTGGCGGTGAAAACGCTGTTGCCGGCAACGAGCACGTTTGCGCCCGCGTCGATGCAAAGCCGAGCGGTCTCGGGATTGATACCGCCGTCCACCTCGATATCGAGCGCGAGGCTGCGCTCGTTTATTATCGCTCGAAGGGCCGTTATCTTTTTAAGCGTTTCGGTGATGAAGCTCTGTCCGCCTGCGCCCGGGTTTACGCTCATCAAAAGCACCATATCACAAAGGTCGAGCACATGCTCGATAAGGCAAAGGGGGCTCGCGGGGTTCAATACAACGCCCGCCTTCATGCCCGCGAGGCGGATGGCTTGCAGCGTCCTATGGATATGCCTGTCGGCTTCCGCGTGAAAGGTGAGTATGTTTGCGCCCGCGTCGCGGAATTGCCCGATATGCGTTTCGGGGTGCTCCACCATCAGATGCACGTCGAGCGGGAGTTCGGTATGCTTTCTTACGGCCTTGCACATAGCGGGGCCGAATGTGATGGCGCTCACGAAGCTTCCGTCCATCACGTCAAAGTGCACGTAATCGGCGCCCCACGCCTCCACGCGTTCCACCTCGCGCCCCATATCGGCAAAGTCGGCGGATAAAATAGACGGCGCAACCTTAATCATAGCGATGTTTCCTCATTTCGATCAATTCTTTTGTAAGCTCGCAGTAGCGCTCATACCTGCCGCGCGAAAGCCCATTCGTATCGAGCAGACTCTTCACGGCGCAGTCGGGCTCCGTGATGTGCAAACACGCGGTAAAATAGCATTCCCCGGCGTGTTCTTTCATCTCGGGGTAAAAAAGGCACAGCTCAGCCGGTTCAAGCTCGCTCATCTCAAGGAGGCTGAACCCCGGCGTGTCCGCCACGGCGCCGCCGTAGGCGGGCACAAGTTCGGCATGGCGGGTGGTGTGCCTTCCCCGCTCGGTCTTTTTTGAAAGATCGCCCACCGGAAGCGCAAGCTCGGGCAAAAGCGCGTTGAGAAGCGATGTCTTTCCCACCGCCGATTGGCCGGTAAAGCAGGATACCTTGTTAAAAAGCGCATTCTTAAGCGCGTCGAGCCCGTCGCCCTCGTGCGCGGAAGCGACGATCAGCCGGTAGCCCGTAGGCGCGTACTGGGCGCATATATCCTCTAAAAGCGTCTCATCGCGCTCGTCGCATTTGTTGAGCACGAGAATGGGCGTAACGCCGCGCCGCTCGCAGTCGAGAAGCAGCCTGTCTGTCAAAAGAAGGTCGGGCTTGGGGGCCGACGCCGCCATCACGATCACGAGCTGGTCCACGTTTACCACGGCGGGCCGCGTAAACGCGTTTTTTCGCGGCAGGATCGCGAGCATGTAGCCCTCCCGCTCGGCCGATATCTCAAATTCCACGCGGTCGCCCGGCAAAGGCGTTACCTTATCCACGCGAAATTTTCCCCGCGCCTTGCAGGTGTAGGCGGTTCCGTCGTCACATAGGACGGTATAAAAGCTTCCGACGCCTTTTAAAATGGTGCCCTGCAATGATTGCTCCCCCAATGAAATCGCCTCATGAACTCTTCCTCGTAAATACCGCCGTGCTCTCGTGCACTTTAACGCCGTTGAGATAAACCGTATACGTGAATTCGCCTTCCACCTGCAAATATCCCGTGAAGGATACGGGCTGTTTTGCGCCGACGGGCAGCACCCCCTCGTACAGCACAGCCTCGAGGCCTTCACTTAGCTCCACCGTGACCACCACGGTCTGCTCCGCGCCCGTCACATCCACGTTATCGGCGATATCCGCGGAACAGTCTCCGAGCACGCTGCGGTAGACCCAAAGCTCCACGAGCCCTGAAGGGCTTGCATCCATTGCTGCGGCAGGGTTTTGCTTGAAGACAGTCTCCGCTTTCTCGCCGGACACAGGCGCCGCGAACCTGAGCCAAATATGGCTGAACCCGTCGTCATGGAGCGCGTTGAGCGCCTTATTGAGCGTAGTGCCCGTAACATTGGGCATTTCAAGAGGCACCTGCCCCGGCATGCCGCTCACCTCCAGGTCCACCGTATCGTTTTTCAAAAGCTCTGTGCCTTCCGGCGGGTTCTGCCCCACCACTTCTCCGTCGGGCCGGTCGCTTTCTACGTATTCTACGTTTCCCACCTTGAGCGATTGCTCCTCGATCTCTACGGTAGCGGCCGGTAGCGTCAGCCCGAGGGCATTTGGCACAACGGCGCGGTCATTTCCGGAACTGACGACCACGTTGATGACGTCGCCCGGCTTGCCGCGCGTACCGCTTAAGGGGTCTTGGCTGATGACAACGCCTTCCTGATACTGCGTGCTCGTCTGATAGCCCTGCACGAAAATCTCAAAGCCGCGGAGCTTGGCAAGCTCTTCGGCATCCTCGAGCTTTTTCGCCTCGACCGTGGGGATCACATAATCGTCTGCGCCGGGCTTGCCGCTGTCGCCCCATGCGCGGATGATGAAAAACAGCGCCGCAAAAAGCCCTATGACGACGAACGTCATGAGCGCGATGTTCAGTATCCCGTAGCGGCGGCTAAGCCGCCCCTCCTTATCCCTGCGCCTGATGCGCGCGAATTTGCCGTGCGGCTCCCGAAGCGCGCGCTGTAAGTCCGCGCGCATTTCCGCCGCGCTGTGGTAGCGCATGGAGGGTTTTTTGCTGGTTGCCTTCACGATAATATCCGAAAGTGCGCGCGGAATTTTCGGGTCCGCCTCCATGGGCGGGGTGATCTCCTCGTGGAGGTGCTTTAAAGCGATGGCCACGGAGTTTTCCCCCGCGAAGGGCACCTCCCCCAAAAGCATTTCATAAAGCATGATGCCGCAGGAATAAATATCGCTTTCGGCGGTGACCTCGTCGCCTCTCGCCTGCTCGGGCGACAAATAGTGGACGGAGCCTATCACATTGGTGCCGGCAAACGTGCGCGTGGTGGAAGCCACGTCCCGCGCGATGCCGAAATCCGCAAGCTTCGCCCGGCCGCTCGGGGTGATGATGACGTTTTGAGGCTTTACGTCGCGGTGGATGATGCCGCGCTCATGCGCGTGGGAAAGCGCGCTCAGCACCTGCGAGGCCACGCTCACCGCCACGCGCGGGGAAAGCGCGCCCTCGCGCTCGAGTATCTCCTTGACGGTGCTGCCTTCCACGTATTCGAGCACGATGTAGGGAACGCCGTCGTCCTCGCCCACGTCGTAGGATTTCACAATGTTCTCGTGAGAAAGCGACAGCACCGCCTGCGCCTCGCGCTCGAAGCGCCTCAAAAAGTCCGCATCCTCGAGGTGCTCGTCCTTGAGCATTTTGACCGCTACGACTTTGTTTGTCTTTTGGTCTATCGTCTTATAAACATTCGCCATGCCGCCGGAGCCGACGAGCTCTAAGAGGCGGTATCTGCCGGAAAGTATGGTATCCGACATTTAGAGCACCTCCTTGTTTTTTACGAGGATGACGCTGATGTTATCGGCGGAGCCGCCGTAAAGCGCATCCTCCACGAGCATATCGCAGGCGGATGGAAGATCGTCGTCCGCATCGCACAGCACGCGCGCCATCTCGCGGTCGTCGAGCGAGCCGTAAAGTCCGTCGGAACAGATAAGAAGCGTATCGCCACGCTCCCATTCGCGCTTGAAGATATCGATCTTCTCATCCTCCCGCGTGCCGAGCGCGCGGGTGATGATATTTCGCCGCGGATGCACGGCGGCCTGCTCGGGCGTGATCTCCCCCGCCGCCACAAGCTCCGCCACATACGAGTGGTCGCGCGTGACCTGCGTCAGCACCCCGTCGTGCAGGTGGTAAAGCCTGCTGTCGCCCACGTTGGCGACCACGTATTTGGTCTGGAACACGAGTACGGCGACCATGGTGGTGCCCATGCCACGGCAGTTCCTGTCGCTGCTGGCGTATTCTAAAACCGCGCGGTTGGCCGCATTGAGAGCGTTCAACAGAAGCGTGTCCGGCGTGGCCACGCCTCCCTTTCGCATCTCCGCTTCCACCACCGAAGTCGCGAGCCGGCTCGCCACGCTCCCCGCGTTATGGCCGCCCATGCCGTCGGCCACGATAAAAAGGGAAAGCTCGCCGCGCGAGGGTACAAACAAGCTGTCCTCGTTTTGATAGCGCTTCCCCGTTTCCGACCTTGAGGCGTAAATCAAGCGTCTTTCCCCCTTTCGTCTCTTTCCTTCGCTTCGGTGATGCTTTTGAGCGCGCGCCGCCGTAACTGGCCGCACGCGCCTTCGATATCCGTACCCATCTCGCGGCGCACCGTCGCCGATATGCCTCTATTCATAAGCCATGCGGCAAAAACTTGGGCGTGCTCGCGCGTTACCCCGTTGAGCCCGCGCTCCAAAACAGGATTTAGCGGGATGAGGTTCACATGGCAGTTTATGCCCCGAAGCCTATCCGAAAGCTCGTCCGCATGCTCGCGCGCATCGTTCAACCCGCCGATGAGCGCGTATTCGAAGACCACGCGCCGGCCCGTCTTTTCCGCGTAGGCGTTTGCCGCCTGTAAAAGCTGCTCCATGGGATAGCGTCGGTTAACGGGCATGATCCGGTCGCGAATAGAATCGTTTGGCGCGTGGAGCGACACGCTCAATGTCACATGCGGCGCTTCCTCCGTGAAGCGGTAAATTTCCGGCACCAGACCGCAGGTTGACAGCGATATGTTGCGGGGGCTGATGTTCATGCCGTTTTTATCGCTCACGAGGCGCAGAAATTTCACCACGTTCCCGTAGTTGTCGAGCGGCTCGCCGCTCCCCATGAGCACCACGTTGGTGATCGCGCGCTCATGCTCCTTATCGTGGCCCTCGTCGCGCTCCACCACGCTCAAAAAACCGAGCATCTCGCCCGCCGTGAGGTTCCTTACGCAGCCCTCGAGGGTGGAGGCGCAAAACGCGCAGCCCATTTTGCAGCCCACTTGCGTAGAGATGCAAAGCGTGTTGCCGTAACGGTACCGCATCAAAACGCCCTCGACGAGGTTTTGATCCTCGAGCGCGAACAGATATTTTACCGTGCCGTCCTTCGCCGATATACGCTTATCGTATAAGATGGCGGAGTCGAATGTCAAGGTTTGGAGCTTTTCACGCAAGGCCTTGGGCAGGTTTGTCATTTCAGCCGGCCGCGCGCCCCGGGAAAGCCATGAAAACACCTGTTTGGCGCGGAACTTGGGCTCGCCGAAGCTTATAATTAAGGTTTCGAGCTCCTCTATGCTCATGGAGCAAAGCCCGTCAACGCCCATGTTTCACCATCCTCGCCACGAAAAAGCCTTCCGCCCCGTCGAGATGCGGGAAAAATTGGAGCATGCCGCCTTTTGCGCGCTCTTTTAAGCGCTCCGGCACATAGGGAACGAGGCTCGAAAGCGAAAATTCGCCGTGCTCCTTCAAAAACGCCTCGATCTGCGCCGAATTTTCCGCGTGCGAAACGGTGCAGGTGGAGTAAACGAGCGTACCGTTTGGCTTCACATAGCGCGAGCAGGCCGAAAGTATGCTTCTTTGAAGCGCCGCAAGCCGTTCTACGGCCGCTTCGTCCTTATTCTTTTTGGCATCGGGTTTGCCCCAAAGGCCTAAACCGGAACAAGGCGCATCCACGAGCACGGCGTCCATCTTCTCAAGGAGCGTTTCGTCCAAAACCGATGCGTCGCGCACGGTGGCTTTCGCGTTTTGCACATGGAGCCTTGAAAGCGTTTTTTCCGTAAGCGCCACGCGGTGCGGGTGGATATCCCACGCCGTAACAGAGCCGCTCCCTTTCATATTGGAGCTTATAAAGGCGGTCTTACCGCCCGGGGCGGCGCATGCGTCAAACACATTTTGGCCTTCCTTCACATCGAGCGCAAGGCAGGCGAGCATGGCTCCCTGGCTTTGCACCGCGACCTTTCCCGAAAGGAAAGGCCCAAATTGGGTCACGTCGAGCCCGCGCTCCAAGCAAAACGCGGCGTTCACGATCTTCCCGCGTGAAAACGCCAGGCCCCGTTTGTCGAGATCTTGTTGAAGCTCGTCCTCCGTATACGGATACTGCGCGCGAAGCGTAACGCCCCTGCCGCGGTAGGTGAGCATATCCTTGGTAAACGCCTCGCCGTAAAGGCCGATGTATTCCTGCACCAGAAACAGCGGAAAGCTGAATTCTACGCTCAACCGCGCCGCAGGGTCGTCCGGCAGTTCCAGAGGATCGTCCTTTGCGCGGCAGACGCTCCGCATCACGGCATTCACATAGCCGCTCAGCGGCCCTTTGCCGATCTCACGAGCAAGCTTCACGCTCTCGTCGCAGGCCGCGCTTTCGGGAACGCCCATAAACAGTGTCTGACAAACGCCCATGCGCAAGATGCCGCGTATGGAGGCATGCAGCCTGCCCCGCGCGTGGGTTTGAAGGATGTGGTCGATGTAATTGAGCCTGTCGAGCACCGTGTAAACGAGCGCGCTCACCCATTTCGCGTCGCGCTCGTCCATGCCTGAAAGCGCCTCCTTGAGGCGGAGGTTGGCATACGCGCCGCGGTCGGTGATATCCATCAGCGCCTCAAGCGCCTTGCGCCGCACGCTCATTGAAAAGCCTTTCCGGTAAGCGAACGCCCGCGCAGTGCCGCTTCGGCGGCCATGCGCTTGCCGCCCGCGAATTGAAGCTCCAGTATCTCGATACGCTCATCCGCCGCGTTCACAAAAAGCCTTTCGTTTTCCGCAACGCACGTACCCGCGGTATCGCTTGCTTTTGACCCTGTGAGGCGGGTCTTGTGCAGTTTTACCGTTTCGTCCTCCCAAAAAGCATACGCCCCCGGCCATGGCGTAACGCCGCGCACAAGGTCGTGCACTTCTTTGGCGGACCTTGTGAAATCCACCTTCCCATGCTCCTTTTTGAGCATCGGGCACTTGGTAGCCTCCGCCTCGTTCTGCTTCTCACGCTCGAGCGTGCCGCCTTGGAGTTTTTCGATCGTTTCTTTCAGAAGCTCCGCGCCTACAATGGACAACCGCTCCATTAGCTCGCCGCCGGTCTCCTCGGAGCCTATTTCCACCGCCCGCTTCAAGAGCATGTCCCCCGTATCGAGGCCGACGTCCGTGAGCATGGTGGTGACGCCCGTCACCGTTTCGCCGTTGATGACCGCCCATTGCACGGGCGCCGCGCCGCGGTATTTGGGCAAAAGGCTCCCGTGTACGTTGATACAGCCGTACCGCGGTATATCGAGATTTTCCTTTGACAATATCTGCCCGAAAGCCGCCGTCACCATGAGGTCGGGCGCGAATGCCCTAAGCGCCGCCACACCCTCCGGCATGCGTATTTTTTCGAATTGATAAACGGGAAGCCCGCAATTTACCGCGAGTACCTTCGTCGGCGGCGGGGTCAATTCGCCGTGCCTTCCCTTGGGCCTGTCCGGCTGGGTGAACAGCGCAACCTCATGCCCCGCATCGACGAGCATCTGTAAAGACGGCAGCGCAAATTCGGGCGTACCCAAAAAGGCGATCCTCATGTATCCTTCTCCCCGCCGTTTTCTTCCTTTTCTTCGTCTTCTTTAAAGCCCTCGGGCGGTTCGGTGACGAGCTTTAGGTATACCTGACCGTTCAAGTGATCGAGCTCGTGCTGCACGGCGCGGGCAAAATAGCCCTCCGCGTCGTATTCCTTCCAAACGCCTTCGCGGTCCTGCGCGCGTACCTTCACGCGATACGGGCGTTCCACATAGCCGCGCTTGCCGGGGAAAGAGAGGCACCCTTCCATGCAACCTTCCTTTTCCTCGGACAACTCAAGTATTTCGGGGTTGATGAGCTCCACGAGCCCGTCGCCCGCGTCGATGACCACCGCGCGGCGCAAAATGCCGATCTGCGAGGCGGCAAGCCCCGCACCCTCCGCGTCGTACATGGTTTCGGCCATATCGTCCAGCAGCCGGTGCAGTTTAGAATCGAATTTATCGACCGGACGGCACACCTTATAGAGGCAGGGCGCGTCATCGGTGAATATCGTACGTTTTGCCATTGGCTTATTCCTCCATTGTTTCTGCTAATATTATATCCTTATACGGACGGCGTGAGCAAGTCCTCACCACCGCCGTATGACGTTACCTCGGTGAAACAACGCGGCGGCATGTGGGCATGCCGCCCTACGGGTGAATGAATCCGTTAAAACATATCTCCCGGATTCACTTCGATCGCGCTCATACACGGGTCGCGGTGCTCGTTGGCATAGGCATACACCGCGTTCACGGCCCCGCCGGCGTTTTTGGTGCGGGCAAGCTTGATGAGCGTTTGGAAGCGATACTGCGCAAGCTTGCGTTTGACGGGCGCGGCGGCGGAGATCAAAAGTAAAAGCTCTCTTTCACTGGCGCCTTGCGCCTTGTAGGCTTCTAAAATGGCTTCGCGCGCGCCCAAAGCAAATGCGTCGCACGCCTCGCGCGGCGTTTTCTCATCCTCCCCCATGAAAAGCGCGCGCAGAAACAGCGAGAACGGCGGAAACATGGAGGCGCGCCGCGCGGCGATCTCATATTGATAAAACGACTCGTAGTCGTGCCGCGCCGCGAGAAGGATCGCGGGGTGATCGGGGGTATAGGTCTGTATCACCACGGTGCCGGGCTTTTGCGCGCGGCCTGCGCGGCCGGCCACCTGCGTAACAAGTTGGAAGGTCCTTTCGCAGCTCCGAAAATCCGGTATGTGGAGCGTCGCGTCCGCCGCGATGACGCCGACGGCGGTGACATTTGGCATGTCGAGGCCTTTTGCGACCATCTGCGTACCGATGAGCGCCTGCGCCTCGCCCCGCTCGAAGCGGCTCAAAAGCTCGTAATGCGCGTTTTTGGTGCGCGTGGTATCGGTATCCATGCGGAGCGTTTTGATTCCCGGGAAATATTTTAAGATCTGCTCCTCCACCTGCTCGGTGCCGATGCCGAAATATTTCATATACGGTTTCCCGCATTGCGGGCAGCTTTGCGGCACGCGCGAGGCCTTGCCGCAATAATGGCATTTCAAAAGCCCGTCAGCCTTGTGGTAGGTCATGGAAACGTCGCAGTCGTCGCACTTCGCCACATAGCCGCAGCCGCGGCAGGAAACAAACGTGGAATAGCCCCTGCGGTTCATAAAAAGTATGGCCTGCTCGCCCGCCTCAAAACATTCCTTGAGTTTTGCGTGCAAAAGCGCGCTCAAAATGCTGTTGTTGCCGTTCATGAACTCCGCACGCATATCCACGATATCCACCTTGGGCATGGGCAGCTCGTTCACGCGCTCGTTGAGCTTCAATAGCGCATACCGTCCGTTTACGGCGCGGTGGTAGCTTTGCACGCTCGGCGTCGCACTCCCCAAAACGAGCGCCGCGCCATTTAGCTTGGAGCGTTTGGCGGCGACCTCGAGCGCGCTATAGCGCGGCGCGGTCTCGGACTGATACGAAGGCTCGTGCTCCTCGTCGACCACGATGAGCTTTATGTTTTGAAGCGGCGCGAACACGGCGCTTCTCGCGCCGACCACCACGTCCACCTTGCCCAAACGTATGCGCCGCCACTCGTCATAGCGCTCGCCCGCGCTCAGCCGAGAATGAAGAAGCGCCACCCGCTCGCCAAAGCGCGCGCGGAAACGCTCCATCGCCTGCGGCGTGAGCGCGATCTCGGGCACGAGTACAATGGCCGTACCGCCCATGCCGATTACGCGTTTCACGGCGTGCATATAGACCTCGGTCTTGCCGCTCCCTGTGACGCCGTGCAGCAAAAACGTCTTTTCCCCTTGTTCAAGGCTCGCGGCAATGCTTTCATATGCGCTTTGCTGCGCGAAAGTAAGCGGAAGCTCCGTATCTGGCACGATGCTCTTTCCCTCAAAAGGGCTTCTGAATACCACCCGGCCCTGTTCATGGATGAATCCTTTTTCGCTTAAAGCATGGATGGCCGCGGGCGAATTGGGCACGAACGCGATGATATCCGCCGCGCTCATGGGCGTATCCGCACGGCATAAAAGCTCGAACACTTCAAACTGCTTGGGGGCCTTCGGCGTGCCGTCCGCCTTCAAAAGCGAGGCGCGCGCACGTTCCCTGTCGAGCCCTTCCGGTATTTCGAGCGTACGTATCTTCTTTTCTTTTATCCCGCCGCCGCGAAGCTGCGCGGGAATCATGAGCCTTAAAGCGTCCACCAAAAGGGAATGGTAGTTCGCCTTCATCCACGCGGCAAGCTCGAGCTGCTCCCCTGTGGCCACGCTGTAGGGTTCCAGCGTTTTCAGTATATTTTTGACGTGCAGTTTAGCGTCCTCGAGCGTGTCCGCCAGCTCCAGCACGAAGCCTTCCACGCGCTTGTTGCCTGCGCCGAACGGCACGAGCACGCGTTGGCCGGGTACGACGGAAATTTCCTCCGGCACAAAATAGGTGAACAGCCTGTCCACATTGGAATGGGCGATATCCACGATAACGCGCGCGTACAGACATCTCACCTCCTTGGAAGATACATCTTATAAATTATACCATATGGGCGAAAAAGCGTCCTCTTTCTGCAGCATATTGCGAAACATACTTGCTTCTGCTTAAGCACGCTAAGCCTCCCCTAACGTCTTGACCAAGGCCGCTATGCTGCCATCTTTACGGTGGGCGCCGCACATATTATAATAAGTGAAAAATAGAAAGCTTGCGGCTGCCGTCGGTATAGGTACATCAGGGACAATTTGTAAGCTTTCATAGAATCCCGCATGCAGAAGGCGATCCGCGTTTTGCGGGAGGGGCGAGGGCTTTGTGATAAAGAAGGGCATGCAGTTTCTCGATAAATTTTTCGGGAACATATTCCTCCGCATGAATTTTGCGAACAGTGCGGAATTTGAAAAGAAATATACCCTCATCTGCCTGCAGCGTGGAAGGCTGTTCAAATGGGTAACTTTTTTCGCATGCCTTTTTAGCCTTTACCTCGATCTGATCTTAAATAAAGACGGCGCCATCGACGCGCTTTATCGCCGGGTCCTCCTATCCGTACACATTGCGGGACTGGCGTTATCCTTGGTTTACATCATAATTTACAGTGCGCTCAAACGATCGCAACAATACAGGTTTTCTCGGGCCAGTAAAGCTACGGTTATTTCCGATATGTTTTTATCGTTGCTGGCAGGGGCAATTTTGTCGTTGAACAGCCAGCGCTTCACAGGAAATATCGATGCCTACATATTGATGGTCTTTGCGGTCGCTCTAATTATTCCGATGTATCCGAAATGGGTGGTGGGCATATACGGCGTTGTTCACCTCTTTTTTCTTATCGCTCTTTCTTCTTTTCAGCATGGCAATGCGATCATCATCAAGCAATCCAACTCCACGACCATCGTGCTGGTGGCGCTTGTGGTGTTTATCGTACTGTATAAAAACAATGTCAGTAACTTTTTAAACGAAGAAAGGTTGAAGGAAGGAAAAGCGACCTTTACCAGACTGTTTGAAACGAATCCCTTTCCCCTTCTAATTTCCAGTTTCGAGGACGGGAGGATTTTAAACGCAAATCAAAAAGCAATGCTGTATTTTGGTATGCAAAAAGAGCAGCTAAGCACGCTCACCCATAAAGAACTTTATAAAAATGCATCCGATGTAGACATAATACATGAAATGTTAAGAGCAAATACCGTCTTGAACAATTATATGGCAGAGCAAAAGACATTAACGGGAGAAGCCAAGCACTCCATGGCAAGTTATGAACTGATAGATTATATGGGGGAGAAATCGATCTTAATAGGCGTTACGGATCTTGCCCAAATAAAGCGGATGGAGCACGAGTTGACCATCCATGCTTCCATGGATATTTTGACCGGCATTTTTAACAGAAGGGTGGGAATGGATCTCATAAGAAAAAGATATGAGATGACCAAGCGGGAAGGCGGAGGGTTTATCCTTTGCTTTATCGATTTGGATAATCTGAAAATGGTAAATGACAAATTCGGCCATTTGGAAGGCGATTCTTTCATCATCCATACTTGCAGAATCATAAAAGAAGAGGTCAATCCTAAAGATATAATTTTCCGCTATGGCGGGGATGAATTTATGATCGTATTCCACGACGACGATGAACGGGCTGCCGATCAAACCTGCCGCAGGCTTGCCGATAAATTCGAAGCCTTGAACAGGAGCAATTTTAAGCCCTACCCCATCAACGCAAGCATGGGGATATTTTCTTATAAATCGGAAATGAACTTAAACTTAGAGCAAATTATCGAAATTGTAGATAAGAATATGTATAGCAACAAGATGGCAAAAAAATAGCCGCACAGCTGCCGTTTGCTAAAAGACCTTCGGAAACTATTTACCGGCACGGTACATACCATATACCGCCTCCCGTATCTCCCGATAGCCGGTGCAGCGGCAGAGATTGGCTTCAAGCCACTCCTCGATCACATATTCCTCGGGCATAATCGGATGCTGCATTTGAAGCGCATGGCAGACCATGATAAAGCCGGAGGTGCAGTACCCGCATTGAAAGGCATTTTCCTCCACAAAGCTCTTTTGGATAGCGGCAGCCCCGTTTAGCCCCTCCACCGTTAAAAGAACATGCCCCTCCGCTTCCGCAGCCAGGACCATACAGGCTTTTGCAGGCCATCCGTCCATGACGATGGTGCAGGCGCCGCAGTCGCCGTTTCTGCATCCGGGTTTCGCTGCGCTTAAGCCAAGCTGCTCTCTTAACACGTCCAGCAACAAGTCCGATGGCCGTACCGCCAGCTCGTATACATCTCCGTTGACGTTGAGCGCGACGACCGTTTTCCCCTCATATCTGACCATTCTCAATATCCTCTAAAAGTGCGTGCAGCATGTTTTTAAGCACGAACAACCGATACCCGCCGGAGCCTCTCACATCATCGCAAGCAGGTTCGGGCACCAGCTTTGCCGCTTCCGTTGCGCGGGCGGAAACAGACCGCTGCCTATCGTTCAAAACCGCCTCCATCTGCGGACTCCGAAACGGATAGGAGCAAATGCCGGAGAAGGCGAGCCGCAATTTGCCATCATGCCGGATCGCCGCCATGCTCACAAGAGGATAGTCTATTTTTTCGTTTGCGGTTTGCTTTATATGAAAATGCGACGCCTGCAGCGCCCATTCCGGCACGTGTATCCCCACGACAAGTTCGCCTGCGGATAAATGCATGCGGCCTTGAAATACATGCGCAAAGGATACAATGCGTAACCCTTCGTTTCCAAGAAGCGTAACGGTTGCATCCGAAAGAAGCAGCGGCAAGCTTGTTTCGCGATAAAAAATGGCACCGCACAAATTGCCGCCCAGCGTGATCCTGCATTGGTTTGTGTGGTCGGCAATCCTTCCGCAGGTTAAACCGAGCAGGGGGAACAGCTTTGCCTCCTTGATCCGGTTTAGGGTGCAGGCCGAACCGATGCGGAGCCCATCGTGTTCCTTGGATAAAAGCGTGCATTCGGGGATCCTTTTTATGTCGACGACTGCGCCCGGCCTTATGCTTCCGGCCCTGCTCATCGTGATGATCTCGCTGCCGCCGGCATAATAAACGGGCTCTTTTCCTTCGTTTTGGAGCCGCATAAAGGCTTCGCGGGCCTCCACGAGCGTATTTACGCGGCAGTAAACAAAGTCAAACGGGATCATTTGTGCCCTCCCCGACGGTCCGCCATATCCGCTCCGGCGTGAGCGGTAAAGTCAAAAGCTCCTTTCCGAACGCCGCGGACAATGCATTGCCCAAAGCGGCGGGAATGCCGATGATGCCGTGCTCGGAATAGCTGCGCGCTCCGTAGGGGGCTTCCGTTTCGGGCGTCTCAACAAAACCGACGCGGTATTCCGGCTCCTGCCCAGCATGAAGGAGCTTATAGCTGCGCAGATTGGGCGCTTCTAAAATGCCCCGTTCGTTATAGGTGAAAGCTTCACGGCTCGCCATGCTGGCGCCCATTGCCATGCCGCCCGCTATCATAGCGCGCATCAACTTAGGATTGACGGCCTTGCCGACATCCATCACCGTCGAAGCCGAGATCAGGCGGTATGAGCATGTTGTCAAATCCGCTTCCACCTCTACCACCTGCGCCCCGAGCGTCCACGAAGGCCCGGTTTTGCCTTTGCCGGTTTGTGAGTCGAGCATATGTAAGCCTTTGAGCATAAAGCCGCCGCGCCCCAAAGCGGGTTCCCCGACAGATGCTCCCTCCGTTGACCGATACCCCTGCGCGATATCCTTCAAAGCGATGAACCGCTCCGAATCCTTTTTAGAAAATACTCTTCCGTTTGCGACCCCCACATCCTCGAAAGCGCACCCAAAAGCCTGTGCGCCGTTTTGGCGAAGCTGAAAAATCAAATCGTCCGCCGCGCGCATCACGGCGTGACCCGCCATGTAGTTTGTAAGGCTCGCAACGGTTTTCCAATGCTCCGGCGCGGTCCGCGTATCAACAGCCATCACCACATGGACCTGATCCGGACTTATTGAAAGTTTATCGGCCAAGATCTGCGCAAGGCCTGTCTGCCCCCCGGAACCCATCTCCACAACGCCCGTATTCAGGTTGACGCTCCCGTCGGGGTTGAAGGTGATGAGAGCGCCGGAAATAGCATCGGTGGGCGGGTTTGCGGTTTTCCACAGGCAAGCCGCGCCCTTTGCGCGCACAACACCTTTTTTGACGGTTACCGTCTTTCCGCCCTCCCACTTTGAAAGCTGCTTCACCTCGTTTAAGCATGCGGTCAAATTTCCCGCGACGCTGTCTGTACATGTTACCTGCGTGGGCGTAAGGTTTCCGTTGCGGATGGCATTTTTCATTCTCAGCTCCAGCGGGTCCATTGCGCACGCGCGCGCTAAAATATCCATCGTGCGCTCAACGCAAAACGTGTAGGATTCATGTGCAAAGCTCCTAAAAGAGGTGGCGTAGGTGTGGTTCGTGTAAACGCACAGGGAATCGCAGCTGAGATTTTCAATATGATAGGGACCGGTGCAATCCGCGGCGATCGCCTTTGCCATGTAGGGTGAAATATCGGTATAGGCACCGCAGTCGAGCCAATAGGTCATTTCGGCGGCCTGAAGGATTCCCTCCCGGCTCGCGCCGATTTTGATATCCGCCGTGAGCCCGATACGGCACGGCGCGGAAGCCATATCCTGCTCGCGCGGGATCGTGAGGCAAACGGCTTTTCCCCCTGCGCTGCGCGAGGCTAAAAACGCTAATATTTCAAGGAATACCGGTGCCTTTCCGCCGAAGCCGCCGCCTACGAAGGGGACTTGCACCTGTATTTGCCCGGCCGGGATCAAAAACGCCTCCGAGAGCTGCTTTCTGACGGCATACGGTGCTTGCGATGCCGTGGTGATGAGCACGTTGCCATCCGCGGAAATTTCGGCGCGGGCGGTGCGCACCTCCATCGCCAGATGGTCGGAGGGCGGCAGGGAAAACCGCTGTTGTATAATTTTGTCGCATCCCGCAAAAGCCTCCCCTACATTCCCTTTCCGTATTTTATAGCGGGCGGCAATATTGGTTTTTGCCTCCGGATAAATATCCGTCACAACCTTTTTATATCCGTTGGTTTGGCTGTGCACCAAAGCAGCCCCATCGGCCAGCGCTTGTGACGGCCACAAAACAAACGGGAGGGGTTCATATTCGACTTCGATCAAGCGCACGGCTGCTTCTGCGGCGGGTCCATCCTGTGCTACCACAAGCGCCACGGGTTCCCCCGCATAGCGCACCACGTCACGCGCCAGCGCAGGCCTGTCCAAGACCAGAGGGCCAAACAGCTCGGGGCACTGTTCTCCCGTCAAAACGGATTTAACGCCCCTGACCGCAAGCGCCTTAGAAACATCGATGCGCCGTATCCGTGCATGCGCGTATATAGAGGTGAGAAGCCTCGCGGCAAAAGCGCCCGCCGCGGGAAGATCGTCGGTATACCGCGCCCTTCCCGTCACCTTGTCCCATGCTTCCTTGCGCGGAATGCTTTTCCCGATCACCGACTCCAAGCGCACATCTCCTTTTCTTTGTTCCTTTTCCAAGTCTTTCCGCAACGGCGCTTATTTATTATGCGGCCGCGCGTCCCTTTTCTTCCGATAGGGTATAGCCCGCAATAGCTTTGCAGACAATAAGGCATAAATTGTAAAAGGAGACGCGCGATGAACCCGTTTGAGCAAAAGCCCGTTCCCATAAAGGATACGGTCATGGACTGGCAGGCCATGTACCCGACGCCCTATAACAAGATGACCGTCGACCCGTACACGAAATTGCGGATCATCCTTATGAACGGCATAGAGGTGGAAGCGGTGATGTTTAAGCATCAATTTCACCGCAACTGCCAAAATAACGACTTGCGCCGTGAGCTTGCCCTATCGCGCCGCATCGAGCAGCAGCAGCAAAAGCATATAAACTGGCTTAAGCCGATCGACGAGACGGCGCTTGAAACAACCATCGGATACGAGCATGTTGCCGTGGACCTGACTGCGTGGCTTGCGCAGAACGAGCCCGACTCTTATGTGAAACAGGCGCTGGACTTCGCTCTTTTGGAAGACTTTGATCATCTTTACCGCTACGCAAACCTCTTGGACCTGGATGCGCAGATCCCCGCGCAGCAGCTTGTAAAAAGCTATGTGGACATTACGCCCGGGCGTCCCACCATAGCGGAACACCGTTTCCCGTTCGACTCCGTTAAAAATCCGGTGGATTTCAAAACGGCAGACATCCGCACCAAGCTGAATACCCTCATCATAACGGCGGGCGAGCAGCAGACCATGAATTTCTATATGAACATCGGCAACACTTACTACAACGACCTTGGGCGGCGGCTTTATCTGGAAATCGCCATGATCGAGGAACAGCATGTGACCCAGTACGGGGCGCTGCTCGACCCCACATGCACATGGCTCGAGAACCTGCTGCTCCACGAGTATGCCGAGTGCTATCTTTACTATTCTTTCTATCAGGACGAGCTCGACGCCAACGTAAAATCCGTATGGGAACTCCACTTGCTGCAGGAGATCGCGCATCTGCACCGCGCGGCGGAGCTCTTGCAGCAATATGAAAGCAAGGACTGGCAGCAGGTGATCCCCGGCGGCGCGTTTCCGAAGCTGCTCCAATTCCACGACACCCGCGATTATGTGCGGCAGGTCTTAGGCGGGCAGATACTGCTCACCGCAAATCGGGAACAGTACACCCCCGTACAGGCGTTACCAAAGGACCACGAATTTTTCTTTTATCAAAACCGTGTGAATCATGACGTCAACGCGGTGGCAAGCCATAACGTGATCGAGCAGCATCAGCAAAAATACAATGTGGATTACCGCGCGGAATCACAAACAAACCCCGTGCAGGAGCTCACAGACCGCACCGCAGATAACATAACGATCGCGCGGTGATTAAAATTTAGATAAAAAAGGAGCCGCCTTATGCAGCCGCAACCTCACGACACATTTCCTCCCCAGCACCAAAACCGCCAGCCCGGCAGGGAGGCTGAAATGGACCCGCCTCCGCAGTACGATAACCCGGCCTATAAAGCGTCGGGGAAACTATCCGGCAAAAAAGCTTTGATCACGGGCGGCGACAGCGGGATCGGCCGTGCCGTTGCCTTGGCATATGCCAAGGAAGGGGCCGATATCGCAATCGTCCATCTTCGCGAGAACAGCGACGCGCAGGAAACCGTTCAGGCCGTTGAGAAGCTCGGCCGAAAATGCGCTGTGATCCAGGCCGATCTTCGCTTAGAAGAAAACGCAAAGCAAGCGGTGGAGCAAGCCGTTACCCAACTTGGCGGGCTTACGGTGCTAGTTAACAACGCCGCGGTGCAATACCCGCAAAACAGCATACTGGATATCACAAAGGAGCAGCTTCTGACCACGTTTGAAAGCAACTTCTTTTCCTGCTTTCATATGACAAAAGCGGCGCTGCCGCATCTTTCGGGCGGCTGCGCCATTATTAACACCGCGTCGATCACAGCTTTTGAAGGAAATCCGACCCTGATCGACTACTCCGCAACCAAGGGGGCGATCGTCTCCTTTACGCGTTCCATGGCGCTTTCCCTGGTGGCGATGGGGATCCGCGCCAACGCCGTCGCGCCCGGTCCCGTCTGGACGCCGCTGATCGTATCCAGCTTTTCGCCCGAGGAAGTGCGGACCTTTGGTTCTACCAGCCCCATGCAAAGGGCGGCGCAGCCGTATGAGCTGGCTCCCATGTATGTCTTTTTGGGGTGTGAGGATTCCTCCAATATATCCGGTCAGGTTTTCCATGTAAACAGCGGCACGATCATCAATTAGACGAAATCAAACGGCACTGCCGAATGCTTCATGAGTTCATTCTTATAAAATACGGCCCTGTGTTCCGGAAAGAACCTTCCTCAGAACACAGGGCCGTATTTTTCTATTTTAATTTTGTTCTGCTTCGAACAATCTGTCCAGAAGCCAATCCGCCAAAGCCCGCTTTTCCATAACGCCGCTTTCCAATGCCCCACCGTTTCGCTTGTAGAGCGTGACGGCATTTTCATTCGCTTGGAAGCCGATGCCCGCTTTTGAAACGTCGTTGGCGGCGATCATATCGAGGTTTTTTTTCTCAAGTTTCGCCTTTGCGTTTTCTTTCAACTGCTCCGTTTCGGCGGCAAAGCCCAGAACGCGCTGCGCTTTTTTCCTTTGCCCCACGGCGGCCAAAATATCCCGCGTGGGTTTGAGCGTTAAGGTAAGGCTTTCCCTGCCGTTTTTCTTGATCTTGTTCGCGTTTTCCTCTTCGGGCGTGAAGTCCGCAGGGGCCGCCGCCATGATGAGCGCGTCGCAATCGTCAAAGCGGGAATCCACAGCCTCAAACATTTCAGCCGAGGTAACGACATCCACGCGGTCTACGCCGTGTGGAATAGAAAGCGCCGTGGGACCCGATACGAGCGTGACCGTTGCCCCCCGCTCCGCCGCCGCCTCCGCGACGGCATAGCCCATTTTGCCGCTCGAGCGGTTGGTGAGGTAACGCACGGGGTCGAGATTTTCGCGGGTGGGGCCCGCGCTCACGAGGATGCGCTTGCCTTTTAGGTCCTGTTTGGGATAAAGGAGCGCCATGGTCGCTTCGATGATCTCGTCGACATTGGCAAGTTTGCCCTTGCCCACGTCGCCGCAAGCGAGAAGGCCCGTGGCGGGCTCCACAAAGCGGCAGCCGCGGGAGCTTAATATCTCCATATTGGCCCGCGTGGCGGGATGTAAATACATGTTGGTGTTCATCGCTGGCGCTATGAGAATGGGCGCGCGGGTCGCCAAAATGGTGGTCGTGAGCATGTCGTCTGCTATACCGTTAGCCGCCTTGGCGATGAAATTCGCGCTCGCGGGCGCCACGAGAAACACATCCGCGCGCTTGGCGAGCGCGATGTGCTCGATCTCCCACGGGGATTCGCGGTTGAACATATCGGTCACGACGGGGTGGTTACTTAGCGACTCGAGCGAGAGCGCCGTAATGAATTCCGCGCCCGACCTCGTGAGGATGCAATACACGTCCACGCCGCGCTTTCCAAGCCCGCTCACGATGTCGCAGGCCTTGAATGCGGCGATGGAGCCCGTAATGCCCAGCACGACGGCCTTGGGGGTCATTTTGCGCTTTCCTCGGGATATTCGATGTTGAGCTTATCCTCGTAAAGCTCCTCCACCGCGACGGAAACGGGCTTGCGGTCACTGAGCTTTTCGGGGTCGTTCATAAGCTGGCGCGCCCTTTTGGATACCACGGAAACCAGCATATAGCGGCAGGGTACCTTTTCCTGCAGCGCGTTGAGGGACGGTTTGTTGATCATTGTTTTTTCGAGCCTCCTTCGAGTTCCTCCACAAAGTCAAGCCTGCGGAACGCTTTCATATGTTCCGCAGAAATGATATGCTCCACGGCGGTGACCGCCTTGTCGAGCACGTCGTTCACTACAATATAATCGTACTTTTCGGCCTGCTTGAGCTCGAAAAGCGCCTCGCCGAAACGGCGCTCCACGGCATCGCTATCCTCCGTGCCGCGGCCGATGAGACGCGATTTGAGCGCGCTCATGGATGGCGGAGCCAAAAATATCGCGATGGCGAACGGACAGGCCTTTTTGACCTGATTCGCGCCGTGCACGTCGATCTCCAAAATGATGTCGTTGCCGGCGGCGAGTTCCTCCTCCACATAGGCACGGGGCGTGCCGTAATAGTTGGAGCCGTATACGCTCGTATATTCCAAAAACTCATCGTTCACGATCATGCGCTTGAATTCTTCCTCGGACTTGAAGAAGTAGCTCAAGCCGTCGATCTCGCAAGGCCGTTTTAAGCGCGTGGTAGCCGAAACGGAAAGCTTCAATTGCGGGTTACGCTCCATGAGAGCCCTGCATACCACGCCTTTTCCCACGCCCGACGGCCCCGAAAGCACGATCAGCAAGCCCTTTTTGGTCTTTTGCATAGTTCCTCCGCAGATATTGTTCCACCAACTAAATCATGAATTTAGATTGGCAAGGATATTTGGCGTCAGGGCCCTAACGTCCGGCGAAGCCGGAGCCTTTCAGGCCAAGGTCTACGGCCTTGCGGGCGGGAGACGCCTACGCGTCCGGCATAGCCGGAGCCCTCTGGATCAATGCCTGCGGCCTTGCGCGGGCACTTGGCTTTCGGTCTTCGCAAGGAAAAAAGCGCAGGTATACCGGCATGTATTCCGAGCATTTTTGACGCGGACTGGCGGCAATAGACCGCCAAGATATTTCAGGATTTAGTTGGGGGAACAATCCTATTCTTCATCGCTCAATATCCTGCCTGCCACGGTTTCGGGCTGAAGCGCCGAAAGCACCACGTGCGTACTGTCCATGATGATGACCGCGCGCGTGCGCCTGCCGTGCGAGGCATCGATGAGTCTGCCTCGCTCGCGTGCATCCTGCACGATGCGCTTAGAGGGAGCGCTGTCCGGTGTTACGATGGATACGATCCGGGCCGTAGAAACGATGTTCCCGAAACCTACGTTTACAAGCTTTGCCGACATTCTATTTTCCTACACTTACCGTACTTACTCGATATTTTGTATCTGCTCTCGGATCTTTTCGATCTCCGCCTTGCCCGATATCACGAGCTTTACGATCTCGGCGTCGTTGGCCTTGGAGCCAATGGTATTGAACTCGCGGTTCAATTCCTGCACGATGAAATCGAGCTTTCTTCCTGCGGGTTCGCTGGAGTTGAGAAGGAGATCCGCCTGCACAAGATGGCTTTTAAGGCGTACAAGCTCCTCGTCGATGCTCGCCCTGTCGGCAAACAACGCGACCTCGGTAGCGAGCCGCGCGCGGTCCACCTCCGCGTTTCCGTTCAAAAGCGTTTCGATGCGCTCCGTCAGCTTTACGCGGTATTCCTCCACCACGCCGGGCGCTCTGAGCGCTATTTTATCGCCGATCTCACCGATCGACTTCGCGCGGGCGCACAGGTCGTTCGCAAGCCTTTCGCCTTCGAGCGCGCGCATCGACTTCAATTCCTCAATGGCCTTGCCGACGGCTTTTTGCGCCACGGAGCAGACGGCTTCCCGGTCCTCCTCGGCCTCGATGATATCCGTAACATCGGGGAGGCTGAGCGCACGGGCCAGTTGGACGTCGTCCCTCAACCCGTAAATTTCCGCCGCCTCGCGGGCCGCGCGGAGGTATTCGCCCAAAAGTGCAGTATCAACCTCGACTTTTCTTGCGTCGCTCCTGATGTTTCGATAGTTGACATAGACCTCGATATGACCGCGGGAAAACTCGGCGGTAAGCGCCTTTCTCAAGGCATCCTCCGCGAAGCCGATGTGGCGCGGCATGCGGAAATTAAGGTCGAGATACCGGTGGTTAACGCTTTTGAGCTCCACCGTGAACTCGCGCCCGTCCTCCGTGACGCTCGCGCGCCCAAAGCCCGTCATGCTGCTGACCATATCGCTGCCTCCCTCGGTACAAATGGCCCTAATAGACCATTTTGACTTTTAATTATAGCATGAAGCGCCGTATGAATCAAAACAATTTATAAAGCTCGTCCGCCTCTGGCGGCGCGATAAGCGTTTTGTCGGTAAACCTTGCGTCGCTGCCTCCCGCGCGGCCTATGACCGCCGCGTCGACGCCCGCCTCGCGAAGCTTTTTCACAAGCCCCTCCCCGTCCGGAACGGCGATGAGCATGCAGCCGCTCGAAATCAGGCGAAGCGGATCGATGGACAATGCCTTGCACAGCTTTTGCGTAACGGGATGCACGGGGACCTTTTCCTTTTCGATCGCAACGCCGCGGCCGGCGGCAAACGCCATCTCCCACACGGCGCCCAAAACGCCGCCCTCGGTGACGTCGTGCATGGCCGTCGCACCGAAAGCCGCTGCTACAAGCCCTTCCTTCACCACGCTCACCGAATCGATAAAGCCGCGCGCTTCCCTAAGCTCCGCCTCCGTTACGCCCGTAACGCGGCGCGCATGCTCCGACGCGATGATGGACGCGCCTTCAAGCCCCGCATGCTTGGTAAGGACGATGCTGTCGCCCTCCTGCATACCGCCCGGAGTCAAAACGCCGCGCTCGCCGGCTTTCGCTAAAACCGTGGCGCAGGTGATGATGCGCGTGACCGAATCGGTAACTTCCGTATGCCCGCCCAATATCTCCACGTTTTCGCGCGCTGCCGTTTCCGCCAGCTCGGTCATTACCATATCGAGCTCCGCCTCCGTAGCGGAAGGCGGAGCGAGGAGCGTAATAAGAAGCCCTATGGGCTCCGCGCCGGCCGCCGCCGCGTCGTTACAGCTTACATGCACCGTGAGCCGCCCGAGATTTTTATTTGCCGAGGTGATGGGATCGGTCGACAGCACAGCGAGCCTGCCGCCCATATCCACGGCCGCACAGTCCACGCCAACGCTCGGCGCGCATACGACCTCAGAACGCACATGCTTCAATTTGTTTAAAACAAGTTGATTCAACGTAACGTTATCGAGCTTCCCAAGCCTCATTGCGCGTCTCCGATCATATCGAAAAATTCGTCTTCATCAAGCACCGTGATATTAAGCTCCCGCGCCTTGCTCAGCTTGCTGCCCGCGCCGGGACCCGCCACCACGAAATCGGTGTTTTTGCTCACGCTCGATGCGGCCTTGCCGCCTAAGCTTTCTATAAGCGCTTCGATTTTATTCCTGTCCATGCGCTCCATGCCGCCCGTGACCACGAGCGTTTTCCCCGCGATGGGACTCCCCGCGTTCGCTTTACCTTCCTCCGGCCTTGGCTTTACGCCGTGCGCGAGGAGGCGGTCGATCTGGTTTGCGATGGAGGGATCGCCGAAAAACTCCAATATGCTTTCGGCCACGACGGCGCCTATGTCTCGCACCTCGAGGAGTTGCTCGCGTGAGGCCAAACGCACGGCGTCAAGCGTATGGAAGGTGCGCGCAAGGTCGCGAGCGGTCTTTTCGCCGACGTTCGGTATACCCAAGGCGAACAAAAATGCACCCAGAGAACAGTCCTTGCTGCGCTCGATGGCGGCTTTGAGGTTTTTCGCCTTCTTTTGCTGAAAGCCCTCGAGCGCCAAAAAGTCGTTTTCCGTCAGGTCATAAAGGTCGGGGATGCTGTTTAGGTTCAAACGCTCCACAAAAAGATCGGCGGTCTTTTCGCTGAAGGTCTCTATATCCATGGCGTTGCGCGAAGCGTACTGCGTGAGCCTGCCCGATATCTGAGGGCGGCAGGAAAGCGAGTTGGTGCAGTAAATATGCACGCCGCGCTGCTCCACATGCGCGCCGCACGCCGGGCATACCGCGGGCATTTCGATTTCCTCTTCGGGTACGTCGCCCTCGACCGCGCCTAAAATTTCCGGTATCACGTCGTTGCTGCGCCGGAGAAACACCGTGGAGCCTACCCCCACGCGCTTTCTTTTGATATCGTCGAAGTTGTTGAGCGTGGCGTGGCGTATGGTCGCGCCCGCAAGCTCCACGGGGTCGAAACTCGCGCGAGGCGTAAGCTTGCCCGTGCGCCCCACCTCCCATGTAACCTCCCGCACCACGGTTGTGGTCTCCTCGGCAGCGAATTTATAGGCGATGGCCCATCGTGGGAAACGGTCGGTCGCGCCGAGCGCCTCGCGGGTCCTCAGATCGCCGATCTTCACGACCATGCCGTCTATAAGGAAGTCGAGCGTTTCGCGCTTTTCCTCCGCTTCCGCAATGCCCTTTAAAAGCTCCCGTACATTTTCGCAGCGCCTTACGCCGTCGCTCACCGGAAAGCCGTTTTCCCGCAGGAAATCGAGCATTTCAAAGTGATCGCCGAGCGTTTTCCCCTCGATGTAGCCCACGTCGTAGCTGAAAAAGTCGAGACGCCTTTTCTTCGTTACTTGCGGGTCGAGGTTCCTTAAGGCGCCTGCGGCGGCGTTGCGCGCGTTTTTTAACGGCTCCTGTGAAGTTTTGTTGAGCTCGTCGAGTACGCTTAAACGCATATAGCACTCCCCCCGCACCTCCATACGCCCTTTGAAGGGGGTGGAAAGCGGAATGGAGCGTATGGTCCTGACCTGCGGCGAAATTTCCTCGCCCACCTCGCCGTTGCCGCGCGTAGCCCCGTTGACGAGCGCGCCGTTCTCATAGGTGAGATTGACGGTAAGCCCGTCGAATTTATATTCGAGCGCAAAGGAAAGCGGCGGCAATGCTTCGCCCGTTTTCTCCATATGCTCCGCGCGGAGTTTTTCGGCGCGGTTCGCCCAATCCGTTAAATCTCCGGCCGTACGCACCTTGTCAAAGCTCAGAAGCTTCTTTAGATGCCTGTGCGGCTGAAACGCGGCAAGCGGCGCTCCGCCGATGCGAAGCGTAGGCGAATCGGGCAATACCGTTCCCGTTTCCGCCTCCAGTTTTAAAAGCTCATCGAAGAGCTTATCATAATCGGCATCGCTCACCTTGGGCGCATCGAGCACATAATAGGCGTTGGCGTATTCATTTAGGAGCTTCACAAGCTCTTGCATGCGGTCCGGCATAGGGCGCCTCCTTTAAGGTAAGGGGAGTCGAACCCCTGCGCCTAAAAACTGCCAGTTCGGCGCACGTCTTTGTCATCGTCAGTCGCCGTAGAACCACACGCGAGGCCACAGACCTCGGCTCCGGCTTCGCCGGACGTTACGGCTCCCTCCTCTTTCGCAACCTGCATCCAAACTGGCAGTTTTTAGGTCGGAGAGTTTAGAGGTCGGAAAGCATGTCAGCGTTTCGGCACTGGGCGCAGGCGTAGCGTCCGGCGAAGACTGAGCCCTTCACGTCCGGCAGAGCCGGAGCCCTTACGGGCCAAGGCCTATGGCCTTGCGTGGGCCGAGGCCTGCGGCCTCGCGTGCGGTGCCTCCCCCCATTCGGGGTGCACAGCGGCGAAGTACCGGCAACACAGCGATGGCGTGCTTTACGGCCCTCCAAACCGCAGAGGTTCGGCTCCCTTTACCTTATTGTTGGGGCTCAATGGGAGCGTAGGCCGCAGCGAATTTCTTCACGCCTACGGTGTCGAAATCGATGGTGATGATGGTGGCGCTACCCGTGCCCGCCACCTCGAGCACGGTGCCGAGGCCAAACTGCGCGTGCTTCACGCGCTCGAAAGACTTAAAGCTGCGATCCGGCGTCTTTGGTTTGACCGTAGGCGCGGCGCTTGCGTGCGGGTCGAAGCCGAAATAGGCGTTGGCGCGCGCGGCGTAGCTGCCCGCCTTGGATTGCACCACCGTGTAACCCTCGTCGCGCACGCGGTCGGTCTTTTCCTGCTGCAAAAGCCCTTCCGGAATCTCCTCGATGAAGCGCGAGCGCCGGTTTAAAGAATAGTCGCCGAAAAGCTGGCGCTGCTTCGCATGGAGCAGGTAAAGCTTTTCCCGCGCGCGGGTGATGCCCACATAGCAAAGCCGCCTCTCCTCCTCCATAGCGGATTCGGAAAGGTTGTTGCGCGCGCGCGAGGTGGGGAATATGTTTTCCTCCATACCCGCTAAAAACACCACAGGGAATTCGAGGCCCTTGGCGCTGTGGAGCGTCATGAGCGCCACGGTGCGGCTTTCACCGTCCATGGCGTCGATATCGGCAACGAGCGCCACGTTTTCCAAGAACGCCGCAAGAGCGCTTTCCTCCTCGGGAAGATCGCGTTCGATCTCCTTTATGTTGCCCACAAGTTCGCGTATGTTTTCCATGCGTGATTCGACATCGTTCTTTTTATCGTCGGAAACGAGGTATTGCTCATATTCGAGCGTACCGATAAGCCATGTAACGAATTCCGAAAGCGGCATGAGCATCTGCTGCGCCACAAAGTCCGTAATGCTGTCGGCAAATGGCTTCAGCTTCGCCGCCGCACGGGGACTTAAACCTTCCCCGCTCATGGCGGTAAGGAGCATGGAGGTATCCTTTTCCTGCGCTGTGCGCGCAAGCTCCTGCACGGTGGTATCGCCGATGCCGCGGCGCGGCACGTTGATGATGCGGCTTAGCGCAACGTCGTCGCTCGGATTGTAGATGAGCCTCAGATACGCCATGATATCCTTGATTTCCTTGCGCTCGTAAAAACGCTGGCCTCCGTACACGCGGTACGGGATACCGTAGTTCGATAGCGTGCCCTCAATGACGCGGCTCTGCGCGTTCATGCGGTAGAGTATGCCGAAATCCGAATAGCTTCTGCCCTCGCGCACGCCGTCGAGTATCTTTTGGCAGATGAAGCGGGCCTCGTCGCGCTCGTCGGCGGCGGTGTAAAGCTCCGCCTTCTCGCCGCCCTGATTCTCGGTCCAAAGCGTTTTGCGTTTGCGCCCAACGTTGTTTTCGATAACGGCGTTGGCCGCATCGAGGATGTTACTCGTCGAGCGGTAATTCTGTTCGAGGCGGATCGTGCGCGTACCCTCGAAATCCTTTTCAAAATCGAGGATGTTGCGTATGTCCGCGCCGCGCCAGCCGTAGATGCTCTGGTCGTCGTCGCCCACCACGCAGATGTTTTTGTGCTCGCGGCAAAGAAGCGCGATAAGCTTGTACTGCGCGAGGTTGGTATCCTGATACTCGTCCACCAGCACGTATTGAAAGCGTTCACGGTATTTCTTCAAAACATCGGGGCAGGCTTCAAACAGGCGTATGGTTAGGAGAAGGAGATCGTCAAAATCGAGCGCGTTCGCGTCTTTGAGCTTTTTTGTGTAAAGCTTAAAAACCTTGACGACCGCTTTGTCGATATGGGAGTTTTCAAGAAGGTGGGTCTCCGGGTCGAGCGACTTGTTTTTCGCGTCGCCGATGCGCTCCTTCACCTCGCGCTTGGGCATGTCCTTATCGCTGATGCCGAGCTGCTTAAGGCACTCCCCGATGATGCTCATCTGGTCGGAATCGTCGTAGATGACGAAGTTTTTCTCGTAGCCGATGCGGTCCGCCTCACGCCTTAAGATGCGCACACAGCAGGAGTGGAACGTGGTGACCCACATATCGCTCGCGCCGTAACTTACAAGCGCTTCCACGCGCTCGCGCATTTCGCTCGCGGCCTTGTTGGTGAAGGTGAGCGCAAGTATGTTCCACGGCTTCACGCCGTGCTCGATAAGGTTGGCGATGCGGTAGGTCAGCACCCTCGTTTTGCCGCTGCCCGCGCCCGCGAGCACGAGAAGCGGGCCAGAAAGGCACTCGACGGCCTCGCGCTGCCGTTCGTTTAAAACGCTTAGATCCATTCCGTTCCCCAAAAATCATAATTTTTGCGGCGGTTCCCCGCGCGGTTCTTATTATACCATGAAGCGAAGCGAATATGGTATAATCCACGCACGTGCACTCGCCGTCAGGCGAAAATTGCACGCGTATAAAATAAGCAGTATAATGACCGCCTGCGGTCATTATACCATGAAGCGAAGCGAATATGGTATAATCCGCGCACGTGCAATTTACTTTCAAGACAACTATCACGATATAATAATATAGATAGAAACGGAGGGAGGTACGGACATGTACGAGCAGGAAATCGACTCGCTTCATCAGGAACTGAACGCGCTGCCCCCGCTTACAAAGGGGTCCGAGGAGCACCTTAAATCGGACTTTGCCATATCCTTCGCCTATAACTCCAACGCCATCGAGGGCAGCAACCTCACAGAACACGAAACCTATCTCATCTTAAACGACGGCATGAGCATTGCGGATAAGCCCCTGAAATACCAAATGGATGCGTTCGGCCACAAAAACGCGTTCGACTTTGCTTTTGAGCGCGCAGCGCAGGGCGCGGCGCTCGATGAAACGCTCATCAAGGATATACATGCCCGCATTTTGCGCTCTCTGCCGGACGCGGCAGGCGTATATAGGGACATTCCGTGCCGCATCGCGGGCTCCGACGCGGCCTTTTCCCCGCCGGCGGAGATCCTCTCTGAAATGCGGCATCTGATCAACGAGTATGAGGGAGCCATGCAGCGCTACCATATCTCGCGGCGCATAGCGGTTTTCCATCTCCGTTTTGTGACCGTTCACCCCTTCGTCGACGGCAACGGGCGCACGGGAAGGCTTCTTATGAATTTCGATCTTTTGAAGCACGGCTTCCCGCCCATCGACATCAAGCTCCGTGACCGCGCGCGCTATTACGATTGCATCCGCGCCTACGACCGCGACGGCGACGACCTGAGCCTGACCCGCCTCGTGCAGGAATATTTGAAGGACGCGCTTCTGGAGCGCGTGGCGCTTACAAAAACCGCGGCGCTCATGCACCGATAAAACTTTTACTTAAGCTATAGCGATGCGCCCCGGGTTGTACCCGGGGCGCATCGCTATAGTTATTTTTTGCGCTTCTGCAAAGACTAAGTTTATTAACATCAAGGAGGACCTCATGCCCAAGGATAGTCAGATCGACAAAAAGCAGGTGCGCCGGAAAAAGGCCCACGGGCAGACGCCGTTGAGCCGCGAAAACCAAAATCAAAACCGGAATGCGAAAAAGCATTCCATCCCCAACAACGACGTGTAAAGGAGGAAATATCTATGCCAAAACCGGGCATGCGCCGTCCCGACCCCGAAGCACCGCACGGCACGGAGGCGAGGCAGCGCAATCATTTTGAAAAAAACGAGCAGAACCCCGTACCCGAGATCGACGGCAAGGCAAAGACCGGCAACAAAAAAGCGGGATTGGTGAAGGGGCCGAAATAACAGAAACTACGCAGTATATTTTCGCTTCAGCCGCGCCGAAATCCTCTGCAAAAGCTCCTTAAAATGCCTGTCGCGTATAAAGTAGAGCGCCGCCGCATAGAGCGCCGCGCAGGAAAGAACCGCCGCAAGAAGATAGGAAAAGAACGCCTTGTCCAAGGTGTCGCTCAAGGGGAACGCGAGGCGGAGGAACGCGCAGACGGGATAGAAGAGAAGCGAGAGTGCCGCATAGCGAAGCGTCGCAAAATCAAGCGGTGAAAGGCCCTTTTCGAACCGTTTGCGCACCGCTCTTTGCTCGAAAGCCACCACGGCGATATCTGAAACGCAGGTCGTTGCGATGCAAATGGCAGGATCGAAGATATTCAGCATAAAAAGCACAGCCTTAAGCGCGAGGTTCAGGATCCCGCCGCCGACGTAAATTTTAAGAAGCGTCTTTTCCATGCTGTGCGGGAAAAGTATTTGGTTATATAGAGAAATATCGCAGGCGTTCACCATGTATCTGAGACCGAACAGCATGAGCGTCGGTCCCGCGGCCATGTACGCCTTGCCGCCGTAGAGGAGCATCATCTGTTCCCCCAAGGCTCCTATCCCCGCGCACACCGGCATGGCGACGAGGAAAAAAGTATGCGCGGAGGCGGAAAGGAGGCTTTTATAGCCAGCCTCGTCGTCCTGCGCAAGCTTATTGGAAAGGCGCGGCACGGTAACGTACAGGAGCGAGCTTACGACGTTCATCACCGCACTCATGATGAGCATGGGTAGCGTATAGTAGGTAATGTACGCCTTATCCTTCGCAAACGCGCTCAGATACAGCCTGTCGAGCATGAGGTACAGTATGTTCGCGTTGGAGAGGAGAAACGTCACGGCAAGCGGCTTTACGAACGGTTTCAGCTCGGAAAGCCGCGTTTTTCTTCGCTTTACGCGGCGGCGGATGTAGAGAAACCCAAAAACATGGTTCAGGAGTACCGAAAGGCTTGAAACGAGCGCAAACGCCGCCGCGTCCTGTTCGCGGCGCACGAACAGAAACACCGCTGCCAAGTAAATAAGCCGTGCCGCCGCCGTTTTGAAGAGAATGAAAGGATAATCTTCAAACGCTTCGTTTACCCATTCCACGGAATAGGCGTTAAAAAGTACCTGCAGGCCCAATATGAGATAGAGCGTTTGCTGATCCTTTTGAAACAGCAGCACGAATACCGTGAACAAAAGCCACGAAACGACCGCCGCGAGCACGCCGAAGCGGTACAGCGGCTCGAACACGGTACGCGTTTTTCCAAGATCGTCTCGCACGCGGCTCGCCTGCCGCATACCGTAGGTATAGACGCCAAACGACGCGAGTGCGAGGAAAAGCTGCATCACGCTCTGCGCGGCGTTGTATGCGCCGTAGGTTTCCACATTCAGCACGCGGGCGACGTAAGGGCCCACAAGCACGGGCACGGCAAGGTTGAGCGCATACATCGCAACGCGCGATACGGCGTTTATCGCGACGGAGGTCTGTTTTTTTTGCGCCGCTATACCGAATCGCCTCCCCCACGGGAGCGTATGGGCAAGCGAAGAACCCGTTCCCATTCGTCGAGCTGCGCCGCGTCCGCGTTTTTAATATCTTCGCTCAGGCGAAGCAGCGTGCCGAGAAGGAGCCAGAACATAAACGAAGTGGGCGTATTGACGTAGAAAAGATCGGAAATGAACAGGCTTTCCGCAAGCACCGCCGCAATTGCGGAAAGAAGCGCCGCGGCGAAGCGGTTCACGCGCGAATCCGTCTTAAGCATTCGCGGCAACGCGCGAATTAGATGCACAGCCGCGCATATTAAGAGCGCAAGAAACGCCAGTATCCCGACGACGCCCTGCGCGGCCGTCACATCCACGAGCATGTTGTGATACGCGTCATACAGGAATTTTTGCGGGTTTTGGATGAGGTACGTATCCGGCGCAAGCACCCTCGCCGCGGCTTGGAAATTGCGGAAGCCTACGCCGAACACGGGTGCTTTTTGAAAAAGCTGGACGCCGCTTTTCCAGAGCGAGAGGCGGCCGTTACTTACGTCGCTCGCGTCGTCGTACTCGCGATCGATCTTAGGCTCCTCCTCCTTGCCGCCGTTTTCCTGGGATACATAGATACGAGCCACAAGGCTGTTGTACGCTTTTTTGGTCCCCTGCACCCCAAACGCCGCGACACCGGAAATAAGGATCGCAAGAACGCAGGCAAAAAGTATGCGGTTGCCGGCCGCAAAGGTCTTTTTCCACCACCTGCCGCGGGCATACAGCCGGCAAAAGGCGTATACCGCCGCGAGCGAAGCGAGCGCCACGATGCCGGTGCGGGAATCGGAAAACACGATGTACAAATAAAAAAGCGCCATGCAAAGGTAGAGCAACACCCGCATAAGCTTTTTTCGCGCGCGCATCAAAAAGAGCAGGCAGAGCGCGAAGCTCACGCATACGGAGGCCGCGCCGTAGTTCGGATCGGTATACATGCCCCAAAGCCGCCCCCAAACGAAACCGCGCGGCACGATCGCTCCGGGGTTCAAATGGTATACCTCGCCGATCCCTAAAAACGCCATGACGATGCCGATGAGCGCCGCAAGCGCGTTATACGCGAGGTAAAAGCCGCCCAGGCCGCAAAGTTGACGGAGCATGTTTTCTTTCGGCTCCGTTACATCGCGCGGAAGCAGGATCAGAAGCTGGAAGGCGAGCCACAAAAATCCCTGAACACTCTCCGAAAGGCCGTAATGCGCATTGACGAGCGCCGTTATGCCGTTGCTCAATAAAAACGCCGCCGCGGCCCAAAAACAGGGCGCGTTCGAATACCGCCGAAAGTAAATCAGCCTATAAGCAAGCGCCGCCGCGCCGAGTACGGCGGCCGCCGCAACAAGCGCCCTCATAAAGGATCGATAATATATATAAGGGTTGAACGACAAAAGCGTCAGCGCAAGGTAAGCATAGCAAAAAAGCGTTCCGTCATACAGCCGGCCAAAGTTTTTCTTCATGGCGTTTCCTCCCCGTAAAGTATGGAAAACAGGCGTTTTTGCGCTGCGGTCTCGGTAAGCCCCGCGCGTTCAAGCGCCTCCTGTACGCCCGTCGCGTCGCGGCGAAGCCTGAGCGCAGACTCCATCTCCTTCGCCCAAATCTCCGGCGGTTCGCCAAGCGGGCAAAAAAGGATATACTGCGTGGCGGCGACGGATCTTGTGATGTTTTCGGACGCCACGCAGGGCAGCGCCGCCGATTGCGCCTCCACGAGCACGAGGGGGAAACCCTCGAATAGCGACGGCAGCGCAAATACGTCGAACGCCTGCAAAAGCGCGGGTATATCGTTTCGAAATCCCAAAAAGCGAACGCTCTCCGCTAAACCCTTTTGCGCGGCGTATACCATTAGCTCACTGTACAACTCCCCGTCCCCAGCGATCAAAAGCACGGAATCGGGATGCCTTCGATGAAACGCGTCGAACACGTCGATCAGAAACCTTTGGTTTTTCACGGGGACGAGCCGCCCCACGTGCCCGATCACGGTTTTATCCTCTATGCCGAGGCTTTGCCGCGCCGCGCGGCGCACGCCCGTATCGAAGCGGAATTTTTCCGTATCCGCGCCGTTTTTTAAAACGACGAGGCGATCGCCGATATCGCCGTACAGCCAGTCCCCCGCCTCCTTCGTAACGGCGGCGCATACGTCGCAAAGCTTTACGAGTTCCGCGCGGTTTTTTTTATGCAGGAGCATGTGGACAAAGCGGATAACGCCGCCGCGGCTTTCGAACGAAACGCTGTGACTGTGGCAGATGATCCTCGCGCGCGTATACTTTTTGGCAAGCCGTATGGAGCTTATATCGCTCGCGGAGGAAACATGGAGCCATATCGCGTCGTAGGCTTGCCCGCGTTCCAAAAAAAAGCGGCGCTTGTCGAGATAACTCTTCATGGGCGCGTTTCCGCGCCGCGCGACATGATATACGCCTACGCCCATTTCTTTGAGTTCCTTTTCGTAGGCGCAGCGTTCGCATGCCGTCAAAATATCGAAGCGCAGGGGCAGTTTTTGAAATGCCTCGATCGATCTATATAAAAAAGTCTCGATGCCGCCCGCGTGGGGCGACATTCCCACGGCAAGCACACGTTTTTTTTCCAAACCTTGTTCCTCACCTGCTCTGTTTTGCCCTTGCGAATAAAAACGGGAGCCTAAGGTTCACCGCGTGTACGGTGCGGCCCATGAGGAGGATCGCCGCAACGTTTTTTGAGGCAAGCACACAAAAGGCCGCATGCGCCAGACGCCCCTCCGGCCTCGCATAGGGTATGAGCTCGCGGTAAAGCTCGTCTTTTAAAAGCTCCTTTACAAAGCTTCTCCGTGCTTTGAGGCTCCTATTCGCGCGCTTATCGCAGTTTCGCTCCAGCGCGGACAGAACAAACCGCGCATATACCGCGCCCAAGGTCCGCTTTACGCTTTCGTCATACATGCCCCAGCTCTCATATTGCGCCTTCAAAAGCCGCACGCGCTCCAAGTGCAGCGCGTAATAGTCCGGTGCAAATTTAGCGGTAAGGCTTTCACCGCCGCGCTTTTTATAGCGATAGGGCGCGGTATCGAGGCAGTTTAGGCTTTGCGCGTCCATGAAAAAAGCCGCGTTGAAGCGGATGTCCTCGATGAGTTTCACATTCTCGAACAAGAGCCCGTTTTCCTTGATAAAAGCAAGCTCATATACCTTGTTGCAGGCATATCCGTAAAGCGACGCGTTCTCGATGCGGATGATCTCGCGCCGCAGATCTTCCCCGCGAAGATTTACTTCGCGATATTTTACCTCTCGTATGGTCCTCAACCGGCCTGATTCGTCGTAGTATTCCTCGCGCATGCCGAACATGACAGCCTGCGCCGGGCCGTTTTTCAAGGAGGCGTATACGCTTTCGAGCAAAGTTTCTTCTATGGTATCGTCGGAATCCATAAAACAGACGTATTTACCCCGCGCCAAGCTTAGCCCCGCATTTCGCGCTTCGCTCAAGCCCCCGTTTTTCGGGAGATGAACGGCCCTCACCCGCGCGTCGCTTTCCTGCAGCGCATCGCAGAGAACGCCGCACATATCGGGGCTTGCGTCGTCTATAAGCAGCAGTTCAAAATCGGGGAATGTCTGCTCTATAACGCTTTGAGCGGCTGTTTTTACATACTTTTCCGTCTTGTAGACGGGCATGATGACGCTGAAAAAAGGCCCCATCAACGATTCGCCTTGAGCGTGGCGAAAAGTTTCGCATTTTTCAGTTTGACGCGCGTGATGGCGCGGCTTTGCAAAAGCGCGAGGCTTGCGCTTTTCAGCCGGTAAGGCAAAAGCATGGCGCTCATCAATGCCGTTTTTGGCTTCGCGTATTTGAGGCAGGACCTCAGCCGCGGCGAAGAAAGCATTTTTTTGACGCGGCTGTATTTTTGCGCTTCCGTCAAAGTACAGTTGGGGTTCGTGAGGTTTTCCACGCAGCCGACGAGCCGCTCCACATACCTTCGCGCAATGAATTCGCGGCTCTTTTTATCGCGCAATCCCCAGTCGTTATAAAGCGCTATGAGCCAGCCATGCTCTTCCTCGCGTTTTTCATACATGCTCTCCACATATTTCGCCGTTTCCGACTCCGCCCTCGCGCGAAGGAAATGGTAAAACCGCTCTTCCGTCACCGCCACGCGCTCGATATCGCGGATCACCGAAATATTAAAGGGGAAATCGTCCCAGAGGGTCTTCGGAAAGCGAAGATGGTTCCCTTCGATGTGGCTTCGAAGATACAGCTTGTTCCATGGAGTGTACAGAAGATTCTTGTCAAACAGCGCGTAGGCGTTTTTGCGAAACGCCTCCTTGGTTTCATACACCGCATCCGGCGCGTAAACGGCCTCAGAAAGGAATTCCGTCTCGCCCACATAGGTATCGATATAATACCCCGCGATCACAAGCTGCGCGTTTTTCTCCTCCGCGAGTACAAACATCCTTTCAAGCATGTTTTCTTCCGCGTAATCATCGCTGTCCATGAAATAATAGTATTTGCCGCGCGAAACGTCCATGGCGGCATTCCGCGCGCTCGGCGCGCCGCCGTTCTCCTTGTGGATCACACGCACGCGGGCGTCCTTTTGCCCGTACTCGTCGCAGATCATCCCGGAGTTATCGGGGCTGCCGTCGTCCACCAGGAACAGCTCAAAATCCCGGAAGGTCTGCGCGAGTATACTGTCCACCGCGCGCCTTATCTGCGCCTCCACCTTGTACACGGGCATGATCACGCTGATTTTGGGATTCTCTTTCATGTTAACTCCTTTCTTGTGAGCGCCAAAGCGGCTGCAACGGTTTTGTCCATATCGAGGTAAGCATACTTCGCAAGCCGCCCGCCGAACAAAACGTCCTTTTCCGCCCCGGCAAGCTTTTCGTAGCGCTCGTAGAGCGATTTGTTCTCTTCGTCGTTCACGGGATAGTAGGCCTCCGCCCCCAATTCCCATTCCAGAGGGTATTCGCGCGTAACGTAGGTGCAAGGCTGCGTTCCGAATTCGAAATGCTTGTGCTCGATGACGCGCGTATAGGGCGTATCCGCGTCGGTGAAATTCATCGTCGCCACGCCCTGATAATTTTCCGTATCGAGGCGTTCGGTCTCAAAGCGAAGGCTCCTGTAGGCGAGCGCGCCGAAACGGTAATCATAAAACGCATCGATCGGCCCCGTGTACAGCAGGCGCTTGCATAACCGCATAAACGTGCCGCGCTGCAGATTGAAGTCCGTATTCAGTATGATCGTGCATCCCGCCAAGAGCTTTTTGATGACCGCATTATAGCCTTCCTTCGGGATGCCCTGATAGGGATCGGAAAAATAGCTGTTGTCGAAGGTATACCGCACGGGAAGCCGCTTGATGATGAACGCGGGGAGCTTATCGCAGGTCCTCCCCCATTGCTTTTCCGTATAGCCCTTCACGAGCTTTTCATAGATGCCGCGCCCGACGAGCGCGATCGCCTGCTCCTCTAAGTTTTTCGGTTCCCCCTGCGCTTCGCCGCGCTGCGCTTCTATTTTTTCCTTCGCCTCCGCGGGCGACTTTACACCCCACATCTGATAAAAGGTGTTCATGTTGAAAGGGAGGTTATAGAGCTCCCCTTTGAAGTTGGCGACGGGGCTGTTGACGAAATGGTTGAACGGCGAAAGCGCGTTCATATAGTCCCACACCTCCTTATCGGACGTATGGAAGATGTGCGCCCCATAGGCGTGGAGGCGTATGCCCTCCTTTTCCTCGCAATAGACGTTGCCGCCCGCGTGCGTGCGGCGTTCGACGACCAAAACGGACGCGCCGCGTTTTTTCGCCTCATGGGCAAACACCGCGCCGAAAAGCCCGCTGCCGACGATGAGCCAGTCGTAAGCCATACCATATCCTCCTATCTATCGGTTTTCGCTCACACCCTCGGTGCTCTCGCGCACGAACAGCACCTTGAGCGTGGACAGCATGAGCTTCACGTCCAATATGAGCGAGCAATGCTCGATGTAAATAAGGTCCATCTTCACCTTGTCCTCGAAGGTTGTGTTGTACTTGCCGTAGATCTGCGCGTAACCGGTAAGCCCGGCCTTTACCTTGAGGCGGTAGCGGAACTGCGGAAGTTCCTTTTCCGCCTTTTCAAATATCTCCGGCCGCTCGGGCCTCGGACCGACCACGGACATTTCTCCCTTGAGCACGTTCCACAATTGCGGAAGCTCGTCGATGCGAAGCATGCGTATGATCTTCCCTACATGCGTCACACGCTCGTCGTTTTTTTTCGCAAGCCGCGGCCCGCCCATGCGTTCAGCGTCCTCGCGCATACTGCGAAATTTCACCATGGTAAATACCTCCCCGTCCTTTGTAAGCCGCTTTTGTTTATAGAGTATTTTCCCGCCGTCCTCCATCTTAACGGCTGCGGCCACGATGAGAAGAAGCGGGCTCAACACGATGAGCCCCGCGCCCGCGATCAGAAGATCCACCGCACGCTTCATGAACCTTTGCTCGATGGTGAGCCCGCGGTTCTTTAAAAGAAGAGTCGCGGAATCGCCGATAAAGATATCGTACGCGAGATGCACCATGATATCCTGCATGGCCGGCATGAGGTAAAGCCGTTTGTCGTGCTCGAAGCAGTAGTCGAGAAGCCTGAGCCGAAGGGGAAAATCGATCTCCCCTAAGACGACGCAGGGGTAGGCGTCGATCTTCTCCGTGAGCGCCTCATACCCCTCGGACTCGGAGCAGACGAGCGAAACGAAGCGGTGCTTTTTGGGGCGGTTAAATTTTTTTATGATGTCCGCGTCGGACTTGTTTTTGCCGCAGATGAGCACAGCGTTTCGGGCGGGATAGAGCCTGAAATAGATGTCGTCTGCCATCCAAAACAAGGCGCTGCATAAAAAGACCTGTGCGACGCTCAAAAAAACGAGCGGCCAGAAGTCGAGCATTTTCCTTGCGAGCAGGCTCAGCACGCAGTAAGCGGCGAAGTTCGTGACAAACACCGCGAGCGCATAGGAAAATATAAGCTCTTTCAGAGGAAATGCGCCTACTTTGAAGCAGTTGTACACCGATGCGAACACGAGGAACAAAAACGCATAAAACAGCAGCAACAGCACATTCCCTCGGAAATAAAATAGGGAAACGCTGTAAAAATCGAAGATCACATATCCAAACGCCGTGACCGTGGCGAGCACGATCAAGGCTTTTGCCGTGAATACCGCGGTTTTTTTGAATTCTCTGGGCGAAGCCTTCTTCATTTCGTATCCGCCGCGCGCCGTATTTGCTTTTAGTTTGGATTTACGGCAGGCCGCATATGCGCTTTCATGCGTATACTTGCCGCAAACCGCGCAAACTGTAAAAACGGAGGATACGATATGGAGCAAAACGACCGGCAAAAACAGCGCCGCAAAAAACGCTCGGTGGGCACGAAGATCGCGATCGGAACGGTGCTCGCGCTTTTGGGTTTACTTCTTATATTGAGCGGTTGGCTTTACAGCATTTATGCCGAGGGCAAGCAAAATCTGAACGACACCGTGCGCGAAACGCCCGAGCCGGACGAACCGGACATTTCCCCCTCGGAGATGGTCACCGTTTCGCCCGATGAGCTCGGCGTAAACGAAGATCTGGATACGGTGTGGCGAAACATTCTCCTCATCGGGAGCGACTCGCGAAACGGAAAAAGTTACGGCCGCTCGGATGCGCTCCTCATCGCCTCGATCAACACGAAGACCGGCGAGGTGAAGCTTACCTCTCTCATGCGCGACATTTGGCTTACGATACCGCGCAAGGGCAAGGGAAAGCTCAACGCCGCGCTCGCCTACGGCGGGCCCGCGCTCGCCATAAAGACCGTAAACGAGACGTTTTCCATGAACATCAAGGAATATATATTTGTGGATTTCGTAGGCTTCCCCTACATCATCGATAAGATCGGCGGCATCGAGGTAAACGTCGAAAAAAAGGAACTCACGTACCTCAACGAGACCATCGGCGATCTCAACAAGAAAAACTACCCCAAGGGAACCGACTTCTCCCTTTTGGAGAAATACGGTGAAAATACCCGCCTTACGGGCATACAGGCGCTCGCCTATGCGCGCATCCGCCACGCCGACAGCGATTTTGAACGCACGCAGCGACAAAGGAACGTGCTGATCGCCATCTTCAAAAAGGTGAAATCAAAAGGTTTTTCCTTGAACCTCGCCGAAAGCGCGGCGGCGATCCTGCCGAGCGTTGAAACCAATATGAGTCTTTCAGAGCTCATCAAGATCGGCGGCAAGATTATCGCAAGCAATCTCGACACATTGGAAGAGCTTCGCATCCCCGTCGACGGCAGCTACAAAAGCGGCACCTACGACGGCGTGTATTCCATACGTCCGGATTTTGAAGAGAACATCGCTGCACTGCAGAACTTTATTTACGGGGAATGACGGGAGCCCCTCATGCGGGCGGATATTCCCTATATATTTTCGGCCCCCGCATTCCTCTTGAATGCGGGGGCCTGCTATGTAATACTATACATAGCGTATATAGGGGGAAACTATAATGGAAAAGGTCATCGAGGTGAACGGCCTTAAAAAGAGCTACGGCACTGTGCAGGCCGTGAAGGGCATCGATTTTTATGCCGAGCGCGGCAAGCTGTTCGCGTTTTTAGGTCCCAACGGGGCGGGAAAGTCCACCACCATCGATATGCTATGTACCATTTTGAACCCCGACGGCGGTTCGGCACTTATCTGCGGCCACGCTTTGGGCAGGGAGGACGCCGCCATACGCGCATCCATCGGCGTGGTGTTTCAAAATAACTTGCTCGATCCCGTTCTGACGGTAAAAGAAAACATACTCACCCGCGGCGCTCTTTACGGCAAGTCCGGCGCCGCGCTCAAAGACGCCGCGCTTTGGGCCGCCAAGGCAGCCGATGCGACGGATTTTTGGCTCAGGCGCTACGGTGAGCTCTCGGGCGGGCAAAAGCGCAGGGCGGACATCGCCCGTGCGCTCGTGAACGCACCCGAGGTGCTTTTTCTGGACGAGCCCACCACCGGCCTCGACCCGCAGACGCGCAAAAACGTCTGGGAGCGCGTGCAGATTTTGCAGAAGAAAACGGGCATGACCGTATTTTTAACCACGCATTATATGGAAGAAGCCGAGGAGGCGGATTATGTGATCGTGATCGACGACGGCCTTATCGCCGCGCGCGGCACGCCCACAGCCCTTCGCGCGCAGTACGCGAGCGACTTAATAAAGCTTTTCCCGCTCGACGAAGAGGCGCTAATTATAGCGCTTCACGAGGCGGATGCCGAATTTACACGCGCGGGCGACAGGCTCGTTGTGCGGATCCCCTGTACCATGGACGCGCTGCCGCTTCTCGAGCGTGTGAAGCCGTACCTCAAGGGCTTTGAGGTATTGAACGGCACCATGGACGACGCCTTCATCGGCATCACGGGAAAGGAGATACGGGAATGAGAGCGTTGATATTGCGCGACTTGCGCGTATACTTCCGCGACCGGCTTTCGGTCTTCTTTTCGCTGCTTTCGGTGATCCTTACGTTCCTTTTGTACATGCTCTTTTTAGGCGACGTGTGGTCGGATGGATTGCCGGATGTGGAGGGCGCGCGCGCTATGATGGATAGTTGGATCATGGCGGGACTGCTTTCGATCGCCTCGGTCACCACCACGCTCAGCGCGGCGAGCACCATGGTGGACGACCGCACGCGAAAGATCAGCAAGGACTTTGAGGCCTCCCCCATCTCCCGCACAGGCCTTGCGGGAAGCTACATTCTTTCGTCGTTTTTGGTGGGCGTGCTGATGACGCTTATCCAACTCGTTCTGGCGGAGGTCTACATCGTGTTCAGAGGCGGCGAGCTTTTGAGCCTTCTCGCCTTTTTGAAGATGTTCGGACTCATCCTTTTAAGCGTGCTCGGCAGCACCACGTTTTTCATCTTCCTGTTCACGCTTCTCAAAACCAACGCCGCGGTCAGCACGGCGGGCACGCTCGTAGGCACGCTCATCGGCTTTTTAACGGGCATCTACATTCCTATAGGCGAACTGCCCGAGGCCGTGCAGAGCGTCGTCAAGGTGCTTCCTGTCTCCCATACTGCCGGTTTGATGCGGCAGGTGATGATGGAAAAGCCGCTTGAAACAGTGTTTGCAGGTGCGCCGCAAGAGATCGTGAACGAAACGCTGGAAGGCTTCGGCCTGCGGTTTTCCATAAACGGCAGCGTGATCCCGGTTCATGTAAGCGTGATTTTAATCGCGACCTCGGCCATCGTGTTCTTTTTCCTGTGCGCATGGCGCATGACGAAAAAAGAAAAATAGATCGGAGACGCTTATGCTCGAACTACCGGAAAGCCATGTTTTCTCCGCGCAGCTCAATGCAGTGCTTGCGGGCAGGACCATCGTTTCCTGCCTTGCTAACTCCACGCCGCACGGCTTCGCTTTCTATGCGGGCGACCCTGCGCTTTATCCGCTGATGCTTAATGGCAAAAAGGTCCTTTCCGTTTCGCCCTCCGGCGGACTTATCGAGTTCGATCTCTCTGAGCTCGCGCTTACGCTGGGCGACGGCGTAACGCCGAAATACTTTGCGCCCGGTGAAAAGCCGCCAAATAAGCACCAGCTCCTCCTTGCGTTTGACGACGGCGCCTCTTTAAGCTGCACCATACAGATGTACGGCGGCATGTACGCGTTCATGAAGGATACCTACGACAATTTCTACTACCGCGTTACCAAGAAAAAACCCTCCCCTCTTACCGAGGCATTCGACCGCGCGTATTTCGACGGCCTTTTTTCTTCTATCAAGCCCACGTTGAGCCTTAAGGCCTTTCTTGCCACAGAGCAAAGGATACCTGGCCTGGGCAACGGCGTTTTGCAGGATATACTTTTCAACGCCCGTCTTTCCCCCAAGGCCAAGCTGAATGCGCTTACCGACGCGCAAAAGGAGCTTTTGTTTACGAGTATAAAGCGCACGCTTGCCGCCATGACCGGCGAAGGCGGGCGCGACACCGAAAAGGACGTATTCGGCAGCTCCGGCGGCTATAAAACCATCCTGTCAAAAAACACATGGCATTACCAATGCCCGCGCTGCGGCGGCGTAATCGTGCGCGAGGCTTACATGGGCGGCAACGTGTATTATTGCGCGGACTGCCAGAGGTAGTTTCGATGGGCACTATGCGGATCGTCAATATGACGGAATTCAACGAAAAGCAGCTTACGGAGGCGGCCGATATCCTCTGCAAAAGCTTGCCCGAGGGTTGGCCCACGTTGGAAGAGGCGCGGGAGGAAATACGCGAACGGCTGATTCCCGAAAACACGCTGCTCGCGGCGGTCGAAAGCGGCGCTGTGCTTGGCTTCGGTGGTATTCTGCCGGGCTACGGCGGCAATGTATACGAGCTTCACCCGCTCGCGGTGCGCGAAGACATGCGCAAAAAAGGCATCGGAACGGCCATCGTGCACGCGCTCGAGGATGCGGCGCGACAAAAGGGTGCTTGCACGCTTTGGCTGGGCGCGGACGACGAGAAGAAAAACGGAGAAACCTCTCTCGCTAACGTCGATCTTTTTGATAACCTGCCCGCTCGCATCAAAAGCTTCGGAGCGGGTACGCATCAAAGCGCATTCTATTTAAAACTCGGCTTTCAGATCATAGGCGTAATGCCCGACGCGAACGGCAAAGGCAAGCCGGATATCTATATGGGGAAACGGTTAAGGTAACGGAAGCCGAAAAAACGGCGGAAATGCAAAGTACGTGCCGAACCTTTATCGATAGCTCCGGGGGATTCTTGGCTTACGCTCAGAATGACCGGAAACTCGAAGGTTCGCCCAAAGGAAAATGCCCCGGGAACAATCCCGAGGCATCTGTTTTAAGCATCCGCCCCTGCAATGCAACGTTACATCGTATGCATCCGCCTCTTTGCGGAACGGCCAAAGCCGTTCCGGGGATCCGGAGGCCGAGCCCCCGAAACCCAGAAGGATTATTAAGGGGCCGCGGCCCCTTAATTTATTCCGGCTTCGGCGGCATGTACACGTCCGGCGAAGCCGGAGCCCTTCGGGTCAAGGCCTGCGGCCTTGCGTGCCGAAACGGATGAAAGGCGTAGCCTTTCGTTCCTTTCACAGCCGCCGCCCGGGAGGGCCCGCAGGCTCGACAGGCGGCTGTGCAAAACCCCAAACTCAAAGAAGTGACCCGAAGGTCACTTCTTTGAAAGGCATTAGCCTATAAACTCCTGCGTCCAGTAGTTACCGCTCGCCACGTATCCAACGCCGATGGTGGTGTAGCTTGCGTTGAGGATGTTCGCCCTATGGCCCGAGGAGTTCATCCATGCGTTCATAACGGCCTGCGGCGAGGAATAGCCCATGGCAATATTCTCCCCCGCGGTACGGTACGAGATGCCGAAGGTTTTCATCATGTCGAACGGAGAGCCGTAGGTCGGGCTCGTATGCGAGAAATAGTGGTTATCGTGCATGTCCTGCGACTTGAGCCTTGCCACGTCCGAAAGCTTAGAGCTGAGGGTGAGAGGCCCTAAGCCGTTGAGCGCGCGCTGCTCGTTCACAAGCTCCACGACCTGTTCCTCATAAGAGAGGTTGTCGCTGCCCGAGGGGAGCGTCGGCTTTACCGTAGCGGTAGGCGCGGCGGTCGGCTTCACCGTAGCCGCAGGCGTTTCCGTTATGACGGGCGTCGCGGTGGGCTTTGCCGTGGGAGCCGCTGTCGCCGTAGGCGCGGCGGTCGGCTTTTCGGTAGCCGCGGGCGTTTCAACAGGCTTGTCCGTAGCGACGGGGGTCGATGTTACGACGGGCGTCGCAGTCGGCTTTACGGTGTTGAAGCAGTTCGTGTTCGCGATAAGCTTCTTCAAAAGCTCGTTGATCGAAGCGCTCAGCTTGGAATTTGTGCAGCCTGAACCGGTGATCACGGATTCGGCGACGTTGTTCCCGGAAGACAGCTGATCTTTGAGCGCTTCAAGCGCGTTTTTCGCGCTGCTTACGCTGTTGGCCGTTGTGCCTGTGCAATTGCTGTTGCTATTGCATACGTTGTTAATCACACAACTGCCGGCATTCTTGCAGGCGGCGCCGTTCAGACAATCGTTTGCGGCAGTGTTGCAGCCGTTTCCGCTGCAGATAAGGTTCAGTCCGGCACCGCTGCCGCAGTTTTGAAGCGTCTCAATGAGGTCGCTTACATCCATGCGGACTTGCGTGCCCGTCGGGCAATACGCATTAGGTGCGGCGTAGGCGACCGAGGAAATTCCCAAAAGGAGTACGGCTGCCATGACCGCGATGATTTTTTTCTTCATGGTTTTCACCTCCTACGGCCCATTCTACGGGCTGAAAATGCAAAAAAATAGCTGTAAATGCTTCCATACATGGTTTCAACGTCCAGAAAACGGGACCTTTTTGCACATTGCGACGGCAAGCCTTGGAATTTTTGTACTGTAAAAAAAACCGTATCCCTCTTTTGAAATACAGATAGGCGCTTAGAAAACGCCGTTTTCCCTCGAAGGTGCAAATTTGGAAAAGGACGGAAAAAATCCACTTTCGCAAAAAGTTCCGATGTAATTTCAGGTAAAATTGCCATTTCTTATGTTTGTCAGACATCGTCTTCGTATCGTTCACGCAATTGCCGCTTTTCAACCGTTGAAATTTAGTCAACTGTCCAATATACTATAGATATAGAAACTATGATCGATTTCTTCAGGAGGCGTATATATGGGCAATTCGAACGACAGACGCGTGCGCAAAACCAAGGCGCTGATACGCCGGTCGCTTACGGAACTGTTGAAAACCAAGGAACTCAACGACATTTCCGTGAGCGAGCTTACGAAGCTATCCGACATCAGCCGCGGCACTTTCTATTTGCATTATAAGAACGTATTCGATCTGTTCGAGCAGACGGAAGACGAGCTTGTGGAGGATGTCGGCACGATCTTATTCAGCCACCGCAGCGACGCGCAGTGGCTTTCCGCGCCGACGCTTATCGATTTGTTCCGCTATGTCGCCTCCAATGCGGAGATATTCGCCGCGATGCTCCGCGTGAAGGAAACGGAGTTTTTCAAAAAGCTCACCACGCAGCTCAAGCCGCAGACGCAAGAGGAATGGCGCATGCTTTTGCCGGGCGCGGAGGAGGGCATGTTTGAATATTGTTACGCATTCGTCGCAAGCGGCTGTGCGGCGCTCATGAAGCTCTGGTTCGAATCCGGCATGCAGGAAACCCCGGAAGTGATCGCCGATTTTGCGCGCAGGCTGATCGACAATCTGCTCGCTGTCGCCTCAAATGTGAAAAACCCGATATGAGCGATGGCTTATTATGAAATAATATAATAATGGAGTTTCCGTTGGAAACTCCATTAATTTCTACGGAGCTTCGGGAGCCGCTGCCCCTGACAGCTCTATTTTGACTTTGACGACATGCGCGTCCGGCGAAGCCGGAGCCCTTCGGGCCAAGGCCTATGGCCTTGCGTGGGCAGGGAGCCTGCGGCCTCGCGTGTGCCAAGGGCTGCGGCTTTGCGTGCGTCAAAACGAAGGTCGCGTTTGTGTCCCGAAGGGCCAAACGCATAGCGCCTTGCTGAAGTACTGGAAATTCAAGAATTTCCAGTAAATGAAAACCGGAGATTTTCATTCCTTTCATGGTTTTGTAACCGTATCGCAGATGCAGCAAAACCGTGAAAAACCCGCCGCAGCGACCTCGCGGAAATGGCGTGGCCATTTTCGCGAAAGCGAAGCGCTAGAATGCCAGTACGACGCCGCCTTCGTTTGCATACATCGAGCTTGCACAGCTCGTGGGGAGCACCAAGACCTCGCGGAAACGGTAGCGCTCGCTTATCGCGTCCGCGAGCTTTTGCGCGAGCGGCAAATTGTTGCAGTGGGAAATGACCGCGCTCTCCCCCTCGGTATTCTTGCCGCTTTGCTCCACGGTATCGGCGAGCTTTTGAAGCACTTGTTTTTCGCCGCGCGCATAGGAGAAAAACGCGATGTTGCCATCGCCGTCGGAACCCATCAAAAGCTTAATGCCCAGGATGGACACAAGCCTTTCGGTGATGCGGTGAAGACGTCCGTTCTTTTGTAGGTTTGCCAGATTTTCCAGCACGAAATAGGTCTTCATATCCTTGATGAAGCTTTCCATCGCACCGATGAGGTTCACGCGCTCCACGCCCTGCTTAAGCAGGTCATAGAGCTTTCGCACCACGAGCGCCTCGCCCGCGGACGCGCTTTTGGAATCGAATACATGCACGGCCGCCCCCTCGGCTTCCGCAAGCTCCCTGCCCGTCATGGCGCTCCCATAGGAGCCGGAAAGGTTGGAGGAGACCGTTACGGCGTAAGATTCCTTCGCCTCCGTAAAGGCATCGAAATACATACCCGGCGGAGGGCAGGAGGAGGTGATTTTCTGCGCCGCACGCATGTCGTCAAGGAAGCTCCGCTTGTCGAGCTTGCCGTTATCCTCATAGCTTTTGCCGTCGAGATGCAAAAAGATGGGGACGATTTTCGCTTCGTACAGCGCGCAGAGCTGCTCGTTCAAATCGCTCAGGCTGTCGGCAATGATTTTGATCGACATGGATGATTTCTCCGTTCCACGCATAAATTTGCATACTGTATTATTATATTGCATTTTTCTTTCCGCCGCAATTCGCAGAATGTGAAACCTTTGTGTACTATACCGTCAGTTTGTCTTTTTGCGCTTTTTACAACAACTTATACTTGAAATCTTGCAAAAAACGCTTTATCCTGATAGGCGGAGGTGAGAACATGGCACACGAGCAGCCGTCTGAGAAGCGCGGCTATTTGAACGAGGATTTCCGCCTGTTCCACATACGCGACAAGCGCGCGCTGGATCTTGATTATCACTACCATGAATTCGATAAGATCGTGGTGTTTCTAAGCGGCAAGGTAACTTATTTGATGGAGGGAAAGTCCTACTTTCTTTCGCCCTACGATATTTTGCTCGTGGGCCGGGATCAAATTCATCGCCCCGTTATCGCTACCTCCGAGCCGTATGAGCGCATTGTCCTTTGGATGAACGCCTCTTACCTATCGGCGCACAGCACGGAGGAGGACGACCTTAGCCGTTGTTTCCATCTCGCGCGTAAGCGCGGCTTCGGGCTTTTGCGCCTCGATGGGAACGAGCGCTTCACGCTGATGCGCCATCTCAAAGAGACCGAGGATGCGCTGATTTCCAAGGAATTTGCGCATGACCTCCTGTCACGGGTATGTTTTTTGCGTTTTCTCATTGAGCTCAACCGCATCGCCTACGGCGACAAGACGGAGCTCAATACCGCAGCGTACCGCAGCGACCCGCGTTTGAACGACGTAATCGCCTACATCAACGCGAATCTCGACGACGACCTTTCGCTCGACGCGCTGTGCGCGAAATTCTTCGTCAGTAAATCGCACTTAATGCACCGCTTCAAAGAGCTTACGGGTTGCACGGCGCACAGCTACATACGCCAAAAAAGGCTGATGCGTGCAAGCGAGCTTATCCGCGCGGGCGCGCCGGTGACCGAAGCCTGCGCGCGCTCCGGTTTCGGCGATTATTCGGCTTTTTTGAAAGCGTTTAAGGCTATGTTCGGCTGTGTGCCGAGCGACCTATAGTAAATTACGAAAATCTCATATGCGAAGCCCGTTTTGCTTAACGCAAAACGGGCTTCGCATATGAATTAAATTCTTCTTAAATATTATACGTTAAGCGTCATGAGAAGTATAGCGTCGTGAAGTTCCGCTTCGTCGAGCAGTTTGGCGCTCAAGACGGTGCCCTTGCCGGCGAAAAATTCTCCGTCGTCACTGCCGACATCGCTCAGGAGCGTTTTGCCGAGCAGGAACTGCTTGGACTCCTGGTTGACGCGGTTTACGGGAGCCTCGGGCGTTTCGCTCGCGGTCTCGTTGATAAATACGACGTTGCCCGCGAGGGAGGCGACCTGCGCCACACCGAATTCCGTGCCGTCATCGAGGTAGATCACGCTGAGGGCGCCCGTCTTATCTTCAAAGGCGAAATCCTTCACCGTGCCGAGGATGTTGCCCGTGCTTGAAAGCACCGTAGCGCCCGGCATGAAGAAGCCCTTTTCGATAATGCGGAGTATCTCGGCGGATTCGTAGAGCTTTTTCGCGTTATCCACGGAGCCTGTTACAACGTAGTTCACGCCGATGCCTACCACGTCGCCAAGGTTGATAGCGCGAAACTCATAGCCCGCACTGTTTTTCAGAATCAGGTATTCCGCGTTTTTCGCACCGGCATTGATCACGATATCCTGAACGACGCCGCACTCGCGCCCCTCTTTGATACCCATGACCTTCAGGCCGATTACTTCCGACGACTTCTTCATGTTCTGCTCCTCCTATATTGCTCTTACTATCATAATACATAAATGCAAAATTTGTAAGTATCTGCTCGAAAAAAGGCGTTATTTTATGATTTCGCTCGTTCCCACGAGCATGGTGCCCTGTACGGCGCGAAAATGATCGTGTGAAATAAGTTCGCTCGCGTAGACCGCGCCGCTCTTGAGGTAGTGGCGGTACACCAAAACCTCGTAGCCGGGCCGGCTTTTTACCTGAGTCTTGCTCGCGCCTGCGGTGAGCTTATCGGTATAGATGACCTGCGGCGCGGGCGTATCGGTTTGGCCTATGATGCGGTTTTCTATAACGATCTCCACGTCTTCGGGGAGGGGTTGCCCGTAGATCTCTACGGAAACAACGAGGTCCTTCAATTCCGCCGCGATATAAATCGGGTAAGCGGAGCGGTTTTTGATCTTGAGGTCCTTATTGTTCCAGTTGAGCGTCGCGTCCAGACCGATGGGAAGATAGTCGGACGGCCAAGTATGGTGCACGCGCTCCACGATTTCCATATCCGCAAGAAGCGCCGCATTGTAGAGCGTGCCCGCAAGCTGGCAGATACCGCCTCCCACGTCGTCGGTAAGCTGGCCGTCCACGATGGCCGGAGCTATGGTAAAGCCCTTTTCTAAGGTGCGCTGGCCGACGAGTTCGTTGAGGGAAAGCGTTTCTCCGGGCTTTAACACAAAGCCGTCCACAGCCTTGCACATCAGTTCGATGTTGACATTGCGCTTCTCGTTGTTGGCGGCGATGGTGCGGAACTGTACAAGGAGCCCGGTGTTCTTTTCAAGCTCCGCGGCCGTGACCGCAGGCTCGGTGATCTTTACGAACTCGCCCGTCACTTGGAATGGGGAATAATCTCCAGCCAGAATACGGCCTTCGAGCGCGCTGCAAACGGCCTCGGGGTACGCCAAAACGCCGTTTTTTTCCTTCGTATAGGTAAAGGTGCGCGTCGAAGGATCGAAGCTGGCGGTAGCATCCAACGCATCCCGCGCGTTCCCGTTCAAAAACGCGCCTACGTTCTCCACCATCGTTTCCGCATCGATGGAAATATCGGAATTGAGCTTAAGCGCGTCCTGCGTGCTGTTGAAATCCCCCAGAAGATCGCCGCTTTTGTTGTAGGTATAGGCCACGTTCAAGACCTCGGCGGCATTGCCGCTCACGCCGAGCTCCGCTGCGGAAAACTCCTTTTTCACGCCGTTGAAGGTAAGCTCTATTTTGATCGCGTCAAGCCTTTGCGTTTCCTTTTCAAGCACGAGTCCGCTGCCGTCTTTTTGGCTCATGCCGCTAAGGTCCACGCCGTCCACATTCGTTCCCTGTGCAAAAACGCTTTTTTTCGCGACGCCGCCCATGCCGCCATATACGCCGAGAAACATCATCGCCAGCGCTATGGAGATCACAACGACCCAATTCACGACGGCCACCCATACGGGGCGGTCTTTTTTCGGCTTGCTTTTTGCAGGCTCTCTCATATTCCCTTTTCTTTTAGCAGCTTCATGATGATCAGAAGCTGGCGTTTTTCATCTTCGCTGAGCGCAAAGCCGCTGTTGAGAAGCGCGAACAGGCTTGTAAGCGCATCGTTATACTGCCGTTTGGCGACCAGCGCTTTGACCTCCGCCATCGCTTCGTCCTTGCGGCGCGCAAAGTCGTCGGGCGCAGGAACGGGTTTGAAAGCAGGCCTTTCCGCAGGCACGAAAGGAGGTTCCGCAGGCTTAGGCTCTTCCGTGGTTTCAATGGGCTCAGCCTCGGGCTCTTCCTCAACAGGCGCGGCGGGAAGCTCTTTCCCGGCGGGCTCGGCAGCAGCCTCTTGATATATGGGTTCGGGTCCTGCGCTTTCGGAGATCTCAACGGGCTCAAATTCGGCAAAAGCTTCCTCGCGGATGGGTTCCGGCTCGACGCCTTTGAGTTTCTCCACGACAGTCGCGATAAATTCTTGAATGGGCGCGGTAACGGACTTCGATTCTGCGGCCTCGGCTTCTTCTTTATCCACGGCGCTTTCCGGCATCTCAAACTCGATCGCTTCAAACGCTTCTTCAAAGGACTCGGCATCTTCCGCAATGTCTTCCGCCGCAGCTTTCGCATAGATTTCCGCGCGCTCGATCGCTTCCGGCTCGGCGGTTCCCTCATCTTCTTCCACAAACTCGAAGATATCTTTGGGCATCGGCTTGATGGTTGCGGGCTCTTCCTTAAGCGGTTCGGCAGGTTCGGTTGTTTCGGGCTCGGTGGTTTCGGGTTCCTCTCCGACAAACCTGAAGAATTCGGCAGCGTCAAATTCGACTGCCCCGGCTTCTTTCTCCGTGTTTTGCCCGTCTGAATCCGCATTGGCCTCTGCGGGCCCGAAGGCTTCAGGCATAGCGGTTTCCGTCTCTTCAACAGGCGCAGCAAGCTCGATGGGTACGGTAGCTTCCGCCTCGTCGGCTTCGGTTTTCTCTTCAACAAACTTGAAGAATCGGGCGGCGTCAAATTCGACCGTCTCGGTTTCTCCCTCCGCTGCTTCGGCGAGCTCAACGGTTTCCTCTTCAAGGGGCGGCAGGAAATCCGGCTCTTCGACGAACGTATAATCCTCGGCGATCTCCTTGAGCGCAAGCGGCGGGATATCGCTTTCTTCCTCTTCTTCCGCCAACAGCTCCGGCTCCGCGCCCTCCGTAAATTCCCCGGTCTCGGCGATCTCCTCAAGCATAAGCGGCGGGATATCGCTTTCTTCCTCTTGCGCAGGCAGCCCCTGTTCCGCATCCGCTGCGGCTTCCCCGAGCATAAGCGGCGGGATCCCGGTCTCTTCCTCTTCTTCTGCCAACGGTTCTTGCTTCGGCTCCGCATCCTCGGAAATTTCCCCGGCCTCTCCAAACCTCGCAGGCACAAACTCGTCCGTCTGCACAAAGGATTCTTCCGTTTCCGCTTCCGTCTCCGCCTCGGGCTCGAGCACCTCCACCGACGCCACAAACGGTTCCGGCACCGTGTTTTCTTCCGTTTCCGCTTCCGCGGCGGTCCCTTCCGTCTCCGGTTCCGCCTCCGCAACGACATCTTTCGTTTCGGCGGCATCCTCCGTCTCGGCAAACAGCGCTTCGTCGAGCGCTTCATCAAATGCGTGCCGCTCCGGCTCGGACTCGGGCGCATCTTCCTCCCAAAGTTTCGGAAGCTCCACTTTTTCCCCGGCCTCCGTCAAAATGCCATCGGGATCCGATTCCTGTCCCTCGTCGGTTTTCCTCTCGTGCTCTTCCTCGTCGGCTTCCACAAATTCCACCAGCGGCTGGCGCGGGCCGGCCGCGCGGGAGGCCGCGTCATGTAAGGCTGAGCGGCGCAGGCAAAGTGCGTTTACGAGCGCATAAGCACCGGCCGACAGCAAAACGCCGCCGACCCCCGCAAAAATAAGCCCGTCCGCGCGAGGGAACGCGGATGCATAAAAATAAATGCCGAGGCTCATACAGCAGCACAACGCGAGCGCGAGCACCGCCGGAAGCGACGCATTGACGTATTTTCTGCCGAGAATTGCGATAGCGGCAACGCCGATCACAACGAACAGAACGATCATCACAACGGTTGAGTCCAGCGCCTTTACCCCCTGCCGAATTGCTTTTTAAAAAGGTTGCATACCCGCCGCCCCGCGCGTTTGCCGCGAAACGAGGCGAATCGTGTAAGAAACTGCCATTTCTTGTAAAACATTATTGTTCACATTATAATAAACAGCCCTTTATTTGTCAATTCGATACAGCGTTACAAAAGGCGCAATATGATATGATAACGAATCTTTTTTCGTGTGATGAGACTATATTTTATTTCGAAGCCAAATAAGCTCTCCTTTTCTGCCGGTCTGCACCTCTTTTTAGCTAAATACAAGCATTTTTGGCGTGACACGTTTGTATTCGCATCATTATTTGATTACTTTCGTTATCCTGTCGTATCTTTCGCCGGAAGCATTTCCGACACGTATGTTATCCTAATGTGAACATGTTTACATGCGTATCCATTGCGCAAAAGCAGAAAAGGAAAGAACAAGGCCGGGCTCCAAAGAGAATAGGGTCTTGTTCCTTGTTTTCTTACCGGTTATACCTTTTCGTAATGCGTGGATTTGTAAAAGCGCGAGCCGCCCGGATAGACCTTTACGTCTTTGAAGCCGTGTGCCGTCAAAATACGCGCGGCGTTATAAGCCCTTACACCGACGGCACAGAACACGATAATCTCCTTTTCCCTATCGAGCTCGTTGAGCCTCGCGCGAAGCTCCCCGAGGGGGATCCCCACGGTGTTCGGCACAGAAAAGGCTCTGCGCTCGCCGTTCTCACGGACGTCGAGCAAGACTGTCTTTTGCGGATCGCTCTTTTCCGCGGCGTCCCATGCGGAAAACACCACCTTGGAGCTCAATACGTTACCCGCCACGAAGCCCAGCATGTTCACAGGGTCCTTTGCAGAGGAATACGGCGGCGCGTAAGCGAGTTCCAGCGATTGCAAGGCTTCCACGCCCCCGCCGAGGCGGATGGTGACTCCGATGGTATCGATGCGTTTATCCACGCCGTCCGCACCCACGATTTGCGCACCGAAAAGCTTCTTTCCGTCAAGTGAAAACAAAAGTTTCATGGTCATCGGCATGGCGCCGGGGTAATAGCCTGCATGGGAGTTTTGGACGATGATGACGCTCTCATAATCCTTCCCGCGCACGAGTCCGCGCGCAATAAGCGTCTTTTCGTTGAGGCCTGTGGAAGCCGCCGTAAGGTCAAACACCTTTGCGACCGAGCTTCCCTGCGTACCCTCGTATCTTACCTTCAGGCCGGCGACGTTGTCGGCGGCGATGCGGCCCTGCTTGTTGGCGGGGCCCGCGAGAGGTACCATGGTACGGCCATTCAGGATGCGGTCCTCCACCTCAATCACGTCGCCCACGGCATAGATATCGGGATCGGAGGTCTTGAGGTACGCGTCCGTGACGATGCCGCCGCGCGCATTGACTTGAAGCCCCGCGGCCTTCGCGAGCTCGCTGTTGGGGCGCACGCCGATAGAGAGTAATACAAACTCGGCATCGATATGCTTGCCGCTTTTCAATTCCACGCGCACACCGCCGCCATCAAGCTGCGAAAACGCGGAAACGCCGTCGCCCAAAGAGAGTTTCACGCCGTTTTTCTCGATGTTCTCGTGCATTAGCTTCGCCATTTCATAATCGAACGGAGCCATCACCTGATCGAGCATCTCAACGATGGTCACATCGAGCCCCAAACGCCTTAGGTTTTCAGCCGTCTCGATGCCGATGAAGCCTCCGCCCACCACCACGGCATGCTGCACGCCGTCTTTTACGCGGGATATGAGCTTATCGGTATCCGGCACAGTCCATAAGTTAAGTATATTGTCCGCGTCTATACCCGGAATGCTCGGACGAAGCGGAGACGAACCCGTGGCGAGGATGAGCGTATCGTAACTTTCCGCATACGTTTCTCCGTTGGCTTTTTTGACCGTAACGCGCTTGTTCGCGCGGTCGATTTCTATGACCTCCTGCCTGATCCGCACATCCATATTGAACTTTTTCATCATGGCGGAAGGCGTTTGAAGCAAAAGCGCATCGCGCGAGCGTATGACGCCGCTTACATGATAAGGAAGCCCGCAATTCGCGTAGGAAATGTAGTCCCCGCGCTCGATCAAAACGATATCCGCCGTTTCGTCGAGCCGCCTAAGACGCGCCGCCGCGGTCGCGCCGCCCGCCACACCGCCGATGATGACGACTTTTTTACCCATACTACCCTCCGAATACTTCAAGGAAATGCCTATGCCGCTTTTGTATTTTGCTTGATGTTATTGTAGCAAACCCGCGCGGAAATGTAACGTAACATTATCACGCATCGGGCATTTTCCTTCCTTTCTTGACGATTGTCAACCGCGGCAAGCTGTGCTACAATAAAAACCTACCATTGATAAAAGTGCGAAAAAGTACGAGGTTTTCTGATAAATGCGGCATATACCAAACATCATTTCCGCGATACGGCTGCTGATGGTGGGCGTATTTATTTATTTCTACGTCAACGCGCAGTACACCGCGTGTTTGGTCGTGTATCTGCTGGCATTTTTCAGCGACCTCTTGGACGGCTGGCTCGCCCGCCGCAACAACTGGATCACCAGCGTCGGCAAGGTTTTAGACCCGCTTGCGGATAAGGCCATGCTCATCACGGCGGTCGTCTGCTTTTATCTGAATGGCTGGCTTCCGCTGTGGATGTTCCTTTTGATCGTGGGCAAGGAGGCCGTCATGGTGATCGGCGGGCTTCTTCTGTTCACCAGAGAGGTCGTGGTCTATGCGGACTGGGTGGGCAAATTTGCATCCGGATTTTTCACCGCCAGCGTGATTTCCGCCATTTTGAAGCATCTCAACGAGTTTTCGTTTATCGGCAATATGTATCTCGTTCTGTTTGGTATCTCCATCGTGCTCGCGTTCATCGCCATGTTCCATTACGCAAGACGACAGGTATTCGTAAAAAAAGACAAGGAACTATAGTTTCTCATGCGTCGCAAGGTCCTGTGGAATTTTCCGCGGGACCTTGTAATCATGATGCCGGCGATACCGCCGCCGTATACCCATAATAAATATCCCGCGAGACGGATACGATACCCTTCACGGAGCGATATTTGTCGCGCACCACAAGCTCGCGCTTAAGAAGCTCGCCCGAAGCATCGTAATATTCCTTATACGTTTCCGCAACGCTGCCGACGCGCTTTTCGCGCACCACCTCGCGCGTATTGAAGGGAAGCATTTCATCCAAAACAAGGTCTTCGCCGAGATCTTCAAGCGTATCCACCTTGTACGATTTCAGCTTGATCGTAACGCCGCTTTTGTCTCTTCGCCCGTAAAGCTCCACATGGATGGTCTTTTCGTCCTTATCTGCATAAGCGCAAATCACGATGTTTGCGCCGCTCGTGTTTTGAAACTTGAAATTGGGGCCGCCGGTGCTGATGGTCGCGTCGCGGCCGATGGCCACATAGCCGAGCGGCCACGAGTGGTGCCATCGCTCGGTCACCGTAAGGTCCGCCATCAAAACGGCGTTATAGAGCGTACTGGAAACCTGGCATACGCCGCCGCCATACTCCTGCACATAGGTGGCGTCGCGTATCGCGGCGGCCTCCTTCCAGCCGTTTTCGAGGTTGCGATCGCCTAGGGTGCGGTTCATATCGAACTCCTCGCCCGGCGCCAGCTCGACGCCGTTGATAAGCCCCGCCGCCTTTTCGATGTTGAAAACGCGGTTTTTTTTGCCATAAACGCTGCCTTTAAAGGAAGTGTGAAATTCCGAGATAAGCTCGGTATCCGCCTTCGCATTCTCAATCGTGTAGCCGGGGTGCAGCGCATGCACCTCAGCCTCAAAGCGCGCGCCGAGAACGCTTTCGGGCCACGCTGTATCCGATTGCGCCCCCCCGCTCTCGATCGCGGCCTTGACCGCCGCGGCGAGAGGGATGACGTCGATCTCACGCCCCGCTTGCTCCTCGGTATAGATAAAACGGCCCTCGGCTTCTATGTCAAATGTCGCGTATGCGTTTTGCGGTGCAGCGTTAAAAGGCGCAAGGATGCCGTTTAGTGCCGCACGGAGCGCCTCTATATCTACGCTCGGCGAGCAGGCGAGCTCGCGCGGCGCGTTTTTCAGCGGATAATGCCGTTTGAGTGACGCGGCCTGCAGCAATACCTCCTCCTCGTTGTAGACGATGGGAATCTCTGAGCCGGATACTTCAAGCTCCGTACCCTCGATCGCGATCGTAAAGTGAAGCTCGCTGTTTTTTTGCGCATGCGCCGTATCGAGTGCGGCCCGAGCCGAAGCGAGGGACATATCGGATACGTTCACGCCGTCGATGAAGATGTTTTCGCCAAGCGTGAAAGAATCGCCCTCTTCCGCCCGCGCGGTATCATTGCCGCAAGCGCAAAGAAGCAAAATCTGTGCAATCAAGGCCGCAAACAACAGCCATTTACCAAGTATGACGCGTTTCAAAACGATCACCGCATTTCAAACAAGATGTGCCGTTAGTATGCGCAGCTCTCAGCCGTGTATGAACATGTAAAAACTTGAAGCTTCCGATTTTTTTGTGTATACTATAATAGATAGGAGGATTGTTCTATGAACTTCGATCCGGAGGATAAACAATCCCTGACATCCAAGGCATATAAGCGCATCCGCGACGACATAATCGAAGGGCGCTATAAAACGGGCGACTATCTCATCGAACTGAAACTTGCCGAAGAACTGGACATGAGCCGCACGCCCATCCGTGAGGCGCTCAAGCAGCTCGAGCTTGAGGACCTTGTGGTTTCCATCCCCAACCGCGGCGTGATGGTGCAGGGCATATCGAGCCACGATATCGAGGATATTTTTACGGTGCGCCTCTTGCTTGAAGGGCAGGCGGCCTATTGGGCGGCCGAGCGCGTCACAGGGGATAAACTTTCAAAGCTCGCGGAAACGCTGGAGCTGATGGAGCTTTACACCCGCAAAAACGATGCCGAAAAGCTCGCAAAGCTCGACACGGAGTTTCATGACACCCTGTTTTCGGCAAGCAATTCACGTATCTTACGGCACATACTCGCGTCGCTCCATCAAAACGCGCAGCGCGTGCGACGAAGCTCCCTCAGCATTCCCGCGCGGCCGCACAAATCGCTTGAGGAGCACCGCGCCATTTACACCGCTATCGAGGAACATCGCGCCGACGACGCAAAAACGCTGATGGAAGCCCACATCAAAAACGTTTCCCACAACAACGACAGCGAAAAATGATGCTTCGCCCTGCCATTTAAACGGCAGGGCGATTTTTTCTGACGATTGAGGGAGGTAGAGGTATGCTTCGCGCCGTCAATTGCTTTGGTGAAACGCATCCTTCCGGCGGGCCCGGGCTTTTCGTGTCCGGTACGCTCGAGCAAAATGCCGCCGCGCTCGCGGAGGAATACCGCTCCAAAGCGCAGCTTGTTTACCTCGACCCGCCTTTTTGTACGGGCGCGCGCTTCATGATGGGCAAAGCGCTCGAGAAAACCGCCGCCTACGACGATATGCTCGACGCCGAAGCGTTCATGGCGCTTATGCGCCTGGCGCTCACGACATGCAAGGAAATGCTCGTGCCGTCGGGAAGCATCTATGTGCATATCGATTACCGCATGGGCGCGCGTGTAAAGCTGTTGCTCGACGAGATATTCGGCGAGAACAGCTTCATGAACGAGATCGTATGGTCCTATAAGTCCGGCGGGCGCTCCAAACGGTACTATTCGCGCAAGCACGATACCATTTTATTCTACAGGCGCTCCTCCAAGGTCTTTTTCGACATAACGGCAGTGGGCACGCCTCGTGGCGCGCAGCCTCGCAACCACATGAAACGCCGCATCGACGAAGACGGGCGCATCTACTTTTCCATCCGCTCCGGCTCCAAAACCTACCGCTATTACGAGGATGCCCCCGTTTATCCGGGCGACGTTTGGGACGATATCGAACACATGCATCAACGCGACCCCGAGCGTACAGGTTACGCCACGCAAAAACCCGAGGCGCTTTTAAAGCGTGTCATACTCGCCTCCTCCCGCGAGAACGACCTTGTGGCGGACCTTTTTTCCGGCAGCGGCACCACCGCCGCCGTCTGCCAAAAGCTAAACAGGCGCTATCTCGCGCTCGATGCCTCGCCCCTTTCTTTATTGACCTTCCGCAAACGACTGTTGCTCGCGGCGAGCGCTGCTTCTTTTTTAGAAAAAAGCCATGAAATGCGCGTGCGCTACCACGAATTTCCACGCCTCGCGACGGAACCCAAGGTAGTTTTCACGGAGGGAAAAGGCGCAAAGCGTATCGTTTATGAGGGCGGCGCCGAGCTCTCCTACCTCGCCGCGGGGCGGTTGGAGGAAGGCATCTTCCACCCCGAGGAGTATCTCTTCTCCCCGAAAGCGGGCGATTTTCTCGCGCTCGATAAAGGCGCTTTTTCATTTTTGCAAGCTTGCGATACGCAGGGACAAATGGGATTTTTCAGCATGGAATGCGGTCAATAGGTTGATTAAGGCGTAATCGGTACGGTGCAATAAACAAGAAGCAGATGTCAAAACAAACATCTGCTTCTGTTTTTTCTAGCATGACCGCTATTGACAAACCGCCTACTACGTAATACTATATAGTCGTAGTAAGTAATACATGATATCTGTTATACAGAATAGCAAGGAGTGATTGTACTGGAAAACCTAACAGAAATGCTCAAAGGCGTGCTGGAGGGCTGTGTCCTTGAAATAATAGGCCGCAAAGAAACCTACGGTTACGAAATCACGCGACGGCTGAACGCCCTTGGCTTCACAGATGTTGTGGATGGAACGGTATACACCATCCTGGTCCGGCTTGAAAGAAACAAGCTGGTTGAGGTCACCAAAAAGGCCTCCGACATGGGACCGCCGCGCAAGTTTTTCGTGCTTAACGACATGGGATGCGAGGAACTGCGGAAGTTCTGGGAAAAATGGGAGTTCGTCGCGTCAAAAATCAACCAATTAAAGGAGGAACAATCGAATGTCTGAGTTCTTCGATAACTATTTCAATATCAAAAAAATGATTGAGAGTAAACGCGAATATAAACAACAGATGGCAAGGGTAGAGGCTCTACCTAAAGACTATCAATATGTATTTAAGAAAATTCAGAGCCACATGTGGATGTTCGCGGCTGGTTCCGGCTATGACATGATGAAGATCCATTATGACCTGATAGAATTGTTCGAGGCTGGCGCAGCGGATGGCAAGCATGTTTTAGAGATTACCGGCGAGGACGTGGCCACATTCTGCGACGAGCTTCTGCGCAACGCCAGAACATACACGGAAGATTGGCGTGAGGCGCTTAACCGTGACATACTGAAAAAGCTCGGAAAGGATAAGGATTCTAAATGAAAAACCTCGCAATTCAAGTAAACGGGCTGCAAAAGTCCTTCAAGAAACTTCATGTCTTGAGAGGCGTGGATTTCGAGGTGGAAAAAGGCAGTATTTTCGCCCTGCTCGGCTCCAACGGCGCGGGCAAGACAACGATTATCAGAATCCTCGCGACGCTTCTGAAACAGGACGGCGGAACCGCGGCCGTAAACGGCTTCAACGTCGCGGCAAAGCCCGGCAATGTGCGCCAGTCCATCAGCTTGACAGGACAATTCGCCGCCGTAGACGAGATATTGACCGGGCGAGAAAACCTTATTATGATCGCCAAGCTGCGGCATCTCAAAAACCCACGTCAGGTCGCGGACGATTTGCTGAAACGCTTCGGCCTGTCCGACGCTGCCGACCGCAGGGTTTCCACCTATTCGGGCGGTATGCGCCGCAGGCTCGACATCGCCATGAGCCTTGTGGGAAAACCTCAGCTTATTTTCCTCGACGAGCCGACTACAGGGCTTGACCCCGAAGGACGCATCGAGGTTTGGCAGACTGTAAAAGAGCTTGCTAGTAATGGCACAACGGTGTTTCTGACCACGCAATATCTGGAGGAAGCTGAGCAGCTTGCGGATCGAATCGCCATCCTGCATGAAGGGAAAATTATCGCGGGCGGCACCCTTGAGGAACTGAAAAAGCTGTTCCCGCCCACAAAGGTGGAGTATGTGGAGAAACAGCCGGCGTTGGAGGAAATATTTCTTGCAATCATCGGCAAGAAGGAGGAAAAGTAAATGGAAACCGTAAGGAAGCACTTTTTCAGCGATATGAGCGTTATGCTTGGGCGTTCCATGCGCCATATTACCCGTAGCATGGATACCATTATCACGGTTTGCATCACGCCGATTGCGATGATGCTGCTGTTTGTATATGTGTTGGGCGGCGCCATTCAAACCGGCACGGATAACTATGTGAACTACCTACTGCCCGGCATTCTGCTGATGTCGATTGCGAGCGGCATTGCCTATACGTCTTACCGTCTGTTTATGGATATGCAGCGGGGCATCTTCGAACGGTTCCACTCCATGCCGATTGCGCGTTCGGCCCCGCTGTGGGGGCACGTACTGACCTCGCTGGTATCCAATGCGATTTCGGTTGTTGTCATCATTCTTGTAGCGCTGATTATGGGTTTCCGTTCGTCGGCGGGAGTATTGTCATGGATTGCTGTGGCCGGGATACTGGCGCTATTTACGCTGGCCTTGACATGGGTCGCGGCGATTGCCGGACTATCTGCAAAATCAGTGGATGGCGCAAGTGCCTTTTCCTACCCGCTTATCTTCCTTCCGTTTATCAGCTCGGCGTTTGTGCCTACTGATTCGATGCCGCCGGTTGTCCGTGCTTTTGCCGAAAACCAGCCTGTGACTTCCATCGTCGATGCGATCCGCTCCCTGCTGGCGGGACAGTCCGTCGGAAAAGATATTTGGGTTGCGCTTGCATGGTGCATGGGTATCCTGATTGTTGCCTATATTTTTGCAATGCGGGCTTATAAACGCCGGGCAGCATAAAGCTATGATATGATCTGAAGGCGGTAACTTTGAGTTATCAAAGCTGCCGCCGTATTTTTTACTTCTCAGCGTAGGATGAAATATAACCAATCGCTTGACACGGGCGAACTCAGGGCATAAAATATCCTAAACTATACTGAAGAGGTAATACCATGTACCGTTTGTTTGCAACCGTCACTACCGTCTAAGGCCGCTCCGTTGTTTGCTGCATACGCAGCCTGCGACAGGGGCGATCCCCATTGTCGTGTGGCTGCAAGGATACATACCACCTTGCAAATTAAGCTTTGCAAGGTGGTATGTTTTTTATTTTAAAAAAGGGAGGTGTTTGCTCCGATGAAAAAGAGAATGCCGCTGCGCCGCTTTGAGGAGCGGCTTACCGCGTGCCTCGTTTGCCGTTCAAAATAAAATCGGAAATGAGGAGAAAAGAATATGAAACCGTATAACGTGGAAAACATGCGCGGCAAGATCAAAAAATACCGGCTCGAAAAGGTACCCTATCTTCTCGTAGTCGGCGATGCGGAAGCCAAAGAAAATACATTTTCCGTCCGCGGCCGGCAAGAAGGCGCGTTAGGGAAAATGGATATTGCCGCACTGTGCGAATATTTAAAGCCGCAGATCGAGCTCGGCGTGCCAAGGTGCATTCTGGACGACGAGTAAAATCAATAACGCACAGCGGGGCGTATGCATTTTCAATGCATACGCCCCGCTGTGCGAAAACAATAGGCAAAGTTATAAACTATGAAAAAATCTTTTCACATCCTGCTTCGTGCTTTCGGCAAGCTGCGTATCCTTTATACCCTCTATTGCGCCCTCCAAGCCATAAAGCATATGCAAACAAGCCCCGCCATCAATCAGCCGGATGCGGGCAAAAGCATCCTTGCTCCCCATTTCCGTAAGCTGTTCGGGCGTATAAACGCCTATGTCGTTCAGGTTCTTCTCCAGAACCTTGCCGACATTCGGCAGCGAAGATAAACTTCCCATTGAAACTGTCCCCCTACTCTTCCGCCGTATCCCTATGCGCCATTTTATAGGAAAGGCAGATGATGCTGTCGCTCATGTGCACCTGCTCGACGGGGACGGGGGCAACTACGTCCACGGGCGCGAAATTCCATATGCCGCCGATGCCTGCCGCCGCCATACGGTCGGCGATCTCCTGCGCGGCGCTGCGCCGCGCGGCGATCACGCCGATGTCCGCGCCGTTTTCGCGGATGTATTTCTCAAGCTGGTCGATGTGCAGCACGGGCTTCCCGTTGACCGAAGTGCCGACGAGTTTTTCGTTGATATCGAACAGCGCCATTACGGCGAAGCCGTCTTTTTCAAAGCCCTCGAAATGCGCGAGCGCCTGCCCGATATTGCCCGCACCCACGATGATGACGCGGTAATGGCCGTTGAGCGAAAGTATGCTCTTGATCTCATTTAGCAGCGTATCGACCCGATAGCCGTAGCCCTGCTGGCCGAAGCCGCCGAAGCAGTTGAAATCCTGCCGCACCTGCGAGGCGTTCAGGCGCATCCGCTGCGCGAGGGTTCCCGAGGAGATGCGTTCTACCCCGCTCGCCTTGAGCTGCAGCAGTTCTCGATAATAACGCGGGAGCCTGCGGATGACCGCTTCGGATACGCGTTCGGTCTGCATCATAATCCTCCTATTACGATCAAATTAGCCTACCGGCCGGAACAGGTTTCCCATTTCGGTCTTTTCCCATTCACCGCTGACGCCGCAATGCGCCGCGCCGAGTTCCACATGCAGCATGGCGATGCCGCAATCGAGCTTTCCGAAACCGAAATTTTCGTTTGTACGGTACACGGCGATGCCGTTTTCGTCCGTCACAAACTCCCACGGCTGCGCATTTCTCGCGGAGGGCGCGAGCCGCGCGCATTCGAGCGCGCGCTGCTGCCATTCGGGAAGATCGATAAGCGCTGCCTGTGATAAGCCCGTAAGCTTATCGAGACCCTTGCGCGGACGGCCGATATACTTCTGCGCCGGAACGCCAAACGCCATGACGATGGCAAGCTTTTCCCCGTCCTCGAGCTTGAGTTCCTTGAGCGCGGCCCTTTTGAATTGCGGAAGCCCCAGCCAGCAGGTCCCAATGCCCATCGCCGCGCATTCGAGCGCAAACGTTTCGCCTAGGTACCCCACCGTTTCCGGCTCGGCGCCGTTTGAAACGATGGCCGCCAAACAATCCGTGCCAGTGATGATCCCGTAGCTGAAAAGCGAACGGGTAAAAAAGGTCTCGCTCCGCAAAAGGGTGATGCGCACGCCGCGTACGCTCAGAAGGTTCGCGGTTTCCCAAAGCGACTTCATGTCTTCCTCGGAGGGTGCGCCTCCGTACTTGCGCACCGAAAACCGCTGTCCTACCGCATTGTACCAGCGTTCCATATTCTGTTCCATGCCGTCGTCCCCCAACCCCCGGAGCACGCTAAAACTTCCCTTGCCCGCCCCGGCGCCTCAAAGTATTTTTTTCAAATACGCGCCCGTGTAGCTCTTTTCGTTTTGCGCAAGCTCTTCGGGCGTGCCGCAGCCTACCACGGTACCGCCTTGATCCCCGCCCTCGGGCCCTAAGTCTATTATATAATCCGCAGTCTTGATTACGTCAAGATTATGTTCGATAACGAGTACCGAACTTCCTCCTTCGACGAGCCGCGTGAGGATCTGCAAGAGCCGTTCGACATCCGCCACATGAAGGCCCGTAGTGGGCTCGTCGAGCACGTAGAGGGTCTTTCCCGTGTCGCGACGGCTAAGTTCCGTGGCGAGCTTCACGCGCTGCGCCTCGCCGCCCGAAAGTGTTGTGGAGGGCTGTCCGAGCCGTACATAACCTAAGCCGACGTCGTAAAGCGTTTGAAGCTTTCGCGCGATGCGCGGGATAGGCTCAAAAAACCTTAAGGCTTCCTCCACCGTCATATCGAGCACGTCGGATATGGTTTTGCCCTTATAGTGCACCTCCAGCGTTTCGCGGTTGTAGCGTTTTCCCTTGCAAACTTCGCAGGGCACATACACGTCCGGAAGGAAGTGCATCTCTATTTTGATGATGCCGTCGCCCTTGCAGGTCTCGCAGCGGCCCCCCTTGGTGTTGAAGCTGAAGCGGCCGTTGGTGTAGCCGCGCACCTTGGCGTCGGGCGTCATGGCGAACACCTCGCGTATGAGGTCAAAAAGCCCCGTGTAGGTGGCGGGATTCGAGCGCGGCGTACGCCCTATGGGCGATTGGTCGATATCGATGATCTTATCGAGATATTGAATGCCATCGATGGCGTCGTAGGTATTGCCCACATGCACCTTGGCGCGGTTGAGGTCGCGCAGGAGCGTTTTTCTTATGATCTCGTTGACGAGGCTCGACTTGCCGCTGCCCGAAACGCCCGTGACACAGGTAAATACGCCCAAGGGGATCTTGACGTCCACATTTTTTAAATTGTTGGCGCGCGCGCCGCGGACCGTGAGCCAATGCTTGGCTTTGCGCCTGCTTTTCGGCACGGTGATAGAGCGCTTGCCGCTCAAAAACTGGCCCGTAACGGAGTTTTCGACAAGCATAATCTCCTCCGGCGTACCCTCAGCCACAAGCTCGCCGCCGTGCTCGCCCGCCCCCGGGCCGATATCCACAACATGATCCGCCTCGCGGATGGTCTCCTCGTCGTGCTCCACCACCACGAGCGTGTTGCCGAGGTCGCGCATGTTTTTGAGCGTCCGTAAGAGCTTCGCGTTATCGCGCTGATGGAGGCCGATGCTCGGCTCGTCGAGGATGTACAAGACCCCCACGAGGCCGGAGCCGATCTGCGTGGCGAGCCTTATGCGCTGCGCCTCGCCACCCGAAAGCGTGTTGGCCGCGCGGGAAAGCGTGAGGTAGTTGAGCCCCACGTCCTCCAAAAAGCCCAATCGGGCGTTGAGTTCCTTCATGATCTGCGCGGCGATGATGCTTTCGCTTGCGGAAAGCGTGAGCGAGTTCAAGAACTCCCGCGCCCTCGTTACCGTCATATCGCTCAATTCCGCGATGGAAACGCCGCCCACCGTTACGGCGAGGCTTTCCCTTTTGAGGCGCTTGCCGCCGCAATCCGGGCAAGGGATGCTCGACATATAGCTTTCAAGCTCCTGCTTGGCCGCGTCGGATTGCGTTTCGCGGTAGCGGCGCTCCAGATTGTTGATAACGCCCTCGAACGGCGCGTCGAACGTGCCGGAGCCGAACTCGCGGTTGTAGGCGATGTGCAGCTTTTCGCTGCCCGTGCCGTAAAGGAGCACGTGCCTTGCCGTATCGCTCAGTTCGCGCCAAGGCGTTGTGAGCGAAAAATCATAGCGCTCGGCGAGCGCGTTGAAGTACATGGAAGCGATGGTATCCTTGGAATCGCTCTGCCAACCCGTTACAGAGATGGCCCCCTGCGAGAGGGAAAGCGACTGGTTGGGGATGATGATGCTCTCATCCATCTTGAGCATCATCCCTAGGCCCATGCAGGTAGGACATGCGCCGAACGGGTTGTTGAACGAGAACATGCGGGGCGTAAGCTCCTCCATGCTCACGCCATGCTCGGGGCAGGCGTAATTTTGCGAGAACGTCAGTTCTTCCCGCGAGTCGACGTCAATCTTCACAAGCCCTTCGCCGAACGCGAATGCGGTCTCGAGCGAGTCGTTGAGGCGGCTTTCGAAGCCCTCGCGGATCACGAGCCTGTCTACGATCACATCCACGGTATGCTTGTATTTTTTATCGAGCGCAGGCACCTCGTTAATGTCGTAGATCACGCCGTCCACGCGCACGCGGACGTAGCCCTCCTTGCGTATCTGCTCGAAAAGCTTTTGGTGCTCGCCCTTTCTCGCACGCACGGCGGGCGCGATCACCTGTATGCGCGCGCCCTCGCCGAGCGCCTTGATCTGGTCCACCACCTGGTCCACGCTCTGGCGCGCGATCACGCGGCCGCATTCCGGGCAGTGCGGTATGCCCATGCGTGCGTACATGAGCCTAAAATAGTCGTGTATCTCCGTGACCGTGCCCACTGTGGAGCGCGGGTTATTGGAGGTGCTTTTCTGATCGATGGAGATGGCGGGCGAAAGCCCCTCGATATAATCGACGTCGGGCTTTTCCATCTGCCCCAAGAACATGCGGGCATACGAGGAAAGCGACTCGACATACCGCCTTTGCCCCTCGGCATAGATGGTATCAAACGCCAGCGATGATTTGCCGGAGCCCGAAAGCCCCGTGAATACGATGAGTTTGTTGCGCGGCAGCGTAAGATCGATGTTTTTCAGGTTGTGCTCCCGCGCGCCCTTAATGGTGATGCAGTCCTTCATGTCGGCTGTTTACTCCAAAATATTTCGCGCTTGTTGTGCGCGTAAGTTTCTTTTTGTGTTGCTCGGCGGCGGCATGAGGGTATGCCGCCCTACGAGGGCAATCGAGGTCGTTACCCGTGCAAACCTCTTGCCTGCCGGTCCATGTCCTCCACTACGATATCATAGATTTCTCCGAGCGATGCGCAATACTCCAATACTTTCCACGGCTCATTCGTGTGAAAATGGATCTTGATAAGCGTTTCGTCCCCTACTGCCAGAAGACAGTCGCCTTTGAAACGATTCGTAAAATATTCGTTGACAGCATCTTCGTCAAGATTTTTCCCTTCAAGCAGCAATTGCGTATCATATTTAAATTCCAGCATTCCGTTCCCTCCACAAATTAGCATTTATAAAGATACGCACATAGGGCGCTCATTTCCTAGTCCTGCCCCTTGCGGGCTTGCGGCTGCCCGGCATGCCCGGAGCGATGCGCTTGGCAGCGCCTTTTTCACTTTCGCCCGTGAGCGCAAGAAGCTCGTCGCGTAGCTTTGCGGCGGCCTCGAACTCGAGTTCTGCAGCCGCGGCGCGCATCTGCGCGCGAACTACCTCTATGCGCTCCTGCCGCGCCTCCTCGGTCATACCCTCGGCGCCCGCGCTTCTCTTAGCGCTAATCTCGAGGATGTTGTGCACGGCCTTTTGCACGCTTCGCGGCGTGATGCCGTGCTCAGTGTTAAACGCCATCTGCTTTTCGCGACGGCGGCCGGTTTCCTGTATGGCGACGCGCATAGAATCGGTCATCTCATCCGCGTACATGATGACGCGGCCCTCCACGTTTCGCGCCGCGCGGCCCACGGTCTGCACGAGCGAGGTCGCGGAGCGCAAAAAACCCTCCTTATCCGCATCGAGTATGGCCACAAGCCCCACCTCGGGAAGGTCGAGCCCTTCGCGTAAAAGGTTGATGCCCACGAGCACGTCGAACTCGCCTAAACGCAGATCGCGTATGATCTCCATGCGCTCGATGGTCTCGATGTCGGAATGCATGTAGCGCACCTTTACGCCCATGCCGTCGAGGTATTCGGTAAGCGTTTCCGCCATGCGCTTGGTGAGCGTGGTCACGAGCGTTCGCATGCCCTTTGCGGCCACAGCCTTGATCTCGCCCAACAAATCGTCCACCTGCCCCTTCACGGGACGGACGCTGATCTCGGGGTCCACAAGCCCCGTGGGGCGTATGATCTGCTCGGCCACCTGCGACGCAAGCCCGAGCTCATAATCGCCCGGCGTGGCGCTCACGCAGATGAGCTGGTTGAAGCGCTTGGTGAACTCGTCGAACTTCAGCGGCCGGTTATCGTATGCGCTCGGCAGGCGGAAGCCGTATTCCACAAGGCTTTGCTTGCGTGAGAAATCGCCGCGATACATGCCGCGTATCTGCGGCAATGTCACGTGCGACTCGTCGATGATCATCAAAAAATCCTTGGGGAAATAATCGAGCAGCGTAAACGGCGGCGAGCCCGGAGAGCGGCCGTCGAAATAGCGCGAGTAGTTTTCGATGCCCTGGCAGTAGCCGATCTCGCGCATCATCTCCATATCGTAGGTGGTGCGCTGCTCTATGCGCTGCGCCTCGAGGAGCTTGTCCGCGTCCTTGAACTGCTGCACGCGGGCGTGCATGTCGCGCTCGATATCACCAAACGCGCCCACGAGCTTTTCCCTGCCCGTAGCGTAGTGCGACGCGGGGAAGATGGCCACATGCGAGCGGGTCACAAGTATTTCGCCGGTAACGATGTTGATCTCGCTGATACGCTCGATCTCGTCGCCGAAAAATTCTATGCGCAGCGCCTTTTCCGACCAGTTCATGGGAAATATTTCAAGCACGTCTCCCTTGGCGCGAAACGTCCCGCGTGCAAACTCCATCTCATTGCGCTGGTATTGTATATCCACGAGCCTTTTCATCACCGCGTCGCGCTCGACGGTCATACCCTTTCGGAGCGAAATGCTCAGCCGAAGGTATTCCTCCGGGTCGCCCAGCGCATAGATGCACGACACCGACGCCACGATGATGACGTCCCGCCGTTCGTTGAGCGCGCAGGTGGCGCTGTGCCGGAGCTTATCGATCTCGTCGTTGATGGTGGCGGCCTTTTCGATGTACGTATCGGATGCCGCGATGTACGCTTCCGGCTGGTAATAGTCGTAATAGCTGACGAAATACTCTACGGCGCTGTCCGGGAAAAACTCCTTAAACTCGGAGCATAGCTGTGCCGCAAGCGTCTTGTTGTGTGCTATCACAAGCGTGGGGCGCTGCACGCGCTCGATGACCTTTGCCATGGTAAAGGTTTTGCCGCTGCCGGTAACGCCAAGCAGCACCTGCAGCCGGTCGCCGTTTACGACGCCCGATACAAGCTTATCGATGGCCTCGGGCTGGTCGCCCTGCGGCTCGAAAGGGGATACCACCTTAAATTCGTTCATAAATCCTAAAATTCAAAATCCACCGAGACAGAATCCGTGAGGACGGTATGGATATAGTCCTTCACCTTCACATGCTCGGGATGGTTTTGGTATTGGTCGAGATCAGCCTTGTCGTCGAACTCGGCGACGAGCGCGAGGTGATAGGAGCGGTTGCTGCCGATAAAGTCCTTCCCTGCCTGCATGGAGCGAAGCGAAGGCACCTTACCCACTAAACCCATGAGCATGGGAGCGATCTTTTCCGCCTCGGCCTTATCGGTATATTTATGGCATACGATATGCTTGACCATCGTGTTTCTCCTTCTGCCGTCTTGTTGCTTCACCTTACCGATTATACCATAGTCCGCTTAAATTACAAAGAAAAGGTGAACAAATGAGCGAACTTTTTTTGGCGCTTTTTCCAGCCATTTGCGATTGCGGTTGCTGAAAACAAAATGATACCATATACACATATATTTTGTACTGCTTCTCCCCCTTTAAGCGAAAGGATGATACCACATGAAAACCATCGCCTTCATTTTTTGTGCCGGCATCATACCGCTCGTGCCCCTCATCGGCGCGGGTATATTTAAGCGCCGCAAAGACAAAGTCCGCCGCAACGTGTGCTACGGACTCTTCGCCTTGCAGCTTCTGTTGAGCATACGGTATGTTGTGGTATGGCTGCGGGATTATGTGTGAGGGACGGCGCCAAGACCTTTATCCGATTCACCATACCGATAGCATCTAAAAGTAAAAACGCGCAAGCCCGGTCCGGACTTGCGCGTTTTCTCAAACGGAAAGGAGTTCGGAACTTCTGAAGGCATAACCACAATTCCCGTTGCCGGTTGTGAATTGTCGGATTACGTATTACAATTTATATAGATATCTGACAGGAGATACTATATGGATTTGCCATGTGAAGTTTTACAATATGTGGAACACCATTTTTTGGAAACCGCCGAACTTTTAAAAACCCTTGCGAGAATCCCTGCTCCTTCCAACCATGAGGAGAAAAGGGCGGCATTCTGCAGGGACTGGCTCGCGGCGCAAGGGGCGAAAGGCGTTTATATCGACGAAGCGCTGAATGTCATTTATCCCGTAAAATGCACGGCTGATAACGAGCTTGTTGTTTTTATGGCGCACAGCGACGTGGTGTTTTCCGATACCGAGGAACTGCCCCTGACGGAAAAGGACGGGCGCATCTACTGTCCCGGCGTGGGCGATGATACGGCCAATGCGGTGGTGCTGTTGACGGCGGCCAAATATGTGGCCGAAAAAAGGCTGACCCCCAAAAGCGGCGGCATGCTCTTTGTGATCAATTCCGGCGAAGAGGGGTTGGGGAACCTGAAGGGTTCCCGGCAGATCATGCGCGATTTCGGCGGCAGGATACGATCGTTCTTCTCTTTTGACGACTGCAACTGCAAGGTGACCAACGCCGCGGTAGGTTCCAAGCGCTATCGCATAGAGGTACTCACCGAAGGAGGGCACTCTTACGATAAATTCGGCAACCGGAACGCCATCGCCTATCTTGCTTCCATGATTGATACGCTCTATACCGTAAAAGTACCCGAGGGCGGAAAAACCACCTATAACGTGGGCCTCATCCGAGGCGGGACCTCCGTGAACACCATTGCCCAGCAGGCGGAAATGCTCTACGAGTTTCGATCCGACCGTCGGGAAGCGCTCTTAACAATGGAAAAACATCTCGACGCGGCAATAGCCTTCTACCGGACAAAGGGTATAACCGTCAATCTCGAGCTCATCGGGGACAGGCCCTGCGGCGGGAAAGTAGATCCAGCGGACCAGCAGGCGCTGGATATAAAGACGGCAGCGGCGGTAAAGAAGTATTTCGGACAGGAAGCAAAATTCTGCGCCGCCTCCACAGACTGCAACATTCCTCTATCCATGGGCATCCCATCTATTTGCGTGGGCTGCTATATCGGGGATGGTCTTCACACCCGTGAGGAATATATGGAGATCGACAGCCTTTTGCCGGGGCTGAAGATGGGTTTTGAGCTGGTACTCGACTATTACGTTTGATACGATGCGCTGCTTTTGTACGCCTCGTAGAGTTCTTCTGTGGCGAGCGCGAATTTGGTAAGCGAAAAGTCCCTCCCCTGCGGGTAGATAAACCAAGTATCCTCAAGGGTGCTCAAGTCGAGCGCGTCGCCGTAGCGGTTGAGGTATTCGTACTCGATGTGGCAGGAATACATAGTAGAAACCGGTTTTTTCATTTCAAAATCGCCGTATTCACCTGTACCCTTCACCGTAAAGCCGTTATGATCGTGGGTGAGCGTGCCCATGCCAAGCGGTATATAGCCCTTTGAATTGGGCAGCGAGGTGACGCGTACGTCGCAGCGGATGCCGTAGGCGCCTTTTTCCACCTCCGCGCGTACGTTTTGCCGCTCCCACTCGTACCAATCGGGGATGTGGGAAAACTCGGTTTCACCGTTGTCGGCGGAAAGCTCACCGTATTCGCTCATGGTCCACGTTTTGCCGCATGCCTCGCAAAAAAGCTTTTCGCCCTTCGAGCCCATGCGGTATTCCATTTTGCAGGCGGGGCACTGGTAAAGCACCTTATGGAGCCTTTCGGCCCGATTGGGCTCTGTCACGCGGATGCCGTGCGCCTTCTGCCACGCGAAGTCGTCGTAATAAAAAGCCTTTCTTATGCTCTCATTGATTTCCTCCACGCTCTTTTTGGCAAGCTCATCGGCGGTGAAAAGGCAAACCATTTCAGCTTCCGTAGGCTTTACGCCGCGGTCCCCCGGGTTCCAAAAGGGCGAGTTGATGTGGTGCCCGTGCATCACAAGCGTCACCACCGGCACCTTCAAAAGCTTGCACATTTTTCCGAGCGATTCGGGGAGCACCGCCGTGGTGCCGCACAGCGAATAGCGCGCTTCCGGATAGACGACCGCGATATCGCCGTTTTCGATGACGCGCTTGATGTGGCGAACCAGCACAAGATCATTTGTGAATTTCCGCTTACAGATGCAGCCGACCATGCGCAGAAGCCACGCGCGCCCCATAAACCCCTTACCCATCGGCATGGTATACGCGTCGATGGCGACCACGGAATTGGAGCGGTGCGGGAAGGTTGCGACCGAGGCGACCATAAAATCAAAAAATGCGTTATGATTGCATAAAAGCAGGTAAGGCGGCTTGAGCCCGTCCATCCCCTGCTTGACGATTTTTGCGCGGTGCTTCCACACGGGTGGGAAGCTCAACGCCCAAATCAGCGGGCGCAGCATTTGCCTGCGCGGTTTTTTAAGCATATCGAAGCGCTGAAACGAATCGTTTGCCATATTCCTCCCAGAAAAAGCAGTTCGCCTTTCATGTACATTAAGTATATTCTCTGTGCAAAACAGTACGGAACTGCATATGTCATTTATTATGCCCCAGATAACACGGACTTACAAGCTTTTTCGACAGGCAGAAACCATATGCAAGCCGCTAGGCGCAGCTTACGCATTTTACATTTAATTCCTCCTAAGAAAGTAATAAATTCTTTGTAGAGCAATAGTTTTCTTTTCGCTTATTGGTCACTGCGTATTACAATGATATTTTACCGTTCAATAACGATTGTACATTCTGCTGCTAAAGCCGTAATCGTTGCAACGGCCGCAAAAATAGGAGCTAATGCGATACCGACTACGCCGACGGTTAATGGAAAGCTAAGAATTTCCTTATAATCTTTATCCATTATTGTAACTTTTCTCGCGTTACCTTCCTGGATGATTTCTTTGATCTTTTCCATCAAGTCTTCACCATTTATCCTAAACTCTTCTGTTTTCTTTTCTTCGTTCATAACACCCTACCTCCTTGATTGATTATTTTAATAATACTTATGAAAACCAAGTATAAGAAAGTGGCATCGAAATCAGTCATACAAGAATAAACAGGAACGAGGACATTTGCTGCCTTTCTCATTTTTTCTCTTTGCAGGAGTTTCGCCAGGCGAACACCATGACTGGCGGCACAGGCTTGATGGTCATAAACCATAATGCGCAGTTACGGACCTAATTCCAAGCTGCGAGTGTGCTCATATAAAAGGCTACCAAACAAAGGGGATCATCTTGTACTTTACTCTCTTTTTATAATCTGAATATCCTTCCAAGCTTTCTTCCAACACATGTTCTTCGTTTTTTATCCTTTTTGCAATAAGGACCGGATACATTAAAAAGACAAGAGAAGCGAACAGCGAGCCAAGTACAAGCGGTATGCTAAGGAAAAGGAGTATCGTGGCCGAGTACATCGGATGCCTGACGATCCCATATAGTCCTGTATCGATCACTTTTTGATGGTCCTGCACTTCTACTGTTCTGGAAAGATATGTGTTTTCACGCAGGACTTCTGCATACAGCATATATGCAAGCAAAAATATAACGGCAGCAATGATTGAGACTGATTTTGGTAAATAAGTCCATCCAAAACGGTAATCCAACCCGGCGATAATAAACCCACATAGAAACATGGCGCCGCCAAGTATCATTACATGCTTTTGCTCGGATTCTTTTTCTTCTGTATTTAATCGCTTGCGCAATAAATCAGGGTTCTTGATCATTAAAATGATACCCGCAACGAACATGGGAATAAAAAGGATGCTCATAAACAGCCATGCGTTTCAATAATGCAATGTCCCGGATGAAACAAATAGCAATAACGCAACAACGATTATCCCAAGTATAAATTTTGTGATTGCTTGAACGATGAGACGTTTTTCCATGCCTAGTTTCCTCTAATTCTAATTATATGCTCTTTCAGATAATATAAGCAATTAAAAACCTGTGCCTAAATATATTATAAACACAACTAAACATCCCACAAATCTTATTTTACTTTCGGCGTCCGCAGGTACGCTTTCATCTCGGCGCTGATGTGGTAGCTTTCAGTCGCTTTCTGAATGGCCTTGTTGTGTGCCCCCTTTTCTAGGTGCTGTTCCTGTATGAACGGCATGGCGGCGTCCGGCTGCGTAGTCATCCGACGCAAGGTACTCGATTCGCTCGTAAATCATTGCAGCTTCAGCAGGGCTCTGTCTGCGCTCGTTCCCAGGAACACGTTCTGCATCCAGCATTTCCACCACAAATTCCTGTGCGTCAACGGCACTTTTGAAGCCATTTCTGTAAACATGCTGTTCGAGAGCTTCGGCTAAGCAATATCCAAATCGATATGTTTCACAGAGACTGCTCCGATGCATCTGGCGAAATGCCGGTTCTTCATGCTGCAAATACTGGTTTAGCAGTTGGTCCCACACACTTGCCATACATTTTGATTATTGATTCAGAGTTCTTATTATTGCTATAACTCGTATTAATTGTATACCCCCAAAATCAATATACATAGCATAGGAATATAGCCAAAGTATAACATGATTCGCCATAAAATTCTTGCTATATCCGATGAAAAGGCAGTTAAAGGTTAAGCTGCCTTAATAAGCGCCAAAGTCCACATTATTGGTAAGGAGTAAGCTCATAATCTGCCTGTCACTATGCTGCAAATCACAGTACATAACGCACTGGGATTTTCTATCATCGGTAAATGACCGGCATCTTTGATGAAGATGATCTTCATCATCTTTATAATGTCCGGCGGAAGATACAAATCATTTATTCTGTCCTCGTATTTCGGCTGCCCTCTATCGCCATAAACAGAATAGATTGTCCCATGATACGTTCTGATGCATGAGGTCAGATCATAATCATCCCGCAATGACGATAAAAGCTCCCGGTTATAAAATGCAGATTCATTTTGGAACATCCGGCTGATCGGCTCGCCGTACTGTTTCATATGTTTTTCTGTCATCAAATTTCTATAAAAACTTCCGGATGGCTTTGGATTGCTTTCTACCAATATTATCCTTGTCGGCTGCATAGCGTATGACGATACCAGCTTAAGCGCAATTTGCCCTCCCATACTGTGACCGACAATAAAATTATAATCACGATACCCATAACTTTCATAAACCCATTTTGCGACATCGGAAATATCCCTTGCTTCTTGAAGCACCTCATGCGGATATGAAATATAATCAATGTCTAAACTGCTTAGACTTTCTTTCATCCGTTCCCAAATACTTTGATCGCATTTTGCGCCATATAAAAACAGCCCTCTCAAAGCCATTACTCCTTCCGAAGATTCTTTGAACAACGCTCTCTTCATCTTGTGTTTTTTCTCCTTACCAAAAAGAATAGCAAAACAAAAGCCGGGCCGCAACAGTTCTCCGTGACAGTAGGCCTTTTAGGTGGTGCTTTCTGTTTGTCGGGAATGGGTTTGCGGAGCAAACCTTCCGCCATTTTTATTTTTTTCTTACTTTGGAATCGGCGGCATCTCCATTTTAAGCATGCTAAACTTTGCATCTCACGCATGTTTGCCGCTATCCTTTTCGTGCTTCAAACTCGGCCAAAGCCGTTTGCACGTTGAGCACTGCGCGTTCCGCAAGCCGTTTTCTGGCGTTTCGCGTAAACCCTACCGCCTGTCGGCCTAAGATGATATTCGGATAGGTTGCATACAAGCACGCGTGCTCCGCATTGACCGTGCCTGCACCGAGGATAGCGTAGTTTTAACAAAGCTTTCGTCATCGGTAGGTTGGATGTGTGCATGTCTTCTCGGCTCTTGACATGCCGCCCCCCTCACGGATATATTTGTAGACAAGCTGCCGAAGGAGAACATTTATGGACTACAACGAGCTTTCATTGAAATTGCACGAAAAGGCGAAAGGGAAAATCGGCATCGTGAGCAAGGTGTCGCTGAATGATCGGGACGATCTGAGCACAGCCTATACCCCCGGTGTAGCGCAGCCCTGCCGCGAGATTGCACGAGATAAAGCCAGCGTGTATAAATACACCGCGAAGGGCAATCTCGTAGCCGTTGTTACCGACGGCACAGCGGTGCTGGGCCTCGGCAACATCGGTCCGGAGGCGGCGATGCCCGTCATGGAAGGCAAAGCCATCTTGTTCAAGGCTTTTGGGGGAGTCGACGCGTTTCCCATCTGTCTGGGCGCCACAGATACCGAGGAGATCATCAGAACGGTCCGCTATCTCGCGCCGACCTTCGGAGGCGTTAACCTCGAGGATATCTCCTCTCCCCGCTGCTTTGAAATCGAGGAGCGGCTGGAAAAGGAACTTGATATCCCCGTGTTTCACGACGACCAGCACGGTACGGCCATCGTCGTCGCAGCCGCGCTCATCAACGCGCTCAAGCTCGTAAAAAAACGGCTGGAGGAAATACGGGTCGTTCTCAACGGCCCCGGCAGCGCGGGCACAGCCATCATCAAAATGCTGCTTCAACTGGGGGTCAACCACATCGTCGCCTGCGACGAATACGGCATCTTGTATAAAGAACGCGCCCAAGGCATCGCCGACCATAAAAAGATGCTCTGTGAGATTACAAACCTTGAAAATAAAAAGGGCGCTCTTGCCGACGCTATAAAGGGCGCAGACGCCTTCATCGGCGTTTCCGTACCCAGAGCACTTACGCCCGACATGATAAGAACCATGAACAAAAACCCTATCGTATTTGCCATGGCGAACCCCGTTCCCGAGATCATGTATGACGAGGCGGTAGAAGCCGGTGTCGCCGTCATGGGTACGGGCAGGAGCGATTTCCCCAACCAGATCAACAATGTATTGGCCTTCCCCGGCATATTCCGCGGCGCGCTGGATGCGCATGCGCGCGACATCAACTACGAGATGAAAACCGCCGCCGCCTACGCAATCGCGGAGCTTATCAAAGAAGACGAATTGCGGGCCGACTACATCATCCCCTCGCCCTTCGACAAGCGCGTGGCCGAGAACGTCGCGAAGCGTGTGGCCGAGGCCGCTGTGAAATCGGGGGCGGTGCGCAAATGAAACGGATTCGGATGCAGAGCGTGGTCGAGGCGGTAAAGGCGCTTTGCATCAAAGCGAATTACGAACTGCCGCCATCCGTCACGGCGGCAATATGGGATAGCCGGGAAAACGAAAATTGGCTTCCGGCCAAGGGTGTACTCGATAAGATATTAGAAAATGGCGAAGTGGCGCGGGAAGGCGTTTTTCCCGCCTGTCAGGATACCGGCATAGCCTGCGTTTTTGTGGAGATCGGGCAGGACGTCCATATCGAGGGCAATCTAAAGGAAGCGATAAACGAGGGTGTGCGCCGCGGCTATGCCGAAGGTTATCTGCGTAAATCCGTCGTTGCCGACCCGCTTTATCGGAAGAATACAGGGGACAATACGCCCGCAATCATCACATTTGATGTAATCGAGGGAGATACTGTTAAAATCACCGTCGCTCCCAAGGGCGCGGGTTCGGAAAATATGAGCCGCCTCGCGATGCTCAAGCCCTCCGACGGGCAAAAGGGCGTCCTTGATTTCGCTGTGGAAACCGTTCGGCTTGCGGGCCCCAATCCATGCCCCCCCATTGTGATGGGAGTGGGCGTCGGCGGCAGCTTTGACAAGGCGGCCGCGCTCGCGAAAAAAGCGTTGCTTCGCCCGATTGGAGAACCGAATGCCGACGACCGGTATGCGGATTTGGAAAGAGATATACTTGCCGAGATCAACAAACTCGGCATCGGCCCCGCAGGGATGGGGGGAGATACCACCGCGCTTTCCGTGGCGGTGGAATATTATCCCACGCATATTGCCATGCTCCCTGTCGCCGTCAACATCAATTGCCATGTGGCGCGGTTTTGCTCCGCTGTACTGGAGGGCGAGCCCTATGCCGATTAGACTGTATACCCCTCTTACGAAAGAAAAGCTTGCTCCTCTCACTGCAGGTGACGAGGTGCTTTTAACCGGCACGATTTACACCGCGCGGGATGCGGCGCACAAGCGAATCGTGGAGCTTCTGGAAAATGGAGAGCAACCGCCCTTCGACTTGCGGGATGCCACGATTTATTACGTCGGCCCCACTCCCGCACGGCCGGGGCGGGCGACGGGCTCTTTCGGCCCCACGACGAGTTTTCGCATGGACGTCTATTCCCCGAAGCTTCTGGAACGCGGCCTATCCGCCATGATCGGCAAAGGGCAACGCACGCGGCCTGTTATCGAGAGCATTATGAAAAACGGGGCGGTGTATTTCGGTACGATTGGCGGCACCGCCGCTTTGAACGGCCGCTGCATCAGGACAAAGGAAACCATCGCCTTCCCCGAGCTTGACAGCGAGGCGGTCTGCTGCGTGGAGGTAGAAAATATGCCTTTGACGGTCATCGTCGACAGCAAGGGCAACGACTATTACCGCACGGGCGTCGAACATTATCTCAATAGCAAATCAAGAAGTAAAGACTTCTAGCGCATTTGTGATACGCCTGAGCGTTTCCTCACCACTGTCTCATATTTTTCCGAACCGCGTTCGATAATGCCTGAAAACGCGAAAAGGCGCGTCACCAACAAGCTTGGCAGCAGATGCCTTTAAAACCACGAAAGCAAAAAAGGCTAGCGCGGCCAAACTTTTTTCCGGAAAATACAGCAAAGCCCGCCTCCTCAGGAAGCGGTTCTTGTTGTATCAACTGACGTTGATAGTTTGGTGGGGATGATAGGGCTCAAGTTTCGGCCATCGGCATCGACCTGCTTGCGCTCCGCGACTGCGCAAGTCGGCCTGGCACGAAACTTCGGGGCAGGCAAACGCGTCACAGGCGCGTTTGCTATTCTGCCCTTCGAGCCCTTTCCTTCTTCAGACCAAACAAAAAAGTCACCCCTTGCGGGTGACTTTTTGTTTGGTGGGGATGATAGGGCTCGAACCTACGACCTCTTCGATGTGAGCGAAGCGCTCTAACCTGCTGGGCTACATCCCCATATGCCTGCCCGCTAAGTACGGCGCAACAGGGCTTTTTTGCGCCGGAATCCTAATGGCCATGAAACCGGACGCGTGTTTTATTGTACAGCATGAACCGCCGTTTTGCAAGACGAATTTTTGTCATGCAGCGGTTTCCGGGCGGTCCGTTACCCTTTTCCGCGGCCTTGACAGCGGTTTGCGCGGCTGTTATATTCGAAGCAGCAAGGAGGCATCTCTATATGAACATCCTGCCTTATTTTCGCCCGCCCGATATCAGAAACTGCAAAAAGGTACTTTGTGTGCAACCCCATCCCGATGACAACGAGGTGGGTATGGGCGGCATCATCGCCTATTTGACGGCGCGCGGCTGCGAGGTGCATTACCTCACCATGACGGACGGTTCGCTCGGCGCACCAGACGAAAGCTTTTCGCCCGAGCGGCTCGCGAAAATGCGGCGCGAGGAGGCGGAGTCGGCCGGACGCTTTCTCGGCGCGAGCAAGTTTTTTTGGCTCGGTCATGCCGACGGCACGCTCAACGACGTGCCCGCGCTCGCGGCGGAGATCGCCGAGGTCATAAGGGCGGAACAATACGAGGCGGTATTCTGCCCCGACGCGTGGCTGCCTTACGAGGCGCACAACGATCATATCGTGACCGGCAGGGCCGCGGCGCAGGCGGTTCTATACGGCGGCCTCTATCATTTCCCGCGCAATACGAATACAAAGCCGTGGAGCGTAAGGGCAGCAGGCTTTTACTACACGGCAAAGCCAAATACGGTCGTCAACATCACTAAAACATTCGATAAAAAAATGGAGGCGCTCGCGTTCCACAAAACGCAGATGAACGACGAGTTGCTTAATCTCTACCGCATCTATTTTAAGCTCTTGGGCATAAAGCTCGCTTTCTTCAAACCGTTCCGCATCGGCGAGGGGCTGAAGGTGCTCGCGCCGCTCCATATGCATTGCTTTACGGGCGCGCAGAGGATTTAAGAAGAACAGAACGCCCGTCCTGTGTTTTCTTCACGGAACTTTTACTGTATACTATATACATATAATTGCATTTAACATATCTTCTTGCGGCGCTTGGCCGCGACCGATTTCTTTGGAGGTGTTTTTGCCATGAACAAAGCGCGTGCAAAAGAGCTTGTTGCCGAGATGTCGCTTGCGGAAAAAGCGTCTCTATGTTCGGGGCTCGATACATGGAACCTCAAGGGCATAGAGCGCTTAGGGCTTCCCTCCATCATGGTGACGGACGGGCCGCACGGGCTTCGCAAGCAGGAAGATGAGGCCGACCATCTGGGGCTCAACAAAAGCGTTCCCGCGGTTTGCTTCCCCACCGCGAGCGCCACAGCGTGCAGCTTCGATCGCGACCTTCTTTATAGAATAGGCGCGGCAATGGGCGAAGAATGCCTGAAGGAAAACGTATCCGTTCTATTGGGGCCGGGCATCAACATCAAACGAAGCCCGCTTTGCGGCAGGAATTTCGAATATTTCAGCGAAGACCCCTTCCTCGCAGGCGAGCTCGGCGCGTCGCTTTGTAACGGCGTGCAGAGCAAGGGCATCGGGACCTCCCTCAAGCACTACGCCGCCAACAACCAGGAATCGCGCCGCATGACCATCGACAGCGTGGTGGATGAAAGGGCTCTCCGCGAGATCTATTTGACCGCGTTTGAAACGGCCGTCAAGAAGGCGCAGCCTTGGACGGTGATGTGCAGCTACAACCGTATCGGCGGCGAATACCTTGCAGACAGCAAGCTTTTTTTGACCGCTATTTTGCGCGGCGAGTGGGGCTTCGACGGCCTCGTGGTGACCGACTGGGGCGCTTGCAACGACCGCGTGCAGGGCGTTCGCGCGGGCTGCGATCTGGAAATGCCATCTTCGGGCGGTTATAACGACCGCAAAATCATTGAGGCCGCGGAAAGCGGCGCGCTCTCCATAGAAGAGCTCGATACGGCCGCGGAGCGCATCGTACGGCTCATCCTCGACGCGGCGGAAAACCGGAAGGAAAACGATACATACGACGAAAACGCGCACCACGCGCTCGCCCGCAAAGCGGCGGCGCAAAGCGCGGTGCTTTTGAAAAACCAAGACGCTATTTTGCCGCTTAAGGAGGGGCAAAGCCTTGCCGTGATCGGCCGGTTTGCAAAGGATCCGCGCTATCAGGGCGAGGGCAGCTCCCACATCAACCCCACGCGCCTCGACAATGCTTTTGACGCGCTATCAGGGCGGGGTATCGCGTTCGACTACGCCGACGGTTACGATCTTGCAAAGCCCGACGAGATGAATGAGGAGCTCATTAAGGCTGCCTGCGACGCCGCGAGAAATAAGGATACCGTGCTCATATTCGCGGGCCTCCCGCCGGCGTATGAAAGCGAGGGGTTTGACCGCACCAAGCTCGACATGCCGCTCAGCCACAACAAGCTCATTGAGGCCGTATGCGCCGCGAATCCCAATACGGTCGTTATATTACAGCTTGGCGCGCCCGTCATAATGCCTTGGGCGGAGAAGGTAAAAGGCATTCTCCTTTCCTACCTCGGCGGGCAGGCGGGCGGCAGCGGCGCGGTGGATCTTCTTTTGGGCGATGCAAACCCGAGCGGCAAGCTCGCGGAAACCTTCCCCCTCTCCTTAAACGATACGCCGAGTTTTTTGCACTTCCCGGGCGGCACGAAAACCGTGGAATACCGCGAAAGTATCTATGTGGGCTACCGCTATTACGACGCGGCGGGCAAGGCGGTGCAATACCCGTTCGGCTACGGGCTTTCCTATACGACCTTTCAATATTCGAATCTTCGGTTGAGCGAACAAAGTTACAAGGGCGGCACGCTCGAGGCGACGTTTACCGTGACCAATACGGGAAGCGTACGCGGCGCGGAGATCGCGCAGCTTTACGTAAGCGCCGGAAAGTCCAAAATATTCCGCGCCCCGCGCGAGCTCAAGGGCTTTGAGAAGGTCATGCTCGACGCGGGCGAAACCAAAACCGTCACCATCCCCTTGGGCGAAAGAAGCTTTTCCTACTACAACACGGAGGAAAAGTGCTTTGCTATAGAAGGCGGCGTATACGCGATAGAAATCGGCGCTTCAAGCCGCGATATCCGCCTGAGCGCCGAGATCGATATAGAGGGCGACGGCCTGGAGGAGCCGCTTCTCCCGCTGTACGAAAATTTGCGGGCTTACGCGCGGCCCACGGGTACGCCGCTCAACGTACCCGACGCCGAATTTTCCGTACTTCTCGGCCGTCCCATACCGCCTGCCTACCGCAAAAAAGGCGAGCCGTTTACGCTCAACAGCACCTTAAGCGATATGCGCAAAACGCTCGTCGGCAAGCTTCTGTTCGCGCAGGTAAAGAAAGTGGCGCTGAGCATGGCCGGCGAAAACACGGACGAGGGGCTTATGAACATGTTTGACGCCACGCTCTCGGAAATGCCCATCAGGAGCCTTGCCGCCATGAGCAACGGCGCGCTCACGCCCACGCAGGGCCAAGGCCTTGTGGATATGGCAAACGGCAGATTGCTTACGGGGTTGAAAAAGCTGGCGGCCAAGGAGCGGTAAGGAGACCTCGCACCATGAACTATATACGCAAAAAGCTCATCGAAAACTGGGAAAAGGTGGCCGTGAGCGACGCCGCGCGCATCGAAAAGCAAACGTCCGCGCCAAACGTAACGGTCGAACGCGGTATCCCCTACCTTGACGACGGCCACACCATGCACACGCTCAATATCTACTACCCCGATCATGCCGAGGGCCTTTTGCCTACGGTCGTATATATCCACGGCGGCGGCTGGATGTACGGCGACAGAGAATTGAACCGCCATTTCTGCATGTTTCTCGCGGCGCAAGGGTACATTGTCTTCGGCATGAGCTATCGGCTTTTGCCCGAGGCCGACCTCAAAGGGCAGATGCAGGATATTTTTAAGAGCCTAAATTGGCTGCAGCGCCGCGCCGAAGAACACCATTGCGACCTTAACAGAGTTTTTTTGACGGGCGATTCCGCGGGCGGGCATCTATCCGGCCTTACGGCCTGCGTGAACCTGAGCCCGGAGCTTAAAAACATATACGGCGTGGAGCCCGTTTCCTTCCCGTTCCGCGCGGTCGCCATCAACCACGGCGCATGCGACCTAAACGGGCTTTCCTTCCTTGGCGGTATCACGGGAAAGCTTGTGGCGCGCGAGATGAAGCTGATGCTTTTCGGCAAGCGCCCGGGCGCCTCGCCCTATTATAAAAAATCGAGCTTGCGTGATACCGCCGCAGGCGTCGCTCTGCCGCCGGTACTTATCATCAGCAGCGAGCCGGACGGGCTTCACGAGATCCAATCGGCGGCGCTGCACATATGGATGACGGCGCAGAACATCCCGCATGAAACGCTATTTTGGGAAAAGGAGAAGGGCGAGTATTTGACGCATGTGCTCAACATCACCCACCCCGAGTATGCGGAATCGATGGAGACGAACCTTAAGATGCTCGATTTTTTCCAAAGGAGCTCAGATTGGAACAAACAAGGTATGCAATAAACGTGAAAACCATCTGACATTCTGAGCCCGCAGGCGAAGAATCCCCTGCATGGAGCCTCAAAAATGGCGGGGTCTACACCGCCAAATTGGAATTTGCGACTATTCTAGCCAACTGTTTTCTGTTGTGTAAACTAGTCTTCTTTATCAAAGCGCAACAGTACATTTTCGTCTTTGGCTAAGCGAACATATATCACACTAATCGAACCATTTTTTTGCTTATAAATTGTCGCACCCAAATAACGCTTACTGTTTGTACTATAATTATCATGGCAAACTTCGGTTCCTGCTATCAGGGTGTGAATTGTTCCATCTTCTTCAAGGTTGTCAAATAATTCCTCTAAATCATACTCTGGTAGAAATTGTTCAGGAAAATAGATGGAATTGTTGTAAAAGATATGTGGCTTTATAGCACTCTTCCTTAGGGATGTATTTATTTTCCCACCCAAGATTATCAGCATAACAACGCCTAATATACATAATACTGTTAGGATGACTTTTTTCATGCGACAATCACCACCCAAATAATATCTTGCAGGGATTTACTGTTCATTGCGTTCTGCTTTCACAGATAGCTACATTGCATATTTTAACCATTATGGCGGTATTCCGATAATGAGCAGCCAAACATATTCGTCCAATACCCCAATGGAAGGCAATTTCTTTCCCCTATTCGAATTCTCACCGATACATCCTATCCCTAAAATCCAGAAACGCAGGTTTATCTAACAGAACGTAGTATCTGTTTCTGATTTGTACAAACTTCTCTGTTATAAAGATTGGTTCCGTCCGCGAATCACTAGATACTAGGTAGATGGTATAAGCCCAGCCATCCCGAACCGCGCTGTCAGAAAGGATACATCTACGCAGGCGGATACGGAGCAAATCGCTAATCTCATCATCATCTGTGATAATCTTTTCTTTAGGCCGGAGGACGGGCTGTTAAAATCCATCATATAGATACTCTGTACCTCTCCCTCAACGCCAGCGGCCTTTTCTAACGAAACAGGCCAATAGGAGCGCCGTAATATAACTTCCTTAAGCTGTGTACAACCGCGAAATGATCCTGAACCAAGTGTCGATGTACCTTGGGGAGCTGAATAACTGTCGCTTTTTCCCGCCGGATACTGAATGAGGTTGCTGCCGCTTATGTCAAATAAAACGCCGCCTACGCTTTTATACGACGGGTTTCCGGCGTCTACTGTTAAGTCGGTAAGGCTTGAGCAGTTGGCAAATGCTGCATCGCCTATCTCGGTGACGTTTTTCGAAATGATGAGCTCAATAAGTGATTGGCAGCGCCAAAAAGCCGAATCTCCTATTTGTATAACCGTTTCAGGGAGCGATATGCTTTTTAGGTTCTGATTATGATCAAATGCGCAGCGCTCTATAGCAGCAACATTATCGGGTACAATATAGGATGTGCCGCTTTTTGCTGCAGGATAGTGAACAAGTACAGTTTTATCTTTGCTGTAAGCAATGCCGTCTATGCTCGTGTAATTGGGGTTTTCCGCGTCAATATCGATGTTATTTAGCGTCCGGCATTCCCAGAACGCACCGCCATCGATGGTCAATATGCCTTTTGGTATAAAAAGCGAAGATATGTTTACCGTTGTAAACACATCGCTGCCTATAGCGGTTATATCGTGACCGCCCAGCTGTGCGGGTATCGTTACTGCACCATCAGGCCCGCTATAGGCGGTGATGGTAGCTTCACCATTATCGCCGACCTCATAAGCCCGACCGTCTTCATCCAGAGCAAATGATGAATCAGGGAAAAAGGATACAAAAACAAGAAACACTACTAACAAGCAGGATATCGTTTTAGCCTTCTTCATACTTGCTCATTTTCCCTCCGTAAAGTGTTAGAAAGATCTTCATTTTACAAAGCATAACAAATCAAAAGGCGCGCCGCAATAGTCCTCTATCGCAGCACGCCTTTGGGTACGGTGTTTTTTACGTGACTTAAATTCTATAAGTTCTTACTTTATTTCTTTAACTTCCTCGTCGAGGGTGTTTTCCACGGGGGAATTCTCGACCGATGCGATCGCGCCGCGGGCAAACACGAGGCGAACCTTGTCGGGACCTACGGAGATGGTGATGATATCATCCTTCACGGAGGTCACGGTGCCATAAATGCCGCCGATGGTGCGAATGCGGTCGCCCGGCTTGATGGCTGCGAGCATCTGCTTGACCTTCTTATCGCGCCTGCGCTGCGGGATGATCATCAGGGCTACCATGGCCACCATAAGAATGATGAGCAGGCCGCCGCCGCTGAAAAATTCTCCAATACTGGTCATAAAATCGGAACTCATGCGTATTCAACCGTCCTTTTAAAAATTGCCCGAGCCGCGCAGGCTCGCAAGCTCTTACCTATCATACTCGCGGTACGTTGCACGCGTCAAGGATAAACCTACAAGAATCACAAAAATGTTCATTTTGCGGCACCATCAGTACATTTCCATAGAGTAAAAAGCCTCTTTTTCGGCAAATCGCGCCCGTGCGTCCGGACTAAGTCCCGCAAAAAGCGCATTTTCATCGAGCACCTTATATAAGTTAAAGGTCTCGCGCACAAAGGTTTTTCCGCTGATAAGCGGTGCATTCGCGCATACGGCGGCGTGCACGCGTCCGTATTTTTTGCCGAGCGCCTTCAAAAGCGGCAGGGGCATTTCGCCCGCAAGCTCGAGCGTATGCGCCTCACCCTCCTCAAAAAAGCAGATTGCATATGCGCCGCCGCCGCAGAAAACGCCGCTTTCATAGGTCGTGAGCTCCTCCAAGAGAAGCTTCATATCCTGCTTTGTCCTTGTACGCATGCCGTTAAAGCCCGCCGCATAAGCGATATACAGCTGCAAAAGCTCGGCGGCGGACGGCATGTGCGTCTCAATGTCCGCTACGCCGGAAAAGTCGCTTAACGTCAGATCGTACACGTCGCGGCGCGCAAAAACCGCGTAGCCGAATTTTTCGTAATACTTCGCGAGCGCCTCCGTTGCGGGCTTGAGCAAAGTAAGGCAGAAACCGCGCTCGCGCATGATAGTAAACGCGGCGTTGAGCATACTTCCTGCAACGCCTTTGCCGCGCTCGCCCGGCAGCGTGGCGACGCCCGCGATGAGGCATACGCTTTTCTCCGTGCCGAAGAAACGCGCCGTCTGCGGCAGCATGTGCACCGTGCCGATCAGGCTTTCCCCCTCAAACGCGCCCAATATCCAATTCGGCCGCGTGCGCTTTTGAAAATAGTAGTTTACAAACGCTTCCTCATCGTTCGGAAAGCAGATCGTGTAGATGCGACGTGCGGCGTCCATGTCTTTTTTTGTAAGAATGCGAAGCTCCGCCATACGCTCTCCTTTTATGCGCAGTAGGTTTTACGAATCGTACTATTTTATATTCTACATAAACATGCATTTTGTTGCAAACCCGCGGAGGATGCATTATAGTTGAAAGGATGACTTTTTCAGGGAAAGGCAACTTATGAAACTCAACGTCAAACAGCTCGTGCTTGCAGCGCTCTTTGCAGCGCTCACGGCGGTGGGCGCTTTTGTGAAGCTCCCTATCTCCGTCGTCCCCATCACTTTACAGGTGTTTTTCGTGTTCCTCGCCGGGCTTTCGCTCTCGCCCTACGCCGCGCTCTTATCGCAGGCGGCTTACCTCATCATAGGTCTTGCGGGCGTTCCCGTGTTCACGGGCGGCGGCGGCATTTCCTACGCGCTCACGCCGACGTTCGGGTATTTGCTCTCTTTCCTTTTAATGGCGCCCATGACGAGCTTCCTTGCCCGAAAATACCTTTTTAACGGCAAAACGGCGAAGTTCGCGGCGTTTTCCACGCTCCTTACGCTCTTGTGCGAGCTCATAGGCATTGGTTACATGGCTCTTGTGCTTCATTTTCTCGGGACGCCGCTTGCTGCCTCCAAGGCATTCTACATGCTTTACGTCTTCTTCCCCATCGACCTTGTAAAGCTCGCGTTGAGCGTGCTATTGGCCGCCGCTGTGCGCAAACGCGCACCTGGCCTTCTGAAGTAACGATAAAAGGCCGGAGCGTTTGCTTCGGCCTTTTTATTCACGTATTTACGGATGCTTCACGGCAAAGCCGCTTTCCTGCATATTCACATCACCTATGCCCGGGAAACCTACGATGTGGCGCTTTAGGTTTTCCTCCAACTGCGCCGCAAGCGTTTCGCCGTCGCGTTGCTCGAGGAGGCTGATGTAACGCCTGTGTTCCCGCTGCATCTGCATGGGGTATTTGGGGTCCATCGCCGTGCGCATGCGAAGGTAGGCGATGCTGTCCCAAAGGTTATCGATCATCTGCAGCAGGCGCTCCATTTCGCAGGGGCGATACATGCACATATGGAACTCGCGGTTGAGCTGGTACATCTGCTTGCTCGTCTCTAAGCTCATAGGGCGTTCGACACAGGATTCGAGCGCGCTTTGTACGCCCGTGAGCGAATGGAGCTGCGCGGCGCAGATGTTTTGGGAGGATACCTTGCTTGCGAGGGGTTCCAATACGCTTCTGAGCATATAGACCTCGCGAACTTCCCGCTCGTTGAGCTTGCGCACGGTGCTGCCCGCATACGGAACGCTCTGAACAAGCCCTTTTGCGCCGAGCATGCGCACGGCTTCGCGCACAGGCATACGGCTCACGCCGAACTTCTCCGCAAGCTCATCCTCACTGATCTTCTGGCCGGCCTCCAAGGTGCCGTCCATGATCCAGTCGGATATCTGCTCGCAGATCAGCTCGCTCATGCGCCTGTTATTCAGTTTGATCTGTGTAGTGGGTAGACTCATGCTTCACGCCCCCAGCGGAATGTAATGAAATCCCATGCATGATTATATCATAGCCATGCATTATTTTGTATCCATTTTCCCGCGCTTTTATATGCGCAATTTTACGGATTTTTATCAAGCAGCGCGCGAAGCACGGCGACCTGTGCCGTCTCCTCGATAAGCTCCGCCGTATGCTCCGCTTCCAAGATATCCTTGCCGACGGCTACGACGCCGTGGGCGCGCAAAATGAAAGCGGTAAGCTTCGGGTTCTTCTCAAAAAGCTCGCGCACCAGAGGGATATGCTCCTCGAGGAGCATGGGTGAATCCACATTGAGGATGGGGATATCGTGCCCGAGCTTGAGCTTCACGTGCAGCGTCGTCATGGGCAAAACGTCGTGGCCGTAGGCATAGGCGATCGCCCAAGGGCTGTGGCAGTGCATCACGCCGCCGACCTTATCGGAAAGCGAATAGAGCATGCCGTGGAGAAGCACCTCGCGCGTGGGTTTCGGACCTTCGGGATCAGTTCGCTTGCCGGAAAAATCCGTGATCACAAAGCCTTCCCCGTCGCCCGTGCAGTCCGCAAACGAACCGCCGCTCGCCTTTACGATCATCTGCCCAATTTCAGCATCCCGTGCGGAGAGGTTGCCGCCGCTCCCGGTCTGTATGCCGCGGGCATAGGCGCGCTGCGCCGCCAAATTCAAAACGCCGTAGATCTCTTTGCGTTGCAGTTCGATGCTCAAGGTTATGCCCTCCTTTGATACAACGGCAGCACCTGCCGGATAAGCCTGTTGAAGTTTTCCGCCTCCCACGCGGCGCGGCCCGTGAACAGACCGTCTATGCCGGGTTGCACGATCAGCGCCTCCGCGTTTTGCGGGTTGACGCTCCCGCCGTAGAGGACGGGGATCTCGTTTTCGGGGAACAGGCCTTCGAGCACCGATTTGATGTGCAAATGCCTGTCGCGCGCATATTCGGGCGAAGCGGGCGTACCGTTGACGCCGATGGCCCAAACCGGCTCGTACGCCACCCAAAGGCGCGAGATCCGCTCCTTTTCTACGCCGTGGAGACCCACCTTGAGCTGGATGGAAAGC
>JAEXEN010000035.1 GCA_023400985.1 Bacillota bacterium
CATTAAGCATTTGCAATGCATAATGCAAGGATGTTTCGCCTGCGGCGAAACCCCGGGGTTCTAAAAAGGCGTCACCGGCGCCTTTTTTGCCCCTTCGGGGCACCGAACCCGCTGTCACGGCGTAAACGCCGTGACAGCCCCCTTAGGTCCCTTAACAATCCCTTATCCTCCTTAAACGGCCACTGCGTGGTGCTTTTGGGCAACGGGGCTCCTGCAGTGTATCGGTGCCTACAGATGAAACGTTGATTCCGCGGTAGGGCGGGATGATCCCGTCCCGCCGCGTATATCGCTACGGCAACGTAGGGCCACCCGTAGGGGCGGATAGCATCCGCCCGCGTAAACGCGCAAATCCCCTGAAAGCCGGTACAGAAACGCTTCCTCTTTATTTTCTGCAAACCAGCAGCGCATGGTTGCCCATCCCTGTGCAGGATTCATGCGACGTCATCTGGTCGTACAATTCCAAAAACAGCCCGAATTTCTCGTCGTCCATGGCGTCCGTCACCGCCGTATCGAGGTAGAAATCCGTCGCCAGATTTTTTAACTTCACAAGCCCTTGCTCTTTTGCGGCTTCCTGCATTTCCTCGGGCGTCGTGAAGAAAAATGTATCCGGCTTGATATCGTCGACACCGCGCCTTAATATAAAATCATTCGCCTGCGGGTTGGGATATTTCTCCCGCAAGCTGCCATGCACGCAGGCGCCCGCATACACGCCGATCCTGTTGATATACGCGAAAGCGACGATTCCACTCGTTTTGCACACGCGGCTGCACTGAGCAAAAACAAGCGTGCGCTCCTCTTTGGGCAGATGGTACATAGGCCCAAGGCACAGCACCACGTCGAAACTTTCGTCCGGTATGCCTTCCAAATTTATCGCGTCGCCCACTTGGCAGGTTAGGCTTTTAAGCCCGCTTTCCGCGATCTTCCCGCGAAATATTTCAATATGTACCGGGCAAATATCGACGCCCACATACTCGTGGCATTTTTTTGCGTAATACATCCCGTAATACCCGGTCGCACAGCCGACTTCAAGCACGCGGCTGTCGGGCATGATGTACCCCTCAAGATGCTTTTTCGTATAGCGGAATTCCAAGGAGGCCACGCGCGAGGAAGCCGCGCGCCCGTCTTCCCATGTCCCATCGCCGTATTGGGTATAGATTTTATCCCGATCAGCCGACACTATTTTCACTTCCTAACCGTCAAATTTTATTTTCCGGGTCTCGTTTGCGAGCATGACCTTGAGTTCCTCTTCCCTGCAATGCCCAAAATATGCGTCGACAGACCCATAATGCTTTCTTCTCTATCGCAAAGCCGCACGATTTTCATAATGCTTTCGCGCTTTTTTTCATCCTTCCATACTTCGTCCAAATTCGGAATAAGCCAGCAGGGGCCTATTGCGCCGCGAACATCGGCTTTACAAAATCCGGCGGCTTCGATTTCCCCTTTCAGCTCTTCCGGCAGGTGAAAATATGAGCGCCCCATGCCGCGATACCTTGACGCCGGATTTTTTATGTGGTCTCCGGTTTTGATTTCGGTTTCGAGCATCTCACAAAATGCGCCTTCGTCGAGCAGTGCGTTTTGATCGTACGTCGTTACGGCCCACAGCGTCGTTGCGTACGGCGTGATCGCCGCGGCGAACAGCAGTCCGCCAGGCTTCAGCAAGCGATAACACTCCTTCAGGCAAAGCTGCCTTTCGTTATATTTAACGATATGATACAGCGGCCCGAACAGAAGTATCGCGTCGGCGGAAGCGTCGGGGCGGTCGATAGAGCGTGCGTCGGCAACCTCGGCGGTTTTTAGAGCCAGCCCGCATTCTTTTCCAAATTCGAGCGATATTTCGATGTTCTTTTCCGACAGGTCGTACAAATGCACCTCATATCCAAGCGCGGTCAGAAAATAGGCATACTCGCCGTACCCGCCTCCGATGTCATAGATCACCGCGGGAGCGGGCGGCAAAAGTGCAAGGAGTATCTCCTTTGTCCGTTCAAACTCGATGAGGCCGAGTCCTTCGCGAAGCCTGTTCTTCTCAATCCCGGCGTTATACCCGGCGAGAACGTCCTTATCGATCGTTTTCATGGGAAACCTCCCTTATAAATAAAACAATTCAATATTGAAATGTATCTTCCTTTATTTGACAAAGTTCTCTGTTGTATGCTAAAATTTGAATATCAATTCAACCAAAATTTCATACGGGAGGGATCGCCATGCCTCGCAGCAAACAGCAAAACGAGCGGGCGCGCGATGCGCGCAGGGAGAAGATACGCGTGGAGGCGCTCAAGCAGTTCGCCCTTAGAGGGCTCGGCGCCGCGCGCATTTCGGACATTGCCGTTGGCATCGGCATGGCGCAGGGGCTTTTGTACCACTACTATCCCTCCAAAGAGGCGCTGTATCTCGACCTTGCGCAAGATGCGCTCGATAAGTCTATCGAAAACGTCGAGGAGGTGCAGGGCATGCGCGGCAAGGCACACGATAAGCTGCTGTATCTGTTGCGCATCTTTGCCGGCGCTATCGAGCAGGATGAAAATTTTGCGCGCACCTTCTGTCTGCTTACGCAAAGCACAGCGCCGCTCAAGCTGAGCGACGGCGACCGCGAATTTTTGGAGGAAAAGCGCCTTTTTCCCTACCATGTTCTCGCGGAGATCTTTCACGAGGGGCAGGCCGAGGGCAGCGTAGGCGACGGCGAGCCGATGGAGTATTCCCTTCTTTTCTGGTCGGTCGTTTACGGGCTGGCCATACACCGCGTAACGCACGAAAGGCCTTTGCCCATGCCGGATCACAAGCTTCTTGCGGCCATGTTTTTCAAAAATTAAGCTTTTTTCCCGCACAGATTTTTCTTGCATAGAAAGCGGGCGAACGGTACAATATATGTTACGTCATCAGTTTGCCGCGCTAAGCGGGGAGTTAGCGGTGCCCTGTACCTGCAATCCGCTATAGCAGGGCTGAATTCCTCTTATGAGGCAAGCGTTTGTGAGGTCTGGAACCGATAAGGGATGTTGAAAGTCGGGTCCTGTGCAATTGTCATCCGTGAACCATGTCAGATCCTGACGGAAGCAGCATTAAGCGGAAATGGCGATGTGCCGCAGGAGTGCCTGAAAGGAGTTACCTACCGGTGTGCCGTTCGGAAATGTATTGTCGAATCCGGGGTGCGCGGCATTTAATTTAAATCAAAGAAGTGCCTTACGGCACTTCTTTGATTTTCGTTATGGGGATAAACGGTTCCGGCGCGTTTGTGTGCGTGCCTATATGCTTTTCCATCCACACCATATCGTACCAGGTTCCGAATTTATAGCCGCATTTCGTAAAATGTGCGGTCTTGGAATATCCCAAGTGCTCATGAAAAGCCACGCTGGTATTGTCGAGATGTGCATCCTCCTTCGATGTATAGGCGATACAGGCGTTTAAATTGAGGATATTCTGGCGCTTGAGGGTATCCTCCAAGGCGGCATACAGTTTTTTGCCTACGCCTCGGCCTCTACAGTCCTGCCCTAAATACACGCTCGTTTCGACCGCCCAGCCATATGCCGGGCGCTCCTTAAACGCAGACGCGTATGCATATCCGACAATATGCCCCCCGTTTAAAGCGACGATGTAGGGATATTTTTCCAGGGTCTTCCTGATCCGCCGTGAAAACTCGGCGACGGACGGTATTTCATACTCAAATGTGACGGCGGTATTGATAACATAATAGGAATAAATCTCTAAAAGCTCTTCCGCGTCTTCCTCCGCAGCCATCCGGATGGAGATATCCGTTTCCATACTATGTTCTTTCCTCGTGATCCGCCAACGCATACCCGCCGAACTTTACCGCCGCACGGGCGAGGACGTTTGTAGGGTCGAGCGCGGGAAAGTCAAGCCCATATTGCGTAAACGCCAAGGGGAGCTCCGTGCAGGCTAACACGAAGGTCTCCGCGCCCCGTTCGCGCATATTCAAAAGCTCCTTTTTAATTGCCGCAGTGTCAAAGCTATTTTTTCCGGCCTTAACGCCGTTGTAGATCATATCCATGAGCGCCTTTTGTCCCTCCTCGGAGGGCTTTATAAGCGCTATATCCGCGCGCTGAAACGGAGCGTCATAAATGCCCGCCGAACTTGTGCCGTCGGTCGCAAGAAGCCCGGCGGTCTTGATGCCCAGCGCTGCCGCGACCTTCACGGTCTCTTCGATCATGTTGACGAATGGTATAGAAACGCCCTCTTGCACGTCTAAATAAAAATAATGCGCCGTGTTGCAGGGCATGATGAGAAAATCCGCCCCCGCGCGTTCAAGCGTTTTTGCCGAGCGTAAAAGCTCCGGCAAGGGAGACTGGCCCCCGTACAATATGGCGGCCGTGCGGTCGGGGATACCGGTATTGCTGTCGATGAGCACGCGCATGTGTTCGCCGTCCGATTCCGCTTTTGTATTGTGGATGATCTTCGTGAACAGATCGGCCGTCGCCATAGGCCCCATACCGCCCAAAATGCCGCAGACTTTTTTCATGTTCTCTCACCTTCCTCAATGGCAAACAGCCCGCCCGCGCCGCCGCTGAACACGAACAGCACATTCTCTTTTTCACCGATAACGGCTTTCTCTATAAGGTCCATAAGTCCGCCAAACGCCTTGCCCGTATATACAGGGTCCAGGAACAGCCCTTCGCGCGAGGCCATGAGGCGTATCGCCTTTTCCCCCTGCTCGCTTTTTATCGCGTAGCCCGCACCCTTATAGTCGAATACCTGCACGTCGTTTAAACCCAATTCGACCTTTTCATTCAGTAGCTCGGCCGTTTTGAGCGCGAGCTCGCGCACGATCTCTTCAAAGGGTTCGTCGGAAACGGCGATGCCCGTTACCTGTACGTTTTTTCCAAAGAATTTTTCGCTGTACAGCTTTGCGCCGATAAGGTTCCCCGCGTGCATGCCGCCCGAGCCCGTGGCGCACACCACGCGATCCGGTGAAACGCCCATGGCCTTCATCTGCTCAAACGCCTCGAGCATGGCCCGCGCATAGCCCAATGCCCCAAGCGGCACCGAGCCGCCCACCGGGATGCAATACGGCTTTTTGCCCCGCGCTTTCAAGTCCGCTTCGAGCGCATCCATGGCGGCGTAAACATCGCGGTAGAAATCGCTGTCGATAAGCCGCACGTCGGCGCCCATAAGATCGCTTAAAAGGAGGTTCCCTTTTTTCTCGCATACGCCGCGGCCTTTCAAAACGAGATAGGGTGTCAAATTGAGCTTTAGCGCGCACGCCGCGGTGAGCATGGCGTGGTTGGACTGCGCGCCGCCCGTGGTGATCACGGTATCGGCGCCTTTTTCCTTCGCGTCAGCCAAAAGATACTCGAGCTTCCTTACCTTGTTGCCGCCTAAGCCTACGCCCGTCATGTCGTCGCGCTTTATATAGATATTGCGCCGTAAGTCCGCGCTGGCATTTTGAAGCTTATAAAGTGGCGTCGGGAGCTGCGCGAGCTCGATTCGCGGGATGTGCGGATAAAATTCCATTATTCCTCCAAATTTAACCCCAATACGTCCAGCGTGGCAAAATAATCCTTCACGATCTCGGCGCGGCGGATGAGGCGTACGTCGCCGTTTTCCTTTAACAGCAGCTCCGCGTGTTTGAGCCTGCCGTTGTAGTTGTAGCCCATGGCGTAGCCGTGCGCGCCCGTATCGTGCAAAACGAGGATATCCCCTCGCTCCACCTTGGGAAGCTCCCTGTTTACGGCAAACTTATCGTTGTTTTCACAAAGCGCGCCCGTTATGTCGTAGATATGGTCATACGGCGCATCTTCCTTGCCGAGCACCGTGATATGGTGGTACGCCCCGTACATGGCGGGCCGCATGAGGTCGACCGCACACGCGTCCATGCCTAAGAAATGCTTATGCGTATCCTTTTCATGCACGGCGCGCGTCACGAGATAACCTGTGGGGCCGCTCACATAGCGCCCGAGCTCGGTGAAGATGGCGGGGCGAAGTGCGGTATTCTGAAACGCCTTTTCATATGCCGTATGGACCTTCTCCCCCACGAGAGCGATATCCACGGGCTTGTCCTCGGGGCGGTACGGGATGCCTATGCCGCCCGAAAGGTTGAGAAACGCGATCTCGGCGCCCGTTTCCTCATGTAGCTCCAGCGCGGTCTGAAATAAAAGCGCCGCGAGCGCAGGGTAATAGGCCGCGTCGGTGGTGTTGCTCGCCAAAAAAGCGTGCAGGCCGAAGCGCTTTACGCCCATAGAGCCTAGCTTCAAAAACCCCTTTGTGAGCTGCTCGCGCGTAAAGCCGTATTTCGACTCGGCGGGATCGCCCATGATGGCGTTGCCGAAGCGGAACGCGCCGGGGTTAAAGCGGCAGCAAACGGTTTCCGGAATGCCGCCGTTTTCCTTCAAAAAGTCGATGTGCGAAAAATCGTCGAGGTTGATCGTTGCATTTAGCTTCCGCGCAAAAATAAACTCCTCAGCGGGCATGGCGTTGGCGGAAAACATGATGTCTTCCCCCGCTGCGCCTACGGCCTTTGCAAGAAGAAGCTCCGCGTACGACGAGCAGTCGATCCCGCAACCCTCCTCCATGAGTATCTGCAACAGGACGGGGTTAGGGCAGGCCTTCACCGCGTAATACTCGCGGTAGCCCCCGTTCCACGAAAACGCGGCTTTTAACGCGCGCACGCGCTCGCGGAGGGTATATTCGTCATAGATGTGGAAGGGCGTGGGGTATGTTTTTAAAATCTCCGTGATCTTGGCCTTATCGAAAGGAAGCGTCTTTATCATAACTCTACGCACCCCAAAAGCTCCTGCGAGCGCGTGTATTCCTCGTACAAAAGTCCTCTGTCCTCGTATTCGACCTCGCCCGTCTGGTTGTCGTAAGGGTCGCAGCGCCAATGTTTTTTATCGGGCGTGAACGCCGCCTGAAACTCGCGGTTTGCGACCATGCGGTACGGGTCGAGATTGCCGAAATAGAAGCGCCGCCTGTGTTCCGCGCCCGCGCGGTGCGCGCCGCCCCCAAAGGAGGGATCGGCAAACATCCAGCCGTAGGGGGCGACGTAAAACTCCGCCCAGTCGTGCGGGCCTATGCTTTCGGGCGAGGAGTTGAGCCCACTTTGCCACTTGGCGGGGATACCGCACAGCCTAGAGAGCGTTATAAATAAAAGCGCCTGCACGCCGCAATCGCCGCGGAAGTTGCGCGCGCAGTTTTCCGCGATGTCCGTAAGGCCGAAGTATTCGCGCATGTAGGAATACTTCACGTTGAGGGTGATGAAGTCGTAAATGGCGCGGGCCTTTTCAAGCGGGTTTTCCGTATGCGCGGTAAGCTCTCTAGATAGCGCCTTCATGTAGGGCGTGAATACGATGTGCGGGTTTTCCTCGCCGGTAAAAAAGTCCGGCTGCTCTTTCAACACCTTTTTCGGGTCGGGGTCCACGTATTCCACCACATTATCGTAGGAGTATTCCACCGAAAATTCGTGGTTTTCCTTCATGACCTCCTCGAAATACACCGTGCGCTGCGCAGCGTCCGCGGGCGCTATAAACGAGGGCTCGGGGGATATAGTATGAATCGTAATGTTTTTGATCTGCCGCGCATCCGCCGCGAGCGGGATGTGCACGCGCACCTTTTTGCCCGGCACAAACACCTCGTCCTTGATCTTGACCGCGGCACGGATGCGGAGCCCGCAGCCAAACGAGCCCTTTTCCTCCATGATGCGGATCACGCGGTCGAGCATGCCTTCGTCTCCGTCGCCGTCGTCCTCGCCGCCTATGTGGCCGCGCGCCCTTTTGGCCCGCGCGGCAATATCCTTGTTCACCTTTAAAAGGGTGTCGTAAAAGCGGTCGAAATAACGCTCTTCACCGCGCACATAGATCCAGTCGATCTTAAATTCGTCCACGAGCGCGCGAAATTCTTCCTCCGTGAAGTCTGGAATATCCTTTTTAACGATCGCCATGGCTTCTTTAAGGCTAAACGGATAGTCGGCCTCGAGGCGGGCAATAAGCTCGCGCTCCACAATAAGACATTGCCTTAACGCCTCCGGTATCTCGTTACTAAGGCGCAAGTCGATCAGGCGAAGCGCGCCCTGAAAATCGCCGCAGAGCTTGCGGCGTAAAATATCCTCGGGCAGCCCTATGTTCAGATAGCGAAACGAATCGTTGATGGGCATACGGATTTCCTTTCTTTATATTATCGGCTTAAAATATGGAGCCGATCTTCAGTATCCCGTTGGCGAGGTCCTCGCGGTAACCAGGCCGTCCGGGTTCGAGGCTGTTGACGACCACGCCGTCGTCACCCGCGCGGCCGGTAGCGTGTACATAAAGCCCATCGCCCATGTAGACGGCGACGTGGCCTTTGAAGAACAGGAGATCGGCCTTCTTCATGTCCGCACGCGCGATCTCGCGTATGGGAAAGCCGCTGACGATCTGGGCGTTGCGGTAGATGGAAACGCCGTTGAGGTAATAAGCCATGCTTGCAAGCCCCGAGCAGTCTATGCCGTCCATGGTCTTTCCGCCCCAGCGGTACTGCGTGCCGAGGTAGGAAAACGCCGCTTTTACCACCGCGTCGCGGAATTCCTCTTCGTTCCCGTTCTGCTTTACATGATGGGGACCGAGGTGGCTTTTTCGCATATACGCCGCCTGGCCGCCGATAAGGCGGAGTTTCTCCCAAGCGTCGTTCTCTTCGCAAACGCCTAAGTCCACAACGAGCGCGCCGCGCGGGAGCGTCGTTAATCTGGTCGCTTGGAAGCTCGGCGCTGCCATTAGGTCCGCATGCGCCGCCCAAACGGTTTTTTTTGAGCCGCTTTCATAAGATAAAAGCTCGCTTTCATCAAAGCACAGCGCGCTTTCGTGCGCGTAGGTCTCGTAGCGGTAGGGAGTCACGATCTTAAAAAAGCCGTTTTTGGCCTTCCCCGTGACCTCCACCGTCATGCCGTACAGGCCCTCGTCGTCGAGTTCGCCCTCCGGATCGGGCTTCACCGTAAAGGCCGCTACGGGCAAACATATCAGCGCCTTTTTCATTGCGCAAGCTCCTTTTTGTATGCGTCGATCTCCTTAACGTTTGCAAGCACCAAGTGCCCCTGCGAAATTTCCGTCCACTTAGGTTTATCCGTGCCGTAATCGTGAATGCTCTGGTCATATACGACGAGCTTCTTTTTCTTTTCGCGCTCGGGATCGGCCAAAGGCACGGCGCTCAAAAGCGCCTTCGTATACGGGTGCAGCGGGTGGCAGAAAAGTTCCTCGCAATTAGCAAGCTCCACGATCTCGCCCTTGTTGATGACGGCGATGCGGTCGGATATGTAGCGCATCACGCTCAGATCGTGCGCGATGAACAGATATGTGAGGCCGCGTTCCTTCCTGAGCTTGTTCATGAGGTTCAGAACCTGCGCGCGGATGGAAACGTCGAGCGCCGAAATGGGCTCGTCTGCGATGATGAACTGCGGTTCCATGATGAGCGAGCGCGCGATGCCGATGCGCTGGCGCTGGCCGCCCGAAAACTCATGCGGGAAGCGCGTGGCAAACTCGGGCAACAGCCCCACGCTCAAAAGCGCCTCCTCCACAAGCCCCATGCGCTCCTGCGCGGAAATATGCTTTTTGGTGGTGTAGGTGCCTTCCGAAACGATGTAATCCACCTTTGCGCGCTCGTTGAGCGACGCCATGGGGTCCTGGAAGATCATCTGTATTTCGGAAATGACCTTATGGTCGAGCTCCCTTTTGATTTTCCCGTCGATGCGCTCTCCCTTATAGCGTATTTCACCGTGCGAAATGGGGTGGATGCGCGCGATGGCGCGCCCGATGGTGGTCTTGCCGGAACCGGATTCCCCCACAAGGCCGAAGGTCTCCCCTTTGTAGATTTCAAAGCTCACGCCGCGCACCGCCTTGAAGGCCTTGCGCCGCGAGCCGAAAGTGACTTCGAGGTCTTTCACCTCGAGCAAAACTTCACGTTCGTCTTTCATGGCTTCCCCTCACTCACTCGCAGGTGCGTATGTTTCGGATGTACTTTGGCGGCTCCACCTTGGGCGCGCGCGGATCGAGCAGCCATGTGCGCGCCTTGTGCGTGGGCGACACCTCGAAATACGGCGGCTGTTCGATAAAGTCGATCTTGAGCGCCTTGGGGTTTCGCGCCGCAAACGCGTCGCCCTCGATCTTTTTGAAAAGGTTGGGCGGCGAGCCCTCGATGGCATAGAGGTTTTCGCCCTTGACACCAAGCTGCGGCATGGAGGAAAGGAGCGCCCACGTATAGGGATGGCACGGGTCGTAGAAAATTTCGTTCGCTGTCCCGAACTCCACGATATCGCCCGCGTACATCACCGCCACGCGGTCGGCGATGTTTGCCACCACGCCGAGGTCGTGCGTGATGAAGATGATCGTGAGGCTGTATTTTTCCTTCAAGTCCTTGAGGAGCTTCAATATCTGCGCCTGAATGGTGACGTCGAGCGCTGTGGTCGGCTCGTCGCAGATGAGTATTTTGGGGTTGCACGCAAGCGCGATGGCGATGACCACCCTTTGGCGCATCCCGCCCGAAAACTCGTGCGGGTACTGCTTGTAACGGCGCTTGGGGTCCTCGATGCCCACGTCGGAGAGAACGCGGTACACCTCCTGTTTGAGCGCGTTCCCTTTGAGCCCGCGGTGCATGGCAATCGCCTCGCCGATCTGTGAGCCGATGGTTTTAAGCGGGTTGAGGCTCGTCATGGGGTCCTGAAGGATCATGCAGATTTCCTTGCCCCTTATCTTCAGCCAATCCTTTTCCTTTTTGAACTTGGCAAGGTCCACGGGCTCACCCATGCCGTAATACAGTATCTCGCCGCTTTCCACAAAGCCGTTGGCGTCAAGCAGGCCTATGAAGTTCTTGTTGAGTACGCTTTTGCCGCATCCGCTTTCACCCACGATAGCGAAGCTTTCGCCGCGGCATACGTCGAGTGACACGCCGCGTATGGCGTGCAGCACCTTGCCGCGCAGGTTGAATTTTACGTTGAGGTTTTTGACGGAAAGGATCACGTCGTTATGCTCTATCATATCCAAACCTCCTTACACGTGGTTCTTCGGGTCAGCCGCGTCTGAGAAGGCGTTGCCCACCACGTAGAACGAAATGGTCACGATGGAGAGAATGATGGTCGGATAGATGAGCTGATAGCGAAGCCCGGGCGTGAGCATGAGCATCCTGCCCTCGTTGATGAGGTTTCCGAGGCTCGGCATGGTGGCCGGAAGCCCGAGGCCGACGTAGGTGATGAACACCTCATAGCCGATGTTGGCCGGTATCGCGAGCGCAAAGCGCAGCATGATGACCGATATGATATAGGGCAGAAGGTTTTTGGTGATGATGCGGAATATATTCGTGCCTAAGCACCGCGAGGCGAGGTTATATTCCCTGTCGCGTATGATGAGTATCTGGTTTCTAACGAAGCGCGCCATGCCGATCCAGCTTGTAAGCGACATCGCCACGATCATGGTAAGTATCCCCGGCCGCATGATGTACGCCACCAAAATGAGGATGATGGTGACGGGGATGTTGTCAAGCACATTATAGATCTCGGTGAAGATAAAATCGAGCTTCCTTACATAGCCCCATAACACGCCCACCAAAATGCCCACGAACGCCTCGATAAGCGCGACGGTAGTGGAAATGAAGAGCGATGTGCGCGTGGCCGCCCAAAGCTGCGCCCAAAGGTCCTGCCCGATCTGGTTGGTGCCGAGGATGAAGGAGTCGCCCGCTTCGGTCACCTTTCCGGGCTGTATGTTTTTGTAGAAAAGACCCGTGAGCGGATCGTTGTAGACGGTAAACGCAGCGCGCTGGCCCGGAAGAGCGGGCTGTATGAAGGTAAACAGGAGAATGAACGCCACTACGAACACGAGGAACATCGCCGCGTGGTTCTTGCTGAATACTTTAAAGGTGCTCCGCCAGTAGGAATAGTTGCTGTAGCCTGTGCGCTCTACGGCCGACGCGTCAAACGACGCGAAGCTGAAAAGCTCCTGTTCCGTCAGGCCGTCGCGAAGCGCTTGTTGCATGCTCTCCTCGAGCCGCTCGATCTTGGGGTTTTTATAGCGTAAGCCCATTACCTGCTCCCCTCCTTCTTTGCGAAGCTGATGCGCGGGTCGAGGGCCACCATAAGCAGGTCGCCGAGGATGAGGCCGATGATGCCGACCGTTGCGTACAGCACCACGATGCCCTGTACCATGCTGTTATCCTGCTTTTTGATGACGTCCACCAGCAACCCGCCCATGCCGGGGATGCTGTAGAGCGATTCGAGGTAGATGGAGCCGATCACGGTGTTGAGAAGCGACGTGGGGAGGTACTGCGCCATCGGCACGATGGCGTTGCGGAAAATATGCCTGAACATGATTTTCCCGCTCGACACGCCTTTTATTTTGGCGAGCTGCACATAGTCCTTGGTGCTTTGATCCACCATGTAGCGCCTGAGCCACATCGCGTAATAGGCGATATTCCCAAGCGCCATGGAGAGGACCGGCAGTATCCACGATATCCAGTTATTGGGTTTAAAAAGGAGACTTATCCCGAAAAGCTCCGTGCCGTAGAGCTGGATGAACAAATAATAGACCGCCGCGGGCACCGCTTCGATAAACACGATGAACACCGTGCCCAGGTGGTCGAAAAACTTCCCTTTATACTTGGCCATAAGCACGCCCATGGGAAGCCCCACAATGAGCGAGATCAGAATGGAAAGGCAGCCGAATTCGACGGAAACGGGGATTTTCGGCGCGAGTATTTCCGTAACGGGCACATCCCTGCGGTAAATGCGGGAAACGCCCAGATCGCCCTGAAAGAACGATTTAAAAAAGTTCCAAAGCTGCTCGTACATGGGCTTTGTGAGCCCCATCTGCTCGAGGCCGTTTTGAATTTGGAACTTGCTCATCTTATCGTAGTTTGGAAAATAGCCTTCGATGGGCATTTGCCTGAGCAATATGAAAACGATGGAAAGGATGAGGACGAGCGTCAATAAGGATCGCAAAAAACGTTTGGAGAGGTATTTGAGCATCTTCGTATCCTTCCTTCAAGAAAGAGGCCCTGCGGAGAACCCATTTGAGCTCTCCGCAGGCAGACAGCGTTTGGAATTCAGCTTCACAAAGCGGCATTGAGCCGCTTGCTTGGCTTATTTGACGCCCATCTTCGTAAGCCATGCTTCGTAGCTGGCTCCGTATTCCTCCATCGTGATGAAATGATCCTTGATGCTCTGGCCTTTGTACCTGAGGTTCGATACGCCGCAGGGCGCGTACTGGCCCTCGAAGATATCAAGCGTGGAAGCGACGTAGGTGGCGGGCATGATCATGTACGGAATGAGAATGGCATGCTCGATGAGAATAGCCTCCGCCTCGGCAAACTTAGCATAGCGCGCAGCGGTATCCGTAAGCGCCTTGGCTTCCTCCACCTTGGCATAGTACTCGGTGAGGATCGGGGTAAGGGCATTGCTCTCGTCGAGATTCACATCCATTTTATTGTAGGAGTTGCCGTCGTGGGTCACGTTGTCCTCGTTAAGCGATTCTGCAAAGGGTTCGGCCCAGGTGGACGGATCCTCATAATCCGCGACCCAGTTACAGCGCATAAACGAGTACACGCCCGCACGGCGGGTCTTGGACAGGAAGCTGTCGGCCGGTGCGCCGTTGAGCACGCAGGTCACGTAATCCGAGCCCAGCACGCCCTCGATCTGTTGTTTGACAAGGGTGGATTCGCTCTCCCAGTCCGCCATGTCGGTGCGATAGGTGATGACCATCTGGATGGGGAAGGTCACGCCCTGCGCCTCAAGCTCCGTACGCGCGAGGTCGCGGTATTTGACGGCCTCCGATTCGTTGTAGAAATTGTCGGCGATACCGTCGAATTGCGGAAGCTCCGTATAGTCGGTGCCGTTGACGCCTGTGAAAGTCCTCGGGGTGATGGTAGATTGAATGACCTCGCTCACGTTCTCAGCATCGGTAGCGGCGATCGCGTATTCGCGGTTGAAGGCGTACATGATAGACTTGCGGAAGTTCTCATTGAGCACGGCGGTCTTCCAGTCTTGCGGCGCCCATGCTTCATCGTATTCGGGTTTGAAGTTGAAGCAGAAGAAATAGGATGCGTCGGGCGTGGCGCGGTCCTTGCTCAAATATTCGGGGTAGCTTTGGAGCCATTCGCCCACGATGTCGTTGCTAAGCTCCGCATAGTTGATCTCCCCGCGAAGCACCATGGCGGGCCCGATCGTAGACGATTCGGTGTTATAGGTGCGCTCGATCTTGGTGATATGGATGTTATCCGCATCCCAGTTGTTGTAGTTTTTCAGATAGACATGCTTTACCTGCGGCTCGAACTCGGAAAGGATGTAAGCGCCGCAATAGTACATCTTATCGGCCGCCGTGCCGAAATCCAGGCCCATCTCCTCAAGCTGCGGACCGTAAGCGGGCATATAGCAGACGTAAGTGAGGCAGCTCGGGAAGAACGGATAATTGCCGGTGGTGGTGTATTCGAGCGTGTATTTATCCACAGCCTTCACACCCACCTGCGAAAAATCGGTGATTTCACCCGCCTCATACTCCTTGGCGTTCACGATGAAGTAGAGCATATAGCTCGTGCCGCTCTCGTATTCCGCGGTCAAAACGTATTTAGCGGCGTCCACGAAATCCTGCGCTGTGACATCGGCCACCTCCGCCCCCTGATAGTCGTACCATTTTTGTCCCTCACGGAGGTGGAACGTCCAGACGGTGCCGTCATCCGATACTTCCCAGGTGTCGGCAAGGCCGGGCTTGATCTCGCCGTAAGGATCGTATTCAACAAGGGTATCGACAACATTCGCGCCCACCTGCTGGTCCCAGGTATAGGAGGCCACAAGGTAGTTGAGCGTAGTTACCTCGGAGGAGTAGAGGGTTTTGTAGACGGCTTCATCGTAATTCTCAGCGGCGCCGGGCGAGCACGCGCCAAAAAGGGAGGCCGTCATCAGCAAACACAGCAACAGGGCAAAGATCTTCTTCGTCATTGTCGTTTTCTCTCCTTTTTCTCTTTTACATGTACATGTACTTCCGGGAAATGAAAGCCGATACGAGGAGGTAACACCGTCCACCTCCGTTGATAGCCTTCATTCTACACGGTTTTTTATAAGAATTCAACAACAATATATTGTATACCGTCATACAAATATACCGTGTGTTTCCTTATATTTCCCAAAAACTTCGCAGCCGCCGTTGAACGTATTTTTATGCGATTTTTCATGACCGGCGGCAGCATCGTCACGGCTCATGCGCAATTCGTTCCATCGTAGCGCGCCCCTTTACGTTTTGCAGCGCAAATTTCATTTGTTATCTTGCAAAAACTGCTTTTTTGCAAGGTGACCGCCGCATATGTAAACAAACCGCGAAAACGCCTGCTTTCGATTGACGATTGTGACATTTTATGTATAATAATGTAATAGAACATATACGGAAAGGGGGTCTAAGGCGAGGGGATCCGAACCCCCTGCCTTAACGCACATGGACGAGCGTTTTGAGGAATATCTTCTTTCCAACGAATATGACCGCTTCGAGGGTTATCTTTTGAGCATCGTGCGCGACGCCTATTCCGCAGGCTTTCTGGCAGGCCTCAGCGCGAAGGACGCGGCGCCGCAGCTCATACCCTTGGAAAATAATCCGGACGCCAGTTAAATATTTATTTTTGAGCGGAACGTTCTTGACGGTTCCCTGCATTTTCCCCGACAACATATGACGTTTTCAGCCTGTTTCCGGTTGACACGGGCATTTTTGCATACTATAATAAGAACGTTTGCCAAACAAATTTTTAGCAAAATCAAAAATTTACAAGGAGCATCGGACATGAAGAAAATCGTCATCGCACTCGGCGGCAATGCGCTTCAGGAAGCCGGAAGGCCGGCAACGGCGGAAGCCCAGCTCGAAGTGGTGGAAAAGACCTCCGCATACATCGCGGACATCATCGAAAAGGGCTACAGCGTGGTGCTCGCGCATGGAAACGGGCCGCAGGTGGGCCGAATCGTTCTGCAAAACGAATATGCGAGCCCCATTTCCCCCGCTATGCCGTTCGACGTATGCGGCGCCATGAGCCAGGGCATGATCGGCTACCACATGCAGCAGGGCCTTTCGAAGGTGCTCCGCGCACGCAACAATAAAAAAGAGGTCGTTACGGTGGTGACACAGGTGGTCGTGGACCAAAACGATCCCAAATTTAAAAATCCCAGCAAGCCTATCGGGCCGTTCTACACCGAAGAGGAGGCGAGGTCCATCGCCGCCGAAAAGGGCTACGCTATGAAAGAGGACGCCGGCCGCGGCTGGCGCAGGGTGGTCGCTTCGCCCATGCCTGTCGAAATCGTGGAACTCAGCGCCGTGAAGGCGCTTGCCGCCGCGGGCTTTATCCCCATCACGGTGGGCGGCGGCGGCATCCCCGTGATCAAAAACGCTAAAGGCGACCTTGAGGGCACCGCAGCGGTGATCGACAAGGATCTCGCCTCCGAAAAGCTGGCCGAGGACCTTGACGCCGACGCGCTCGTGATCCTTACGGCGGTCGAAAAGGTTTCCATCAATTATAACAAGCCCAACCAAAAAGATCTTTCCTCTCTCACCGCAGCCGAGGCCGAACAGTACATCGAGGAAGGCCATTTCGCCCCCGGCTCCATGCTCCCCAAGATCGAAGCCGCGCTTATGTTCGTAAAGAGCAAGAAGGGCCGCAAGGCTATCATCACTTCGCTCGACAAGGCAGTGGAAGCGCTTGAAGGCAAAGCTGGTACCACCATCGGCTGACGCCTTTCGCGGAAATGGCGTTCCGCCATTTCCGCGAGGCCCTTCGGGGTTTTTCACATCCGCCTGCCGCGCTTCGGCGCTCCCACCCTTCGGGTACTACCGATGTCGCCTTCGGCAACAATTAAGGTTGCGAGCGGCGGATGCGATAGGAACGAAACCCTACGGATTTCATCCGTTTCGGCGCGCACAAGGCCGCAGGCCTCGGCCCACGCAAGGCCATAGGCCTTGGCCCGTAAGGGTTCCGGCTCTGCCGGACGTGTAGGGCTCCGGCTTCCCCGGACGCGCATGTCGCCGAAGCCGGAACAAATCAAGGGACTGTTGCCCCTTGATAATCCCCACAGAAAAAAGATCGTATTATGCATGTAGGGCGGGATGATTTTCATCCCGCCCGTTGTTATTTTATTCGAGTTCGCTCAGCCCATACACCCCGAACCGCTCGCAGTCGCGTTCGACGGAGGGGGTAAGGAGAGCTTTCATTTCGTCTTTTCCCACCCAAGCATGATCCGTATGCTCGTCGGAAAGCGTCACCTTATCGCTTTGCGCCTTACAGAGCCATGTCAAAACCACCACATGCCTTTTTTCGTTCTTCACAAAGCCGCTTGCGTACAGAAGGCGCTCCACCGTTGCAGTAAGCCCCGTTTCTTCCATGATCTCGCGTTGAAGCGCAGCCTCCAATTCCTCGCCGAATTCGAGCCTCCCGCCCGGAAATTCATATTGTCCCGCGCCGAAGGGGTCGTAATCCGAGCGCTTGATGATAAGCGCTTTTCCTTGGTACACAACGATCCCCTTCACCGCCACGCCGATGGTCCTGACCTGCTCCATACGATCGCCCCTCCCTATTTGCATTTACTGCATTTACGTTTTATGCAACCTGAGCCGTTTTGATCGCTTGCGCTTTTCACTTTGCACCACGTATACCATCATGATCACGGTAACGAGATACGGCGTGATGGACGTAAGGCCGCTCGGCACGCCCACGGACTGGAGCCGAAGCCCCAGCGCATCCAAGAAGCCGAACAGGAGCGCGGCGAGGAACACGCGCGGCGGGTTGGCCATGCCGAAGATCACGCATGCAAACGCGATAAAGCCGCGGTTGGCGCTCATCCCCTCGGTGAACATGGTAAGATACCCAAGCGAGAGATGCGCGCCCGCAAAGCCGCAAAGCACGCCGCACAGAAGACTCGCGAGGTATTTCATTTTCTCCGGGCTTACGCCCGCGTTTCTTAATGACGCGGGGTGCTCGCCCGCTGCGCGGAGCCAATAGCCCCACGGCGTTTTGTAGAGGAACAGCCATGTGAGAAGCACCAATGCCCAGGAGATGTATACGAACAAAGTATTGTTGTTGAGAAGCTCGCCCAAAACGGGGATGTTATCGAGAAACGGGAGATGCACCGTCGGGATCGGATAGATGCCGGGGTCCGAAAACGCGCCCTTCACGCCGAATATGGTGCGGAGCAAAAACACCGTGAGCCCGCCCGCGAAGATGTTGAGCGCCACGCCGATGATGAACTCGTCGCTTTTGAATTTGATCACGAACAGGCCGAAAAGGAGCCCGATGAGAATGCCGCAGATCACCGCGAACAACACGCCCATGGCTGCCGAAGAGAAGAAATAGCTCGCCGCGACCGCCGCGAACGCGCCTACGAGGATCATGCCGTCCATGCCGATGTTCATGATGCCCGCGTGCTCGGTGAAAAGCCCGCCGAGCGCCGCCAGCACGATAGGCGTGGATGTGCGGAGCGTATTTTGCAAAAGCGCCACGTTGAATATCTCGTTCATACGGTTTTCCTCCCCCGCCTTGAAGCGCGGCGCGCGCGCTTTTCCTTGATGGAAGCCGTTATGCCGCTTTCCGCCGCCATGAAAAAGATGATGATGGACTGTATCACGAGGATGAGTTCGCTCGATATGCCCGTGTTCAGTTCCATGGCGCTGCTGCCGATTTTAAGTGCCGCGAAAAACACGCTCATAAGGAGGATGCCGATGGGCTCATAGCGCATGATCATCGCGACCAGCATCCCGTCGAAGTAGAAATCCTTCGATATGCTCTCCATAAACCTGCCGTGAATGCCGTATACCTCAAACATCCCCACCGCGCCGCACATCGCGCCCGAGGCAACCATGGCGAGTATGGTGATAGAATCCACGTTAAGGCCCGCAAAAAACGCAAAGCGCCGGTTCAGTCCTGTAAGCTTCATTTCATAGCCCGTCGCGGTGCGGCTCATCACATACCATACGATAAGCGCGATGCCCGCCGCGTAGAAAATGCCCGAGGTCAGATCCGAAAGCGGTATGAGCTTGAAGAAGCGAAAAGACGCCTCGATGGCGGGCGTACCGGCGGCAATGCCCTTTTCCGTTGTCTTGAGAGGCCCGTTGGCAAGGTATGTGCAAAAATAGATCGCCGCGGAGTTGAGCATGACGGTGGTGATGACCTCGTTAACCTTGAGCTTCACCTTCAAAAGCGCGGGGATGAGCGCATACAGCCCCCCCGCCGCGCACGCCGCCAAAAAAGCAAGCGGTATGGCGAGCTCGGCCGGAATACCGCCTAAAAGCACCCCCGCCATGGCGGCGGCCATGCCGCCTAAAAAAAGCTGGCCTTCGCCGCCCACGTTGAAGATGCCCGCCCTTGCGCCCACCGCCGTGGCGAGCGCGGTGATGGCCAGCGTGACGGTTTTTGCCGAGGTATTGCCTATGGCGCGCGGCGAGCCGAAGCTGCCGCGGACGAGCTCGGCATAAGCCGCGACAGGGTCGTGCCCCGTGAGCAAGATAATGACAGCCCCAACTATCAGCGCTGCGAATACGCTCACGAACAGCGACAGAAGATACCCTCTATCGATCCTTTTCTTCGTCATCCGCCGCTCCTTTTCCGCCCGCCGTCATGCGGTAGCCGATCTCCGCCTTGTCGAAATGCCCCGCCGCAAACTCGCCCGTGATCTTCCCCTCGAAGACGGTCAAGATGCGGTCGCTCAGGCGGAACACCTCGTCGAGATCGGCGCTTACGAGCAATATCGCCGCGCCCTCGTTGCGCTTTTGCGCGATGCGCGCATGGAGAAACTCCATAGCGCCTATATCCACGCCGCGCGTGGGCTGAGAGATCACAAGCACAGGCGTTTCGAACGAAAATTCCCGCGCCGCCACGAGCTTTTGGGTGTTGCCGCCCGAGAGCGAGCCTACCGTCGTATGGATGCCCGCGGCGCGAATGTCGAACTTTTTGTACACTTCCTCCGTATACCGCGCGATGCTCGTTCGCAGCAAACGCCCGCCGAAAACGGCGAATTCCTTTGACCTGTGCTTTCCCACCATAAGGTTTTCCGCCACATCCGCCTCTTTGGCCACGCCTGTTTTCAGCCTGTCCTCGGGTATATGCGAAAGCCCCGCGCGGCGTATCGCCCCAGGGTCGAAGCCTGTGATATCTTCGCCCAGAAGGAGTATTTGCCCGCTCATGGTCTTTCTTAAGCCCGTGATCGCCTCGATGAGCTCGCTCTGCCCGTTGCCTTCCACCGCCGCGATGCCGACGATCTCACCCGCGCGAACGGATAAGCTCACGCCGCGGATCGCATTTAGCCCGCGGTCGTCCGAAACGGAAACGTCCTTCACCTCGAGCGCGATTTCGCCCGCCTCCCGCGTTTTTTCAAGCGCCGCATGGAGCACCTCGCGCCCCACCATGAGCGAAGCAAGGCTTCGCTCGGTAACGTTTTTCGTTTCCGTAAGATCTACGAGTTTTCCCTGCCGCATCACACCCACGCGGTCGGAAACGGCCATAACCTCGTAGAGCTTATGGGTGATGACGATCACGGTCATCCCCTTTTCGCGCACCACGCGGCGAATCACTTTAAAGAGCTCCTCCGTCTCCTGCGGGGTCAAAACGGCGGTCGGCTCGTCGAGGATCAAAATATCCGCGCCCCTATAAAGAGTCTTTAAAATTTCCACGCGCTGCTGCAACCCTACGCTCAGATCCTCCACGCGCGCTTCGGGATCTATAAAAAGCCCGTATTCCTCCACGAGTGCATGCGCGCGGGAGAGAGCCTCTTTTTTATCGTAAAAGAGCCCCGCTTTTTTGGGCTCACGCGAAAGTACGATGTTTTCCGCCGCAGTAAACGACGGCACCAGCATAAAATGCTGGTGCACCATGCCCACCCCGCGCGAGATGGCTTCTCTGGGCGTAAAGCGCTTCACGTGCTCGCCTTTTACAACCACCTCGCCGTCGGTTGGGGAAAGTATGCCGTACAAAACGTTCATCAGCGTGCTTTTACCCGCGCCGTTTTCGCCCACCAGCGCCAGCACCTCCCCGCGCCTGACG
>JAEXEN010000001.1 GCA_023400985.1 Bacillota bacterium
GCGGACCCGTGAAAAGGTCCGCCGCCGGTCGTTGCTTTTCGGCCCCGTTTCCACGGCGCCTCAAGCGTTTTTTTGTTTGCGTCTTTTTGCTTGCACTATACAGTTTTCAAGGTGCCTTTTGTCCCGCCCTTTTCCAGGCTTTTTCTTGCCCTCGTGCGTGACAGCCTGTTTATCTTACCAAAGTAGATTTGAAATGTCAACGGGGGAATCCGCACTTTTCTCAAAAAATTTATGAAGCTGCTGGACCGGCAAAAACAAAGCCGCGAACGGTCGGTTTGCGGCCTTAGTTTTGAGAAGAAAATCTAGGCGAAAAGCTTTTTTATAAACCCTTCCGTCTCGGTTACGAGCTTGTCTTTTTGCGCGTCCGCCTCCGCTTTTGAAGGGGCGCTTACGCCGATGTAGATCTTGAGCTTAGGCTCCGTGCCGGATGGCCGCACGCAGACCCACGCGCCGCCTTCAAGGATATACCTTAATACATCCGAATGCGGCAGGCCGATGGGTTCCATTGTGCCCGTCGCCATATTTACGCGCTCATTTTTTATGAAATCCTCCGCGTACCGTACCTTCAGGCCGCCAAGCTCTTGTATGGGGCTTTCGCGGAGCGCCTGCATAGCGCTTTGTATTTTCTCAACGCCCTCCTTGCCCATGAGGGTATACGACTTGACCGTATCCATGTAATAGCCGTAGAGCGCATACATTTCCTCGAGCACGTCGTAGAGCGTTTTATTTTGCTCGCGATAGTAAACGCAGGCCTCGCTTAAAAGCATGGCGGCGCAGACGGCGTCCTTGTCGCGCGAAAAACCGCCCGCGAGGAAACCGAAACTCTCCTCGAAGCCGAACAGAAACTTCCTTTCCCCCGTGCGGTCGCATTCCTCGATCTTTTCGGATATAAAACGGAAGCCCGTAAGCACTTCCTCGATCCGCACGTTATATTGCGCGCAGACGGCGTCCGCCATGCGCGTACTGACGATAGATTTCACAACAAGACCGTTTTTCGGCAGTTCCCTTTTCCTGGCAAGCGAAGAAAGCAGGTAGTGAATAAGCAAACTCCCGATCTGGTTGCCGGTGAGCACCTTGAATGTACCCCCTTTGGGGCGCACCGCAACGCCGAGGCGATCGGCGTCCGGGTCGGTGCCTATTACCACGTCCGCGTTCACCTTTTGCGCAAGCTCCAAGGCGAGCTTCAGGGCGTTTGGGTCCTCCGGGTTGGGTGCCGATACCGTGGGGAACGCGCCGTCGGGCAGGTCCTGTTCCTTCACAACGCTCACGCTCGTGACGCCCACGCGGGAAAGCAATGTCAAAACCGGCATGCGGCCCGAGCCGTGCAGCGGCGTATAAACGATGTTGAGCTCCTTACCTTTTTGCTTCAAAAGCGCGGGGTAAAGCAAAAGCGTTTGCGTGGCGGCATAGTATGCCTCGTCCGCTTCTGTGCCGATCATGGTTAAAAATCCGGATCCCTTCGCCCTTGCCTCGTCCATGGGCAATGCGGTAAAGTAGGGGACGCTTGAAATCTCCTTCAAAATCTCATCCGCCTGCTCGGGGCCGCATTGGCCACCGTCCTCCCAGTACACCTTGTAGCCGTTGTACTGCGGCGGATTGTGGCTGGCCGTAATGACGATGCCCGCGATACAGTTATTATGCCGCAAGGTAAACGAAAGCAAGGGTACCGGCCGGAGCGATTCGAACAGATACACCCTTACGCCGTTTTGCGCGAGCACGAGCGCGGCTTCTTTTGCAAATTCCGCCGACATATGCCGCGAGTCGTAGGCGATAGCCACGCCGCGGTCGCATGCGCCGCCGCAGGTCTTTAAGTATTGCGCAAGCCCCTGCGTAGCACGGCGTACCACATGCACGTTCATACGGTTGGTACCCGCGCCCAAGATGCCGCGAAGCCCGGCCGTGCCAAAGGTCAGCTCGGTGTAAAACCGCTCTTCCTTCTCCTTCTCATCGTTTTCGATTTTTACAAGCTCCGCTCTGAGCGTTTCGCCAAGCGCCGGTTCATGCAGCCACTTATCATAAAGCTCCCCGTACATGCTCACTCCTCCTTTTTTGCGGCGCTAATCTCCGAAAGATGCAAAAGCGCGTTTTGCGTCATGCTGAACGCCTCGTCCGAACCGACCACGATATGGTCGTTGAGTACTATGCCCAAGGGTTCCAGCGCGCGAAGCATAAGCTTTGTCGTACTGAAGTCCTCCGCGCTCGGCGCCGCGTCGCCCGATGGGTGGTTATGCGTCAATATCACGCTATCCGCGCCGTGCCGCAAAGCGCATTCCGCCACGAGGCGCGGGTACGCCGCCGTCTCTATCAGCGTACCGCTGCTTATAAGGTCGCTGTGGAGCACGCGCCGCTTTTTATCGAGCGATATCGCATACATGGCCTCGTAGCGTTTACCCTCAAAAAGCGCCTTGCAAAAGCGCGCCGCCTCCGACGGCGTATCGAGCTTCCGACTCACGCGCGCTTCCTTCGTTTTCTTGTTGAGCGTGCCCACGAGCGACAGTAGCACCGCAACCTGCTCGCCCACGCCCTCCTCCTTTTTGAGCTCGTACGGGTCCGCGCTCAAAACGGCCCTGAGCGAGCCGAACCTCGTGATGAGCCTATGCGCAAGCTCGTTGGTATCCTTTCTCGGGATGGCGAAGGTAAGCAAAAGTTCCAGCGCCTGATGCTCGTGGAAAGCGTCGATGCCCTGCTCCAGATACGTTTGCCGCAGCCTTTCGCGGTGCCCTTCGTGCATCTTTACTCGACCTCTTCAAGAAGCGCCCTGTCGCCCGGCACCTTGATCATAAGCGCCCCGCCGATAAGGAACAGGACGAGCACGGGGATGACGCCGTAATGCACGTCGGAGCTGAACATGAGCACGATCGCCATGAGCATGGTGCCTACCACGGACTCAAACTTGCCGAAAATATTATAGAAGCCGAAGTATTCGCCCGCGCGCTTTTTATCGGGGATGAGCTTGCCGAAGTACGAGCGCGAAAGCGCCTGTATGCCGCCCTGCGCCGTACCTACGAGGCATGCGAGCACCAAGAACTGCCAGCCCTCGTACATAAAGAAGCCCACGACGGATACCGCGATATAGGTTGCGATACCTACGAGGATCATATTCTTGTGCCCGAAGCGTTCGCCGAGTTTATCGTAGAGGATGGAGCAGGGGAACGCCACGATCTGCGTAAGGAAAAGCCCGCCGATGATGTAAAGCGCCCCGATGCCGATGGTATCAGCAAGCTTGCTCGCCATCATGATGATGGCGCCCACGCCGTTGATGTAGCAAAAATACGCGATAAAGAAGCGGAACAGCGCCTTGTCGCGCGAGAATTCCTTGAAACTCGCAAGCGTGCGGCGGACGCTGTCGCGAACCAAACGGCCTTCGCGCTCGATGAAGGAGACCTGCCTGACGTTTTTGAAAAACGGGATCGAGAACAAAAGCCACCATACGGCCGTGATAAAGCACGCGATCTTCATAGCCGTGACGGAATCGAACGGGAGAAGGGGTATCATGCCGTCGCTCGAGAGTATGTAAAGCGCGATGCTTATAACAAACGGGATGGTGCTGCCGCCGATATAGCCGAGCGCAAAACCCCACGAGCTTACCTTGTCCATGCGCTCACGCGTGGTGACGTCCACAAGGAAAGAATCGTAAAACACATTGGCGCCGGCGAAGGCGAGGTTTGTTAAAGCAAACAGCAGCAAAAACGCGGAATAAAAGCTCACCACAGGCAAAAGGCCCGTGGCGATAGCACCGAGGAGCACAAATCCGCCGAACATGCGCATACGCATGCCCTTATAATCGCCTGCCGCGCCCAAAATGGGGGCAAGCACCGCGATGATGAGCGCGGAAAGCGAAACCGCCCACGCCCAGTCCGACGCGTGGCGCACAGAATCGACCCCTGCGCGCTCGGCTACGACGCCCGCAAAAATAGGTAAAATAGAAGCGGTCAAAATAGAGTACGCGGAATTTGCCCAATCGTACATCATCCAGCTTTTTTCGGTCTTCGTAAACTTGCCCGCCATGGAAAAAGCCCCCGTTTCTGAAAATTCATGGGTGATAATCATGATATCACCCTTATTATAAGGGAGCCGTGAAGAGATGTACAGAAGCGAGAAGCTGCGCTCCGGGCTTAACATACCTGAGCCTAATCGAACCCGCCTAAGCTCCGGTATGCTTACAGATCGATGCCTAAAAAGCGTTTCACGAGAAGCCCTATCACGAAGGAGACCGCCGCTACGCTCAAGCTCACGAGACACATCTCGGAAAACTTCTTTTTGAAGGAAATGGTGCGCGTGACGGAAACATAGTAGTTGAACGCTGCGATCACCAAAACGACGATTGCCAGCATGATCGCAAGCGAAACGAAATACGCATGATCCGCAAGCACAAGGTAAGGTAAAAGCAGAAGCGCCACCGTGAGCAAATACGCGATGCCCGTGTAGGTGGCGGACCTGAACGCGTTTTTCCCGCCCTCCTCGTGGCGCACGGAAAGATATTCCGAAGACGCCATGGAAAGCGTTGCCGAAACGCCTGTGATAAGCCCCGCGAGCGCAATGAGGCGGTTGCTTTGCATAGCGAACGTCCAGCCCGCGAGGCTCCCCGTAAATTCAACGAGCGCGTCGTTGAGCCCGAGCACGATGGAGCCCACATATTTGAGCTTTTCTTCGTCGATGATCTCGATGAGCGCCTTCTCGTGCCCCTCCTCGTCCGAGAGGATGCTTTTCACGTCCGGCACCACGGCCTCAAGCTCTTCGATCACATCGAGCGTCTCTCCCGCGTTTTCTTTATACAGCGGGGATTCCATACGCTTGATGGCAAAGGTGTACCCTAAAACACGCGCGAGAAGCACATAGTAAAACGCCTTGAGCTTATTGTACCCTACGTCCGTGCCGGTGTAGCGTTTCCAGATGTCGTAGTGGCGCTGTTCCTCCTCAGCGATGTGCAAAAGCGTATTCTTATCCGCCTCGTTTTTAATGCGTGCGGCGATCTTTATATACACATGCTTCTCCAATATTTCCTTGGACTGGTACTGCCGCACCTTTTGCATAAGCTCCCGCTCGTTCATGCTGCCCGCTTCCCTTCTTTTAAAATTCAGCCCGCTTTCGCCGCAAAATACGCAACGATGCCAAAAAAGACGCCGCGCGCCATTTTCTCTTGGAAATCGGCGTCCGTCAGAAGCCTGTCCTCCTCGGGATTGGTCATATGCCCCATCTCGATGTTCGTAACAGGCCGCGTGCACCAGTTGAAGCCCGCCTGATCGGAACGGTAGGTGATCCCCTTTGAAACGTCAAGCCCCGTTTCCGCGCCGTAGGCCTTTAAAATAGCCTTTGCGGCAAACACGCAATCGTCGTAATACGGATAATCCCTGCTCTTTGGCACCAGCATGAACGCGCCGCGTACGCTTTGGTCCAGGCTGCCGTCGCAATGCAATCTCACGCCCAGGTCCACCATTTTATCGTTGAAAAGTTCCGCACGCTCGATATTGCTGATATCCACATCCGCCGTTGTATGCGTCATTACGACCGTCGCTCCCGCCTCCTCGAGCATATCCTTTAGTAAAAGCCCCACGGCAAGATTCACCTGGTACTCATAGATCCCTGTACTTACGCCGCGCGTGCCGGCGGATACTTTCTTTTTCATGTCCGATGAACCGGGCGCCACGGGTTCCAATTCCTTGTTCGAACGCTTTTGATGCCCAGGGTCCACGCCGACGACAAGCCCGGAAAGCGGTTTTTTTGCCTCCGGCGTTTCCGTGGGTCCTTCGGTCACAGGCGGCATCTGGGTGAGCGCCGACGCTTCGGTCTCCTGCGGTGTTTTCGTAGGGACAAGCATTTCGGTCTGCAGCGGTGTTTGGGTAGGCGGTGGCGTTTGCGTCGGCGGAGGCGTTGGGCTCACGCCGGGCGCAGCCGCCGTCAAAAAGGGCGTAATGACAACTTGCGGTACAGGGCTTCGGCCCGGCCCGCAACCTAAAAAGCATGCGCATAAAATCGCGCACAATGCAAGGCAGCCCATACGTGCAGCCAAACCGTATCCCTTTTTCAAACCTTTCATGCCGTTTCTCCGCAAACTTTTCAAATCCGTTCGTGTAGCTTATTATACCGCATATTGCTTCCCGTAAAGCAAACATGCCCTAAGGTAAGGGGAACCGAGCCCTTGCGGTTCGGCCCCTCTTATCTTAGGCGCGTCTTACCTGCGCGCCGAAGGGCAAAAGCGCAAGCTGCGCGAGTTTGAAACATTGGAGTCCGAACGGAATGCCCACTACGGTAACGCAGAACACAGCGCCCACGATCGCCGCCGTCGCCGCAAGCTCCGCGCCGCTCAAAAGGAGCCACAGGATATTGAGGATAAGCGAGCCTGCGCCCGTGCCGAAGACGATCTCCTTGCCAAACGGAAAAAATGCGAGCTTAGCGAACTTGAAACACTGTATCCCCCATGGAATGCCTAAAATGGTAACGCACCAAAAAAGCCCCGCGAGGCTCCAGCAAAGCCCCAAGATAATCCCGCCGAACAAAAACCAAATCAGGTTGCCGATCAAACGCATGTACTTTCTCCTGTTCTTTTACAGTATCCCAAGCGTACGGAATAAAAGCGCCATAAGCCCCGCCAGGTCGCCGGCACCCATATCCTTCAAAACAAGGAAAGCAGCGCTGAGAACAAGCGCGGGCGCAAACACGAGACGCATAGTAGTGGCGAGGGCGATCTGCTTTTTGAGTGCGTTTGCCGCCGAAAACTTAAACTGCGCGCCGAGCACGATGAGCGACATGGGCGACGCGACGGCGGCAAGCTCCGTGAGCGCTTCATACAGAGATTTTATATCCGTCAAGCGGAAGCCGACGCCAAGCCTTTCAAAAAGCATGCGGACGCAGAGCGCCAAAAAGCCGAATGCGCAGCCAAGGATGAGCGGGTTGGTGACGATGCCCTTCAAGATCTTTTTGACATCGGACTTGATGTGCTTATGCGCTTCCTCGCCCGCAAAGCGTGAAAGCCCGATGACGGCGAGGATGTTGAAAAGCGGTATGCTGAACACGCTCAGCGCCGCCGCGGTGCGCCCGCCCGCATCCCCCGCCAGCGATATCGCCAGCGGAAGCCCGTACATGGCGAAATTGGAACGGAGGACGCATTGAAAAATCGCTCCCTTATGCCCGCGGTCGGGTACGAAGCGTACCAAAAAAAACCCTATAAAGAAAAGCGCCAGTATCCCCAGCACCGCAAACCCCACCACGTCATAGCGGATGTCCGCGAGGCTCGACGTCTTATAGATGTTGACAAACAGCAGCACGGGCAAAAACACATAGTAGCAAAGCTTGTTGGCGACGCGCGTAAATTCCCCGGTCAAAAGGCCGCCGCGCTTTAGCGCATAGCCAAGCGCGACCAGCAGCAGCACGGGCATGACGGCGTTGAACGCAAAAAGAAGCGTATCCATGCGGTGTCCCTTCGAAATGCCGGCATATATTGTAAACCAAAACTGCCTTTATTATGGCAAAGCCTGCCTTAATTTGCAATCCCGCCCGGTTTTTATGCACCCGTTGCGGCTTTCTTGCGCAAGCGCTGTTCGGCGCGTTTTTGGCGAAGCTGCTCTTTTTTGACAAGCACCTCCGCCTTCCATTTCTCCATAAGATCGCACTCAAACGCCGTAAAAGCTACCTCGGGAAGTGCTATGGTCAGCTCGTCCGGTGCGGCGTCATCGCGATTCAAGAGGGGATGCAGCGTGTTGATATAGTAAATCTCATAGAGGTACATATCGGCGCAGGTCTTAAACTGCGCGCACTCGATGCGTGTCACCGCAAAAATATCGATGGCCTTGTGAAGCCTTTTCTTAAAGAAATGGCCGTGCAGCCGCCGCTTGAGCGGCTGGCGCGTACGGCCAAGATAGGCGAGCATATCGCCGTAATAAATTTTATAGAGCGTAAACAACCCCATATCCCCCCTAAGCTATCGTCTTGGTATGCGTTTTAGCCGATGCGTTCCCCGTTTTGAACCGGCATGGACGGTTCAAGGAGCACCACCCCCCGTTCGGACACGCTGCCGAGCACGAGCACCTCGCTTTTTACGTCCGCGACCCGCCGGGGCGGGAAATTGACCACCGCCACCACCTGGCGGCCCGTGAGCGCCTCGGGCGTATAAAAGTCCGTGATCTGCGCGGACGAGGTCTTCACCCCGATCTCGCCGCCGAAATCTATCTCCAAGCGATATGCGGGCTTTCTCGTCTTCTCGTTCACGGATACAGCGAGCACCGTACCCACGCGCATATCGACCTTCATGAAGTCCTCGATGGTTATCATGTTTTTCCTTATGTTCAGTAAATTTTCTCTATAAAAGAAGTATACCTCTTTTTCTTCCTGCGCGGAATGACAAAACATACTAAAAAGCCGCTTCGGGGGTTCACTCCCCCGGCGGCCTTTTTCCTTTGTTGACTTCTATCCGATTGTGCCTTTGCCCTTTGTGAGCTCGATTATATAGCCCGTGCTGTCATAGGAGAAGGAAACGAGAAGTATTTGACCTTCTTCTATCGAGTGCGTTCCGAGCTGACCCGTACCCGGTATAACCGCGAGATCGATATCCTGCGTAACGAGCCATCCGTCGCCCATGAGCCTTTGCACATACGCCCAAAGATCGTCATATACCGTAGCGCTCACATAGGTATACTGTTTCGTTTTAACGCCGTTGTCGGTGGCGGTGTTGACCCCCGTGACCTCCCGCTCTCCCACCACAGAAGTGATGCTCGGTATTTTATCGCCGCTCATCTCATACTCCGTAAGCTTACCCGCGTTCGCGAGCGTAGCTCCGCAGCCCGTAAGTGCAAACAACAGCGCCATAAGAAGCGCCGCCCCGCATACCACCCTTTTCATAAAAACCCCCTATTTTTACTTTCTCACCTTGCATTCCGAACCGATCGGAAATCAGGTAAAGCGAGTGTATCAGGTTTTATTCAAACTGCCTATCACTCGGAGGGTGATTTTTCGGCGCGTGCATCCGCACGCTTTCGCGGAAATGACTACGCCATTTCCGCGAGGGTCGCTGTGGCGGGTTTTTCAGGAAGTACCTGCGCCTTACGTCGCGGTCGGTACTTCCTGAGAGGAACGAAAGGCTACGTCTTTCATCCGTTTCGGCACGCAAGGCCGCAGGCCTTGGCCCGAAGGACTCCGGATTCGCCGGACGTGTACATGTAGTCGAAGCCGGAATAAATTAAGGAGCTATGGCCCCTCCATGGAGAGGCGGAGTTGACCGTCGCCAGTAGCGGATGAAGTAAAAAAATACGGGCACACGCAGGTGCGCCCGTACGGGATGCCACTTCGTGCTATTCCAGCGTACCCGCCGCGCGTTTAAGCTCTTCGATGATAGATATGTGCTGGGGGCAGACGGACTCGCAGTTGCCGCACGCGATACAGTCGCTTGCTTTGCCGTGGCGGTTTGTCGCCCAGAAGTAGTCGTTCTTGGCGACCGTGAGGTTATCATACACGAGCACCCTGTTCATGGCGCCGAGTACGCCGGGGATGGGGATACCCTGCGGGCAGCCCTTCATGCAGTACTCGCAGCTCGTGCAGGGAATACCCGGTATTTTCTCAAGCGTTTCCCTTGCCCGTTCCATCGTTTCTTGTTCCTTTTCATCAAGCGCCCGGAAATTTTTCATCGTGGCAAGGTTATCTTCCATCTGCTCTATGTTGGACATGCCGCTGAGCACGGTGATGACGTTATCGAGCGACGCCGCATAGCGGACCGCCCACGAAGCAAACGAAACGCCCGCATCCGCCTCGCGCAGCACCTTCGCGACGGGCTCCGGCGGCGCAGCGAGAAGTCCGCCCTTGACGGGCTCCATGATGATCACGGGCTTGCCGTGCTTTTTCGCGACCTCATAGCACTTGCGGGACTGCACGGAGGGGCTTTCCCAATCCGCATAGTTGATCTGCAACTGCACAAACTCCGCTTCCGGATGGCGCGTCAATATGCCGTCCAGCGCCTTCGCGCCGTCGTGGAAGGAAAACCCGATATGCTTGATGAGCCCCTTGGCGCGCTGTTCCAGCACGAAATTCCAAAGGTCGTATTCCTCAAACACCTTAGTGCGCTCGTCGCCGCAGTTATGGAGCAGATAAAAATCGAAATACCCCGCGCCCGTCCTAATAAGTGAGGTATAGAACATCTGCCGCGCTTCCTCGGCGCTTTTCCCCATCCAGGCGGGGAGCTTGGTCGCCAGCTGAAAGCTTTCGCGCGGATAACGGTCCACGACGGCGGTCTTGACAGCCGCCTCGGATTTACCGCCGGAATAGCCGTAGGCGGTATCGAAATAGGTGAAGCCCGCCGCGAGGAACTTATCCGCCATCGCCTTCACCTGCTCTATATCCACTTCCCCATCGAGCATAGGCAGGCGCATGAGTCCGAAACCGAGCTTTTTTATGTTTTTACCGAGATGATCCATATGCGTTTCTCCTTACCCCCGAAATAAATTTTACTTAAGCAGCACCCCTGTGGCGCTTATCGCATTGCCATCTGCAACGGATCACATCAAACGGAAACCGTAAAACCGGCCTCCCGCCTGCCTGCGGTCACGCCGCAGTCGTTTTTGAAGCTCGACGCACCAAGACTTTCGAGCATTGCCTCCGTTTCGGGGCGCAGCGCCCCGAGGCCACCCAAAACAGCCTTGATGATCGTGGGCCACGCATCCTCGCTTCCGCTTTCCACCTTGAAGGCGATGCCGAAACCCTCCTTTTTCAGCCCGATGCCGTAAACGCCGGCCGCACCGCCCTTGGCGACGAGGTTTTCATTCTCGTTGATATGGCCGCATAAAAAACCCGTTCCGCGCATCATCCCAGGGTTTTCGTGGATGCGCGGCACGAAGCGCGCAGCCGCGTTGGCAAGCCTATCGTCTTTGATATGATCGGGGCAGGCGAGGTTTTTGTAGGCCGTGGCGATGCTTTTCACGGGGACCGCAAATACCGGCACGCCGCAGCCGTCTATCCCGTCCGCCGCAATGGGATGTTCGCCGAGGGTTGTTATGGCGTTTCGAACAAGCCTGTCCGCAGCGCTCCCCATTTTCCAGTAATCCTTTACATCCGCGCCGGCGTTCCGTTGTATCAGCATGAGCGCGGCGTGCTTGCCCGCGCAGTTGTGGTAAAATTTGCGCCTCGGAAGCCCCGTCCTAAGCCGAGCCTCGTTGCTCAAGACGTGCGCGGGAAATGCGGGCTGCATGATGAGGTCGTTTTCGCTTAGGCCCGCTTTTTTGAAAATGCTTTCGAGCGCCGAAATATGGAAATCCTCGCCTGCGTGGGAGCCCGCAAAAATAACGCTTTCCCGCTCGGTGATACCGTAGCTTTCGTCGAGCCTTGATACGATGGCGGGAAGCGCCTGAATGGGCTTCGAGGCGGAACGGTAAAAAACGATTGCATCGGGATCTCCGAGGCTATAGACGACCTTGCCGAGCCTGTCTACGATCGCCAAAAAGCCCCTGTAGACATTGTCCAAAGTGTCCGAGCGGTATTCCCGCGCCAAAACGGCGGTTTCGTGCATGGTATTTTCCTCACTCCCGTGTTAAAAAGTCCTTTACCGGCATATCCCGAGCGCGTCCAGAAGGTCTACAAGCCCGTCGCCGTTCATGTCGGCCAGGGAAAGCTGCTCCGGTTCAAGCGCGCCGCCAATTCTATACTTGCAGACCAGGAGCGCGTCCGTCACGTTGGCCCTGCCGTCGCCGTTGAGGTCGCCGAGGTATGGGGAGATATCAGCCGACAAAACCAAAACTTCCCCGGGTTCCCCGCCGCTGAGCAAAATGTACACGAGCCGCTGTTTGGGTACCCGGCTGCCCTCCCAATTGTCCGCTAAATAAAGGCTGAGCGGGCCGATAGCAAGCTCGCTGACGACATCGCTCTCCGTAAAGCTTTCTAATTTTATGGTTTCGGCGCTCTTTAGATTATAACGCTTGATGCTGTGCCCGTCATGATCGAAATAATAGAGGTTCCCGCCGTCAAACGCCGCAAAGGAGGTATTTTCGGCGATTATCGTTCCCATACCGAAGAGACTGCCGTAAACGGTCTTTCTGAGATCGCCCAGCGTGACGCGCTGATCTCCGACATGATGGGCGGGCAGCGTACCGTCGTTGTAATACCAGTACCCTGCGTCGTAAAACATGCCGCCTTCCGCATCTTTCCAAAATGCGGAATACGGATGGGAAGCGGCTGATGTTTGAGGCGCCGTTCCTGCGGTAAGCTGTACGACGGCATCGTTGGTTTTTGATGTATAGCGGTCTTCGTTGAGCTCCGCTTCCGTCATCATGAAGCGGGTATGCATACAATACCCCATCCAGTCGAGATCGCCGTTATATTCGTAGCTTTCCGCATCGACGGCTATGGCGGGATCGTCCCAAGTCGCGTCAACATGGTACCAGCCGTATTCCGTCTGCACGAGATTCCACGCATGGTTCAAATTGTCGGAGGTCACCACGTAGGTATTGACGCCCGCTTCCTGCAACAGCGCCTTGTAGGCAAACGCGATGCCCTGACATACCGCGGTCCCTTTTACGAGCGCGCCGTAAGCGTTGAACGCGTCGGGAAAGGCAGAAGGATTATACAGCGCGCCATAGTTATACCGCGTGTGGACCACCATGTAGTCGTGCAGCGCAAGCGCCTTTTCGGTCTTTGCCATGACGGCGCTTGCGGGGAGCACGTTTTCGAGTGCGGCCAAGATGACCGCTGTAAGCTCGGCACGCTGCGCGCGCGCATCTTCCTCGCTCCGGCTTAAAAACAGTACGATGGACCGCATCCCACCGGTCGCGCCCACAACAAAATATGTGCTTTCGTAGTAAAAATACTGCGGGTAGGAATTGACCACCGCCGTAAGGCAGATATTGATTTTTTCGAGTGTATCGTCATTGTTGGGAAGATTCAGCCCGCTTAGATCCACAGTGGTCCCGTAGTTTTCCATCGTCTCAACGATACGCGCAGCCAAGGTAACATAGACGCTCGGCACGGCGAATGTCGAAATTCCGCCTCCAAGCTGCAATTGCATGCCGTTGAGGCCGCCAAACGGTAGCGCGCCGCTAAGCTCCCCATGGTAAATCGAAGGTTCCTCGGGCGTTTCGCCTGCGACGTCGGTCGGTGCGGGTGTCTCCCCGCCGCCTTCTGTCGCAATGGGCGTAACCGGAACCGGCGTTTCCGGGTCCCCGGCTTCCGCGGGCCCGGCAGGTACGGGAGTTCCCGTATCGGTCACCGCGGGCCCGTCGGGGGCAGGCGTTTGCTCTTCACCTTCGGCAAACACGCCCGTAACGGAAAACAGCATGAGCAAAAACGCGACGATCAAGCTGAACAGCCTGAAGCGCTTCTTTCTATACAACATAGCTTATTATAACGTATTTTTTTCAGTTTTTGAAATAAGTTTGTTTACAATAAGTCGCTGCCCACGATCCTTCTCCTTCGTCTATCGGTCCAATGCCGTTTCGCTCTGCTTATAGAGCGTCCACGCCCCGTCCTCGAAAACAAGGTAGGAATATCCCGCGACCGGACTAGAGTATGCGCTGCCTTTCACGTGCTCGAGCCGTAGCATATACCGCCCGTCGAGCCATACGACCTCCGCCCATCCGACCGAGTTTGCAAAATCGTTTGCGGGAATATCGAGCCCTACCGTGTTCTCCGGAATAAAAAGCGTATTCTCATAGGTCTTCGCAGCGAACGGCGCGTTTGCCGCTACGGTCAAAACGTCTTTGAAAGCATTCTCCGTATATTTGAGAAGATGCATTTCCAAACATCTCACTATGTCCGGCGCGCTTTCATCGGAATAGCTAAACACCACAAAAAACTCCTCCGCCCCGTCGCCGTCGAGATCGTTAAGCACGTAGTTGTAGGCGCTGCTTCCCGGATGGCGATAAAGCGCGTCAAGCTTTCTCTCCCCTCGGTAGAGCTGCGTTTCCACGACGATGCAGCTATTGTCATTCGTGCTTACATCCGAAAGGTACACGCGGTCCATCACATTGCCGCTCCCCGTAAGGTCCGCCCCCATGCTGCCGAGCGGACCGTACACATTGGCATCGGCATCAATCGAAAGCACGCCTCTAAGCCTTTCCCGCACGGCCGCGCGCTGATCCGCGTCGGTGACCATAACGTTTTCGCGGATGGGCTCCCATCCGTTTTCAGTAAGGCTGTACTCACTGAACACCGTCGCATAGCGCTGGTTGTCCGTCGGGTCGGTCGCGAACACGGTCTCAACGACACGGAGCGCAAGCTCGTAACCGTCCGTCAGATACACGTTTACGCCCGCGCATCGGCCATAAACGGAAAGCGGTTGCGCCCCTGCCTCCGCCATCCACGCCTGCTTTTCCACCCATGTATTGTCGTAGCGGGCCATGATCTCCGTTAAGCTGCCGTCGGCAACGTGAAAAACGTGCACGTCGGCTTCCCCGCCGGTACTGCCGTAGTAGTAGGTAAGGATGATCTCATCCGTTGTATCGCCGTCGAGGTCGGAGCATTGTATCGTGGCATCGCGGTAGATAGGATTCAGCTCCGCGTCCAATACGGACGGGAACTCGGCCTCCCACGCGCCCGAAGCCGTCGTGAGCACGATCCTGTTGCGGCAATATTTCTCCCTTTCTTGTGCCAAAGAGACGGAAAGCGTATTCCCCTCGCGGTTCCCGTTTACCATCACGCCGTAAAAGACGTTGGGCTTCCCCCCGTTGAGCCATGCGCCGCATTGGCTCGTCCAATCGGTAAAGATATAGCGCGGATCTATGGCCGTTTCCGCGTCCGCCGCGAGACTTATCGTGGGACTTGCGGCAGCCGCGCTCTCCGTTGTCGACGGCGTAAACGAGCTTATCGGCAAGGAGGCTTCCACAACCGGCGTAACGGCGTTGAAAGCCGCGCCGTTCGAGCATGCCGTAAGCGTGGCCACGCACAGCGCGGTGAGCATGGCCGCCGAGAAAAGCATTCTAGGCCGTCTGCCTATGTTTTTTATACGTTCTGGCATAGCGCGCCTCCGCATTAATCGTTTGCTTAACGAAAGGATACCATTCCCCGGCTTCCGCGGTCAAGCGGGTTTGATGAACAAAATTTGAATGTTTTATCGGATAGCGATCAAAGGTTGACATATGCTCGATTTACGGTATAATGCTAACTATATTTTAAATTGTATACTTGTATACATGAATACATCAAGGGAAAAGGAGAACAAGTATGAGCAAGATCGTGTTTGACGACCATGCCAACCTTCTGAAGGAAGACTATTACAAATATGAAGTGCAGGATGTGGAACAGCCCAACCTGTTTTCCGAGATCTTCGATTTCGACCAGATACCCAAGGTAGCGTTCAACTACCGCACCGTGCCCATGCGCATGCCGGAAGAGATATGGATTACCGATACCACCTTCCGCGACGGCCAGCAATCCCGCGCGCCGTTCACACCCGCGCAGATATTAAGGCTCTACGACCTTATGCACGAGCTCGGCGGCCCGCGCGGCGTGATACGCCAAAGCGAGTTTTTCGTATACAGCAAGCAGGACAGGCAGGCGCTCGAGCTTTGCATGCAACGCGGCTACCGCTTCCCCGAGATCACGACATGGATACGCGCCACCGAAAAGGATTTTGACCTCGTGAAGGAGATCGGCGTACAGGAAACGGGCATTTTGGTGAGCTGCTCGGATTACCACATCTTCAAAAAGATGAACATGTCGCGCTCGGAGGCCATGGAGCAGTATTTGAAGGTTGTGAAGATGGCGCTCGAGCGCGGCATACGCCCCCGCTGCCATTTTGAAGATATCACGCGGGCCGATTTTTACGGCTTCGTGGTACCTTTTGCCTACGCGCTTGAGCAGCTCAGCGAGGAAAGCGGTGTCCCCATCAAAATACGCTGTTGCGATACGATGGGGCTTGGCGTATCCTACCCGGGTGCGTCGCTTCCGCGGAGCGTGCCGGGCATCATCTACGGTATGCGCCACTACGCGAGCGTCCCGAGCTCCCTCCTCGAATGGCACGGGCATAACGATTTTTACAAGGCCGTGACGAACGCCGCCACGGCGTGGCTCTACGGCTCTTCGGCGGTGAACTGCTCGCTCTTAGGCATCGGCGAGCGCACCGGCAACTGCCCGCTCGAGGGGATGGTCATGGAATACTGCTCACTCCGCGGCCATAACGACGGCATGCGCCTAGACGCGATCACCGAAATTGCGGACTACTTCAAGACCGAGATCAAATACGACATACCGCCGCAGACGCCCTTTGTCGGGCGCGATTTCTGTGCCACCCGTGCAGGCATCCATGCGGACGGGCTTTTAAAATCCGAGCACATCTACAGCATTTTCAATACCGAGGCCATCTTGAACCGCCCCTCCACGGTGGTGGTGGACGCGCACAGCGGGCTTGCCGGCGTGGCGTATTGGATGAACGCAAATATCCCCTCGCAAAAAGGCGTGGCGGAGCCGCTCAGCAAAAAGGACCCCGCCGTCATGCGCGTGAAGGCGCGGCTCGATGAGCTTTACGCTGAGGGTCGCACCACTTCTATGAGCGGCAAGGAACTCCATGCCATATGCCGCGAGCTTGCGCCGGAACTGTATGCCGGATAATTTGGCTTTTCAACATAGCGCGACGCGGTCGCATTATGCTATAATGGCCATACAAACCGAGCTGACGGAGAGGTGTCGCATATGGCAAAGAAGGAAGAAACATATACCGAAAAGGATAAGATACTCTGGCACGACCGCAAGCGCATTTTGGGCATGCCCATTAGTTTTACCAGGTACGAGGTGGATCAAAGCCGTTTGACCATGCGCAAGGGCCTTTTCCGCACGGAAACGGACGAACTGCTTCTCTACCGCGTGCTCGACATCAAAATGGTGCGCACATTCGGGCAAAAGATATTTGGAGTGGGCACGTTGAACCTGTATTGCGCGGACCAAAGTAACCGCGTTTTGGATCTAAAAAACATCAAAAAGCCGGACGCCGTGCGCAAATTCTTAAGCCGCGCCGTGGAGCAGGAACGAAACGATAAGGGCGTGACAGGCCGCGAGATCTACGGCATGACGAACGTCAGCCTGCAGGACGGCGAGCAGGACCACGACTTTACGGATTTCGATGGGGATGGGATTCCCGGCTAACCACCGGGTCGCGAAAGTGCTCTGCGGCATTTTTGTGAGGTTGCACGCTTTACCTATCCGTTCTGTGGCCGTGGCGCATTTTTGGCGCCGCGGCTTTTTTTGTATTGACAATATCATGTTTTTCCACTAATATGATTGTAAACAATTAAATTGTTAAAACTTATATGGAGGTCAATGTTATGTCTGTGTACGATTATGAATACACTTCGATCGAGAAGCGGCCGGTTAAAATGTCCGAATATAAGGGGCAGGTTTTGCTCATCGTCAATACGGCCAGCAAGTGCGGTTTTACGCCGCAGTATGAAGGGCTTGAGGCGCTTTATAAAACCTACAAGGACCGCGGATTTACGGTCATCGGCTTCCCCTGCAACCAGTTTGCGAACCAGGAGAGCGGGAGCGATGAGGAAATTTCCGAGTTCTGTTCCGTGCGCTATGGCGTTACCTTCCCGCTGTCGCAAAAGGTGGACGTCCGCGATGAAACCGCTATTCCGCTCTACCGGTATTTGACAAGTCAAAAGGGGTTCCAAGGGCTTGGCAAGGGCGTGAAGGCCAAATCGATGGAGCTCATGCTTAAGACGCTTTACAAGGACCGCTATCACGACGAGCAGATCAAATGGAACTTTACCAAATTCCTGATCGACCGTAGCGGCAACGTGGCCGGGCGCTATGAACCCACCGTGGAGCCCAAAGATATAGCCGCCGATATCGAAAAACTTTTGTAATTTATGAAGAAAGATGTTTTGAAGCTCGAGAACCAGCTCTGCTTTCCGCTTTACGCCGCCGCCAAGGAGGTCGTGAACCGCTATAAGCCGCTGCTCGATAAGATCGACCTCACCTACACGCAGTATATCGCGCTGATGGTTTTATGGGAGCATAAAAGCGTAAGCGTAAAAGAGCTCGGGGAATATTTGTATCTCGATTCCGGCACTTTGACGCCGCTGTTGAAACGGCTTGAAATGAAAGGCCTCGTTACGCGCGAGCGCTCCCGCACGGACGAGCGTACGGTTATCATTACCATTACCGAGGCCGGGGAAAAGCTCAGGGAGGAAGCTCTGCTTATCCCCGAACAAATGGCGAGCTGCATTCCGCTTCCCCCGGAGGAAGCCTCTACGCTATATGCGCTTTTATATAAGCTTCTGAAGCAGACGGATTGCGAAACGAAAGGGAAGGAAAAATGATCAGCGACCTCACCATCGGCGACTTGACGATAGACTGCGAGAACGCTTCCCGCGCCCGTGAGTTTTATGCGGAGCTCACCGGATGGGAACGCATCATCGCGTATGATTGCTTGGCATTGAAAGCTTATAACGGGATGACCATTCTGTTTGCGGAAATGGAGGTTCCGTATGCCCCGCCCGTTTGGCCGGAGGAACCTAAAAAGCAGCAAAAGCAGATGCACTTCAATTTTCAGGCGGACGATTTGCCCGCCGCCGTGAAGGAAGCCATACGGCTCGGCGCGAAAAAGGCCGGAGAGCAATTTGGCGGCGACTATTTTGTAACGATGCTCGACACGGAAGGGCATCCGTTTTGCCTGTGCAGGCGATAAATCGATATCGTTTAGCTTATATGGCATTCGAAGAGGTACTATACCACGCCATTGCTTGCTAAAAACCGTTGACGATAGCTTTTCACATATGCTTTTCTATACTATAATTTTAATGATTTTAGTATGTGAAAGGGCTTTACCATGAAACGCGCGACGCATCTTTTACTGTGCATGTGCCTTATCCTAAGCGCATTTGGCTGTGCCACCCCCGCTGTACCTGCGGCGTCCGATACGCCCGAAACGCCGGATACAGTGCAATCAACGCCCGCACCGTCGCAGACGCCCGACGAGGGTGCGGCGCTCATCGATACCATATTGAAAGAGGCGGACGCGCGAAAAGAAGCCATTTTGAACAGCGAAACGGCGATTGCGCAAGGGGACGCTTTTATAGAAGGGGAAACCTACGGCAGAACGGCCTATTACGTTTCCAACGCGGGCGACGATACAAACGACGGCCTTTCTCCCGAAAATGCGTGGGCGACGGTTGAACGCGTCAGCTCCGCAAAACTTAAGCGCGGCGACGCAGTGTTTTTTGAGCGCGGAGGCGAATGGTACGGGCAGCTTTTCGGCAAGGACGGCGTTACCTACTCCGCCTACGGCGAAGGTGAAAAGCCGCGTCTTTACGGTACCTCCCGCGATGCGGGCGACGTTAAAGACTGGACGCTTCTTGACGGAACGGAAAACATCTGGGTCTATAAGGAAGCTGTGCTTGACTGCGGCTGCATCGTTTTTAACGAGGGTGAAGCAAGCGGCGTGCGCATTACGCCGTGGTATGTCGACGGCCGGTGGGTGTGCGCGGACGCAAAGACGAAGGCGTTTGACGTTACGGAAGACTTGGCGGAAGACTTGAATTTCTATTCCGCAACGGATATATTTTCCGACGATCCCGTTGCCGGAACGGAAGGGCGGAGCGACAAAGGGCTTCTTTACCTGCGCTCTGACGCGGGAAACCCCGCAGAGGTATTTTCCTCCGTGCGCCTCATGCTTTGGGGCAACACCGTATTGCCGGGCGAAAATAACGTATTCGACAACCTCGCCATCCTCTATTGCGGCGGGCACGGCATTTACAACTGGGGCTCGCGGCTCGTGGTGCAAAACTGCGAGTTCGGCTGGATCGGCGGCTGCATCCACTTTTATAACGAGAGCAGCGAGCCGGTGCGCTTTGGCAACGGCGTGGAAAACGACGGCAGTTACGACCTGTATACCGTCCGCAACTGTTATTTCCACGATATCTACGATGCCGGCGCGAGCAACCAAAACGATGGGCGCATGGAAAACATCACCTACGCGGGCAACCTGATCGAGCGCTGCAATTACGGCATTGAGGTATTCTGCTGGACGAAGGCGGACGGAGACGGGAACGAGAACATCTACCGCAACCTCTTGGTAGAGGATAACTATATCCTCCGTTCCGGCTATGGCTGGGCCAAACAACGGCCGGATACATGAGATGCGGCCATCGAGGGGCACGACGCAATGACGCCGTGCGAAAACTATGTAATCCGCAACAATGTTCTCTTTGTCGCCAAGACAAGCCTGCTGACCATCGGCGAAACGCCCGAGGGCGAGCCAAAGCTCAGCGGCAACACCTATGTGCAGGACACGGGCGCGTCCTTGCTTTTCCGCTGGAAAACGGACGGCTATACGACCAGAGGCCAAAGAGGCCCCGACGCGCTTTTAAGCTATGATCCCACGGGCACGGTCGTTGTAAGAAGCGGTTTAGTTGAAAACGGATAAGGGAAAGTCGCATCTTTACGGTTTAGAGCCCCGTAGGGCGGCATGCCCACATGCCGCCGTGCCGGATCGGCGGTTTGCACGGGGTTTACAGGTCACGCAGGCGAATGATTATGTTTTTATTCCCGAAAACGCCTCGTACACCTTATCGTTAAGCGCTCGCATAAACGGTATATCCACCTTCGTTTCTTTCCTGTCGCAGGTGAAAAGCCCGTTGATCTCGTCCTCCACGTCGCTTACCTGGGTGTAGACGAGCGCACCGAGGCCCCTCCCCACGGCGGGCAGCACGTCGCGCTCATACAATTTGCTTAGCGCATCCTGCAAATCCTGTTTGCTGTTGAAAACCTTGTAGCCGAACAGCGTGTCGGAAACCATATGCTCCGGCGCGGGAAGGCTGTAGCCGCCGAATTCGGTGAGCCCCAGCACCCGGCCGGGGTATTTATCCTTCTTCGGGCGGAAGCGCTTGTAGTAAATATGGAAGCTTTGTAAATCGCCTGTACCTTGGTCGAAATAACCGCTGGCATGGTCCACCTGCCGAGTGGGGTCCATTTTGCGCACCGCTTCGCACATTCCTGCGGCGTCAAACTGCCCCCAACCCTCGTTGAAGGGCACCCATGCCGAAAGCGAAACGGCGTTATATAAAAGCTCGACCGTGCGCTTTGCGTCCCGCAAAAAAGCCTCCCGGCCGGCTTTACTTTGCCGCCCGAACATTGCGTAATTTTCGGGGCCGTCGGAGTAGCGTATGCCCAGCCACGGGGCAATCTGCACCACCCATTTTTTATACGGCCCTCCGCCGCTCACAAAATCCTGCCATACGAGCATCCCGAGCCTGTCGCAGTGATAATACCAGCGAAGCGGCTCTATTTTGATGTGCTTTCGCAGCATGTTGAAGCCCAGGCTTTTGAGCCTCGATATCTCCCATTTTATAGCCTCGTCCGAGGGAGCCGTATACATCCCGTCGCTCCAATAGCCCTGGTCCAAAAGGCCGTTGTGGAGGATGGGTTTCCCGTTGAGCATAAGCCGTGGTTTCCCGTCCTCGTCCTTTTCCACGCCAAATTCCCGCATGCCGAAATAGCCGTATACCGTATCATCCCCCACGGTCACTTCCAAGTCGTACAAAAAAGGATCGTCGGGGCTCCAGCTTTTAAAGTCCGGCAGATCTACGCGCGCCATACCGCCTTCGAGCAGCGCTTGCGCAACCAAATTCCCGCCGTCCAGCACCCGCACGGAACCGGATGACACGCCCTCCGCCTTTATCTCCACCGCGCCTTCTTTCCAAAAGGGGGTGATGCGCAGCTTCTCGATATGCCTTTGCGGCACATCCTCGCACCAAACCGTCTGCCATATGCCGCTTTGGCCGGTGTACCAGATTCCCCCGCGCTCCATCCTCTGCTTACCGTAGGCCTCGTCTCCCCCGTCGCAGTCGTCCTTCACCGCCACCGTCAAGCTGAATGTGCCGCTGCCTGCAAAGTCTGTGATATCGAAAGAAAACGGCCAGTACCCGCCGGAATGTTCGCCCAAGAGCTTTTCGTTGCACCACACGCGGCAAAACTGATCCACCGCGCCGAAATGCAGCAGGCGGCGCATGCCATCCGACAAACGATCCATGCGTATCTCACGGCGGTACCACAGCGTTTGACCGCGCACAAGCTGCCGCCCCACGCCGGAGAGAAGGCTTTCGGGGGAAAAAGGCAACAAAATATCCCCGTCCCACGCCGCAGGAAACGCGTCGTCCTTCCGTATCGCGTACTTCCATGGGCCGTTGAGGCATTTCCATGTGTCCCGCCGCATTTGCGGGCGGGGGTAGTCGTCCAGCGGGCAATCTTTATCTATCGTTTCGCCCCATGGGGTATAGAGAAGTTTCATCTTTTTTATATTGTTCATGCCTTTCTCCCTTTTACCAGTTGTTCACCGCATGCTCGCAGAAGGCCAAAAGGTTTTCTAGCCGGATGGTTTCCCCGTCCGGCAGTACGACGGAACCGTTGAACTTCCCGAACACCTGATGGCAGCGGTTGTTTACAAAGGCGAACTTCGTTTTGGTGTCGTTATCAAATACCGGCGTCATAGTCAGGTCGAAATTTCCGCCGTCGCTTGTAAAATGCCACGGGGCCATATAATCGTTTTCGCCCCGCTCCGCAAGGATCGCGCCGAGCTTATAGGCTTTTCCGTTCCAAAAGAACATGTTTTCGGTGGCGTGTTCGAGCTTCCCAAAACCCCAGCCGATGTTGAAGCCGAAGCGTCCGCCGTCCGTTTGCCCCGTGCCGCAGCCCCAGAACCACTCCTGATGAAACGGCCACACGCCGCGCCCCCAATCGAGAAGCGCGGTCTCTTCGCCATGCGCTTCAACCGTCAGGTTCCCAAACCGCACATGGCCCGTAACGCCATAAAAGTGCTCCTTGCAGTTTAAATAAAACTGCCCGGGCTTTTCAAAAGGCGTGGCGATGACCATGGCCTCGTCGCCCGGCCTGTGCGACAGCGTCATTTCGATATCCACCGACCCGCTGCCGTTCTCGGCTTTCAGGCGAAGCGTACGGCATGTTTCCTCCGTATCAAAGGAGATTGAAAAGCCTTTCCCTTTCGCACTTAGCCGGTTCGGCCGGTTTGGATGTAAAGGCATATCCATTTTGCGCATGGGGAGCGGCCGCATGCGGCTGAAGCTATGGCGTTCGCCGGTTTTAAGCGAAAACAGGTTTGCGGAAAAATTGGCCATGTAGGACACATGCCCTATGGTCATCTGCAGCACCCATTCCCCGAGCGCCAGTTGGTAAAAATCCCACTCCTTAAGGCCGAAGGGTCTGCCCGCCGCCCACTCGCGGTTATACAGGTACAGCATTTCCTTGGCGTAGCCCGGCTGCAGCAAGTTACCCTTTTCATTCAGGAGAAGCGTCGGCTTTGTAATCTCCCTCTGTGTCATTTGCTTTTTACCGCATCGTTTTCCGCAAGCCCCACCCGCTCCCGGTACATGCGGGCCGCAAAAACAAGCGGGATGAAGATGAGGACGGACAGCGCGGCCGCCCACATATAGATGGATTCCGTAGGTATGTTTTCGGTGATGCCGTGCTCGTTTACGATGCTGCCGGCGCCGTTTTTGATGATGATGTTGCCGATAACGGTGCCGATCATCATCGGGATGAGGGTAAAGAAGGATACGCGAATGCCCTCGAATTGTCCTCGGCTATCCTCGGGGTAAAGCTGTTTCACCCACATGGTGGTCGATTGTATCACCAGCACATAGCCCGCCCCCACCAAAAACACGGCAATGAACAGCGGCAGATTGGCGACGCTGAAAATATTTGCAGTATCCGCCACGCCGGGGCGGATGAAAAAGCTCAGAACCAAAAGGCCCGCCATATTGACGGCCACCGCCACCGCCGTCACAAGCGGCGTTTTGTTGCGATTGATGAAGCCGATGGCGGGTATGACAAGCAGCGAGGCCAGCATCAATCCCAAACCTTCGATGATCCCCATGCTGCCCGCGTCAAACCCCATGCGGTAGATCATCCAATTGCCCATATGCACAAAATAGATATTAAACGGAATGAAGAACAAGGTCGCGGTGATGCTCACGAGCAGCAGCTCTTTTTTCGAGAAAAAGCCGCCGAAGTTGAACACCGTGGAAAACTGCCGCCAGAAGCTCCCTTCCCGATGCGGCTTCAGCGCGGGAGAGTCCTTCATAAAAAGCAACGACAGTATCCCCACGGCGATGACAAATATGCCCATGACCCAAAATAGGCGCTGGTAATTATCGTCGCTGCCGATGAGCATGCCGCCCAAAAGCGTACCCACGATGGTGCCGATGATTGGCTGTATGGCCAAAACCGCGCCAATCTGCCCCCGGTTTTGGTCGGTCGTCATATCGTTGCTCCAAGCGCTGTAGCCCGAATCGTTTCCCATGGAGCCAAAAAAGCTCATCACATCGTCCGCCAATATCACCAGTACCGCCGCCCAGACGGACGCCTTTGCACCCAAGCCCACAACGCCGCTGCCGATAAACTCCGTAAATCCAAACAAAATTGTGCACACGCCCCATAGGATATACCCGATGGACACAAACCGCCTTCGGCTCCCCCGTCTATCGGACAACGTGCCGAACAAAAACGTGGAAAACGTCGTAACCAGCGCGCTTGTGATGACCATCAGCGTGACGATGGTGGAATCCTTGGCGATCTTTGCGTAAACAAAGGTGTTGAACCACTGGTTTTCGATGTTCCAACAAAGCTGCCCTGCAAGGCCAAGCCCCCACATCAGTATCCAGAACCGTGCTTTCCCCATGCCGTCTTTTGTGTTCATGTGACCTCCAAATGATATATATAGAATAATAATGAAGTCATTCCACCAATTGCCCCGCCGTTACGGTTCGGTAACGACACCATCCGGCAGTTTCTTTAGAAGCTCCTTATCCGCCGGACAAAACGTATAATTCGGAATCTCCTTCATTGTGATCCAGCGGATGTCGTTATGTTCCAGCTTTTGCGGCGTGCCTTCGGCAATTGTCGCATGAAACAAGGTAAGGTGCAGCGTAAGCTCAGGATACTCGTACATAACATCCATAACGCGATTGCCAACGGAAAGCGTAACGGCGAGTTCTTCTTGGCATTCGCGAACAAGCGCCTGCTCTTTCGTTTCGCCAGGCTCGACCTTGCCACCGACGAATTCCCAAAGAAGACCGTTGGCCTTGCAGGCGGGTCGTTGGCAGATCAAAAATTTATTGCCGTTCCAAATGAGGGCGGCCACAACCTCCATCATGCATTTACCCCACCACCAATTTATTTGTATACAAGCCCATTATAATTCGGATGCCTGCCTTGGTACAATCCGGTTTTACATTTTTCGGCAATATCTATTGATGATTCATTTTTCACCCCCATCCCCTGCCGTTTCCCTTCAATTGTAGTATAATAGACGGCGTGTGCATAAATGGAGGGCGTATGGAAAAACCGTTGAACAATTATACCGTGGCGCTGGATATGGAAACGCAGCGCGTTTCGATACTGTGGAAAAGCTTAGTGGTCGGCATTGCCGCAGGCGCGATCGTTGTGCTTTACCGCTTCGTGCTTACCAAAATGGAAGCCCTTTCGTTTGCGTGCTATGCTTTTTTCCTTGCGCACCCGGCGCTGCTCCCCGTTTTATTTGTAGCGCTTGGAGGGCTCGGTTATCTGGCCGGCGTTCTTGTAGATAAACATCGGCAAATCAGCGGCAGCGGTATACCGCAGATCAAGGGGATCATGCTGGGACATTTCCGCTTTCCGTGGTTGAATACCCTGTGGTCAAAGTTTGCGGGCGGCGCGCTCGCCATCCTCGCGGGCCTTTCTTTGGGACGTGAAGGCCCGTCCATCCAACTCGGCGCAAGCGTGGCCGAAGGGATCGGCAAAAAAGTTTCCGTAACGCGCGCGGAGCGGAAGTATCTTATTGCGGGCGGGGCAAGCGCGGGCCTTGCCGCAGCTTTCAACGCACCTCTTGCGGGCGTTATGTTTGCCGTAGAGGAAATTTTTAAATATCTCTCGCCCATCGTACTGCTTGCAACAACGATCGCCTCGGTGGCGGCGGATTTTCTTGCGCGCCTTGCGTTCGGCGCCGAGCCGATCTTTTCCTTCCCCACGCAAAGCCCGCTTCCGATGTCGGCTTACTGGATGGTTTGCGTATTGGGCGTTATCTTGGGCGGCGCGGGGGCGTTTTATAACCTGATATTGGTGAAAACGCAGGCACTTTATAAAAAAATCGAGAATCTGCGTATCCGCGTAGTTATCCCGTTTCTGCTGGCGGGAATCGCGGGGCTGCTGTTTCCCGTCGCTTTGGGCGGCGGCCACGCGGTGCTGGAGCATCTTCAGGTTTCCTCGGGATTTTTCTTTTTGCTGCTCATCCTTGTGGTCAAATTTGCGTTTTCCATGATCAGCTTCGGCTCCGGCGCGCCGGGCGGCATCTTTTTCCCGCTGCTCATTTTGGGCGCGCTCATCGGCGCTTTATTTGGCAAAGCGGCAGTCGCATGGTTGGGGATCGATGCTGTACTGCTCAACAACTTTATCATCTTAGCGATGGCGGGCTATTTTGCGGCCATTGTCCGGGCGCCGCTGACGGGCGTGGTGCTGCTTTTGGAAATGACCGGCTCCTTTGAAAACCTGCTTCCGCTTGTACTGATCGCGGTCGTCGCAAGCGCAACGGCGGATATGCTCAAAAGCGCACCCGTTTACGACGCGCTTCTCGAAAATATGCTGAAGGACCAAAAGGGCTCCGCTTTCCCCGACGAGGGCAAAAAGATCACCATGGAAACCGTGGTGCATTTCGGCGCAAGTGCCGCGGGAAGATATGTGCGCGAGCTCTCTCTGCCGCAGGATTGCCTTTTGATCGCCGTCCGCCGGGAGGGCAAGGATATCATTCCCAAGGGCGACACGCTCCTGCGCGCCGACGACACGTTGATCTTTCTCATAAACACCCATAACGAGGCGGAACAGCGTAAGGTTATACTGGGGCTTACGGAAAAGACAAGATAAGCGATAACTTTTTTGCCGTTCCGCGTTTATGCTCACTCCATCACCCGGCGCAATTCCGAAACGTATTCTGCCGCCAAAGCCGACAGCGGAAAGCCCGCCCGGCTGATGCAGCCGATCTCCAAAAGCGCGCCCTTGCCGGAAACGGTGAGGGCGCGTATGTTTTGATAATAGCGCGTCTTATTATAGGCGCGGTTGATATGAGTCGCCACGGTATAGGCGTCGGTATTATCGATGATCTCATACATCGTCGCCCGGTCGGAAACCATGATCCGGTTTCGAGGATCCGCAAGCCTGAGCTGTACCCATGAGGGCGCAAAGCTGTAATTTTCGTCCCGGTAGGTCACGACAGGGTAGTCCTGTAGGCTTTCTGCCGCGATTTGATCCTCCGTCGAGGAAAACATCGGATTTTTCTTGCCGACGATGACCGCCGGACAGGCTTCAGCCAGCTCGCGATATTCGAGTCCCTGGCTCTTGAACAACTGCAGCTGCATCCGCCGCTGCAGCTTTGACAAAATGACCAGCCCAATCTCCGCGTCCTGCCGGCTAACCCGCCGGACAATTTGGGAAAACGAGCCTTCGAGAAACGCGAATTGGGCGTCGTTCCCCTTGTGCCGCTCATATACGCCTAGAAATACCGAATGGGCAAAGCGCAAGTATTGGCTGGCAATCCGAAGCGTTAGCGCCTCCCGCCGCTTCGCGTTCTCACAGAAATCCCCCAACAGACGGAAATGCTCGACCGCCGGCTCTGCAAAAGCGATCAGTTCATGCCCGAAATCGGTGAGCGTAACACCCTTGCCGCTTCGGAGAAATATCTTCTCCCGCAGTTCCTCCTCCAGATTCCGGAGCGACATCGAGAGATTGGGTTGGGAGATAAACAGCTGCTGCGCCGCTTTGCTGATCGACCCTGCGGCCGAAATAGCAAGAACGTGTTCGATCTGTTCTATTTTCATCCTGCATACCCCATAAATTATATTGATGGAAATATATAATTAATATATATTATTACTTTATATATCGCAAGGAATATACTGAAAATCACAACTCGGAAAATCTGTTGAAAATCGCAATTCAAAAGATTACATTGGCTTTAAATAGCATACGGAGGGACGCTATGGAAAAGGTAAGGCTTAAAGAAAAGCTCGGCATGGGCGGCATCACTCTTTCGATCAACCTGGTGGAACAATTTGTCAGCGCATTTTTGCTGTTTTATCTCACCGACGTGTTAGGCCTCTCTCCCGCCTTGGCTGGCGTCGTGCTGATGCTCGGCAGGATATGGGACGGTGTGAACGACCCGATCATCGGCTTTTTTGCCGACAACCGGCGGTTTAAAAGCGGGGAGCGCGTCCGCCCCTACGCCCTGTATTTCTGCCTCCCGCTGGCTGTCTGCGGCATAATTATGTTTACGCGCGCAGCCGTTCCCGACGGATTGAAATTCGCGTATGCGCTTTTTATGTACATCATCTTCGACACGCTGGTCACCATAATCCGCCTTCCTTCCTACGGCATACCGATGCTCGCTACATCAGATCCCGAGCAGCGCATCACTATCAACACCTATGTTTCCGGCGCCGCTACCCTCGGCGGCGTGCTTGCCTCCCTCATGTGCTGGCCGCTGGTGCGCGGCTTCGGCGGCGTGGACGCCGACGGTACAGTGATAAACGGCGCGCGCGGCTTTTTCTGGACCGCCGCGGTGATCGGCGTCTTTATTGTCATCGGCTCGCTCGTGTGCTATTTCACAACGAAAGAACGCGTCAAACCCATCGACGAAAGGGAGGAAAAGATCGGGGCCGGAAAAGCGCTTTCCATGATGCTCCACTGCCGGTGCTGGATCAAGAATTCCGCTTTCACCCTCTTTTATTACATGAGCAACCTGATGGTCACCACCAGCCTCGTGTATTACGCTACCTACGTGCTGAAAAATTCCGGCGCGGTGACTACCATCATGGCGGCCTTTGCCGCAGGTTCCCTTGTGGTGCTGCCTCTGGTGTCCTATGTCAGCAAACGCTTCGGCCGACGGATCGCCATGATGACCGGTGCGTCCCTTCTGATCCTCGCGAAGCTAATTTTTCTGGCCGGCCCGTACAACATGCTTATCGTGATGGTCAACAGCTTTATCACCGGCCTCTCGGTGGGCTTCAACATCGTGCTGTTCAGCACCAACCGCGCCGATATGGTGGATATCATCGAATGGAAGCAAGGGCGGCGCCTTGAAAACCTCATGTCCACGCTGAGCGGGTTCATCGCAAAATGCGGTTCGTCCATCGCCACACTGCTGATCGGTTTTGCACTGGAGCTTACCCATTATGTCGCCGACGCGCCTACGCAAACCCCGGAGGCTCTACGGGCGATCGTCGCCTTTCAGGGGCTCGCGCCGCTGGTCATCGGCGTCATCATGCTGGCCATCTCCATGTTCATCACCTTAGACGGCGACGTCAGCGCGATGAACGCGGAGAAAGCGCTGAAAGGCATCGCCTGAAGGCTCCGCCTTTAAAGTGACCTACGTCACTTTTTTGAGGTTGTACGCTTTACCTAAAATGCTTCGCATTTCCGGGCGGTAAAGCATGAAAGGTACGAAAGCCTTCTGCTTTCATCCGTTTCGGCACGCAAGGCCGCAAGCCTTGGCCCGTAAGGGCTCCGGCTTTGCCGGACGCGTACATGTCGCCGAAGCCGGAAGAAAGTCAAGGGGTATGCCCCTTGGCAATCCTGTGGTTTGGATATGGCTCTTGGCACAGAAATAAGGAGAAACCATGTTTGATTTGATCATCAAAAACGCAACCATCATCAACGGCAGCGGCCGCCCCGGTTACCGCGGCGACGTGGGCGTGCGCAAAGGCAAAATCATATCGGTCGGGCAGGTCGAAGGGGAAGCGGCGGAAACCGTAGATGCAAACGGATATGCGCTCGCACCGGGCTTCATCGATGTGCATGCGCACGGCGATCTGTTCGCCCATGTGGACCCTCTTTGCGCTTCAAAGTTAAGGCAAGGCATCACCACAGAGATCTCTGGGCAGTGCGGCTTAGGGCCCGCCCCGGTGCGCTTTGAGACCCTGCCCGTATATAAAAGCTATTATGAGAAGCAAGGCGCGCCGCTTCACCCCCGGGCGGAGACTTTCACCTCCTACTTCACCTATTTCAACGAGGTCGCGCAGCAGCAGCGCGGCATTCATATGGCACTCTTTGCCCCTCACGGTACGCTGCGCATCGCAGCCATGGGCTTTTCCCCTGCGGCGCCGGACGGCGCGCAGTTATCCGCCATGCGCGCCCTGCTGGAGCAAGCTATGCAGGCGGGAGCATTGGGGCTTTCCACAGGGCTGATGTACGCGCCCGGTTCCTTTTCCCAGAGCGAAGAGCTCATCTCCCTCTGCGAAGTGGCAGCCGAATTTGGCGGCATCTATACCTCGCATCTGCGCAACCAAGGCGAGTATCTTGTTGAAAGCGTTGAGGAGGCGCTGCTGATGGGCGAGCGCACCGGCGTCGGGGTCAACATCTCCCACCATAAGGCGGCCGGCAAAAGCAACTGGGGCAAGGTGCGGGAAACTACCGCTTTGCTAAACCGCGCGCGGGAACGCGGGATTATCGCCACGCATGATGTCTATCCCTACGCCGCCAGTTCCACCACGCTCAGCGCCACACTTCCTCCTTCCTGCATGAAGGAGGGGATTGAAACTTTGCTTGTCCGCTTGTCCGACGCCGCCTATGTGAAGGAGCTGGAACAGCGTATCTTTGAACCCGCGGAGGTATGGGAAAACAGCCTGTTGGATTGCGGCTATGACGGCATCCTCATCTTTCGCGCGCCCGCCACGCCCGCGGCCGAGGGGAAGAGCATCGCGCAGTTCGCGAAGGAATGCAGCATTACGCCCTTCGACGCTTATATCCGTCTGCTAAGGGAAAACAAGCTTGCCGTAGGGGATATCTGCTTTTCCATGGCACAGGAAGACGTCGATTATCTGGCGGCGGACCCTTTCTGCATGTTCGGCACCGACGCCCTTTATGTAGAAGGAATGAAAAACACCCATCCCAGGGCAATCGGTACCTTCCCGCGCATCTTAGGCAGATGCGTGCGCGAAAACCGCCTGCTCCCGCTGGAAGAGGCGGTCCGCAAGATGACCTCCCTCGCGGCGGACACCTATAAGCTACGCGGTAAAGGACGCATCGCAGCAGGTTATGATGCCGATCTCACCCTCTTCGACCCGGAACACATCATCGACCATGCCGATTATACCGACCCGCTCGCACCTAACGAGGGAATCGTTCGGGTATATGTGGGCGGTAAGCTAGCGCTACGCGACGGTGAACCGACCGGCTGTATGAACGGGCAGATCATAAAGCGCGCATAGGCATCTATGTGCCTGTGGGAACCATTTAGATAAGCACTTTCACAGTAATAGCCTACGATACATATTGTATCATAGGCTTTTTTCCTGTCCGTTTTTAGTATAACACTATACAGCATGGGGTGTTTTTATTTGGCACGAGGCTAGCCGTCCGCGTATAATCCGAACCCGGTCTCCTGCGGACCTAATCGTCATAATTTGAGGCGATTTCAAGGCGGAGGAGGGCGGCATAGTGGTGCTATTCCAACTGACGACAACGAAGAAAGCGTCCAAATCATGGCGTTTAGGCGAGTTCGGACTATACGCGGACGGCTGAGTATTCACTACCCGGTTTTCGGTAATAATTGCCGTATAAATAGCAAGGAAACAGATGAATGGAAAAAGGATTAAAACTACATAAATTCAAGAGGATATTGTGCGGTTCATTTGGCATCCGCAAGAAAAGCAGGAAGGTTTTATTCTGCGCAAGCATCGGTTTTATCGGTATCGTGATCGTACTTGTGAGCATGTTGGGACACCAAAATACCCCGGTTGCAAACAAGGATGTCGTGCGAATTGCCGCTGAAACCAATACGTTTGCAGTTCCCGAACAACCCGCTGAGCCGGCGGACGGTACAACTGCGATAACGCCGCCACTCCCTCCTTCCCCCTCCCCCCCATCCACGCTGCAGCCGGTCGATTTTGACGGGCTGATCGAGTTTTATCAGCTGACGGCAGATCATTATTATAATGACTACGGCTATTCTTCCAACCACTATGCGTACACCGATGAAGAGCTGAATATGCTTGCAAAAGTAATTTACGGCGAAGCGCACGGCGAGCCGCCAAAAGGGAAGATCGCGGTAGGAAACGTGGTGATGAATCGCGTGCTTGCGCGCGGCTACCCCGGCAAAACGATAAAAGCCGTTATCACCGCTCCCGGTCAGTTCACGGGTTATTCCGCGTCCATCAAGCCCAATTCGGCATGCATTTCCGCCGCCCGGCAGGTGCTGGACTGGGAAGTTTGGGTCATACCGCAGGATGTTTATTTCTTCCACGCAAGTTCAGACCCCGACGACAAGGGAAATTGGGGTACGCATAAATATTGCACAAGGATAGGCGCGCATGTTTTCTATACCGAAAATTACGGCGGGCGAAACAGGAACGGGAAAATACCGCCCGCGCTGTACGAGCGCGTTTATAAATGGCCGCAATACGGATGTAAACCCGGAAAACGAGTATACAGGCTGCAGTACATGCTAAACAAGCTGGGATACGATTTAAACGCGGACAGCTACTTCGGGAAAGACACAAAGGAAGCAATCGTTTCGTTTCAGGCGAAGAATAGGTTAAAGGCCGATGGCGTGGCAGGTCCCGCTACAATTTTAGCCCTGATCAAGGCGTTTGGGCCAAGCGAATATATCGCCAAGTTCGGCGGCTGACGGGATTGAAACTGCAATAGGCTCGACTTTGCTGCCTTCCGCATTTCCCCGCGGGAAAATCCCGGAGGCTATTTCCTTCCGTCCGGAGCTCCGAATGTCCCTCTTGGATACCACGCTACTGCAATTACCCATTTACGGGTGAGCAGGCGCCCATTCGCATGAGCCGGGATGATAGAAGCATCGCGGGTATTTTCCCCAAATATCCGCGTATTCTCCCATGGCCAGCGGACGACAGTCATCACAGGCATAGCGAAATTCACACTCTTTACAAACATCTATTTTATCTTTGGTAATTTCCCAATAACCCAATAGCTTATCGCGAATCATCGTTTGCGCATCATGACGGACATTACCGCAACGCAGATCTCGAGCAAAGATGCATGGCAATATATCGCCGCAAGAGGTCACGGCAAATTTCCCATACCAACAGCTGTTCCAAAACTTATTGCGGGAAAAGTCCTCAACGGATGTGACGAAATTTGGTTTCAACATATTGCGCAGCTGCAGAATATCCGGATCCGTCACGGCATGGCTATTCTGCGCGCTATGCCGAACTTTGCGCACGGTATCACATCCGCTATAGCGGTGCCCTTTCGCCTCAATGTAAGCAATGATTTTTTTCAACGCTTCTTGGTTTTCGCGCATAAGCACAACAGCTATCCGGGTTGGAATGTGTAATTCTCGCAGCAAATCCAAACTTTTATCCAATGCCGCAAAACTGCCTTTGCATTGGGTAATATTTTCATGGGAGGTCACATCATAACCATATAGTGAAACACGTACCGAAGCACCGGCCTTTTTTATCAGCTGCGCTGTATTCGAAGATAGAAAACAACCGTTTGTAAATATGTCAATGCTGTTTATACCAATATTGTATGCATAGCTCAATAGCTCGTCAAAGTCAGGGTGCAGCAACGGTTCGCCGCCGATGAATTGGATGGCGCTACATCCCGTTTTGCGTACCGTATTCAGTATATCCTTCCACTCGGCTATGGATAGCTCTTGGTCGATCTGTTCTCTATCGGGGGACCCAAACGCCCCGTAACAGTGGAGACAATGGCAGTTGCAGCGGCTGGTTAACTCCAGCCATACATAGCGCAGCGAAGGCTCCGGCTTTGTAATGTCGGATAGCTGCCCATACTGCATGCAGTTAAATAATGATCGATCACATAAATCATGCATGAACGATCCGTACTTTCCGACATCTTCTCCGCGAAGAGCACGGTCGATAATTTCTCTGCCATCTGCGTTTAGGCTGAATACCGTTCCGTTGTACAAATCATAAATCGCGGCTCCGCTTGTTCCTTTCACATAGCAGCAATGTGAGGATAGTTTATACATGCCCTGCATCCAGCTTTCGTCGCAGCTGTCTGACGATCTTTAAATATAGTGCGATCGCATCGTCCTGGTTCCCCTGCTCAATAAGTTGAACACAAGGCTGTACCAACGAATCATATAGCTGCGAGTAAATATTTGCCGCATCTTCTCCTGCGTCAATTTGCTGTACCATAGGCGGCGCGATGCAATAATACTCTTCCACCAACGAGGCAAAAGCAGGGTCAACTTGCATGCGTTCATCGCGAAATCTACGGAGTGTCTGTAATTGGCTGCAATCGTCCGGCAGGTTTAGGCTATTTACGCAGGCACTGGAAATAAAACAGCCACCGCTTGTATTGCTTCCTCCGGTAAGCTGGTCCGGAGAGCAGGGATTACATGGATAGCACTGCGACCCCTGATTAAGCTGATCCGGTGAGCAAGGGTTGCAGGGATAGCACTGAGAACCTCCTCCTACCTGATCCGGTGAGCAGGGATTGCAGGGATAGCACTGAGAGCCCTCTCTAAGCTGATCCGGTGAACAGGGGTTACAGGGATAACACTGAGAACCCCTGCTTATCTCATCAGGAGAGCAGGGGTTGCAACTTGATAAAAGCAATGTGTCGGCACACGGTGTTACACATACAAATGATGGCTGCAGCTTTTTCAAATCCATTTATCTCCTATGTTATTGCTTACATGTATTGTGAAGCATAATATATTATACTTTGCCCGCAGTAATTCTTCAAGAAAGCCGCAAATGAATATGTCGCCGCCGTTGGTTCCGAGGCGAGGCTTCACAAAGCAGGTTTTTTATGTGCAAGTCAGGAGCGAGATTCGAACTCACGGGCTTTTGCCGGTATGCCGCAGCGCCGCGGCCCGGCGGATTGCGCGTAAAGCACGTTTTATATATAATTGAAAAAGACGGCAAAAGCCAAACAGCGCGGAAAGGCTGAGGTATATGAGGAAGAAACATGTCTCTCGTACGGTCGTTTCCGTATTTTTCATTGCGCTTGCGCTGTTTTTTGGCATGTCGGCCTACATCGAGCACGGGCGGCAGGCGCGGGAGGACGAGCAGCTTCGCTATATCGCCAGCACCGTGAGCGCGCAGGTTTACGAAGTCCTTTCCCTGCAGATGGGCAAAACCAAAACGCTTGAGGCCTTTATCGTACAGAACAACGGCGGCACAGAGGGTTTCGAAAAGGTGGCGCGGCTGCTGGCGGCCGAACACGGCGTGCGCAATGTGCTGTTGGCGCCAAACGGAATCGTATCGGATGTTTATCCGCTTAAGGGAAACGAGAGCGTTATCGGCCACGACCTGACGGGTGCGAACGCCGGCGATAAAGAAGCGCAAACCGCCATAGAACGCGGTGCAATGATCATGGCTGGGCCGTTCAGCCTCGTACAGGGCGGCATAGGCATCGCGGGGAGGCTTCCCGTGTATCTCGATGGGTCGTTCTGGGGGTTGGTTTCCGTCACGCTGGACTATCCCGAGCTTTTCGAAGGCCTGAGCTCCGTTGAAAACCTGCATGCACAGGGCTTTGCGTGCAGGGTCTGGCGCGTAAACCCGGACACGAACGAGGAGCAGACGGTATTATCAAGCGGCGGCGGTATCGTAAACCGTGGGTTCGATTATGCGTTCCCCCTTTTCAACACGGAGTGGTATGTGAGCGTATACCCCGAAAAACCATGGTACGCGCAAATAAGCGTTATTTTAAGCGCATTGGTGAGCCTTGCGCTCAGCATTTCCGCCGCTGCGGGCGCGGTGGCATATACGACCATCCGCCGCATGGAGCGCGAAGCGGCCGAAACCCGCATTGCGGCCTTGCAAAAGCAGCTCGAATATGACCGCATGAACATCCTTCTCACCCAGATCAGCTCGCACTTTTTCTACCACACGCTCAACTCCATTCAAGCGCTTATCGTGTTTAACCCGGAAGCCGCCTACGGGATGACGGCGGATTTCTCGCGCTTTTTGCGCTATAAGATGGATAGCGTCAGCTTAAAGAACGGCCTTGTGCCGTTTCGTGAGGAGATGCGATCCGTGCGCGCTTACGCGGAGATCAACCGCATCCAACTCGACGGCAGGCTTATTATGGAGTACGATGTGTTCGATGCGGATTTTCTTATACCCGTGCTCACCGTACAGCCCATCGTGGAAAACGCGATCATCCACGGCATTAAGCCCAAGGTCGGCGGCGGCACAGTGCGCGTCGAACTTCGCCGCGGCGACGGCTGCTACGAAGTCCGCGTCAGCGACGACGGCGCAGGCTATACGCCGGGCAGCGAAACGTCCTGTCAATCGGTCGGAATTTCCAACATCCGCGCGCGCATGAACCAATTGGAAGGCTGCACAATAGAAATCGAAAGCGAGCCGGGATGCGGAACGAGCGTGCTGCTTCGTTACGCGGATTCGCTCGGAAAGGAGGACGCATGAAAACGATACTGGTCGACGACATGGCGCTGGACATGCAGCTTCTGCAGCTAAAATGCGCGGACTTGCCGGATTTTGAAATTGTGGGCATGTTCACCGATCCGGCGGAAGCCGAAGCCTACGCGCAAAAGAACAATGTGGAGTTTGCGATGCTCGACATCGACATGCCCGGCATGAACGGCATAGAGCTTGCGATGCGGCTGCGTGCGCTTCGGCGGGATATCATCATCGTATTCATCACCGCGCATCCGCGCTTTGCCGTGGAGGCCTTCCGCATCAAGGCGGACTACATGGTGTTTAAGCCCTTCGACCGCGACGACGTGCTCGACGTGATGGAACGGGCGAAGCTTTTGCAGAATCGCCAGAAAAAGCGCGTTTTCTTCCATACGTTCGGCAGCTTCGAAATGCTTGTGGACGACAAGCCTGTGCGCTTCCTCTCGTCGAGAGCCAAGGAGCTTATGGCGCTCCTCGTATACCACGAAGGCCGCAGCGTCAGCATCCACGGTATAATCGAATGCCTTTACGAAGGCAGTGAAAATAAGACCGCCGACAACACAGGCTACCGCAGAACCATCAAAGAGCTTGCGGATACGCTCAGGGCGTTCGGCGTAGAGGAAATTTTTGTGCGCGAGCGCGGAAGCTGCCGAATACGGCGCGAATTGGTCTCCTGCGATTATTACGATTTCTGGGAGGGCAAGCCCGATGCCGTCACCCGTTTCGACGGGAGCTTCCTGAGCGATTACGCTTGGGCGGAACCCGCAATTTTCCGCATGTGCGAAAAGAAGCGAAAACGCAAATGACCCGCATGGCTAGTTTAAAATGTAAACAGGGATGCTCCGTACGGTTTTCGTACGGAGCGTTTATTATAGTTTCAATGAACATGTAGCACGATCTTACTGTGACACATCATGTACATCGCAACATCCTTTGGCTCTGGAAGGGGACGTGATCAATGGACGAAATCCTGCGTATGGAGCACATCAGCAAGCAGTTCGGCGATTTTTTTGCGAATAAGGACATCCACTTTGACGTACGAAAAGGCGAAGTGCATTCCCTTCTTGGCGAAAACGGCGCGGGAAAAAGCACGCTGATGAATGTGCTTGTCGGCCTTTACCAGCCGACTGAGGGCAGCATATACCTCAACGGTAAAGAAGTGCGCATCGAGTCGCCCGCGCAGGCGGTGCGCCTCGGCATAGGCATGGTACACCAGCATTTCATGCTTGTTGAGGCCATGACGGTAATGCAAAACATCATACTCGGCGACAAGCGCGAGAAGGGCTTGTTTATCCGCCACGATGCGCGCAGAAAGGAGATCCTCGAGCTTTCTTGGCGCTATGGCCTGAACGTGGACCTTGAGGCGCGCGTGACGGACATCTCCGTAGGCACACAGCAGCGCGTGGAGATATTGAAGGCACTTTACCGCGGCGCGGAAATTCTCGTACTCGACGAGCCGACCGCGGTACTTACGGATATCGAAGTGGAAGGCCTCTATCAGGTAATCGAGAAGCTCAAGAGCGAAGGAAAAAGCATCATCTTCATCAGCCACAAAATGCGCGAGGTGCTTCATGTAAGCGACCGCGTGACGATACTTCGCGCAGGAAAAACCATCTGCACGCTCAATGCGGACAAGACCGACGGCAAAGAGCTCGCAAACCTGATGATCGGACGCGACCTGGTCGAGTGTGACTACGAGAAGGTCGAATCCGCCGGCGAACCGGTGATCGAGATTAAAAACGTCGATTACAACAAGGCATCCAAACACACCGGGCTTTCCGGCGTATCGCTGAGCGTTCGCTGCGGAGAAATCGTCGGTATTGCGGGCGTAGACGGAAACGGCCAGAGCCAGCTCTCTCAGCTCGTCACAGGCGTGATCGAGGCCGAAGCGGGTGAGGTCGTTCTCAAGGGCGAGAAGGTAATGCATTTCACACCGGCGGATTTCATCGAGCGCGGCGTTTCACACATCCCGGAGGACCGCAACCTTATGGGACTTGTGGGCAATATGACGGTGCAGGAAAACCTGCTTCTGAAAGCTACGCAGGATTGCGAATTCTGTGCGCTCAACGGCTGGTATCTCAAAAAAAAGGCCATGCGTGCGCATGCCGACTGTATGCGCGACAAGTACGATATCCGCTGCCAGTCTATGGAGCAGGAGATCCGCTCCCTCTCGGGCGGCAACCAACAGAAGGTGATCCTTGCACGTGAGCTTGAAGCGACGCCGGATCTGATTGTTGCCGTGCACCCCACGCGCGGGCTTGACATCGGCGCAACACGCTATGTGCGCGATATGATGATAAGCGCGCGCGACAAGGGCTGCGCGGTGCTTCTCATCAGCGCGGATTTCGATGAGATCCTGCAGATGTCCGACCGCATCCTCGTGATGTTCGAGGGCAAGATCATGGGCGAATACCCCGGCGGCAATCCGCCCATTCAGGCGATCAGCCTCGCCATGACGGGCAAGTAAGGAGGGATAAAAAGATGCAGAAAACAAAACTATTCAGCCTTTTGATTCCGATCTTGTCCATCTTGATAGCGTTTTTAATCGGCATGATTATCATTCTGTTCCTGGGTTCGAACCCGTTCCAGGCGATCGGCTTCCTTGTAAAAGGCGCGTTCGGTTCCACAACGAACCTTGCCAACACCTTTGTGCGCGCGATGCCGCTGATCTTCTGCGGGCTGTGTACATGCTTCGCTTACCGCTGCGGCGTGTTCAACCTTGGCGGCGAGGGGCAGTTTCTTTCCGGCGCGATGGCTGCCATCACGGTTTCACTCCTGATCGGCAGCGAGGGCTGGTGGGTCACGATCCTTGCAATCATCGCGGGCACCGTTGCGGGCGGGCTCTGGGGGCTTTTGCCCGGCCTTCTCAAGATATGGCGCGGCCTCAACGAAATGATCACGACCATCATGCTCAACTACGTCGCGACGCTTTTTATGGGCTATCTCTACACCACGGCGCTTCGCGAGGGCAGCGTGCCGCAGACGGCGCCCGTGCCTGAGGCGACGGAGATCGGCCGCGTAATCCCGGATCTTCGCATCACATGGGGCATCGTCATTGCGCTTGTACTCGGCATTATGCTGTGGTACTTCCTGTTTTACACATCCAAGGGCTTTAAGCTTCGGGCGGTGGGCTTCAACCAAACTGCCAGTAGCTTTAACGGCCTTTCGGTCAAACGCTACATGCTTTCGGCGTTCATCATATCGGGCGCGATCGCAGGGCTTGGCGGCGCGTGCGACATCCTCGGCACGCAGTTCCGCCTGATCAGCGGTTACGGCAGCGGTTACGGCTTTGACGGCGTGGCCATCGCACTCATAGCACAGCTTCACCCCCTCGCAACCATGATCGTTGCGTACTTCTTCGCGGTGCTGCGCGTTGGTTCCACCACCATGCAGGTTGGCACGGGCGTTCCCACAAGCGTGATCGATATCATCCAGGCGCTCGTGATCATTTTCGCCGTGGCCGGCTCGTCGATGCTCTATCTGCCCAAAATTCGCGCAATTCTATTCAACCTTTTCGAGAAAAAGGAGGCGGTATCATAATGGAGTGGGGTGTGATTTCAGACCTTCTTATTTCCGCCGTGCGCATGGCTACGCCCCTGTTGTTCGTGGCGCTCGCCGAGCTCTATTCGGAGCGTGCGGGCCTTGTCAACATAGGCCTTGACGGCATTATGGCCTTCGGCGCGCTCGCGGGATTCCTCGTGTGCTATTGGACGGGCAACCCGCTGATTGGCGTGCTCTGCGGCGCGATCGGCGGGGTGCTTGTAAACCTTGTGTATGCGTTTTGCACCGTGACGCTCGCCGGGCAGCAGATCGTGTTCGGCATGGCCATCAACATACTGGCGCCGGCGCTTGCCTCTTTTCTCTATCGCATCGTGTTCGGCGTGAGCTCCACGCTTGCGCAGGCGACGCTCATGAAGTCTGTGGCGATTCCCGTGCTCAAGGATATCCCGTTTTTCGGCAAGCTCCTTTTTGATCAAACGCCGATGGTGTACGCGGTGTATCTGATCGTCGTCATAACGGCAATCTACTTCAATCGCACAAAATCCGGCCTCAATTACAAGGCCGTGGGCGAATACCCGAAGGCCGCGGAAACCAACGGCATCAACGTCTTGAAACAAAAGTATGTTGCGAGCATCCTCTGCGGCCTGTTGGCGGGCATGGGCGGCGCGTATCTGACCACCTGCTATGTCAACACCTATTCGGACGGTATCGTCGCCGGGCGCGGCTTCATCGCACTTGCGGCGGTCATCTTCGGCCGCTGGTCGGCATCGGGCGTGTTGATGGCCTGTTTGCTCTTCGGCTTCTTCGACGCGCTGCAATTGAGGCTCCAGATCGGCACAGATCTGATCCCGTATCAGCTCTTCCAGATGATCCCGTATGTGATGACGCTGATCGCCTTGACGATCTTTGGCAGCAAGATCGCCGGCCCCAAGGCCAAAGGCAAGCCGTATTACAGAGAGGACCGTTAAAGCTTCGCGCTTTGACGTTTTCCTGAATTGATGCACCTAACAAAATATTGCGGTAATTCCGGGCGAACGCCCGATTACAAAACTAAACTTTGGAGGGAAAAGGATACCATGAAGAAAGTTTTTGCCCTTGTGCTTGCCCTGTGCCTGTCGCTGGCCGTTTTGAGCGGCTGCGCCGGTACGCCCGCTGCATCCGATGGCGATAAGGTCTACAAAGTCGCGATGATCTGCGATTCCAGCATTTCCGACGGTGGTTGGGGCGCCGCCTGCTACAACGGCATGGTCTCCGCCGCCGAGAAACGCGGCTGGGAAACCACCTACACCGACTCGATCGACCAATCCGCCTACGCCGACACCATGATCAGCTACTGCGACCTCGGCTATGACATGATCTTCGCGCCGGGCAACCAGTACAGCGATGCCGTGAAGCAGGTTGCCGCGGACTATCCTGAAGTCAGCTTTGCGGTGCTCAACGGCGCGGTCGACCTTCCCACCGATAACATCATGAGCATGCTGCCCGATGCCAACCAGATCGGCTCCATCGCGGGCATCATCGCGGGCATGATGAGCAAAACTAACGTCATCGGCTTCATCGGCGGCATGGAGCTTGACACCACGAAGTCCAAGCTTGCGAACTTCGAATCCGCCGCAAAGGTCATCAACCCCGAGATCAAGGCCGTTTCCGCCTATGCAGGCAACTTCAACGACACCGCGAAGGGTATGGAGCTTGCCGCTTCCATGATCAGCGAGGGGGCGGACGTATTCTTCGGCGACGCTTCCGCGGTCGATTCCGGCGCGCGTCAGGCCATCGACCAGGCCAACGGCGACACGGTAAAAATCATCGACATCGGCCAGCCCGCCGACTTGCTTGGCCAAAACCCCTGCGTAGCGGCCAGCGTTGTTACCGATAACGCCGGTATGCTCGCCATCTGCATGGAGAAGAGCGAAACCGGTACCTTCGGCAACGAAGTCGTCTACGGCTCGCTCGAGAACAACTGCGTGTATCTGGGCAAGTTCAACGATGCGCTCATCGATGCCGCCACGCAGCAGCAAATCCTTGACTACGTCAAGCAGCTTCAGGAAAACACCTTCGGCAAGTAAGCCGTATTGCATGAAATAAGTAAAACGCATAAAAAGCGGGGCGAGGCCAAAAGAGGCATTCGCCCCGTTTCTATAAGCGGCAGCCAAACCGCCATGCGCGTTGGTTTTGCCATCTGGACATGCACCGACTGTTGACAATCCGATATTCACTCAGTCATAATATGTTTAAATAGTTGAGCTAATGTTCAATCAAAGTCGCTCAATTGGAGAAAATTTGAGACCATTGGAGCCCGGGAGGCTGTTTATACGTCTTATTGATAAGGCCGGTATATTGGTCGTTGCGCTGTTCTATGATCATGATACGCATTGGCGCAGCTTAACAAATTAAAAAATGATAATGCGAACAGGAAGAAAAGCTATGGAATCAAACAAGAGAAAAAAGGATGGGAAAAAGAAGAAAAGAAAAAATTTTGTGCGTTTTTTGATAAGCATTTTGCTCATATTGACCGGGGTATTGGCAGTTATGCTTGTCGTCGATCACTTTAAAGTTCAAGAGGAAAATGCGCAAATCATGGCGAACGAATCGGCGTTATCGGGCGTTTCCGTAAACGGCGTCGACATTTCGGGCATGGCATACGACGAAGCGTTGCTCGCGACGGCGGGTGTGCCAAACACTTTGCTCGAAGCTGCCGCGATCACGATCGATGTGGAGGGCGAGGCATTCTCGTACTCTGCAGAGGAGTTGGGCCTCTATACGGACTATGATAGCGTGATACAGGAAGCGATGCTATACGGCAACACCGGAACACTGGAAGAGAGAAAAGCGGCAATCGAAATTGCGGCGACGCAGGGCGTAACGTTTACCGTAAAGGCCCACGCGGACAGGGCGAAGGCGTCGGGGGCGCTTCTGGCGCTTAAGCAAGAACTGGATGTGGCTCCGGTAGATGCGACCGTGACGTTCATGCCATGGGGCTATTTGCCCGATGGCACGGCATATGTGCAGGATCAACAGGAAATGATCAAGGCGGCGGCCAAGAATAAAATGTGGGAGCGGCCCGAACTGGTGCGCCTTGAAAGCGGCAGTATGCCGCTTCCGCTGCGCTATGAGTTTTGGGATACCAATAAATATTCGGACGATAATATTCCCGACGATGCGAGCATATCCCGCTTCTTATATACAGAAGAGAAACGCGGACGTTCCGTGGATATGGAAACGGTGATCGACGAGGTCATAACCGCGGTGGAAACCGGCGACTACGCTGCGATTGCCGCGCCTGTGGCAACACTTGAACCCTTGGTTACGCTCGAAAGTCTCAAAAAAAGCACACAACTGGTGTCCTCTTGGACATCGAGTTATGAAAGCCACAACGGCTATAACCGAAACTGGAACGTTGCGAAGCTATCGGGTATCATCAACGGGATGATACTTCAGCCGGGCGAGGAATTTTCGGTGAATGGGAAGGCGGGCGACAGGAGAACTACCCCCGGATGGCTGGACGCCGCAGGTATAGTGAACGGAGGATATGTCGATCAGCCGGGCGGCGGCGTATGCCAGATTTCCAGCACTCTATATAACGCTGTGATACGCGCGAATCTGGAGGTTACCGATTCGACGCACCATTCACTTTCGTCCGACTATATTCCCCTTGGCCTGGATGCCACCGTCAGTTCAGGCGCGCCGGATCTAAAGTTTAAGAACAATTACGACGTTCCCATATACATCGTTTCGTATGTCGATCCGAAAGCGAAAACGGCTACTGTGGAGATTTACGGCCCAACCGTAGTGGATGAAACATATGGCGACGTGATCCTCAGATTTTCCTTTGCAGACGGCGGAACGCATGGCGAACCGGTGATGACCTATGTCTACAATACGCAGGTTGTACCGGAGACACAGGAAGTATTGGCTCCGGGAGCATCTCTCGAATACGCAAAAATACGATATGGCCGGTCGGTAACGACGTACATCCATTACCTCTCGCCGGATGGCAAGGAATTAAGCAAAGAGGTGTTTGCAAAGTATACATGGACGCCGAAGAACGGAAGAACGTATGTAAACGCTCCTGATCCCGCGATTCCGGTCATTATACCCGGTTTTTAGAAATCCACTTGCGGGCACAGATGTGCCATCGCTCCCCTAAGCCACGTCAGCCGCAGCGGGGAAACAAGTAAGACTGATCCATATTGGCCTGCGGTGATATTTCTCGCAGGCCTTTTTTGATCGCGATTCATAAGCGGCCGGCAAACTCAGCGGGTATCAAGGTTAGAAAAGACGATTAGAAAGAACCGGATAAAGGGATGATAAAAGGACAGTTTTTATGCTTGTTCCCTAATGTGCTCAAGGCCTTTTTCAAATATCTGCTTTACATGATCATCGGCAAGAGAATAGAATACGACCTTGCCCTCTCGTCTGTTCTTTACCAGATTTGCTTCCCTTAACGAACGCAGCTGATGTGATATAGCGGATTTTGTCACCCCCAATAATGCGGCGAGGTCGCAGACACACATTTCATGCTCGTCCAGAGCCCATATAATTTTTGACCGGGTGCTGTCGCCAAAAAGTTTGAAGAGATCCGAGAGCTCTAAAAGCGTTATCTCATCCGGCATCCGCTGTCCGACCGCTTCAACAACATCCGCATGGATCACATCGCAATCGCAATAGGTTTCATCCTTTTTCATAGATACCTCCATATGGTGCGAATCAAAGGGCGTACATTGCTTATTGATGAACCTATTTTATCACAGTTCCATTCTATAATGAATAAATCACCCAAGTGAACCGATGCAAAAATTGCAAAGTTGCGGCTTGACGGTTGAGCGGTTGCTCAACTATAATAGCATTACAGTTGAGCAACCGCTCACATGTTTTGCTAGAGCATAGGATACAACCAACTATATTTCATGATTCGGAGGCAATGTATGAAAAAGGTATTTAGGCTTGAGAACCTGGATTGCGCGAATTGCGCCGCAAAAATGGAAGATGCAGTCAGAAAGCTGGATGGCGTTACGTTTTCGTCCGTAAACTTCATGACCACAAAACTGGTCATCGAAGGTGATGACGCCAAAATTGATAAAATTATCCGAGACGCAAAGGATATCATCAGGAAGCTGGAACCGGGCGTCATTGTTAAAACCGTATAGCCGGTTATTCGCAGTACCGCCATGAATTCCGAAGCCTGCGGAGTTCTTAGGGGCGGCATCCGATTTCGGATGGTTAGATGGTTATTGGTATAGGCAATATCGGAAAGGACCGCTATACCCATGAAGCTTACCGCAAACCAAAAGCGGCTTATACGAATCCTTATCGGCGCGGCCATTTATGCTTTTGGTATTTTGTTTCAAATTGACAATACGTATATTTCCCTGGCTGTATTTCTTGCTGCGTTCATCATCATTGGCGGGGATATTGTTTTCAAAGCGATCAGAAACATCCTGCGCGGGAAGGTATTTGATGAAAACTTTCTCATGAGTATCGCTACGATTGGCGCTTTCTCCATTGGAGATTATGAGGAAGGCGTTGCCGTAATGCTATTTTACCAGGTCGGCGAATTGTTCCAGAGCTACGCGGTGGATAAATCGAGAAGGTCCATTGCGAGCCTTATGGATATACGCCCCGACTACGCCAATGTCCGGCGCGGTGAAACGCTTGAAAAGCTTGACCCGAGCGAGGTAAAGGCAGGAGAAATCATCATCATTAAGGCCGGGGAGAAAGTTCCGCTCGATGCAGAGATCATCGACGGGGTCTCCATGGTGGACACATCCGCATTGACAGGAGAATCCGTACCGCGCGAAGTCGCGCCGGGCGATGTTTTGCTGAGCGGCTGCATCAATTTGAACGGACGAATTACGGCGCGCGTAACAAAGGAATTCGGGGAATCCACAGTCAGCAAAATTCTTGATCTTGTGGAAAACGCCGGCAGCAAAAAATCTGATTCCGAAAACTTTATCACAAAGTTCGCACGTTATTATACTCCGGTGATTGTGATCGTGGCCGTGTTGCTTGCGGCCGTTCCGCCTCTTGTCGTGAAAGGCGCTTTGTTCAGCGATTGGCTTTATAGGGCGCTCATTTTTCTCGTTATATCATGCCCCTGCGCGCTCGTCATCTCCATACCGTTGAGCTTCTTCGGCGGCATCGGCGGCGCGTCCAGAAACGGCATCCTTGTGAAAGGGAGCAATTATCTTGAAGCGCTCGCCAAAACAGAAATTGTGGTGTTCGACAAGACCGGCACTTTGACCAAGGGCGTATTCAAGGTACAGCAGATCGTGCCGGACGGCATATCCCGGGAAGAGCTTTTGGAATTGACTGCATATGCCGAAAGCAACTCGAATCATCCGATTTCTCTTTCGCTCAAACAGGCGTATGGCAGGGAGATCGATGCTTCCCGAATAACGAAAGTCGAAGAGATCTCCGGGCATGGCATGGTTGCCGACATCGATGGTAAAACCGTGGCCGCAGGCAACGCGAAGCTGATGGAAAAGCTCGGCATACCGTTTGGGGAAACGGATGGCGTTACCGATACGGTCGTTCACGTGGCGATCAACGGCCAATACAAGGGATATATCGTGATTGCGGATGAAATAAAGGACGATGCGCAAAAGGCGATCCGAGCGCTAAAGGACGCAAAAATAAGGCAAACGGTAATGCTGACGGGCGACTCGAAGCTGATCGGCGAAAAAGTGGCTTCCCGGTTAGGGCTGGATCAGGTTTATACCGGGTTGCTTCCCGCGGATAAGTTGCAAAAAGTTGAGACGCTTTTTTCGGCCAAATCTCCCAAAGGGAAGCTGGCTTTCGTAGGCGACGGCATCAACGACGCTCCGGTTTTGGCGAGAGCCGATATCGGTATAGCCATGGGCGGACTCGGCTCGGATGCGGCCATCGAGGCGGCGGATATCGTTATTATGACTGACGAGCCTTCCAAGTTGGCGGCGGCCATTAAGATATCGAAAAAAACCTTGCGGATTGTAAAACAAAATATTACCTTGGCCCTGGCGGTAAAAGCAGCGGTCCTGATCCTTGGGGCCGGCGGTATCGCATCCATGTGGGCAGCCGTATTTGCGGACGTCGGCGTTGCGGTGCTCGCGATACTGAACGCCATTCGCGCGCTGAACATAAAAAAATTCGAACCGTGAGATGGTCCTATAGCGGACTACGAGCGAAATTTCCCTTGCTAACGTATGGAGCGAAAAGTGAAATGCACAAAAATACAATGATTGTTTACAGACAGGCAACAGAACTACAATAAACGGCTGGTATGATAAGCAGAAGGTAAATCTGTATCGGAAGGCTTTTCACGCTTGCGAAGGGCTGTCCCCCGCCCCTCGTACTCCCAAGGCTTAAAGGGATGATCGGATAAATGCCGTCATCCCTTTTTGCATATGAGAAGTAAAGAAAGCATTTTCCGTCTTGCGAACAACTGCACTGAGCCGAATGGCTATATGCTTCATAAAGGGCGCCGCAGCGTATGCCTTCGGACGAAAATTCGGGAAATCGGGTGATATATGTTAAAAGAATTCACGAAGTGGATTGCGTTGAAAAGCAAAAGATTATCAAGATACAAGGTTCGTAAAAAACCGGCCGATTTTTTTGTATTCGCCGGTATGGCAGGTATTATGAGCATCGGTTTATTTATGCTTATTTTTTCCGGCGGTTCTCACGAAGTGTCGCTGCAAACAGCTTCCACGCCCGGCCCCGTGATAGCGATCGTACCGGATTCGCCTGTCCCAATAGCGGAAACGGAAACGCCGGTGATACAGCCGACCCCTGTCCCAACCCCTATGCAGCTTAAAGAAGGAATGCGCTCTGATGAAGTGGTTCTCATGCAGGAGAGGCTGATGGATCTGGACTATATGGAGCAAGATCTTCCTACCGACTATTTCGGTCCGGTGACGGAAATGGCGCTGGAGTTATTTCAACGCAAACACGGATTGCAGGTCGACGGCGTTTACGGGGAAGAAACAAAGCTGCTGCTTTTCTCCGATCAGGCAAAGAAATATTCGGTGACCATCGGCTTTTACGGCGCGGACGTCACGGAGATCCAACTGCGCTTGCAGGAACTGGATTATTTGCAAAAGGCAACGGGATACTTCGGCGAAGAGACTGAGGCGGCTGTAAAGGAATTCCAGAAAAAAAACGGGCTCTCTACGGATGGCAGCGTGGGCGCACAAACCAAGGAGGCGCTGTTTTCGAACAATGCAAAAGCGTTTTATTATTCCATCGGCACATCGGGCGAAGAGGTGCTGAAGCTCCAAAAAAGGCTGTTTGCGCTGGGATATTTAACAACGCAGCCCGACGGCACCTTTGGCAGGGATACGGAAAACGCCATCAGGCGTTTCCAGCAAAAAAACGGCTTCATTGACGATGGATATGCAGGTCCGCAAACGCGTAAGCTTCTTTTTTCGCGCGAAGCCGAGCGTAATGCGCTGGGGGTAGGCGACAGCGGCAGCGACGTGCAAAACATTCAGCAGCGGCTGATTCAACTGAACTATCTGAAGGATAAGGCGGACGGATATTTTGGCTCAAACACCTCCGGCGCGGTAAAGGCGTTCCAGAAGAGGAACGGTCTCTCGGAGGATGGCAAAGTAGGTGCGCAGACGTTGACCGCGCTGCTTTCCGATTCCGCAAAAAAGGCGTCTTCGTCAAGCGGCGGGAGCACATCAAGCAATGGCGGGAGCTCCCGGGAAAAATCTGTAGAAGCCTTGATCGAAGTGGCAAAATCCAAGCTTGGTGCGAAATATGTTTTGGGCGCCAAAGGTCCAAATACGTTTGACTGTTCCGGTTTTGTATATTGGTGTCTGAACCAGGTCGGCGTACGGCAAGGATATTTAACCTCGGCCGGTTGGGCTGCCAGTTCCAAGTACCCCGTCATTGATAGAATGGAAGACTTGAAGGCGGGAGACATTATCTCTTTTAAGGGTCATGTGGGTATTGCACTGGGTAACGGAAAGATGATAGATTGTGCCCCCAGCGATGGCGGCGTGCGCATAGGCAATCTGGAGCATCCATATTGGCAGAAGAATTTTATAAGAGGTTATAGGGTTTTGTAACCAATGCTATATCGAATAGTTTGGCGCAAGCTCAATTGCGCAAGGCTCCGGTTGCTGCGCAATGGGGTTTAGGTTGATATGGCGGCGGAATACCCTGGAAAAAGGCAGGCGACCTTATACGGCAATAATCTGGTTTTTTTATGCTCTGTTCAGATCCGTCGCCGTCTTGAAAAAATAGGGCGAACTTTAAAAAAGCATCTCCCCTATGAAAGACCAGCAAAATCCGATATGACGATTCAAGATTTAGGTGCTGTTTCAAATCTCATTTGAAAATTAAAGCCAGATTCAAGCCCGCAACGGCGAATAACAGCGTTTTGTGCTGCAATATGAAAATCCAACCGGCTTGGTTATAGGGGTTCGTAATTTCTAAAATTCGGTTTTCGACTATGAGAATGAGAGGTTTTGGTATTTGACGTCCAGTTTCCACGCGAAGCGTGCAGACAAAAAATGCCCGCACCCGCACTTAGGCATTTTACATACAAAAGGACCGATGTTAGAACGTCCAAATTTTCTGTTCCGAATTTCAACCCCGATTCAATTTTGGTTTTGGGTACTTTTACTGCTAAATTGGAATTTGTCAGGCCAGCATGAATTCGTACTCTTTCACAATAAGACCGCCGGAAAACTCAAAAATATCACAGGAGCGTTCGCCGAGATTGTTCCGCAAGATAGCGACAATACGGTTCTCATCGCCGCTTTGATACAGGGCTTCGCAGACGAAGAGGTTGTCACTATCCTTATATGCCTCCATTATCGCAGTAAGATAAGCGTCTATTCCCTCGATGATTTTCATCTGCTTTGCATATAGAACCCAGGTCACATCCGGCGAGAGAAATTTTCGGTATGTTAGCCAATCCCGTTTGTTTTCTGCTTCAAAAAAAGACAAAAGGCTATTTTTGTTTACCATATGTCTCACCCCATAAATTCCTGTTTGCCTATCAATTATCATACCACAAAGAAAGCGCCTTATCAAAAAGCAGGCGGGAAAACAAACCGCATTCCAAACCATTGAAGGAGAAAGATTCCCCGTGTTGCTTGCGTTACGATTAAAAAGCGAAAAAATGCGCTGTGTTCGATGGCTGAGCAGCCTATACCGAGGGAGCGGGAGCCTGTCCGTTTGGATATATTACCTCAATCCCTTCCCCCGCCCCCAACCCTGGATCGCCCGCCGAGATTACTACCCGAGAAAATCAAAAAGCTATATTAGAAAGACTATGTGAATCTCTCAGAGCTTTTTTGCTACACGTTTCACCGAGCGCACCTCCTTTTTAATTCCCAGATAGTAATTTGGTAAATGCCGATGCTTGATCTTCATATCGGATACGCACCATTCAATTGGAAACACTAGAATCGGAGGTGTCTCAACATGATATCACGTAAATCAGTCATTACCTTCGGAATGGTTGCGATTCCGATCGCCATGTACACGGCCACGCAGGACAACGATATCCATTTTAATCAACTGCACAAGGAAGACGACAGCCGTATTCGCTATAAGAAGACCTGCGTCCACTGCGGTAAGGAGATCAAGGCGGAAGATATCGTAAAGGGCTTTGAGTACGATGAGGACAAGTATGTGGTCGTCACGGACGACGAGATCGAGAAGATTAAGACGGAAAAAGAAAAATCCATTCAGATCCTTCATTTCGCCCATCTTAACCAGATCTCCCCCGTCTATTATGACAAAACCTATCAGGCATCGCCTCAACAGGGAGGTGAAAAGGCCTTCGAACTGCTCCGCGCCGCTCTGATGGCCGAACAGAAGGTCGCTATAGGCAAAGCCGTCATGGGCTCGAAAGACACGCTAATGGCGATTATTCCGCGCGAGGACGGTATCCTCATTTCCACGATGTTCTACGCCGACGACATCAAAGAGTTTCAAAAACAATATACGCAACCCGAAGTTTCAGAACAGGAGCTGAATATGGCAAAGGCACTGATCAATTCGATGGACACGCCGTTTGACCCCGCGCAATACAAAGACGAATACCAGGAGAAGCTGCGTGCGCTGATCGAGACTAAAATCTCCGGCAAGGAGATTGTTGCCGCGCAGCCGGAGGCCCCCGGCAAAGTTATTGATCTTATGGAGGCTCTCAAAGCCAGCGTAGAAAAGGCGCAAAAAGAGAAGGCGCTAGCGTAATGGCAACGAAGCTTGAAGAATATAACCAAAAAAGAAATTTTAGAATAACCCCGGAACCGGAAGGCGAAAAGGAAAAGCCGGAAGAAGGCTTCCGGTTTGTGGTCCAGCATCACATAGCCCGCACAGACCACTACGATTTTCGTCTCGAATGGGACGGCGCTCTTCTGAGCTGGGCGGTGCCGAAGGGGCCGTCTTATAACACTCATGATAAGCGGCTGGCTGTGCGGGTGGAAGATCATCCCCTACAATACAGAAACTTTGAGGGGACTATCCCAAAGGGAGAGTACGGCGGCGGAACGGTGATGCTCTGGGATGAAGGTTTATGGGAACCCCATGTAGACGTCGAGGAAGGGCTCCGCGGCGGTTCGCTCAAATTCGTACTGAAGGGAAGAAGGCTGAAGGGCAAATGGGCGCTGGTTCGGATGAAGCCCAAAACCGGTGAGGCCGACAAAAACTGGCTTTTGCTCAAAGAAAAAGACGCATACGTAAAATCCGTCGATGGGATATCCGGATTTACCGCCAGCATCCGGACCGGACGCACCATGGCAGAGATTAAAAAAGGCGAGGATGAGAAAATTACGCGTAATCCCTTTGAGCAAACCGACGTACAGCTTGCTAAGCTTGTGGAAAAAGTTCCCCAAGGTGAGGACTGGCTCTATGAGCTCAAATATGATGGCTACAGGATTTTAGCGTATATTGAAGCGGGCGGCGTTCGGTTCATCACGAGAAACGGTAACGATTATACAAGCCGATTTCAGCATGTTGCAGATACTCTCTCGGACTGGGCTGCCGGACGGGCCGCGGTCCTAGATGGGGAAATGGTGATCACGGATGAGCAAGGAAGAACGGATTTTCAGGCGCTACAGAGTTATCTAAAAAACCCCGAAGGCAATACCCCGACTTACATTGTCTTTGATCTTCTGGCGCTGGATGGCATAGATTTTCGAGGCCGCCGTCTGATTGATAGAAAAGAAGCTCTGGAAGCGCTGATGAAGGATACCCCAAAAAGCCTGCGCTACAGCCAACATGTCAGAGGAAGCGGAAAAGAGAGTTTTGCCGCCGCCTGTGGTTTAGGCCTAGAGGGGATCGTAGGCAAAAAAGCTGATTCCGCTTACAGCGGGACAAGAAACGGCGACTGGATAAAGCTCAAATGCGATAAGAGGCAGGAGTTCGTCATCGGAGGATACACGCTTACCGATAAAAAAACGCGAGGGATCAGCGCGCTTCTTCTAGGTATTTATGACAATGAGGAATTAATCTATGCCGGACGCGCCGGGACCGGCCTCAGCCTGTCCGACATGGAAGAACTTAAAACAAAATTTGAAAGCCTAAAAAGACCGGATACCCCTTTTAAGCTTGCACCGAAAGAGAGATCAAACGAAAAGATCACCTGGCTTGAACCGGAGCTGGCCGCGGAAATCAAGTTTACTGAATGGACTGAAGATAACCTTTTGCGACAGGCGAGCTTTAAAGGCCTGCGAACGGACAAGGCTCTCACGGACATTAAAAGGGAAAAAGCGGATGGCGAGATGCAGCCTCGATCATTTGCTAAAGATCTGGAGGAAAATATGGAAGCAAACGGCAACAACATTATAATTGAAGGAATTAGGATTACAAGCCCCGACAAGGTGATATTTGACAATCCTGCAATCACAAAAGCGGACGTGGTTCGTTATTATGCACAGGTATCCGAACGCATGCTGCCCTATATGAGCCATAGGATTTTAAGCATCGTACGCTGCCCCAAAGGAGTTTCTCAGTCATGCTTCTATAAAAAGCATCCCGGCCCGGATAGTAAGGGAATCGTTACCATGCCTATCACGAATAGTGATGGTGAAACAGAAAATTACTTCTATATCGAGGGAGTATCAGGGCTTGTTTCCGAGGCGCAGATGGGTACGCTTGAATTTCATACCTGGGGAAGCCGCATAGACGAACTTGAAAGACCAGATGTGATGGTATTTGATTTGGATCCAGATGAGGGAATGGATCTTGGTACGGTGCGGCGAGGTGTAAAGGATCTCAAAAGCGTCCTTGAAGAGCTTACGCTTATCTCATATCTCAAAACCAGCGGTGGCAAAGGATACCATGTGGTCGTGCCTTTAAAGCCTGCCGTATCCTGGGAGACTTTTCATGATTTTGCAAGACGCGTCGCTGATGTGATGGAAGGCAAATGGCCCGACCGGTATACAAGCAATGTAAGAAAGAATAAGCGGGCGAACAAGATCTTCATTGACTGGATCCGAAATGGACGAGGCGCCACAAGCGTCGCACCCTATTCCATACGGGCGAGAACGCAGGCCCGGATATCCATGCCGATCACTTGGGAGGAGCTTGACACGGTCGCCCCGGACGGCGTCACGATGGAAAATGCGCTTCTAAGAGTCGCCCGTGATGATCCTTGGGAAGGCTTTTTTCGGAATCATCAGATGCTTAAATAATTCGGCCCTGCCTTGAATATTGAAGGCATGTTAATCACGACGGCGGACAACCACACAGGCCTATCCATGCTTTATATCTTTCATATGTTTCTTTTTGACCATGAAGCTGGCTCCGCTTTCCGCTCATGCGCGGAAGTATCCGAAGCGCTAAAAGGATTGTATCTTATTGGGGATGTTGCCCTAGATGAGTATAACGATGCCGGGAATATTGACATAGGTTCGTCCATGCAAACCGCATATGGAGTTATGAGGAATACCTTGAAGAAATGGGCGGCTATGAGTTTGATTTGCAGGCACAGCCATATTATGAGGAACATATTCCATGGGGAATGGTTTACCGGGCAGCGGGCAGTTGACGCGCGATAGCGGCTGGCCGGATTTAAGCTTTGGTTGCCGATCAGGAGAGCATCATGACCGGTAGCGCAGGCTTTTACATCTGAACTAGGGTCGGAAGTTACGAGCCGCATATTCGATTTTGAACAACGGTCGAAGTCCAATGTTCAATCCAGCAGTACCTTAACAATGCGCTCACAGGCATAGCCGTCCCCGTAAGGGCTGACCGCGCGGCTCATGCGCGCATACGCCTCGTGATCGCTTAAAAGCTGCAAAAAGCTTTCGTAGACCATATTCTCGTCGGTGCCGACGACCTTCAATGTACCGGCCTCCACGCCCTCGGGCCGCTCCGTTACATCCCGCAGCACCAAAACGGGCTTCCCGAAAGCGGAAGCCTCTTCCTGTATCCCGCCGCTATCGGTGAGTATCATGTGGCAGCGGGCAATGTAGTTGTGAAACGTCATCACGTCCACCGGCTCGATCAGGCGTATTCGCGAACAGCCTTGAAGAAGCTCCGCCGCCCGCCGCACCACGGGGTTGTGGTGAACGGGGAACAACACCTTGACATCCGGCGTTTCATCCACCGCGCGCCGTACGCCGCGGAAGATGCGTTCCAAGGGTTCTCCCCAGTTTTCCCTTCGGTGCGCTGTTAAAAGCACCATGCGCGAGCCTTGCGCCCATTCGAGCGCGTCGTCAGAAAAACCGCCGCCCGTGGTGAGCCTGATTGCGTCGATCACGGTGTTGCCCGTGACGTACACAGTATGCGGATCCTTGCCTTCCTTTAAAAGGTTGCTTTTTGCGTGTTCCGTTGGCGCAAAATGCCACTTTGCGATAAGCCCCGTCGCCTGCCGGTCGAACTCCTCGGGAAACGGCGCGTAAAGATCGTACGTACGCAGGCCTGCCTCCACATGACCGACAGGAATCTTCATGTAAAAGGCGGTAAGGGATGCGGCAAAGGTGGTGGGCGTGTCGCCATGCACGAGCACCGCGTCGGGCGCTTCCTTTTCGTATACGCCGCGAAGCCCTTCCATGGCCTTGGCGGTGATGTCAAAAAGCGTCTGTCGCTCGCGCATGACGAAAAGGTCATAATTTGGCGCAACCTTAAAAAAGCCGAGCACTTGATCGAGCATTTCCCTATGTTGGCCCGTAACGCAGACGATGGTTTTGAAGGAAGGCTCTTTTTTAAGCGCTAACACCAGCGGGCACATTTTGATTGCCTCGGGCCGGGTTCCAAACACAACGAGTATCTTTTTCAAGGAGGCACCTCATTTTTTCAGGCTGGCGCGGCGACGTGGGTTTTAAAAATATCCGCAACGCCCATGGCGGCAAGGATCGTGAAAACGGGAAGCATAAGGTAGTGGTAGCGGTTTTGGGATTCCACAAGCATATGGAGCGCCGACGTGCCAATGAAAAGCAAAAGGAATACCTGCGCGGGGCTTTCCGTTTGCCGTTGAAACAGCCGTACGGCATATGCGGCGGAAAAGAAAATGCTCAAAAGGTAAAAAACGTCGTTGCATTGCGTGAAGCGGTCAATAATGCTTTGTCGCGCGCTCGTCAAAGCGCCCTGCTGTTTCAAAAACAGCGTTGTCCAGGTTGCGCCGTAATCGTCATTTTTCCAAAGGTACGAAAACTTCTCCAGCATAAGGTTTAAAACATCCGCAGGGTCGCTTTTTAGGCGCGTAAGCGCAACCCCCATGCTTGCCTTGTGCGCCGCCGTGGCGTTTGCCGCGGCAAACTGTGCGGCAAAAAAATCCGCATCGGACTGGTTCCATGAACCCTTTGCTTCAACGTTAAGGCCCACCATCAAATTGTAGCCAAAGGATACGCCGCTCCCCGGAAGCGTATAACCAATGGCGTCGGAAATGCGCGCGTTGAGAAATCCCCCAACCACAAAAAAGCTCACCGCGACCAGCGCCGCGAGGAACCAGCCCTGACAGGAAGCACGGCTCAACCGTCCGTTGAGCATTTTTTCGCTTTTCGTAAACCGTTTCGTAGAGGGGAGAAGACAAAGCATGGCGGCGATGAAGAAAACCGTCGCCAAAGGGCGTACGGCGTTGGCAAATGCCAAAGTAACGCCGAGCGCGACACACACATACATGGCACCCTCTCTGTTTTCAAACCTCACGGGGTAACTGTACAGGTAGAGGAAAAGACGCGCGCAGATAAGCAGCATGCAGACAAAAACGGGTTCGGAGGCAAGAATGGCGCCGTACAGGAGCTGCGAAGGCCAAAAAGCCGCCGCGAGGAGCGCCAGTATGCCGGCTAAGCGCCCACCAAGGATGCGGGCGATGCGGTAAACCAAAAAAGCCGAGCAAAGGCTTGCCACCGCGTTGAGGTAAAGCCCCGCGTAAAGCGAAGGCCCCGTTATACGAAACAAAAGCGACAGCAAAAACGGATAACCGATCACATGCGGAAACTGCGAAATATACCCAGCGTAGCCCGAGCTTAAGAGCTCGCCTTTTGCAAGAAGCTCCGCTACCTGATAATACGTTTGGAAGTCTGAAGAGGGCGCGATGGGAAGCGCGTGGATCACCCAAATTCGAAGCGCGGCACTCATCAGGAGTGTGGCGGCCACCATAGCCCGCTCGGCAGCGGCGGCCCGCCGCTGTTTTCCGTTCCGCAAAAAAGCAAGCTTTCGCCATGATGCGAGCTTCGCGAGCGCGATAACAGCGTAAAGCGCGGCGGCAAAAACCAAAATAGCCGCCCCGCTCCACAAAAAGGGGGCAGGCTTTGCCTCGCCAAGGTCCGTTATGCCGCAAAAAAGGGTATAAACGGCACAGACCTCGAACAGGGTGAGAATAAAAATGGTGAAGGGATTTTTCTTGATCGCCATTTCAACCTTCTATCGCCGCGCGTCAAAAGCTTACGGTGCGGTGTGCTGCGGGCGGAAACTCCTTATAAGCCGTGTGTTCTTCCGAGGCACGGGGAACGGCTTTTAAGCCCATGCTCAGCAGGATATCCGGCACGGAAGCGTAATTGTCGATCGCCAGCACGGCCTGCTCCCAAGTGATGAAGCCGTCCGCATAAAAGCCAGAGACGGCCCGATATGCCGCTATGCCTTCAGTTTTACCGGAAAGCGCGGCAAGGATACCGTGTTTCGTGGTATAAACGAAACGGCAGTCCTTTGGATCAAGGCCGAGCGCTTCGGGGAGCGCGTGGAGGTCCGTGGCCTCGGTTACGGCCAGAACATAACCCGTTTTCGTTTGCAAAATAGGGTAAACCATGAGCCTTTTCAGCGCGGCATCGTCAAAGCGAGCCGCAGGGCCGCCTGTGTATGCGGAAATATCGTTTACAAAGGGCAGGTGCCGTACGCTCGCAACGGCCTGCGCAAGCTGCGCCTCCGTTACAAGCCCTTCTCTTAAAAGCACCTCGCCGATTCGTACATTTTCCTTGCGGCTCGCTTTGAGCGCAAGGAGAAGGTTGTCCGCATCAACAAACTGCTTTTCAAGCAGAACGTCGCCAAGGTTTCTGTGGTAACGCACCAAAACGCTTTTCTGCAGAAACGTATGATCGGTTTTGCTCCATGCAACTTTTTTGTGTTTTTTCCCCACGCTTACGCCGAGAAGGTACAGCTTCCACGCTTTAAGAGTAGCCGTTATATTGATGATATTGCCCCAGACAAGACGTATGGGCATGAGCGGGGGAAAAAGGCATGAAACCGCCATGCTTTTGAGCCCGTAAAAATTCACGATGGACACCGCGCGCATGAATTGACGCAGTACCATCATAAACGTGAGAAACACGCAAAGCGCGTAAGCAAGCGTGTGCTTGGGGTACATTACGGGGATGCCGATAAAAAGCGAAGCGATGTAGTACGCAAACACTAGGTAGCCGGGCAGCACGATAAGGTTGCTCAGCTTTGCCTTCAGGTCTTTATACAGCGAGTAGCGCCCCGCCAGGCCCATTGCGCTTGGCTTGAAAACTTCGGACAGTTTGAACGACTGCATGGTGATGCCGTAGATCCAGCGCGTTTTCTGCCGGACTGCCGTATGGAAGGTATCAGGGAAAAAGCTCCGCGTGGCCACATAGTCCCATCGTATGGTGCCGCCATCCATGAGGCGGGGAAGCTTCTCCAGCACGAAATGCGTACGGAACCCCTTTTTTGCAAGGATAAGCGATAGCTTATAGTCCTCCGTAAGGCTGTCCTCAGGAAAAATGGGCGCATCCCCGAAGCTGTCGAGGATCGCGTGCGATAATGCGTACCCTGTTCCGGCGGAAGGCACCACGGCAGACATCGCCTCGCGCGAACCCATCGTTCTATAATGGTTTTCGGCAAATTCATCCGCATAGGTGCCAATGGTCATCTGCTCGAACACCGTTTTAAGGGTAGGCATTTTTTGTAGAGGAATCACGGGGAACTGGAGCACATCGTAGGAGCCGAGCAGATAGTTGGTGAGCTTGAGCTCATAGGGGTGTACCACATCCTCGGAATCGTGTATGGTAACGGAACTGAACCGCCATTTCTTTTCTTGCTCGAAACGTTTGATGAAGCGAATGATGTTGTTCACGTTATCCGCCTTGCAGGTGGGGCCGGGACGCGTATTCATAACCAGATGCACGTTGGGATGCGCCGCCTCCAGCCGTCTTACGACGCGTATAGTAGCTTCGTCATTCGGGTACACGCCGATAAAAACATGGTACATCGATTGCGGGTATTGCAGCGATGCAAGCATGTTTTCTATCACGTCCCAAATCACATTATCCTCATGCCATGCGGCGACCATCACGGCGAGAAGCTTCGGCGGCACAGCGTCGAGCTGCTCGAACGGCAAACGATCGGGCTTGCCGAACCGTATGATGCGCATGATGTTTACAATATCCCATATGAGATCGTCTATGCTGAAAAGGATGAAACCCGCCGCAACGATCAGCCCTATGGTTTGAACCGTTTGTTCCAAAGTTTCACGCTCCTAAACATACTGCCTTTAGTCCTTAAAAAGTTTAATACATATCGTCACAATATGCTATCAAAAAAAGTTGTATTTAGGTATAAATTATGGAAAAACCGCCAATGATAATTAATCTTGATGATCTGTAAGCCGTCATGGTGTTGGTTTAAAGGTTAAAAGGAACGGGAAGAAAAGGCCACCTTTAGTGATCTTTTCTTTTGTTTTCATCGATAAAGTAGATGCAAGGCGCGACGGGCTGTTACCGGAAAAATTCTAGACGATGTCTTCACGACGACGACCTAGATCAATTATTCCACAGGTGCTAAACCAATACTTGAACCATAAAATGATTTGGCGATAAATGATAAATATAGTATAGTTGCGGCGCATTGCCTGCACCCAAGGTGCCGCTAGACAAGAGGGGTGACTATGAAATACAAGCAATACAATGCAACCCAAGTAATTGATCTTAGCACATCTGTTAGCAAGGTAGAGCAGGCACACAGAATGACTGTTAGCAAAACAGGCTCCATTGTAAGAAACGAAGTAATGGGAGCAAACAACATGATTCCTGAGTAAGAAAAATTCCTTTAAAAGCAAAGAGCCGAAAACGCATTAAAAATACCTAATTTCCAAGGTTTTCGGCCCTTTCTGGCGCGCCTGAACGGATTCGAACCGGTGGCCTCACGCTTAGGAGGCGTGCGCTCTATCCTGCTGAGCTACAGGCGCATGTATTGGATGTATTCAATTTTTGTGCCTCAGGTTAAGGGTCGGCCCTTAACTTAGGAGGCGTGCGCTCTATCTTGCTGAGCTAATGGCGCATTAGATTATTCGATAAGCTACTCCGTATTCGGAGATTCGTAATCCTTCCGCTTAGGAGGCGGACGTTCCATCCTGCTGAGCTACGGAGATATAGGCTGAATGCCGCTACCGCAGCACAGCAATATTCATTATAGGTGGCGCACCTGCGCTTGTCAATCGCGAGTGCGTATATAAGGGCTGTTTGCGGTCAGTCGAAAAGCTTTTCAAACTCCGCATCCTGCTTTTTTTGCATCTCCTCACCGAACAGTTCGGCAGCGGCGCTGAACGCCTTTGCGGTTTCAATGATGATTTGGCTGAGCGCAGCATTTTTATCCTTCGCGATGGCGCGTACCGTTGCGCGGGGCACATTTTTTGTTAACAGCTCTTGCATTTGCAAAGCCGCCGCTTTTTGCGCGACCTCGTACGCGAGCATGAGCCGCCTTAACTGTACCGCACAAGCGGAAAGCGCGGTGATCGCAGCGTCTTCCAGCCCCGCTTCATTCGACTTTTCGAGCGCTTTGGTAAAATAGAACAGCAACCGCTGCGTTTCGCCCTGCGGAAGCCTTTGCGCGACCTCCATCAGCTGTTCGGCGCGCTGGACGGATATCTCTATGTCGTCCGGATCGCGAAATTCCGTACGGCCCGACAGATACTCCACCGTCACCCCGAAAAAGGATGCCGCAGAAAGCGCAAAGTCCATATCCGGTACGCGCTTTTCGGTTTCGTAATTGTTGATGGTCATACGGCTGCAGGAAAGTGCGGCAGCGAGCTCCGCCTGGCTCATTTTCCTCTCCTCGCGCAGCAGTTTGATTCGACGTCCAACCACGCAAATCACCTCAAAGCCAGTATACCACGCCTTTGTTACGTTTGCAATCATTGTATTCAGTTGATTTCGTTCGTTATCTTTCAAGAAAGGCGGTTATGTTACGTACTTTGTCTTCAGTTCAGCGTGATAACGTTTATATTTATGCTGCAACAATATGCCGCTATATCTTCATATGCTCTTCCCACTCGCCCATGTTGCCGATCTTCTCCCCGACGGAGAAATAATTATAAGGGGCATAGATCGCGGGCCGCAGTTGCCGCAAATCTATCCTTTGCATATCCATGTCCGCATACTTGCTATCGATTTGGATGTTCCTGATTCCCGCTAAAAACAAATGGCTTCCGCGCAGTTCAATCGTTTTGGTGACCTCACATTCGTACACCCAGGAACAGGCGTCTATGGTAGGTGCATTTACGGACTTTCCCCACTGACAGCCGTACTTTAGGAGGTTCTTTTCGCCTTCTTCACCCTTTGAACATCCGAAATAATCTGCCAGCCAAATCGTATCTTCCGTTATCAGATTTGCCGAAAAAGCTTTTTCGCGGAGGATATTGGTTTTCGTCAACTTGTTCCCGCCTATCGTCATCATGATGTGCGGCGTTTCATCGAAAGAGAACCCCAGCCATGTGATCACGCAAAAGTTGGCCGCCCCGTCTTCATTTTTTGTACCTATGACGTACATCGGCTGCGGGCTGAATACACGCGCGGGCCGTATGTCGATCCGTTCCATCCTGCTCTCCTTTCTTTTTTCAATCCCTACAGCAGCTTCCAAGTCTGCTTATACACATCCCCGCTGCCGAGCGTAACGACTACGTCGCCAAAATGGGCGTTTTCATCGAGCCAGGTTCGTATCTCCTCGAAGGTGGAAAGGTAGACGGCTTTTGTGCCGCTTTTGTTGATGGCCGCCGCCATATCGCGCGCGTGCACGCTGCCGTCGTCCTTTTCTCGGCCCGGATAAATATCGGGCACGAGCACGGCATCGGCATGTTGAAAACAGGTAAGGTCGCCTATGAACAGCGTTTTCGCGCGGGTGTAACTGTTGCATTGGAACACGCACCAAAGCTTTTTGTGCGGGTAACGCGAGGCGGCATCCAGCACGGCATTGATCTCCGCAGGGTGGTGGGCGTAATCGTGGAACACCTTCACGCCGTTGCGCTCGCCGTAAAGCTCGAAGCGGCGGCGGGTGTTTTTAAAACGCGTAAGCGATTCGGCAATGGCAGCAAACGGCGCACCTAAGGAAAGCGCGGCGACCGCCGCGGCTATGGAGTCGATCACGATGTGCTCGCCCGGCACATGGAGCGTAAGCCGCCCGAGTGGCTTCCCCTGATGCGTAAGCGTATAGGACGGGCAGCCGAGTTCATCGTATTCTATATCGGCCGGCGTATAGTGGGCGTCGCGAAGGCCGTAGGAAATTTTATGGCCCGCATAGGCTTCAAGCAGTTCGCGGACGCGCATATCGTCGCTGCAGCCTATGAAAAGGCCGTCTTCGGGCAGCAGCGCAAGGAATTTCCGGAAGGCATCCGTGATATGCTCGATATCGCGGTAATAATCAAGATGATCGTCGTCGATGTTGTTGATAAGGACCACGGTTGGGCGGAGCGTAAGGAAGCTTTCCACGTATTCGCACGCCTCGGTGATGAAAAGATCGCTGTCGCTGAGGCGTACGCCGCCGTGCAGGAATTCCACAAACCCGCCCACGTGTACGGTCGCGTCGAGCGCGCCCGACTCGCTTACAAGCGCGAGCATGGAGGTAATGGTGGTCTTGCCGTGGCAGCCTGCAATACCCACCACGTTTTTGTAGTGCTCGGAAAGCTGGCCTAAGGCCACGGAGCGCTCAAGCTCGGGAATACCGTGCTCGCGCGCGTAAACGCGCTCCACATTATCCGGCTTGATGGCAGCGGAGTAGATCACAAGATCCGCACCGCCCACGTTTTTTGCGCTGTGGCCGATGGTAACTGGTATATTGAGCTCCGCGAGACGCTCGGTAAACGGGGAGGTGGCGACGTCGGAGCCTTGTACCTCGTAGCCGCGGGATCTTAAAATTTGGGCGAGGCCGTTCATGGAACAGCCGCCGATACCGATGAGGTGTATTTTTTTATGTTCGCTTATATGCGCCATGTAGGGCCTCCCAATTTAAAATCAAAAAACAGGCCGCGGGTGTACCGCCGTTTCGGCGTACAATCGCCACCCGTTATTATACTTATGTACGCGGGAAAAATCAAATTGTGCGGCAGACGCGCACGAATTCGCAATCCGCAAACGCCTCGGCAGCCGTCCTCGCAGCCACAGCGCTTTCAAACACGCCCACCACCGCAGAGCCCGAACCGGTCATCGCGGCGCCCAGTGCGCCCGCGTGCAGAAGCCGCTCCTTGAGCGTATGTATTTCGGGCACAAATTCGGAAGCCTTCTCTTCGAGCGCATTGAACATATGCTTGGCGAGCGAGCGGACGTCGCCGTGCTCCACGGCCTTAAGCGCCGCGCGCGTATTCGGGTGCTTTACGGGTAATACGAGCTCCGAAAACAGAGTTTTGGTGCTGATGCCCCTTGCGGCCTTCACGATCAACAAATCAAGCGGTATGCGCTTTAAGGGGGTCAGCCTGTCGCCTATGCCCTCCGCAAGCGCACAGCCCCGCATCATGCAAAATGGCACATCCGCGCCGATCATGGCGGCAAGCGTAAAAAGCCGCTCCTCGCTCAAAGCGCCATAAAGCTTTTGCATGCCTAAAAAAACCGCGGCCGCGTTTGCGGACGCCGCACCGAGGCCCGCCTCGTCGGGAATGAATTTTTTAATTTCTATATGCGCTCCGAAGCCCGTGAGCGCCATGTACGCGCGCGCGGCGCGGTAAGTCGCGCTGTTGTCGGGCAGAGTTATGTCGCAAGTGACGGAAATGGTATCCGCCTTTTCGAGCATGATCGCCTCATACAAGTCGATGCAATGCATGATCGAGCGCAAGTCGTGATACCCATCGCTGCGCTTTTGGAGCACGTCGAGAGTCAGGTTGATTTTGGCGTAAGCCTTAATCGTTTCCATATGTAAGTAGTATATACGGTCTTCGTTTAAAAAGCACGCGTTTCGTAAACAATTCACATACCATCAAATATTGGAGGTGTGTATGCGTTTTTTTAAGCGTAAAGCGCTTTGTCTTTTGCTCGTGTGTAGTCTTCTACTCCTGTGCTTCAACGGGAGCGCGGCTTCAAATTCCCCCTATGAAAGCGTGTTTCGCCTGCATATCATAGCCAATAGCGATTCGGCGGAGGATCAGCGCGTAAAGCTATTGGTCCGCGACGCGCTTTTAGAATATGAAGCGCAGCATATGCGCGGCGCAACGGATAAGGAAACGGCGCAAAAATCGCTTATGGCAGACGGCGAGGCGCTTTTGCAGGTTGTTGAAGCCGCGTTGCAAGAAAACGGTTTTTCCTACGGCGCGCAGCTTTACGTGGGCACATTTTCGTTTCCGGAACGAAGCTACAGCGGCAAAATCTATCCGGCCGGCGACTATGATGCGCTCCGCGTGGTGCTTGGCGAAGGGCAAGGAAAAAATTGGTGGTGCGTGATGTTCCCCCCGCTCTGCATACTGGAGCTTCCGAATGGAGACATTGATGTTGAAGAGCTGCAAATGGACAGCCTTCTTCTCAAGCTCATCAAAGAAGCAGACGGAGGGAAGCTATGGAAAAAGATCATCGACCTTTTGCCAACAAGCTTGCGCTGATACTTGCGTTAATATTCCTGCTCGTTTACCTCATACCATCGGGCGCGGCGGCGGAAACGCTCACGGTAGGTTCCACGGGCGATCGTGTAAAAACGCTTCAGACCAAGCTCAAGCGCTGGGGTTATTATTTCGGCGCGGTAGACGGCAAATACGGCGCGGCCACGAAGGCGGCGGTGCAAAGCTTTCAAAAGAAAAACGGACTCAGCTCCGACGGCGTGGCGGGGCCCGCAACGCTGAAAGCGCTCGGCATGCAAACGAGCGGTTCCACAAACACCGGGGGTTCGTCGGGAGGGTCCTCCAATCAGGATGGCAACCTTTACTTGCTCGCACAGCTCGTATACGGCGAGGCGCGCGGCGAGCCGTATAAAGGGCAGGTAGCCGTGGCGGCGGTCGTTTTAAACCGCGTAGACAGTCCCAATTTCCCCAACAGCCTCGCGGGCGTCATCTACCAGGCAGGAGCGTTTGACGCCGTGTCCGACGGGCAGATCAATTTGGCGCCCGACGAAAACTGCATCAAAGCCGCGCGCGACGCCATGAACGGGTGGGACCCGACGGGAGGCTGTCTGTATTACTACAACCCCAAGACCGCCACCAACAAATGGATGTTGTCAAAACCGGTGCTTTTAGCCATCGGCAACCATTCCTTCTTTAAATAAGGGAAAGAGGTAATCTTATGGCTGAAAAAACGAAAAGCATCATCGAACGTATTTTGATACCCGTCCTTCTGGCTGCCGCGCTTATCGCGGTCAGCCTTTGGGGCTCCTCGCAGGCGGCGCGCGCGGAGGATTACAAGCGCAGCACCGCGGATATGTACAAACGTTCCTTTATGGAGTTGGCGGACGGCTTTTCCAACATCGAAAAAACGCTCTCCAAGCTCATGGTCGTCAACTCCCCCGCGCAATACGTGCTTCTCTTGGACGATATATGGCGGCAGAGCGGCACCTGCGTGGGGCTGATGTCGCAGATACCCTCCTCGCACCTCGATACGGCGGAGCTCAACCGCTTCGTTGTGCAGCTTGGGGATTACGCGCATGCACTCACCAAGAGCTCGCTCGCAGGCAAGCCCATGACCGAGGAGGACACCAAGCAGTTGCAGGACCTGTATACCGCCTGCGTCGATATTGCAAACGATCTGAATACGCGCGTGCAAAACGGCGATATCCCCAATACCATCATCACCAACGAGCAATATTATACCTCCGCTTCGGACGTGGAAAATGAGACCGCGCAGGGCGGTGAAAACGACCAGGCCGGCGACGAAACCTCCGACGAGGCAAATCAGGCCGGCGAGGCGGCGGGCAATACGGAGGGCAGCGACAAGCAGCAGGAGGAAAGCCTCAGCAAGTTCCCCGTGCTCATCTACGACGGCCCGTATTCCGAAAGCTCGGAAAACCGCGAGCCGCGCGGGCTTACCGGAAACAAGGTGAGCGAGGGCGAGGCGCTTGGCGTAGCGATGGGTATAGCGGGTGACGGTGTGCAACTGAGCTACAGCGGCCCCACCGACGGTTCAATACCCACTTACGAATTTGAATCCGTCACGGAGGACGGCCGTTACGTCTATATTTCCATCACGCAGCAGGGTGGAAAGCTCCTCACCATGATGAAGGCGGCCAAGAGCGATCGCGATGGGATTCCCGAGGACGAAGCGGAGCGCAACCGCTACCGCGACGCGGCTGTCAAGTACCTTTCGGATCAGGGTTACGGCGAAATGCGTGCCACCTATGCGCAGTATTACGGCGGCGCGGCACTCATCAACTGTGCAGCGGTGCAAAACGATGTGATCCTCTACAGCGACCTCATCAAGGTATGGGTGGACCGCGAGGATATGGAGATCATCGGTGTGGACGCGCGCAATTACTTCTTCAACCACATCGAACGGCAGCTTGAGCAGCCGGCGATCACCCTGGAAGAAGCGCAGGGTTATGTTTCCCAGAACCTCACCGTGCAAAGCAACGCCGTCGCGCTCATCCCCATCACCCCGCAGACCGAGAGGCTCTGCTACGAGTTCAAAGGCGTTTATGGCGAAAACGAGTACATCGTGTACATCAACGCACAGACGGGCGAGGAAGAGCAAATCTTCCAGATCATCAAGACGGAAAATGGACAGCTGGTCATGTAGAAAAAACGAGAGCAAAAAAAGGGGCTGTTGCAGTGAAGATGCGGCAGCCCCTTCGCATGAATTATGATGTATGTGACTTAATACTTTCCGAAATCGCCTTGCGCTACGGGCTTTGCATCTGCCTTGGGCGGCGCGGCTTTTTAAAGCGACGTGCCTCCCGCAGACTGAGAAGCGCTCCCTTTCAGTCTGGACTGCGCAACGGTGCCCTTAAGCCGCATGCAACTAAAAATGCATAATTGCAGGTTTACAGTTCACCGCGTCCAAAACAAAAAAAGGCCGGACGGTTTCCGAGTCTCGGGAACCGCCCGGCTTTAGGTGGATATATCTGGGGAGTGAAGCCGTAAAATGCAGAAGGCCCGAAGGGGATCCTTTATTTCGCTTCGCTTCATTCAGAATGACAGATGGGAACTCGGCGCGTCCTACGCGCCGGTATTTTTACCGTCGCCGTCCTTTTTCTCCAAACCCGCGTCCAGCTTTTCGAGCACCTCTTTAAGTATTTTCGGCAGCGGCACGCCCATTTCGGATACGTTTTCGAGGATGGATATTCCCTCGTTGGCAATATAAAACACGCATACGGACGCGCGCACCGCCTCGTTGGTGGCGGGTACCAGCTTATCGAGCAGGGACGCAAGCGCCACCAGCACGAAGATCGCCACTTTTTTCAGCAGTCCCCGAAAGCCCTCGGAGCTCGATAGCTTATGCGCGAAGGCCGCGCTCATCACACCCGTGATATAATCGAGCGCCACGACGGCAACAAGTGCTATGATGAGGGCGTCGCAGGGACCGAACAGGTAAACAAGCGCCCCGCCGATGGCGGCAAGTACGGCTTTTACGGTCATTTCAAAATTCATATACTTTCGTTCCTTTCTATTTTACGTTTTTTTCTTAAGCCACGCGGCGTAACAGTAACCGCGCATATATCCCTTTTCCGTTTTTTTTACGACATCCGCCCAGCCGTTTTCCATGTTTAGTACGATCGCGCTTTCGCCTTTCGATACCTTGCCGACGATGTTGTAGCTATTTTCGCTGTCCGGCGTTTTGCGAAGGTTCACATAGGTCGCGCCGTCGTAAAAGTAGTCCGCGGGAAATTCGTTTTGCGGCTCCTCCTCCTCGTCCTTAAAGAGCGGCGCAAACCTGCCGTAGCGGTTCCAGTAGCCCTTGCCGCTTTGGTCGATAAACTGCTGCACCACACCGTAATCCCGGCCCTTGGCCTCGATCACCTGCCCGTCGCCGATGTAGACGCCCACATGGTGGATCTTTATACCGTTATGGCGGAACACGAAATCCCCGGGCAGGAGCTCTTCGCGTGTTTTTAGTTCCTTGCACATTTCAAACAGCCCACGCGAGCTTACGTCGCTCTTTAACAGGCCGTTGTTCAAAAGAAAATAGACGATGAGCCCCGAGCAGTCGAACGCTGCGATGTAGCTTTTGCCCTCCGCGACGCGCTTTTTCCATAAAGCGACGGCGCGAGACGCGTTGATCGCGCTTGTTTCGCGCTTTTTGATCCACTCCTCGGTGATCTTCGTTTCGCCCTGGCCGCCCCAAACATAGATGCAGCCCAGCTGTTTCTTCAAATACTCGATAAATTGACGGAGCATGTTCTTTACCTCCATTTTTGTTGAGCATACCGGAGCCGGACCGCAAAGGTTCGGCTCCGCTTACCTTGGTATACTCCATATATGTGTTCACTCCGCGCGAGTTGTGCCGGTATCGCCCGCACCCACAGCTGGTTTTTTATCTTTTCAAAAATAGAAGGGGCCGCCGCTGCTTTTTTTGCTGCGACAGCCCCATTTTTATTCCTGCCAGATTACTTGCTTTTCAATGTCATCGACCTGACCAGCTTGAACTTCTTTTCCGTGTAGGGTGCGAACCTGATCGGAAGATCGACGGCGAGAGACTTCTTCACCACGCTTTTATAGTGACTGAACGTATCGAAGCTCGCTTTGCCGTGGTATCCGCCCATGCCGCTTTCACCCACCCCGCCAAACGGCACGTAGTGCGTTCCGGCATGGATCAAGGTATCGTTCACACACCCTCCGCCGTAGGTCATTTTGCGCATGACGGCTTCTTCGCGCTTTCTATCCTTCGTAAAGTAATAGAACGCAAGAGGCTTGGCCAAGGTGTTGAGATAGTCGATGGTCCCATTTAGGTCGCGATAGGTCATTATGGGAAGGAGGGGCCCGAATATCTCCTCTTTCATCACGGGAGAGTCCCAGTTTGCCCCGTCGAGTATCGTGGGGCTGATCTGAAGCGTATCCTCGTTTACTTCGCCTCCAAACGCCTTGCGCTCGCTTTGCATCAACCCCTTGAGCCTGTCGAAATGCTTGCGGTTGACGATCCTCGTATACGAATCCGAGGTTTGCGCGTGTTCGCCGACGCAGGCAATGATATGCTTTTTCAGCTGCTCTATAAAAGCCTCCCGCACGCTTTGATGCACAAGGATATAGTCGGGCGCGACGCAGGTCTGCCCAGCGTTGACCAGTTTCCCCCAAACGATCCGCTTGGCGGCCTTATCTAAATCGGCGGTCTCATCCACCAGACAGGGGCTTTTCCCGCCGAGCTCCAAAGTGAGCGGCGTCAGGTGCTCCGCAGCGGCGCGCATCACGACCTTGCCCACCTCGTAACTGCCCGTAAAGAAAATATAGTCGTATTTCTGCTGCAAAAGGAACTGGTTCGCCTCACGGTTTCCCCGGACGACGGCCACATGCCGCGTATTAAAAGCCTCCGACAGAATTGTTTCGATAACCGCCGCGCAGCTTTGCGTATATTCTGAAGGCTTCACCATTACGCAGTTTCCCGCGGCGACGGCGCCCACAAGCGGTGCAAGCGTCAGCTGAATGGGATAATTCCATGGAGACATCACTAAAACCACGCCGTAGGGCTCCGGGTACATATACGATGTGCTCTTGAAAAACTCTGCGGGAGACGGATAGCGCTTCCTTTTGTTCAAGCGGTCGATATGCTTCAAAAAGTACTCTATCTCGTTCATCACAATGTGGAATTCCATGATATAGGCTTCCGTCTTGGGCCGTAGAAGGTCCTTATGTAAGGCGTCATAAATATCGTTTTCATGCTGCATGATCGCTCTTTTCAAGGATACAAGCGCCTTCTTGCGCGCTTCTACGGGCAGCGTTGCACCGCTTAAGTAGTACTCGCGCTGGCTGTTGACGACGATCTGCGTTTTTTCCTTATCCATATCCGAATATCCTTTCTTCGCAATACGGCGTTTCGCTTCTTTATTGATTATCATAGCATAAAAAGGAACGCTTATTAAAGCAGGCAGCTTTGAACTGTTATGCATTTTTGATTTCAATTTATTGATTTTTGCTTATTGACCTTTACCATGACAATTCTGCCGCTTGCTTTTCTGCATTTTTGCTCTACCGTCGCACACGGCTTCATAACCATAGACAAAAGGAATCGGGAGGCTTTGCCATGGAACGTTCCAATCAGTACCATTTAAATCTGCCTTACCCCACTGTCACGGTAACAAAGTGCGATTTTAAATACGCCGACATGATTTCCGATGCCTATGCCGGGCGCGGTTCCGAAACCACCGCCATTGCCCAATACCGCGCCCACGCGCTCTATTTGCAGGACCGTTCTGAGATTTTAGCGGCCTACCGGGGAATCTCGGAAGCGGAGATGACCCACCAGGATCTTTTGGGTGGTCTTGTGATCCAGCTTTGCGCTTTCCCCAAGCTGCTGTCCGGTGTTACCAAGCAGTTCTGGAATGGCAGTTTTCCCGTATACGAATGCCGCCTCCTTCCTATCCTCCTCGCGGATATTCAGGGGGAGCACGACGCTATCGCCCATTACCGACGCCTCATCGCCTGCATTCAAAACGAAAGCATCCAAGCCCTGCTGGGACGGATTATTTTGGATGAACAGCTCCACGTAGAAATCCTGCAATCCCTCGTTGACCGCTATGGGAATACATAAGGGAAGGGGCTACATCACTTTACCGGCCTTGCCAATATAAAGAAAGCGCATCATCAAAAAGCATGGAGGAGAACAAACTACATTCTAGAATAGCGAACGCTCGTGCTCCCTTCTGGCAAATAAGGCGTCCTGCGCATAGGGAGCACAAGTCGCAAAAATCCGGTTTTTGATTACGGGAATGAGAGGTTTTAGTATGCACAGGAGGACCAACCATCCTCAGTAACTCTGTTAAAGAGAAAGTCGGAAGCTGAACATGATTATTTAGCTTCCGACCCTCGTTTAGACGTAAAAGTCTGCGCTACCGGTCATGATGTTCTCCTGATCGGCAACCAAAGCTTAAATCCGGCCAAGCCGCTATCGCCCACCAACTGCCCGGTAAACCATTCCGTATGGAATATATGTTCCTCATAATATGGCCGTTCCTGCAAATCAAACTCATAGCCGCCCATTTCTTCAAGGCATTCTTTCATAACTCCATATGCGGTTTGCATGGACGAGCCTACGTCAATATTCCCTGCATCGTTATACTCATCTAGGGCTACATCCCCAATAAGATACAATCCTTTTGGCGCTTCGGACACTTCCGAGCGTGAGCAGAAAGCGGAGTCAGCTTCATGGTCAAAAAGAAACATATGAAAGATATACTCGTGTTCTCCCATCTCTTCATCGGGGTGATGCTCTTCACCATCCGGGTGATGGCCCTTCGGCGCACAACCGATATATCGGCGCGCAGCATAATCTTTAATGTTTTTAACTACCCAATCTTTTAAAAGATTCCCTGCCGCTTCCTCCGGCCCACGGCAATCCACTTTAAAAGAAATCACCTTTTCATTGTTATGTTCCTCGATCCGTACGATCGGTTTTGTTCCCATGCTAAAATTCCCTCCATTCATGACGATCTGAAAAGAGAGCCGCGGATAGTTGGTGTATATACCGAGCTTGCGGGTGCTTGTCGGCGATACGCCGTGAAAAGCTTGATATGCGCGGGTAAATGCTGCCGGAGATTCATACCCGTATTTGAGCGATAGGTCAATCACTTTTACATCGCTGTTGAGTAGTTCATACGCTGCAACAGACAATTTTCTGCCGCGGATATACTCAGTCACAGGGATATCAACTGCAAAAGTAAACATCCGCTGAAACCGTGATAAAGAGCAACAAGCTATACGGGCCACAGCATTGAGGTCGATTTTCCCCTCCAGATGTTCCTCAATGTAATCAATTGCAGCATTCATTTTACTCAGCCATTCCATATTCTCACCTCAAGGATAGTATTGCAGGAATTGTATAGAAATGCTTTGCAGAAAACGGCAGCTTTTGCAAAGTCATTTAACACTTGATTTTTCATTTATCCGCCGATCATCATATCACAACATGAGTTCTTTATCAAAAAGCGGAGGCAGAATAAGTTGCATCTTAGCATACCCAACTCTTATCTATGCATATGTGAACAGGCGGTACTTCGGCCTATGGGGCACGGTGAGGAAACCTTTGTAGAAGAAAAAAGTCCCGCTCTCCACGAAGGAAGATGTGCGGCGGGATTCAATGTTTCAAGGGTCATGCAAGGTTATCCCTTTTCTTGCATTTGTTTACTTTTGCGTGCTCTGTGCATATGTTGACATTAAGGAGTTGTGAGACTGAAACCGTATTACGCCACCCGCCTCAGGCAATGCGCTTGAGCTTCCGGTACTTCCGGACGCGGCTGGCGTTTCTTTGCGAGTTCTCTCGTTAACGTTCGAAATATCGTTCAGTTCGGCAAACAAAATGCTCCGACCCTGCTGCCACGACATTTTCCATAATTCAGCGGATCTACGTCTATCAGCCTAACTTCGCTCATAGGGCCTCTGTAAAAAGCTTGACTTTATGTCCATTTGCACATACTTGAAACATGGAAAACAATAAGTTTCTTTTTGAGCCTCAAACCCAAGTGATCAACGGGGTGGTGTTCGCCACGGTTCACCCCACTCACACCATACTTCGCAAACAACGTGAGGCGCTCGGGCTTACACAACAGGCTGTTGCGGATGCTGCCAAAATTAAATTTCGGCAATATGAGCGATACGAATCTGGCGAACGCAGCCTCGACCGCGCATCCTTTCGGATTGGCGTTGGAATATGCCGCGTGCTCAAGATCAATCCGTTTGACGTTTCGCGAAACTCTACACCGTCAGAGTTCAAATCATAGAAGTCATCCGCCGTGAGATAGATGCACCCCTTTGCATATATCCTTTATGGCTTCAGTCAATTATGCTTGCAAAGCTTTTTCTGCGCGTGGTTTTTCAATTCACTTATTAGGGGCCTTCTTTACCTGTATAAGTCAGATGGCGGTTGTAAACCCTAATTATGAGGTGATTAGGTGTGAAAATGGATACTCAGGACTATTTGAAAAAAGCACTTCTTGACACCCAAGAACGCGTCAGGGATTTTATGAATTACTCTGAACATGTCGAGGATAAAAAACTCCGACAGTGTTTTAAGGAATTTGCTCGTCAAGAAGGTTTATGGCACAGGAAATTCAGGGGTTTCTAAACAAGAACGGCTGAGCGTGAGCTCCAACCAGCCATGGCGTTTGCCTCGGCAAGCGTGACAGGCGCTACCTTATCCATCCATCCTGTCCCTCCCTATAATCTCTTTTTTCACTTCGCCGCATATACTGTTGGCAGAGGTGATTGAATTGTCTTCATATGCTTTTTATAAAATTCCGCTTCATCGTTCGCCCAACGCTTTTGCCGACGTTGCAGGAAGCCCCGCCTATCCTTCGGTGAAAGGCGTTGTCTATTTTTATCAAACCGAAGCGGGGGTGCTGGTCGTCGCGCATATCGAAGGTCTTCCCCAAGGCGCAGAAGATTGTCCTTCTGCTATTTTTGGTTTTCATATCCACGAAAGCGGTCCTTGCTCTGGAACTGCCGAAGAGCCCTTCGCCAACGTCGGAAGCCATTATAACCCGCACAACTGTCGCCACCCCGCACACGCGGGGGACCTTCCTCCGCTGTTTGGAAACAATGGGCATGCGTTTATGTCGGTACTTACCAATCGATTTACCACTAGCGAAGTTATTGGGCGTTCGGTTATTATTCATGCCTCTCCCGATGATTTCACGACCCAGCCCTCGGGAAATTCCGGAGCCATGATTGCCTGCGGCCAAATCCTCCAGCCTCAGTTTTTGCATTTTACTATGCAGATGGAACAACCGTGATCTTCGTCGGGTTCGGTATCATTCGGATAAGCGCTCATTTTGCGGATGAACTCATATCTCGTCTCCATCGCCGTCCGCTCCCTGTGCTGGAAGGCGGCGAGATCACCATTGATGCGGATTATCTCACTGCGCAGATGCTTTTCCGTATCGCGCCATTCTCGCCGCATCTGGATTATCCTTGACGGCGACAAATCCGTTTTCTTGGGGGTGGTGATCCCTGCGGTTTGGGATTTGATCAGGTCAGCGGCACAGACTGCATTGCAGCGCATCAATCCGGTGCGTAGGGGCATTCCGGGCAGCCTCCTGCGCACATCCGCGCAAATGCACAGCGTGTTCACTATCTCGTTAGCACCGTACAGAGTCTTTATCCATCCTGCAAACTTACCTACCCGCTTTTCTATGTATAATTAGAATGATTCGGGCTATACTGTTACGGAAGCTTGCGACAAGTCTGGTCGTGCTTCTTGCCACCCGCTAACTGACGATTTATAACTTTTCGTTGCAGTAGGCGGGTGGCGTATTTTTTCACGTTGCCCTGTCTTCGCCCAATCAGATAACATTACTGGTATAAATCGCATAGTATACAACAGCTCTATGTACTCACACATGGGTAAAAACCAGGAAAGGATGAATAACTATGTGCTGTAATCGCAGACGCCGCTGCTGTCGCCGCTGCAGGTGTCGCCGGCGGGGTTTTTTCTTCTAGGTCCGATAAAGCTTACAGGTTTGCCGTAAGAGGCAAGCCTGTTTCTATGCGGGTCTTTGGCCGTTTGCAAATTCTCCACATATCATGGATAGGGTGGTGAATCTTATGAAACAGTGCTCTCCCGGCAGTGATCTTGTTTTATTGGCAGCATCAATAGCCATAGCGCTTTCAGATGATTTGTCGGCCGACGATACCAATATTCTTGCGGAAATCTTCTGCGCGATCGGTGACAACCTTGCAATAATCGCGGCTAAAAAGGAGCTTTGCGAAGAAGCCAAGAGCGTGCAATAACTACGCTCCCTCCCTTGCCTCTCAATCCCATTGCCCTAACCCCGCAAAGAATATCGCATGACGTCCATCCGTAATAACATTTATGACTTTTCTCCTCTCATTTCGGGCATCCTAGGCCCGAGGTGATTGATATGCCCCCTAAGAAAAAGCGGCTTACCGTAGACGGTATGATCGCAAATTCATTTCCCAAAACGTTCCCGGTGCCCGGCACTGACGTTGGTCGGGATGATCTTGGGAACGACTTGTCCGATGAGGATCTAAAAAACTTATGAGGTCTTTCCCTCTATCTGCTCAACCGCCTGCCGTGCGGCTTCCTGGACGCGAATAAACGCCTCCTCGCTGCCGCCGGCATCCGGGTGGAGTTGTTTTGCAAGTGTCTTATAGCGGGCTTTGACCTCTTCTACATTGCTTAACGAAAAGACGGGAAAGTGCACCAGCACAATCGGGTACATTCATTCGTCTCTATGCAGCGTCTTTCGCGGGGCTTATGCCGAAGGCGTGATGGATCGTGATCCTACCGTCGGACTTATAAAACCTTCCGCGCGGAAGCGCCGTTGGCACGCACCGATTGAACAAGAGAAAGCCGCAGCGTTCAAGTCCAAGACGGGCAAGATCGGAACTCTCAAAACGCCGGCCTCGTTCGTGATGCGACTTCCGGAAAAGTTGCCAAAAAGTTGTCGGAAACAAAAACGGCAAACCACAATACTAGAAACAAAAGCCCGAGAACTTAGACGTTCTCGGACATTTCGTTGGCGCGCCCTGAGGGATTCGAACCCCCGACCTTCTGGTCCGTAGCCAAACGCTCTATCCAGCTGAGCCAAGGGCGCAATTTTCGTGCTTTGTTATTGTAGCGCAGCACGGATGAATTGTCAAGCAAAACGGCCGGCAAGATCTCCAAAAAGTTATTGATTTTTTGGCGTCCCTAGTGTATAGTATTTCTTGCTGCAGCGTGGTTATTCTGCGTTATGCGCAAAAAATGGATATGGGGATATAGCTAAGCTGGTATAGCGCCGCGTTCGCAATGCGGAGGCCAGGGGTTCGAGCCCCCTTATCTCCACCAAATAAACGACGGTTGATGATTTGAACATTTTTTCTGGAATGTCCAAATATCAGCTGTCGTTTTCTATGCAAAAATCCATGGATACCCTCCACGTGTCAAGCCGCGCTTCGCCCGAATAGAATGAATCAGAAAAGAGGAGGAACGCCCGTGGATTCGCTAAACTGTTGTGCAATCATTGTAATGCGTAAAATAGAACGAACTTTTGAATACAACAGCACACCCGTGCTTACTCTTTCCATCCGCTATCCTGAGGTGACCCTGCGCCATTGCCCATACGCGCAAAATAGCATTAACTTTCAAATTCAGACCCATGTTCGCGACTTTTTGCATTACGTCTCCGATGACTTATATCAACAGGCTATTGCCACTTATAAGGAATCGCAGGAAAATGGATTCCCTTTTCACCCCTATGAAGCCATTTTGCAATATGAAATAACCTACAACCAGCATTGCCACTTAAGCCTATACCACGATCAATACACGTTTACCGGCGGCGCTCACGGGAGCACCGTCAGAGGCTCCGATACCTGGAGCCTTATGAGCGGGCGCAGCATTCCGCTGTCAAATTTCTTCTCTGCTGGTCAGGATTATCGTACGTCCCTGATCGGTCAGATAACCAAACAGGCTAACGAGAATCCGGAGATCTATTTTGAAGATTATCAAGCCCTTATTGAGAAATATTTTAATGAAGAGCATTACTATCTAACTTCCTCCGGCGTTGCCATTTACTATCAGCAATACGAAATAGCACCTTATTCCACAGGCATTGTCGTTTTCTCTATCCCATACATGGATCCGTCCTGTTATAAGTGAAAAATCCGCTTTCATTTGGCGGCGGAATTTGCCTAACATATGTGTAAGATTCGCCTGTTTGCGCCGCAAAGCCTTATTTTATACGATTTCCAAGTGTTATGAACATTCTACCGAAGCAAAACGGATCCTCTCAAGGGTCTCCGTTTTTCCCTTGGTAATACTTCAGAGGGTCTCGAAGGGCGGATAAGAAAACGCCACAGTGCGGCACTTTCCCGCCCCGCGTAGCGTGCCAACCCGAAGCTGCGAGCGGTGTGAGCGAGCAGGGGAGCCCCTCCATCCCCACAAGGTTACCATTGTATGTCCATTTGCCACTCTCCATATCTGCCTTGGGGTACCTCAAGGCATCTTAAGCCTTTTTTGGAGATATTTTACACATTGTGAGCCTTAAGAATAGGGGTCGATTTATTTGACGCTTACTATAATACAAATATTTGAGCAGTATTATATTATAGTTATTGAAGATGTAGGGGTTAAACCAAATAGTTACTTTGATGTCTGAAAATAACGATCTGTTTATGATAGACATCTAAAAAGTGGCTGTATGGATTCTCTATGCGTACATCCACTTTTTACTTCGTTTTTTTGAGCACAGCTAACCGCATCATTACCCATCATTCCGAAAAAACCGTGAATATGGACCTTTCTGATCCTTGATTACGTTTTTGATAAAAGTGCATTTCCTGTATCCATGTCGACGAATGCATTTTAAAGCATTCAACCCCTATTATTGCCTATCAAATATGCTGCTGGAGTGGCTTTTTTGTGCAGTGGAAAGTTTATATGTAAGGCTCGAAACCGAGGTCGCGAAGCGATGAAAACGCGTCGGCAATTTTGACGCGCCAAACGCAGATCGGTACCAGCGGTGCCCCTCGAGTATGATACGTTTTTAGCGGTTGAAATTTTTTGCCGCTCCGCCATAAAGCAGGCGGTATTCGATGGGCGACATGTTGGCTTCCCGCTTGAAAAGCTTGGAAAAGTACTTTTCGTCATAATAACCGACGGCGACCGCAATCTCCTGCACTTTCCTATCGGAGTCGATTAAAAGCTCCATGGCTTTACGAAGGCGTATCCTGTTGACGTAGTTCACCATACCTACACCGTACAGCTCCTTAAATTTACGGCTCATATAGTCCTTATTGATGTGGAAAAATTCGGAGAGCGCGGGCTGGTGAAATTCCTGCGCGTAATTGAGCTCCAAATAATCCGCGATTTCCTGCATGACGCTTTTAGAGGATTGCACCTTCGCTTTGCTTAAATACATCCGCCATAAGTAGGTGCGGAAAACATTTACGATGTTTTGAAGAAAATGCTCCCAATCGGCATCGAAAGCGCCTGCGAAAAGCCGCGTGTCGGGCGAAGGCGGGCATTCAAGATCCGTATAGCGGATCGCAAGGTAGGATCTCCATTTTTCATAGAGCGAAAAAAGGTATTCCCAAATGCATTTGAGCTCGCCGCGCGTTCCTTCCGCATCACGGGCGGCAAAAGCCGCCCATTTTCCGAGCGCATCGTCAAGCTGCGCTTCATTGCCGATGAGCATTGCGGAAACCATGCGATTTTCAAGCTGGATATCGATCGGCGTACGCGGCTCTTTCGTGCCGTCGCAATAGGCGACGAGCGCGCCGTTCTCCTTCTGCTTAATGGAAGAAAATGCGAGGCTGGCCTGCCGCAGAGCCTCGGAAATTTTATGGGGAAAGGCGCAAGGCGCACTGCAGCCAAAAAGGATCGGCGTTGAAACGCCTCGGTTAAGAGCGGCGCACCCTTGCGAAATCATTTTGAGCGAAGCGCCAAAACTGCCGTAAAGCAAAATTTCGACCTGCGGAACGGATGATGCCCTATGCAGCAGGATGCCGCAGCTTTTTGCCGCCAGTTCCCGTGCGACCTCATTTAAAAAGCAATTGAGTTTTTTATAGTAGCTTTCCTGGTAGAGCGGCAGGAAGGCGGCGTCGCTGTAGAGGAGCAGCATCGTTTTTGCCTGCCGTATGGCGAGGTCGTCCGCGCACAGCTCCGCATAGGCGGCGTCGCGTATCTCCGCTTTAAAAAGGTTGTGAAAGAGCGCGTTTCGGTACATGCTCAACTGCCGGCCCTGCTCCGGCACAGGGGCAGGCGAGGGTTTGCTGTGCGCCGCCTTTGCAATTGTTTCCTTGAGAGCAAGCACAATGGCTTCCTGCTCGATGGGCTTTAAAAGGTAGTCCACACCGCCCAGAACGAACATGGAGCGTATATATTCATAGTCGTCATGGCCGGAAATGATGATCACCTTTGTGCGCAACTGCCGTTGGTTGATATGCTTTAGGATATCGCTTCCGAGCGTATCGCCGATAACTACGTCCACAATGGCCACCTCAGGCTCGTTTTCATCGACGAGCTCTATGGCCCGCTCTACCGTTTGCGCCGTGAGAACTTCCGAGATGTTAAGCTGCGCCCACGGAACGAGGAGCATAATAGCGTCGATCACATGCTGTTCGTCGTCAACGATCAAAGCCTTCATATATGCCTCCTCCTTATCCTAATCGGCCACATTGCCTTCATAAGGGATCGAAAAAAACGTGGTCGTTCCGCCGAGCTCATTGGCGCATATTTCAAAATCGCATTCGCCAAAATGCAGGAACAGGCGTGCAAACACGTTTGCGATGCCGATGTTGTAGGAATGCTCGCGAGAGCCCGAATAGGTGCTTTGCAAAATGCTGCTCGTATCCTGTGGGCCGCTTTGCTGTGCGGATTTGGAAAACGATGCGCGCAGCTTTGCAAGCGCTTCCTGAATACGGCGGCTGTTTTCTTCGGAGACGGGAACGCCGTTGTCCGCGACCGCTACGGTAAGCTTGCCCCCCGCAAGCCCCGTGGTAATGCGCAAAACGCTGTTCGCACTCTGGAAAAGTTTCCCGTGGAGAATGGAGTTTTCAACCAGCGGCTGCAGGACCACCTTCGGCACGATGATATCCTCCGAGCGGGGATCGACTTCAAAAACGGGCGTATCTTCGCTTTTAAAGCGCATCTTTTGCAGGTCGATGTAGCGCCTTACATAATCGAGCTCCTGCCTGAGCGTCGCGGCGGCGGGCTCGAGCACCATAACGTAGTGCATCATGTGACCGAAGGACGAGATCAGGCGGTATTGCTCAAGATCCTGTTTGCGAAGCGCATTGGTCGCAAAGCATTGGATGGTATTGTAGATAAAGTGCGGGTTAATCTGCGCTTGCAGCATTTTCAGCACCGAGCGTGTGTAGGCAAGCTCGAGCTCATAATGGCGGATGGTATAATCGTTGATAGCCGTAAGCATCGTTTCGAACGCGAACACCAGTGAACCGACTTCGTCGTTGGATTTATACACCACAAAATCGGAAAGGTGGATGTCCTTTCGCCACGAGCGTGATTCTGCAATCAGGCGCATATAATCGGTAACCCGCTGAAGAGGGATGGTGTAGCGGAGTATCTGCCAGGCGTTTATCACGACCACGCCCAAAATAACAAGCATAAAGATGGCGACGAGCACGCCCGCTTGCACGCGGGTGGTCTCATAAATCGACCTTGTGGGAACGGTTTTAATGATCTTCCAATCCAAATATTCGGAATCCATGGATTGCTGCATGATGAGGCGGCCCTTGTCGATGGTATAGCTGAAACCACGTCCCGAAAGCGAAAGAGACATACCGTAGACGTCGGATACGTTTTTTAAGGTATCGTCGGGGTTGGTCGAAACCACAATGGAGCCGCGATCGTCTACAATAAAAACCTCCTCGTCGTCAGAATAGGCGAGCTGGCAGTTGTCCCTTACAAATTCGATAGGCATATCGATGGCGAGGAATGCAATCACCGAAGTGGTCTGCGGCAGGTCGTAAATGGGCAGCCATATCGTAAATACGAGGTTATAGATCTCGTCGGGCTCAATACGCGAGAATCCGACCACGTGCCCGTAGGTCGCCATGGAATGCGTCGGCTGGATATAGATATCGTTGGCGGTCGAAAAGCTCGGAAGGTCGTCATCCGTCATCTTCAAGGTTGAGATGGAAGTCTGCAGGTTGTTGGTAACATAAAGAAACGAACGGTTCAGACGCGGCACCGCAAGATAGATTTGCTTTGCGGCGGAGGTGGAGTAGTAAACCGACTGCATATATTGGAAAATCGTCTGCGAAGCGGCGGCGGAAAACGGCGTATCCCCAATCTGGGAAAAGGTGCGAAGCAGAGAGTCGTTCACGTAGATGCTCTTTGCGGAGGAGATGCAGTTGGAAATGTAATAATTGATGTTCTGCGCAGATACGTTAAACGCGGTCTCCGTCTGAAGTTCGTATTTCTCGATGGCCGCCTGCCGTGTAGATACAAAAAAGTAAACGGAATAGCCTATCATCGTGATAAACGTTGATAGCATCAAAACCAGCAGCAGCTTAAAGCAAATACCGTGAAAGGTGAGCCGCAGTTTTTTGTACATGGTCATGCACTCACTTTCAGATGATGCGCACCCGATGGCGCAAAAAAGGTAAAAAGAGCGTATGGCAATTATAGCACATGCCTTACGCAGTTTAAAAGTGCGGAAAGAATTGCCGCGTGCGCCGGAAGGGATGGAGCGGGAAAATAAAAATAAGTCAAAATCGTACTGCTTAAAGTCAAAATCGACCGTTTGAATCCCCGAATGAAAACGCTATCATTACAGGCATAAGCTTCTAAAACCACACAAGCACATGCTTACATATAGTTAATGCTCGCACATATTCAATAATTCGAATCGGCAAAAATACCTAATTGACGGATACATAATTGGCAGGTGAATCGGATGAAAAAAGAAAAGACCGTAAAAATTCGACGGATCAAAACACGGGCACAAGTCGTTTTTGACTATGTTTTGTTCTTGGGTCCATCGCTCGTGCTGTTCATAACGCTTTTTATTATTCCATTGATCGGCGAATTCGCCTATTCGTTTACGGATTGGAACGGGGTGGACCCCATGAGCAATTTTGTCGGTCTTCGAAATTACATGCGGGCTTTCAAGGATGCAACGTATTGGACTTCGCTATGGTTCACCATCAAGTTTTCTTTCTTCGTCATTTTATTTTCCAATTTACTTGCGTTTATTTGGGCCTACATCCTCTCCAAAGACATACCGCTTCGTAACCTCTGGCGCGCGCTCATCTATGTTCCGCGGATCATCGGCGGCGTTATCCTGGGCTTTTTATGGCGATTTATTTTTCAGAACGTATTCGTCCAATTCGGCGAATGGTCGGGCATCGGATGGTTTTCGCAAAACTGGTTTACAACGCCCGAATCGTCCTTTTGGGCCTTGGTAATCGTAATGAGCTGGACGCTTTCAGGGTATCTCATGATCATTTACGGCGCGGGCTTTTCCTCCATCTCGACAAGTTATTTCGAGGCCGCGAAGATCGACGGCGCTTCCCCCTTCCAAACGCTGTTCAGGGTTACCATCCCCATGTTGTCGGCGACGATTACACGTTGTTTGTTCATTGCGATCAACTGGGCCATGCTCTTATACGACACCAATATTTCGCTCACCAGCGGCAACCCCTACAGGTCGTCCGAAGGCGTTACCATGAACATCTATGCGACGGCGTTCAAGAGCAACCAAATGTCCTTCGGCGCGGCAAAATCGATGATCTTTGTCATCATCCTCATCATTATATCGTTCACCCAGATCAAACTGATGTCACGAAATGAGGTGGAACTCTAATGAAACGAAGGGACCGCATCGATACCATCATACGCCTCGTTCTGATTGCGCTCAGCTCGGTGCTGGTGCTTATTCCCCTTTACTTTACGGTCTTGAATTCCTTCAAGCCCTACTCGGAGATTGCCACAAACATCGCCGCGTGGCCGGTAGAACCTACGCTCGATAACTTCAAGGAGGCATGGGAACGCCTCGACTTTATGACGGCGTTCAAGAACACGTTGCTCATCACGGTATTTTCGTCCATAGGCTGCGTGGTGCTTTCGGGCATGACGGGGTACTGGCTCGTGCGCCATCCCAACAGGTTTACGAAATTTGTGACCTTTCTAATCCTGTGCGGCATGTGCGTCCCGTTCCAATGCATCATGATCACGTTTGCGAGCATGATCGGCCTGTTAAAGCTCGGCAACCATTTGAGCGGCGTGGTGGTGAGCTTTTGGGTATTTTCCCTTCCCATGTCGATGTTCCTGGTATCGGGCGCGGTAAAGTCCATTCCGATCGAGATTGAGGAGGCCGCAAAGATCGACGGCTGCAGCTCCTTTTCAACGTACTGGCGCATCATCTTTCCCCTCATTCGCGGCATGATTTTCACCATTGTAACGCTCAACGTTCTGACCTATTGGAACGACTACCTCATGACGCAGTTCATCCTTACCAAGAACACGCAAAGAACATTGCAGATCGCGATGCAATCGCTGTTCAACGAGGCGTTTTTCTCGTGGGATACGGCCGTGGCCGCCGTGACGCTGTCGATCCTGCCCTTGTTCATCTTCTTTGTGATCGCGCAAAAGCAGGTCCTCGAGGGCGTTACCTCGGGATCGGTGAAAGGTTGACAGATTTATTAAGCGGCACGTACGCTGCTTGATTGAAAGAAAGGAGAAAAAGAATGAAACGGACGATTGCTCTTATGATGGTGCTCGCCATGGCATTTAGCCTCGTTGCGTGCTCATCAAACCAGGAGGGAAACGATAACCCTCCCGCATCCAACGCGGACGGCGATAACACAAGCCCCACGCCCTCCGAGGCCGTATCACCCGCCGACGCGGAGGCCGGTTCGATCGACCTTACGGTCATGATGCCGCTTGGCCAATGGACGGACAACTTTAATACCCTCATCGACTCATACAAAGTCGAGCATCCCGAGATCGGCTCTATCGAAGCCACATTCCCAAGCTCCGATAAGTATGAGGACCTCATGAAAGCCGCGCTGTCCGCGGGCGCGCTGCCGGACATCATTTCGCTTTCCTACGGCATAAAGGACGAGCACTGGTTCCAGTACTGCGTAGATTTGAGCTCCGGCTGCTCCGCCTACGACCTTTTAACCGAAGGCCAGCTTGCTCTCGGCACAACCGATTACGGCATGCTCATCATGCCGATCTATGTAGAAGGTACCGGCATCCTTTATAACATGCGCCTTCTTGGCGAGGTGGGCTGGGATCATACGCCGCAGACCCGCGATGAGCTTGCTCAGCTGTGTGCAGACCTGACTGCCGCAGGCATCAAGCCGTTCATGCACCAATGGTCGGAAACCTATCTGAACCTGTTTAACTGGGTAGGGCCTACCTGGCTTGGCAACAAGGAGAACGCCGGCCTCGGCTTCCTCGGGAAAATGCTTGCCGGTGAAAATGCTGACCTTGCGAACGACAAGGAATGGAACGACTTTATGGACACCTATGCCATTCTGATGCAGTACGCACAGGAGGGCGCAATCGCCACCGATAAGTGGACGTGCAGGAACGCGTTTTTCCTCGAAGAATGCGCGATGCTGGTAGGCGAAGGGTCTTGGGAGACCCCGAACATTCAAAATACGAACCCTGCGCTGCTCGACTATGTAAAGCAGGATGTTCTGCCCTGCTCGAACGTTGCAAGCGAGAACTTTCTCCAGCTCCAGACGATCTCCGCGGCTGTCACCGACAGCGGGGATCCGGTACGGGTAGCAGCCGCAAAAGAGTTTTTGAGCTATATCGTTTCCTCCGAGGCGGCGCGCGTGTGGCACCAGGAAGTCATGGGGAGTCCCACTTCCATCGTAACGCTTGAACTTTCCGAGAACCTGCCCGCCGTGGCGGCCGACGTTGTGAACATCATGAAGGAGAACCGCGCGTCCGAATCGATGTATGAGTGGATGCCCGCCGTTATTACGCAGGACCTTGAGGAAGCATGGGCAAAATTCGTGGCGGGCGAGCTCTCGCGTGACGAATTCACGGTACGTTATCAGGAAATCTTCAAGAATTATTCCGAGGGTTTCTACGATTGACGACCCGCCTCGAAAACCCGTTTGGAATGCGGTATCTGCCTTACGGCAGATACCGCGCCATCATCACGAATTTGGAGGAAAAATATGAAGACCCAACTCTACTACGACGCAAGCCATATCCGCAATTACGGCAAAAACGGCGTTGACATCATCGAGCTTCTGCCCGGTACGCATGACGAGGTAAAGGCGTATAAATACTTCATGCGCGCCGGAAGCACGGTCGAGCCCGAGCTTTTCAAGGACAAGTCGGTACTCTACGTTTTCAGCGGCAAGGGGGCAGGTGTTTTACGGGACGAGGAAGCCATACACGAGCTTGATACGGTGTGCTTCTATGCGCCCAATTACGCAAAAAACCGCTACTTCATCCATGCCATCGAGGATATGGAGTTTGTAAAAGTCGTTGCAAACATGGATTCGCACGATTGGTCCGTTACGGAAAACTGCATGCTTAAGCTGCCATTTTTCAGGACCGAAGCGCAATGTGAACGTTACGACCAGGACTGCAAAACGCCCGGTACGATCTCACGAACGGTGCTCTTTGGAGAATTTGACCGTCTCGGCCGCCTGACCGCGGGCATGTGCCGCGGCGGCAACTGCGGCGGTACCGTGGAAATGGGACACCCCGAGGTGCATCAATGGAATTACGCGCTTGGGAATTCCGACTACCAGCTTACGGTCGGCTCGGGCAGCGAGGCGCAAACTTATGACCGCAAGGCCGGCGACTGGGATTTCATCCCCGCAGGACCGGATCATAACCTGTACGCGGGCGCGGGCAAGGAAGTCTACTATGTATGGGTTGAATTCAACACGTACAAGAGAGGCAAATAAGGTTAGGAGGAATACGATGCGTTATCCCTATGTGTGCAAAGCGGATGCAGAAAAAAAGTATAACGAAAACGGCTTTTCAAAGGTTGAATTGCCGCTTGATGCGGATTTTCCCGATGTAAAAAAGAGCGATATCCATTTTTACCGCTGTAACCTCAAGGCGGGCCGTGTTGTAAGGCCCGAGCTCGATAAGGACAGGATCGTGCTTTTGATTTTCAACGGCAAGAATTCCTATGTAAAGTACGGCGAGGATACCTTCCGTGTAACCGAACCCGCGTTCTTCATCCCCGATTTTGACAAGCAGGCCTATACCGTGGGCGCCATCGAGGATACGGAATTCATCATAGGTGTGTTCGGCATGAACGAGTGGGACAGGAGCAACTACAAAAAGTGGCACAAGCACCTCCCGTTCTTCACGCTTTATACGGATGCCGTACAGTACGATCAGGCGTGCAAAAAACCCGGGACGCGCTCTTGGACCATTTTGCAGGGCATGCAGCTTGGACATATCTCCATCGGCGTGGTACACGCTATCGGCGCGGGAACCGACGAAAAGGGTCATATCCAGCTCCACCAATGGAACTACTGCCTGGGCAATTCCGATTTCACGCTGGACGTGGAAGGCGATACCGAAGAACAGCGCGCGGGCGATTTCTCCTTCATCTATGCGGGGAAGGATCATAAGCTGCTCGCCAAGCCCGATAAAGAAGTATTCTACTGCTGGGTAGAGTACTATACCACGGAGGATCTGACGGAGTACTGGAAGGCCAGCATCCATAACGAGAGCGTTTCGGAAGCGTATGCGCGCATCGTTGCGAACGCGAAAAAGAGCTGAAATATGCAGGGCGGGAACGCTCTGAACTGAAAGGTATAAAGTGACCGCCGCCGGAGGTTGTCCGAAAGGGCACGCCGACTGCGGTCGCCGTTTATTAAAAGATGATAGGCTTTGTCTATGTGCTCCTCTCCTCGTTTTTATTCGGCATAGAGCCGACTTTTCGCTCGCTCGTTTTTCAAAGGGGCGCTTCCCCCGCCGAGGTGATGCTTTTCAACTCGCTTATTATGATGCTTTTCGTGGCGTTTGTTTGCCTCGCGGCCAAAAGCGATCTACGTATCGGCCTAAGAAGCGCCTTAAGGCTTATTCTATTGGGCGGCGTAGGAATGTGGGGCACGATCATCCTCCTTTCAAGCTCCTACGAGCTGATTCCCGTGGGCGTCGCTTCCGTGGTGCATTTTATGTATCCGACGCTCGTCTGCCTGACGATGATCATAGCCTTTAAAAGGAAGCTTACGTGGGCGGCAATTTTGGCGATGCTCTTCTCCGTCGGCGGCCTTGTTCTCATATGCGGCGGCGGAAGCGGCCTTTCCTTAAGCGGCGTCGCGCTGGCGTTTTTATCGAGCATTACCTATACGCTGTACGTGGTGCTTACCGATAAAGGACGCACCTGCGACGTTTCGGTTCAAGTGAGGCTGTTTTATGTGTTCCTCGGTTGCCTTGCCGCAGGCTTTATAAGCGCTCCGGTTCTCGTAACGGAGCTGCATGATATCGGAACAAAGGGTTACTTGGAAGTAGCGCTGTGCAGCGTGATGACCTTTTTGGCCAATTATCTGTTCGTAGCGGGCGTAAAACGCGTGGGCGCCTCCGCCGCGGCTTTCTTTTGCCTGCTTGAGCCCGTGACGAGCCTCGTGTTCAGCACATTGTGGTACGGATATTCCTTTTCCTGTGTTTCCGTTTTGGGGTGTGCGGTCTCCATCGCCGCGATCGTGTTTGCGCTGATCGATGATAAAAAACCCACCGGGAAAGCCGCGTAGACCAACCTGCGGCCACAAGGAGAACGCTGTGCGATTGTTTACGGCAAAAAATATAGATATGACGAACGGTCGCCCGTTTCGGCTGGTGCTGCGCTTTTCCGCGCCGCTCGCCATGGGAAGCCTGCTTCAGCAGTGCTACTCGCTGACGGATGCGGCCATTGTCGGCAATGTTGCGGGCGTTGACGCACTTGCGGCCATCGGAGCTACAAGCTGGGTCGTATGGCTTCTTCTTGCGATCTGCCGGGATAGCTCCACGGCGTTTTGCATCCTCGCCTCCGTGCGGGTAGGCGGGGGGAAGCTTGAGGACTTTAAGCGCGTCGAATTCAACGCCGCCTTTGCGGCATTGGCGCTGGCGCTGGCCGTAACGGTTCCCGCGGCGATCTATATCGATCCGGTGCTGAACATGATGAGCATCCCCGAAAACATCTATGCCGATGCGCGAACGTATTTGATGTTCTACATCCTTTCCATGCCGATGCTCCTCGTTTACAACATGGCAAGCGCGATGCTTGCCGCCGCCGGGAACAGCCGTGTTCCCCTATACGCCATGGTCGCTTCGGCACTGACCAACATCGCGCTCGACTTTCTTCTTATCATCGGGTTCAAATGGGGCGTTTTCGGCGCGGCGCTCGCCACGCTGCTTTCCGCGGGCACTGCCGCCTCCATTGCGTTGCTCGGCATGCGGAGCAAGGAGCCGTACCGCACGCGAAAAGAGCACAGAAGGCTTGATTTAAAAATACTTGGGGCGGCGGTCAAGCTGTGGCTTCCTCTGTTTTTCAGCAGCGCTTTGATTGCAGCGGGCGGTATGTTCGTGCAGAGAAGCATGAACCTGCTCGGCTCCGATTTCGTTGCGGGCCGCTCCGCAGGGAATAAGATTTTCAACCTGCTCGAAGCGATCATCATGGCCCTGCAGACCGGCGTGAGCATTTTTGCAGGCCAAAATCTCGGCGCGGATAAAATCGGCAGGATCCGCGGCGGCGTGCGTGAAATCACGTTTTTTTCCATTCTTATGACCACGGCCATGACGGGCCTTGTCTGGCTGTTTGGCGACGAGGTGATCGCCCTGTTTTTATCAAAGAGCGATCCCGCGGCTTACGCGGAAGCGTTTCAGACGGGAACTCGCATGATACGCGTTTTGGCCTCGGGCATGTTGCTCATGACGCCCATGTATTTTTACAGAGCCATCATACAGGTTCTCGGGTATGCTAACATCCCCATAGCCGTGGGGGCTGCACAGCTTGTTGCGCGCGTTTTGGCCGTGATCTATTTGCCGCGATACCTTGGGGAATATACGTACTACTTGATCGATGTGTTTGCATGGGCCGTTTCTCTGCCCATCGTTTATATAGCGTACCGCCTAAAAATACGGCGCATAGAACGGACATATGTGGCTGTACGATAGCGCGCGTCCATTGCCTTCCGCACGAGTTTCGCGGTACAATATAAATATAGAAAAATGTATGAGTCCATGATCCATACGCCGCAAACAAAGGGGATATGAAGCTATGAAAACGCTGTACGCGCTTCCCGAATCGGCTTATACCACTTCGGTGTGGTATTTGAAAAGTCTTTCGGGGCTGCAGGACGCCGCCGCGCGGCAGCGCACCGGCGTGATACTCGTAAAAAGCGTCTCGGAGCTTGATACTTTCAACGAGCTTCGCACACTTGTCCTCATCGGCTCGGATTCCGACTGGGCGGGATTCCTCATAGAGTCTATGCGGAAGCGCGGCGTGAAGGTGGTTCTCATGGGCCCCGCGCCCAACGACTTCGGCGCGGACGTGAGCGGCGCTCTTTTCAATCGCGAGACCCTCGTGCGCGACATGGTGCGCTATTTCTACCTTTCGGGCCGCACCCGCCTTGCCACGCTCGGCTACGAGCCCAATCTTGTGAACGACAACATCCGCCGCCACGCTTTTTTATCCGCTGCGCGGCAGTACGAGCTCGACGTGGACGAGCGGCGCGACGTATACGATATTACAGGTGACTTGACGCAATGCCTTTCGTGCTTTTTTGAGAGCGCCTCGCGCTACGACGGGGTCATCTGCACCAATGATTATGTCGCCGTAGAGCTTTTGGTGCAGGCGCGCGCGCGCGGGCTTAGGGTACCCGAACAGCTCTTTGTTTCCGGCTCCGGCAACCTCATGATCAGTTCGTGCACCACACCCACGCTTACCACCTCAACGCTCGATTATTACGAGCTCGGCGTACAGACGATGAACCTCTGGAATCTGCTTGAAAACAACGCGGGCATCGTTTCTGCCGGCATATCCATCCCCTGTGAGATCATACCGCGCGGCAGTACCGCCTATTTAAGCATACCAAACGAGCCCTCCGGCGCGCCGCATTTTATTTCCGCCGCCCCTGCCGCCTCCGCGAGCGACCAAACGGTTTTATGGCTTCGCAAGCTTGAGGCATGCCTTCTAAACTGCGACGCGCTCGACCGCTCGCTTTTGAGCGGCATCCTTCGAGGTGTGAGTACGGAGGATCTCGCCGCGCGGCTTTTCATTTCCCCCGGCACGGTACAGTACCGCCTTAAAAAACTGTATGCCACGGTAAACGCACCCGCACGCAATGAGTTCGTGCATATGCTTTCCCCTTATGTCGCCACGCTCGAAGCGCTGAAAAACGAAGATATTCTTTCTCGCAAGTAGGGGTAAACCGCCCATACAAAAAAGACCGCAGCCGAGCGGTCTTTTTGTTTAATTACTTATTATATCATATCTCCTTCTTTTTGTCATTTCAAATTTTTACCGCCTTTTCGGCCGTCGTTTTGCATTGCGGCGCGCACAAATCGTACGTATCATGAAAGCGTAGCAACCTTTTCTCAGCGTTTCCCGTCCGGGTTTCCCGATCATCAACCGAAACGGAGGAAAATATATGGACTTTCGTAAAAGCTGCAAGGCGGCGCTTTTGACGGCGACGAGCATGGGCGTTCGCATCACGCCGGACGACCGTCAAAGTGTCGAAGCGAGTAACTGGTTCTACATGCAGGCAACAAGCGCCGAGAGTAACGTTTTAAGCGTTTCCGCCGCGCTCGGGCTTCCAACCAAGGTGCTGACCGCGTTTGTTCAGAACAGCCCCATTTCGCAGTTTATCAAAAACAGTCTCGGCCAAAGACATATCGCCTATGAAGCCATGGAAGTACCCCAAGGCGGACCGTGGGGCTATCGCCACCAATTCAACATCGCCGACAGCGGCTACGGGATGCGCGCGCCGCGCGTTCATAACGATCGTGCGGGCGAGGTAGGCAGGCTTCTTGACGCCTCCAAATTCGACCTCACGCGCATTTTTGAGGAGGAGGGCGTCGGCGTTCTCCATCTGAGCGGGCTTATTGCGGCGCTCTCGCCCGAGACCGGCAAATTCTGCGTGGCGCTTGCTCGCACTGCAAAGAAAAGCGGTACTCGCGTAAGCTTTGACCTCAACCATCGCGCGTCCTTTTGGAAGGGCCGTGAGGAAGAGCTCCGCGCCATGTTTGTGGAGATTGCGAGCCTTGCGGACATCCTCGTCGGCAATGAAGAGGATTTTCAGCTTTGCCTCGGCATCCGAGGCCCTGAGGCGGGCGGTAAGGATTTATCCTCCAAGCTCGAAAGCTTCAAGACCATGATTCTCCGCGTAAAGGAGCGCTTCCCGAACGTTTCCCTTTATGGTACGACGCTTCGGCAGGTCATAAGCGCCAACGAGCACCTTTGGGGCGCGATCCTCTTAGACGGCGACACATGGCATTATGCCGAGCCGCGCGAGATACCCGTTCTCGACCGCATCGGCGGTGGCGACGGTTTTGTGGGCGGCCTTCTTTACGGTCTTCTCAAAGGCTACGAACCGGAAAAGGCCATGCGCTTTGGCTGGGCAACGGGCGTGCTTGCAACGACGGCGCTCGAGGACTACGCCACCCCTGCAGACGAAGAGCAGGTTTGGAGCATTTGGGAGGGCAACGCGCGGGTGAAGCGCTAAACCTTTTGCCTAAAGAATGAAAGGAGCTTTTCATATGAAGCAAGCGGATATCGGATTGATCGGCCTCGCGGTGATGGGCGAAAACCTCGTGATGAACATGGAATCTAAGGGTTTCACCGTGGCCGTTTATAACCGTACGGCCTCCAAGGTGCAGGCTTTCACGCAAGGCCGCGCCAAAGGCAAAAACATCATCGGCACCTATTCCCCAAAGGAATTGGTATCCAAGCTTGAAAAACCCCGCAAGGTGATGATGCTCGTCAAGGCCGGGCAGGCCGTGGATGATTTTATCGAGGCGCTCATCCCGCTTCTTGAACCGGGCGATATCATCATAGACGGCGGCAACAGCCACTTCCCCGATACCATCCGCCGCACGGCGCATGTGGAAAGCAAAGGCCTTCTCTACATCGGCACCGGCGTATCGGGCGGCGAGGAGGGCGCGTTGAAGGGGCCTTCCATGATGCCGGGCGGCTCGCTCGCGGCTTGGCCGTATGTGAAGCCTATTTTCCAAGCCGTTTGCGCCAAGGCTGACGGCGCGCCCTGCTGCGACTGGGTGGGCGAAAACGGCGCGGGCCATTTCGTGAAAATGGTGCACAATGGTATCGAATACGGCGATATGCAGCTCATCTGCGAGGCCTACCAGCTTATGCGCGACGGCCTTCATATGAGCGCCGACCAGATGCACGAGGTGTTCAAATCCTGGAACGAAACCGAGCTTGACAGCTACCTCATCGAGATCACCGCCGACATTTTAGGCTATAAGGATACCGACGGCGCACCCATTGTGGATAAGGTGCTCGACACTGCGGGTCAAAAGGGCACCGGCAAATGGACGGGCATCGCCGCGCTCGATGAGGGTGTTCCCCTCACCCTCATCGGCGAGGCGGTGTTCGCGCGCTGTCTCTCCGCCATGAAACAAGAGCGCGTTGCGGCTTCCAAAGCGTTTCCTAAGCCTCAAAGCACCTTCACGGGCGACAAGGCCGCCGTGATCGAGCAGATACGGCAGGCGCTCTACGCCTCAAAGATCATCTCCTACGCACAAGGCTATACACTCATGCGCGCCGCCGCAAAAACCTACGGCTGGAACCTCAATTACGGCGGCATCGCGCTCATGTGGCGCGGCGGCTGCATCATCCGCTCGGTGTTTCTGGGAAAGATCAAAGATGCGTTCGACACGGACCCGAGCCTTTCCAACCTCTTGCTCGACCCGTACTTCAAAGAGGTCGTCATAAGCCTCGTGCCCGCGTGGCGAAGCGTGGTTTCCTTCGCCGTGAGGCAGGGTATCCCTGTGCCGGCGTTCTCATCGGCGCTCTCTTATTTTGACGGCTACACCAGCGAAAAGCTGCCCGCAAATCTTTTGCAGGCGCAGCGCGACTACTTCGGCGCGCACACCTATGAGCGCACCGATAAAAACCGCGGCGAGTTTTTCCACACCAACTGGACAGGTGAGGGAGGCAGTACCGCAGCATCCACTTACAACGTATAACGAAGGAGGAATAGCATCATGAAGCTTCCCTTTCAGCCCGATTTTAAGGATAAAGTGGCCGTCGTCACCGGCGGCGCGGGTGTACTGTGCGCCATGTTCGCACGCGCCATAGGCATGTGCGGCGCGAAGGTTGCCGTGCTCGATCTGAATCTGGAACGCGCAAAAACCGTTGCGGATGAGATCAACGCGGGCGGCGGCACAGCCATCGCGGTCGCGGCAAACGTCCTGCAGAAGGAAAGCGTGGAAGCCGCGCATAAGGAAGTGCTTGAAAAGCTTGGTCCTTGCGACATCCTTATCAACGGCGCAGGCGGCAACAACCCGCGCGCCACCACCGACGACGAGTTTTACTCGAAGGAAGCAGACCTCGACCCCGCAAAAAAGAGCTTTTTCGATCTTGAGCTTGACGGCTTCAGCTTTGTGTTCGGCCTCAACCTCATAGGCACGCTTTTGCCCACGCAGGCGTTCGCACGCGACATGACGGAAAAGCCTGGCTCGGTCATCCTCAACATTTCTTCCATGAATTCCTTTACCCCGCTCACCAAAATTCCCGCGTACAGCGCGGCGAAGGCGGCGGTTTCAAACTTCACGCAGTGGCTCGCCACCTACTTTGCAAAATCCGGCGTCCGCGTGAACGCCATTGCGCCGGGCTTCTTCTCCACGGCGCAAAACGCCGCGCTCCTTTTTAACCCCGACAGAACGCCTACCGCGCGCACGGCGAAGATCCTCAACAACACCCCCATGGGCCGCTTCGGTGAACCCGAAGACCTGATAGGCACGCTTTTATGGCTGCTTGATAACGCCAGCTCCGGTTTCGTGACGGGCATCGTCGTACCTGTAGACGGCGGCTTCTCGGCCTACAGCGGCGTGTAAGGTAAGGAAGCCATGAACATTTTTTTGACCGAACGCAACGGCGAAGGCCTGACAAAAACTGCGCTGACGGAAGCGCTTCAAAAATCGCTTGAAGGAAAAACGCTAAAACGCGTTCTCCTCGTTCCGCCCGATTTTACCCGTTTCCACTCCAACGCGGGCTTTTTGACGAACGTCTACTACCACATGCTCAAGGAGCGGGGAGCGGAGGTAGATATACTCCCCGCGCTCGGTACGCACCGCCCGATGACGAAGGAAGAAATTGCCGAAATGTACGGCGATATCTCGTCTGAGGCGTTCCATGTGCATAACTGGCGTACGGACGTGATGCGCTTAGGCGAAGTTCCCTCTTCTTATTTAAGTGCGATCACCGGCGGGCTTTGGAAAACGCCGGTAACCGTGGAGATCAACCGCCGCGTGATGGACCCCGCTTACGACCTCATCCTTTCCATCGGCCAGGTGGTGCCGCACGAGGTGGTCGGCATGGCCAACCATGCCAAAAACCTTTTTGTAGGCGTGGGCGGCAGCGAAATGATCAACGTTTCGCACATGGTTGGCGCCGTCTACGGCATGGAACGCATGATGGGAAAAGCCGACACCCCCGTGCGGTACGTGTTCGACTACGGCATGGAGCATTTTTTAAAGGAGCGCCCCGTGCTTTTTGCCCTCACCGTAACCACCGCGCCCGGCGGCAGCATCAAGACCCACGGCCTTTTTATCGGCACGGGAAGAGAACCGTTCGACGCTGCCTGCGCGCTCGCGCGGGAGAAGAACATGGATGTTGTGGCAAAACCGCTGGAAAAATGTGTGGTCTACCTTGACCCCAGGGAGTTCAAAAGCACATGGCTGGGCAACAAATCCATTTACCGCACCCGCATGGCTATGGCCGACGGCGGGGAGCTGATTGTGCTCGCGCCGGGCGTGGAGCGCTTCGGCGAGGACGATGCGGTGGATGCTCTCATCCGCAAATACGGCTACTGCGGCAGGCTTAAAACGCTGGAGCTCTTTGAGAAAAACGCCGACCTCCGCGCCAATATGGGCGTGGCGGCGCACCTCATCCACGGTTCGAGCGACGGGCGCTTCCATGTAACCTATGCGGTTTCTTCCATATCAGAAAACGAGATCGAAAGCGTATACTTCAAGGCTGCCGATTACGCGAAGACCGTCAAGATCTATGACCCCGAAAAGCTTCGTTACGGTTTCAATACCCTCGAAAACGGCGAAGAGATTTACTACATTCCGAATCCGGCCTTAGGGCTGTGGATATCGCGGGACCGCTTCGGAAAATGATCTTATTGCAAGGAAAGAAGGTGCACATTTGATCCACGATGATTTTCTGCTCACGAACGCGACCGCACGCGTTCTCTACCATGAGCATGCGGAAAAAATGCCTGTTATTGATTACCACTGCCATATTGACCCAAAACAAATTTATGAGGATTACCGCTACGCCGATATTGCGGAGGTATGGCTTGGCGGAGACCATTACAAATGGCGCGTCCTGCGCGCAAACGGCGTAGACGAGCGTTTGATCACAGGCAGCGCATCGCCCTACGAAAAATTTGAGGCGTGGGCCGCCGTGGTGCCAAAGCTTATAGGAAATCCGCTTTACCATTGGACGCACCTTGAGCTTGCCCGCTACTTCGGCATTTTTGAGCCGCTTTCCTCAAATACCTGCAAGGAAATTTGGGGGGACGCCAATGAAACGTTAAAAACCCTCACCGTGCGAAAGATCATCGAACGCTCGAACGTAACGGCGCTTTGCACCACCGACGACCCTGCGGACGATCTTACGTGGCACAAGCTCATCAAGGAGGACAAAAGCTTTAAAACGCTCGTGCTCCCCGCCTTCCGTCCCGATAAAGTCGTTAACGTAAACAAGCCCGGTTTTTCAAAATACCTCGAAAAGCTCGCCACGGCGGCGGGCATCACCATTCGCTCGCTCGACGACGTGAAGGAGGCTCTTTCGCGCCGTGTGAAGTACTTTGCGGAAATGGGCTGTCTCACCGCGGACCACGGGCTTGACGCCATCGTCTGCGAGCAGGATCCGACCGCCGCCAGCACAGCGTTTCGCGGCACGCTTTCGGGGAGCCGCCCCGACGCGCACGATGAAGCCGCGTACAAAACCGAAATCTTATTGCACCTTGGGCGGCTCTATCAAAAATACGGCTTCGTGATGCAGCTCCATTACGGCGCGGCACGCGACAACAACCCCGTGATGTACGACAAGCTCGGCCCCGACACCGGTTATGATGCGATCAGCGGCGTTTCTTCTTGCGGCGCCGCGCTCGGGCAGTTCTTGGGTGCTCTCGAAAAGGAAGGCGCTCTCGGCAAGACCATCGTTTATTCGCTCAACCCCGTCGACAATGCGCAGATCTCCACCGTGATCGGCTGCTTCCAAGGCGCACATACCCGCAATAAAATGCAGCACGGAAGCGCATGGTGGTTCAACGATACCAAGCGCGGCATGGAAGAGCAACTCAAGAACCTTGCGGAAAGCTCGGTACTGCCAAACTTCGTGGGCATGCTCACGGATTCGAGAAGCTTTCTTTCCTACACACGGCACGAATATTTCCGGCGCATTCTCTGCAATCTCCTGGGGACTTGGGTAGAAAACGGGGAATATCCGCGCGACATGAAGCTTTTGGGAGAAATGGCCGAAGATATTTCCTACAACAACGCCGTAAGCTATTTCGGCTTCCCTCTCCGCTAAAAACAAGGAGGAACTATGACCTTTGAACAGCTTCAAAGCATTTGCGCTTTCATCAACGCGAAGCCCTATGGAAGCTCCGCCGTTATAAACAGCGGCGGTTTCGCGCTCATGGCCGACTTTGGCGATGCCGATATGCTGGTACTCGGGGCGCCTTCCGCCGCTTTTACAGGCGAAAAGCGCAACGTGAACGGCACGGAGGTGCTTCTTGCACCGCTGACGCATGAAAACGCCCGCGCCTTGCGCGAGTGTTTTCCCTATGCCGCCCCCTCGAATATGCTCACAAAAGAGCGTACGCTCGGCGTGGGCGATCGCCTGGGCATCGCCGGCAGCGGCCATATCCGTACCTTTTTGAAATTTGATGCCTACCCCATCCTTGCGCAGCAATCCATCCGCGAGCTGACACTTACGGAACGCACCTTTGAGGATGTGCTCGACTGCGCCTCCTACTCGGTATTTCGCGAGGGTTTCAAGCGCGGCTTCGGCGCGGACGGCGACCACCTCAAAAAACCCGAGGAAGTGGAATACGCGCTTCACTGCGGCTACACCATGATTACGCTCGATTGCAGCGAGCATATCAGAAACGACGTTTCCGCCATGACCGACGCGCAGGTGGAGGCGCTTCCAGGCCTGAACGCCGAGCTTTTCAAAAAATATGGCGGCCTTAGCGTGAAGGCGGAAAATGAAACGCTCCGCTTCTCCGGTACCGAGTTGAAGCGCATGCTTTTCATCTACGGCGCGGCTATCGATTTTGCCGTATCTATTTACGAACGCTACGTCAAGAATAAAAAAGTGGATTTTGAAATCTCCATCGACGAAACCGAAACGCCCACCACGCCGCTCCAACACTACTTTGTGGCAAACGAGCTCCTTTCGCGCGGCGTAAAGCCCGCAACCGTCGCCCCGCGCTTCTGCGGCGAATTTCAAAAGGGCATCGACTATATCGGCAGCCTTTCCCGGTTCCGTGCGGAATTTGCGGTACATGCCGCCATCGCCCGCCACTTCGGCTATAAAATAAGCGTCCATTCGGGTTCGGACAAATTCTCCGTATTCCCCACCGTGGGTACGGAGACCCGTCAACACTTCCACGTAAAAACAGCGGGCACCAACTGGCTCGAGGCAATGCGCCTTATCGCCAAGGTTTCCCCCGCACTCTACCGCGAGGTGCATGCTTTCGCGCTCGATCATTTTACGGAGGCCAAAAAATATTATCATGTGACCACCGACCTTACAAAGGTCCCCCCGCTTTCCACGCTCAAAGACAGCGAGCTTCCCGCGCTTTTCGACCTCAACGAGGCTCGTCAGCTCATCCACATCACCTACGGGCTGATTTTAAGCGCCAAAGACGGCTCCGGCTGCCGCTTCAAAACCCGCCTTTATAAGCTGTGGCGCGAACACAAAGAGGAATATGCTTTGCTTTTGGAAAGACATATCGGCAAACATTTGGAGCTTCTGGGCGTGCCGCGGGTATAACGCCTACCTTGACCGGCAATATAAAGCGAGCGGGTGGGTGGACGAGTCGGGAACTGTCAAATGGAAACGGCTCGGTAAGGCAAAAATCATTGAGGGCTGCATCATTATAAGAATCTACGGCTCGCCTTCAGGCGGGCTGTTTTGCCACTTCTGGAAAATTTGCAAAACGACCTTAGTAAGGTACTTGACAAGATTGAGCCCCACAAGTATAATTACAAATGTCAGGTGCCTGACGACATGCTTGGCGCATAAGATTTATTAGAAGGAGGTAACCGAAATGAGCAAAGACGCTATCGACATAAGAGCGGACATTCCCGAAGTGCTAATCGGGTTTTTGCGTAAAGTTCTATCCGATGACTCTTCCGTTACGGCAGTCGTACTTGTTCCCGTCAAGCTGGGTTGGGGATTGGTGCAAGACGTCGTTTTACAAACGCCATTTGGCGCGACCACATATCGTGTCTATGGGTTCGCCCCTATCGAAGCGCGTCTTCAAGTCGAGCGCGTCGGGAACCGTTGCAACTTTGTGCTTGCAGCCTGATTTTTTATAACCACATTGTCAGGTACTTTACCACGTGTTTTATAGGAGGACAACATAATGGGCGAAATCAAGACAATCATCGCCGAGCAACTGCAGCAGCTTCAAATGCTGATGCACCGCGCGTCGTTCCAAGGCTTTATGGGCGGTAGCATACACAACCCGCACAGGGGGCAGGGGCGGGTTTTGGCTATCCTTAAGATGAAACCGGAAATCAGCCAAAAGGAACTGACCTATCTGCTCAATATGAGCAAGCAGTCGCTGGCGGAACTCCTCGCCAAGCTGGAGAAAAGCGGCTACATCACACGCGAACAGTCTGAAGAGGATAAGCGAGCGATGACCATCAAGTTGACCGAGGAAGGTGCAAAAGCTGCCGAGGATGTGGACGACACCGTCTCCGATGCAGAAAAAATCCTCGACTGCCTGAACGACGGGGAGCTTACCGCTTTCAACGGCTACCTCGACCGCATCATCAAACGCTATGAGGAGCAGTTTCCCTACGATGACTATGAGGAACGCCGTAAAACAATGGAAGCGTTTATGTTCCAATACGGTCACGGTGGCCACAATGATTTCCATCACGGAATGGGCGGCCGCCCCGGTAATCAAGGCGGCGGGCATTTCGGCGGCGGTCATCATAGGGGTTGAGTGTTATGATGGACCGCTTGACGAGAGCGCAGGAAAATTATGTCCGGGCCTTCCAATACCTTGCGAAGGAAGATAGCGGCGTAAGGCTTACCGACATTGCCGCTCTTATGCGGATTACCAAGGCGAGCGCTTTTAATGCGGTCACGAAACTCGAACAGAACGGCTTCCTTTACAGAGACAGCAACCGGCTCATTTATCTCACTCCAAAAGGCGAACAGGAAGCAAGCCGAGTCGCAGAAAACTTCACGGTCATACACCTTTTTCTGACGCGCAAGTTGAATGTCCATGAGAATACCGCCCTGTTGGATGCCGGTAAGCTGGAACACGTTGTGAGCGCGGAAACGGTCGATGCCCTCCGCTCATTTCTGGAAAAATCGGTCACGGCATCAGCAACATAAACCTTTGAACCCGGTTCGCCTTTTACGGATCGTTTTTGTGCCAAAGCAACGAAAGAAAGCCCGGCATTACTGGGCTTCCTGCAACTCAATTCATTAAACGGCTTATAAATGCGTAAGCAGCTATTCCACATCCTTGCGTTTCGGCATGAGGGGGTCCTCATCCGGATGACCGATGACGATGAGGACGGATACGCGCCGGCCATCGGACAGGTTGATTAGGCGGGCTACCTGCTCTTCATCGAAGATACTCAAAATCGTGGTCCCAAGCCCTCGTTGTGGCACGATTTCATCCTGTATGCACCGCAACTCCCATAACCTGAGGATGATGGGAAAGCGATGTTGCGATATCTTCCGATTCCCATGTACAGCCCTTGCTGAACTGTCCAAAGTGCCCGTATGCAGCGGTGCCGCGGTAGATGGGCTCATCCAGGGCGAGCGTTTCTATGATGGCCGAAGGGGTCAAATCCATCTCGGATGAGAGGAGCCGAGCGATACGTTCGTCAGAAATCCTCCCGGTACCGAAGGTGTTCACCATTAAGCTGATGGGTCTGGCTATGCCTATGGCATAGCTTAATTGAATTTCACAACGCGAAGCCAGCCTTGCGGCCACGATGTTCTTGGCCAGAAAACGAGCCATGTAGGCCGCGCTGCGATCGACCTTGGTTGGATCTTTACCGGAAAAAGCGCCGCCGCCGTGCCGCGCATACCCTCCGTAGGTATCCGCGATGACCTTTCGCCCCGTCAGCCCGGTATCGGCAGCAGGCCCGCCCAACACAAACCGTCCGGTAGGATTGATATGAAAAACGGTTTGTTCGTCCAAAAGCCTCCGCGGGATGGCTGTGGAGACGACCTCAGAGAGAATATCCCTGCTTAGCTGCACTATATCCACATCCGGGTCATGCTGCGCGCTGATAACCACGGTATGCACCCTCGTGGGGCGGTTGCTTTCATCATACTCTACCGTCACTTGAGACTTCCCATCGGGCCGCAGATACGGCAAAAGCCGCTTCTTTCGCACCTCCGCCAAGCGGTATGTCAAAGCATGCGCCAGCGAGATCGGAAGGGGCATACGTTCGGGGGTTTCGTTACAGGCATAACCGAACATCATGCCCTGGTCACCCGCGCCCAGCGTCGGAGAAGCGCCGAGCCTGCCTTCGAGCGCACGCTCTACGCCCAAGGCAATATCGAGGGATTGCTGATGCAAGGAAATGCGCACCTTGATAGAGTCGGCGTTAAAGCCGTACGCATCTTTGTCATAGCCGATTTCCCGTACCGTGCTGCGGGCCACCGCTTCGTAGTCGACCTGAGCAGCCGTGGTGATTTCACCCATAATGTGAAGCTCACCGGGCGACGCCGTCGTTTCACAGGCACATCGGGAATGCGGGTCCTGCTCGAGCAAAGCATCCAATATCGCGTCGGACACACAATCGCACAGCTTATCGGGATGTCCTTCGGTCACGGATTCGGAAGTAAAGAGGTAATTGCACATAGTACTTATGTCCTTTCCAATGCATGACCCTTACATTCGGCGCAGCCGTGCGAGCAATTCCAAAGCTTATCGGCAACCGGAGCCCAACGTTCGGCCGTCCTCTCGCACTTAGCTGTCAGATCATGCACATCCTCCGGATTTTGCAGGTCTGTGGAGTGTGCGCCGGAGGTTTCAATCATTCTTGCCAATGCGCCGGGGTTGTCAAGAAGCGGGCATGGACGCAGATGATTCTCATGAAACGGCTGACCTTTATGGTAGGCCATGAACAGCGGGGATTTCAGCGCCTCCAAAATAGTCTTTTCATAAATGCTGGAGTCCGAATAGTGGATGAAGGCACAAGGCTCCATATCCCCGTTGGCGTTGATGTGCAGGTACCTTCGTCCACCGGCGATGCAACCCTCGGCATATTCGCCGTCGTTCCAAAAGTCCAGCGTGAACAACGGTTTGGTATCTCTGAATTTGCGAATTTGGTCATACATATAGGCGCGCTGCTCGGCTTTGACCATGAGCTCCGGCACGGCCTCTTTACCAATGGGCATATAGGTAAAGAACCAGCAAAATTTTGCGCCCCATTCGATCATTTGGTCAAAGTACCCCTCGGAGCCGATCACATCCACATTTTTGCTTGTATAGCAGCAGGAAAGGCCGAACGGCAGACGGTAGGCCTTGAGCAGCTGCGCAGCCGCCTTTACCATTTTAAAAGTTCCCTTTCCTCTGCGGAAATCGGTGTCCGCCTCAAACCCCTCTACGCTGATGATAGGAATGAAGTTTTTTAAACGAAGAATATCTTTTGCAAACGCTTCATCGATCAAGGTGCCGTTGGTGAAAGCCGCAAACTGACAGTCGGGGTGCGCTTCGCAAAGGCGAAGCAGATCCGCCTTGCGCACAAGTGGTTCCCCGCCGGAGTACAGGTAGAAATGGATACTGAGTTCCTTGCCTTGCCGAATAATGCCGTCAAGCGTTTCATATGACATATTCAGCCGATTGCCATACTCCGCCGCCCAGCAGCCGGTGCATTTCAAGTTGCATGCGGAAGTCGGGTCGATCAGCATCGTCATGGGGATATTACAACCATGCTTTTGGGAAAGGACCTCCTGCTTCGGGATGCCCAGAATACCCGCCTTGAGCGCAAAGTTCCGAACCACGGACTTCAAAACATCGTTATCGATATCCCGCCAAATGCTCATGATGAATTTGTACCAGTTATTCTCGGGATCGTTCAGTACCGCATGAATCGCTTTTGACTGCGGCTCAAAGCTTTTGATGTTGAGAGAGTCAATTAAATTAAGAAGTTTAGGGATGTTTGCTTCGGGGTCGCCGGAAACATAGTTCATTGCCTTGTCCAGAACAAAACTGCCGATCTTTTCTTTTGCGTCCATGTCAAATCTCCTTATAAAGGCCGGTATTCCAAGAGGAAAGTACACAGCGTATTTGATGCTCCCATGTTAATTGCCGACTATTTATAAAATGCTTAACTCCTGTTTGAGAAATATTAATATTACTTTGCCGGACATGACAGGTACATATATTAATGAAAGTGAAAGCAAACACCGCCTCAAAAGATAATTTGGGGCGGCGTTTCGAAGCGTTGTCACTTGTTGACCATATAGGCGGTTTTCTTGGCTGCCGTTAATCCTTGGCATCATCCTGACTTTCAGGTTCGGCGGCGGCCTTCTTTTGCGCATCGTTGTGCAGATCGGAATCGGCGCTGTTCTCTGCAGGATCATCCGGCGTCAGAAAAGCGTCAACAAATTTCTTTTCGATCTTCTTGTAACCGCCCACTACGCCATCCTCGATTTTCTTATAGCCGCTGACCACGCCGTTCTCGATTGCCTGATAACCGGACACAACAGCTTTTTCGATTTTTTTGTTTGCCTTCATAAACTTATTCATACTGATCTCCTCTATGTTATTTCAAGCCTTTGACTACGGGAACGAGGGAGATAAGCAGCGCGATTCCTACGATACCCACGAGAATGCCGGGTACCAGATGGCTCCATACCATAACGAGGCACATGCCTGCGCCGAGAAGAAGAGCGCCGAAAACCCCGAGAAGAACGGTCATAAAGGTTTTGCCCGACATTTGAATGGGAGCTTTGTTCTCCATCTTGCGCCATACCGCTGCCATGATCAGAAGGATCACA
>JAEXEN010000005.1 GCA_023400985.1 Bacillota bacterium
GCGCGGGCGTTGCGCGCACGTTCCAGAACATCCGCCTTTTCAAGGACCTGAGCGTACTCGACAACGTTCGCATCGCCATGCACAGAAACGCCAAGTGCTCGTTGATCGACAGCATGCTGCACACCAAAAAGAACCGCCGCGAAGAGGACCGCATCGAGGCGGAATCTCTGGAGCTTCTTTCCGTGTTCTGGCTGGACCAAAAGAAGGATGAGCTTGCGCGCAACCTCCCCTACGGCGAGCAGCGCCACCTCGAGATCGCGCGGGCACTTGCAACCAAACCGAGGCTTTTGCTGCTCGACGAGCCCGCCGCGGGCATGAACCCCGCAGAGACCGCCGAGCTTTGCACGCTCATTTCGTCGCTTCGCGACCGCTTTAACCTTACGATACTCCTCATCGAGCACGATATGTCGCTCGTGATGCGGCTTTGCGAGCGCATTTGCGTTTTAAACTACGGCGCGCAGATCGCCTGCGGCTGCCCCGTCGAAATCAGGAGCAACGCGGAGGTCATCCGCGCTTATCTCGGGAGGGAGGCCGCCCATGCTTGAGATCGACGGATTAGACGTCTATTACGATGCCATCCACGTGCTCAAAAACGTTTCCGTTTCCGTCGGCGAGGGAGAGATCGTCACCCTCATCGGCGCGAACGGCGCGGGCAAGACGACTGCGCTCCGCACCGTTTCGGGCTTGAAAAAAGCCGCTTCGGGCAGCATTCGCCTCGACGGCGAGGATATTTCCGCCCTCTCCCCGCCGCAGCGCGTAAAACACGGCCTTTTGCATGTGCCCGAAGGCCGCCGCGTGTTTCCCGATATGACCGTGCAGGAAAACCTAGATATGGGCGCGTACCTTCGGAAAGACCGCTTGGCCGTCGCGGAGGAGCAAAAGCGCGTGTTCGAAAGCTTTCCCGTGCTCTTGAAACGCCGCCGCCAGCTCGCCGGCACCCTTTCGGGCGGCGAGCAGCAGATGCTTGCCATGGGCCGCGCCCTCATGGGCAGCCCGCGCATTTTGCTTCTCGACGAGCCCTCCATGGGCCTTTCCCCCATTTTGGTGCAGGAGATATTCCGCATCATCCGCGATATCAACGCCGCGGGCACTTCTATCTTGCTCGTGGAACAAAACGCGCAAATGGCACTTTCCGTCGCAAACCGCGCGTACGTGCTCGAAAACGGCGCCATCTCCATGAGCGGCACGGGTGAAGAGCTCTTAGAAAGCGGAGAGGTGCAAAAGGCGTACTTGGGAGGATAGGATACGACCGCTTTTCTTGTGTTTCCACCGCGCTGCTGTTACAATAAAGGCAACGTTTTGCGAATGTGGTGCATGGTGTGATTTACGAGCCCATAAAGGAAAACTGCGCGTTCTTTTATCACGAGGATGTAGAGCTTCTGTTTGCGGCCACCTCGCTGCTTCAGGGCGAACCAGTGCATAAGCTGTGCTCCAAAATATACGGGAGCAGGGCGATCGATGCGTTACGCAAAAAATACCGCTTCCTGTTTGAACTTTTCCAAACTCTCAGCGCTTTCCATCATGCGGGAATTTTCGAGTTCTTACGGGACTTCCCTTTGGAGCGTTTTTCTCTCGCCGCTTTGCGCGACCATTTGCGCGGCATGGAAGAGACGGAATTGGCCCGTCGGTATCTGGATGCCGACGAGGAGATTTTTCTCCAAATGCAAGCGATGCTTGCCGGCGGCGATGAGGCCGACGGCTTCTTTGGCGAGGACAGCCGCCATTTTAAAACCTACATCGGGATGCAGGCTTTTTTTGCGCACGCAAAGCGGTTTGCTATGGAATATCTGGCGTTTGCGGAGGAGCTCGGGACGGACGTTTTTTACCGCGCGCTTGAGGAGGAGGCCCCACAGCTTGAAGAGATTCGTTCAAACGTGCGCGAAGGGCTTATAAAATCCCCTCCCCTGCAGTATTCCGAGCAGCTCATGGGAAAGACCTTCCACAATAGGGGGCCGTACGCGCGCTTTTTCTTTTCCGCCAGCCTTTTGATGCCTTACCGCGCCATTCGCTTTTTCGGGGAGAATCAGCTTTTGTTTACGTCGCTTCGGCCCGTTGTGCAAAACGACGCCGAAACCGTAGGCAAGCTGAAAGCCGTTGCCGAACAGACGCGGCTGAACATCATAACCCTCCTTGGAGAAAAGGGTTCCCTAAGGGGTATGGACATCGCACGATCTCTCGGCCTTTCCCCCTCCACGGTAACGCACCACATGGAACAGCTCAAAAATGCGGGACTCGTGCTTGAAGAACCCGTGAAGAACGCAAAATACTTTAGCGTCAGCAGGCACGGCATGAAAGAGCTCATCGAACGCCTCGCCAAAACGCTCGGACAATAAACGCAGCGTATTTCCCGTGCCCCGCTTCGGCGGGGTTTTTTGCTCTGCAAAATAGCGGTTGACAAATACGACTAATTTTAATAATATCAAATTTGATAATTATAGAATTTATAGCGGGGGGATGCGGCATGTCGGCTGTAATCGAAGTAAGGGATCTAAGGCGGGAATATCATGGAACGAAGGGCTGGTTCCGCAGCAAAAGAGAAACCGTGAAGGCGGTGGACGGCATTTCGTTTTCGGTGGAGCGCGGCGAAATTTTCGGGCTCCTCGGTCAAAACGGCGCGGGAAAAACCACCACCGTCAAAATGCTCATCACCCTTCTCGCTCCCACCTCCGGCGTTTGCAAGGTTTTGGGATACGACACCTTCGGTGAAGAAAAGCGCATCCGCCCATGCATCAACTTTATTTTCGGCGGAGAAATGGGCGTTTACCGCCGCCTTTCCGCGCGCGACAATCTGAAATACTTTGCGAACCTTTATTATCTCAGCCACGCGGAAAGCAAAAAGCGCATCCGCGAGATATTGGAGCTTGTCGGCCTTTCGGAGAAAGCGGATGCGCTCGCGGAAACTTACTCCAAGGGTATGATCCAGCGTTTGCAGATTGCGCGCGGCCTTATCAACGATCCCGAGATACTGTTTATGGACGAGCCGACCGTGGGGCTTGACCCGCTTGGCGCACGCGCGCTTCGCGACATCATCCGGCGGCTCAAAGAGCAGGGTAAAACGGTGCTTCTCACCACGCACTACATGCCCGAGGCGGAGGAGCTTTGCGATCATATCGCCATCATCAACAAGGGCAGGCTCATTGCCATGGGGACGCCTGACGAGCTCAAAAAAGACGCTCCCACGCTTGAGGACGCCTATGTGCGGCTCGTGGAGGAGGCGCAATGAAGTATCTGCGCGTTTTAAAAAGCACGTTGGCGCTGCAAATGAAAAGCTCCTTTGCGCGGCCTATGTTCCGCTTCTGCCTCATCGCCAACCCCATGGCGAACACGGTACTTCTCTATGAGATGTTTCGCGGCTCAGCAAGGGAAAACTTCACGTCCTACGTTATTTTAGGCGCGGGGCTCATGGGCCTTTGGAGCTGTATTTGCTTTTCCTCGGCGGGCGATATCAACCGCGAGCGCTTCAGCGGTACGCTCCCGCTCATCTTCTCCGCTCCCGCGCGCTTTTCCACCGTTATTTTAGGGAAGATCATCGGCAATACGCTCTTGTCGCTCGTAACGCTTCTGCTCTCCTTTTTGACGGCGCTTATACTTTACGGCGTTTGGCCGCAGGTCGAAAGCCCCCTTTATCTTTTGCTTTCGCTGTTCGCGGCGATTCTTTGCTTTATCTCCATCTCCGCCATCGCGGCGTACCTGCTTACCCTTTCGCGCAAAACGCAGCTCTATATGAACTGCATTGAGATACCTGTGATACTCCTATGCGGGTTCGTGTTCCCCGTCGAGGCGCTGCCGCGTTTCCTTTGGCCGCTCAGCTATGCGCTTTCGCCCACATGGGCGGTGAAGCTCATGCGCATGAGCGTTTCTGGCGTTTCAGACATTGGCGCTTATTGGGAAACGTTTGCTGTTCTGGCGGGAATGACGGCGCTGTATGCGATACTTGGCACGCTTCTCGCCCGAACGATCGACAAACAGGTGCGCATAAACGCAACGCTGGAGGTGATGTAGATGCGCCGTTTCTTTTTGCAGGCATGGCTGTTTTTAAAGGGGCAGAACGCGGCCTTTTCCTTTGAGGAGTTCGTGCTTTTAAAGGCGGGTTACCCCATCGTTACGCTGGTGTTCTACTGCCTGCTCGCCTCGTTTAGCTTTTCAAAAACCGATTTGACGCGCTGGGTGGTGGGCAACTCCTTTTTGCTGTGCATGAACACCACCCTTTTCGGCCTTGGCAACGCCTTTGCGGGCGAGCGTTATTTCGGGCGCATACGTTCCATCGTCGTCGCGCCGGCGAGTAAGCTCGCGCTCGTTTTGCAGCATGGTTTCTTCCCTTCCGTGATCGCGTTTTTTATGGTGCTTTTCGGTTTCATGGTGGGCAGCCTGCTTTTTGGCGTCGATTTCTCGCGCATCGATCTTTGTCTGTTCGCCGCAGCCGCCCTCGTCGCCATGTTTGCCGCGGCGGGCCTTGGGGTGTTTCTCTCCGTGTTCGGGCTACTGAGCGACGGCATGCATTTCGTGCTCAACCTCATGAGCTATGTGCTCATGATCTTTTGCGGCGCAAACTTCCCGCTCTCCCAGCTTCCGGCAGCGGGGCAGTTTGTCGCAAAGCTCCTCCCTCTCACCCGTTCCATCGAGGCCGCCAACTTGCTTTTTGATGGTTTCGACGCACAGCGGTTTTTTGCGCTTCTCTTGGGTGAAGCGCTCCTTGGCGCAGTTTACTATGTCGCCGCCGCCTGCATCGTAAAGGCCGTGGAGCGCATTGCCCGCAAACGGGCGTCGTTTGAGGTGTTTTAAGGCGGGAAAGGTTGAAAAGACGGACGCCTGAGGTTACTATAGAATGTGAAAGATATCGTCTAAAACACAATTTAAAATTGGCCGATGAAAAGGAAAGTTATGGCGCTGCTTATTTTTAACGCGAACATTTGCACCATGGACCCTGCTAAGCCCAGGGCGGACGCGGCCGTTGTGATCGCAAACCGCTTTGCCTACGTGGGCAAGTACGAGGATGCGTGCGCATGCATGGGCCGTTTGCCCGCGCATTTTTTAGGGATTGTTGAAAAGCTTGATGCGGAGGGTTGCTTTATGCTTCCTGGGTTCAACGATTCCCACATGCACTATCTCCACTACGTTAAATCGAAAAGCTCCGTCGATCTTTCGGGAAGCACGTCGATAGATGAGATCGTATCGCGGTTAAGCGCCGCGCTGGAATCTTCCCATGGTTCGGAAAATGCGTGGCTTCTGGGAGAAGGCTGGAACCAGAACCATTTCCTAAGCGAAGTTCGGTTCCCGACCGCGGCCGATCTCGACCGCGTCAGCCGGGACGTACCCATCGCCATTTGGCGCGCATGCTTCCATGCGGGCGTTATGAACAGCCGTGCGATGGATCTGATGGGATTGAACGCAAAAAGCATCCAAAAATACGGGGAAATGGCCGCGACCCTCGGCAACGGCACGCCTGCCGGAGTATTTTTTGAGCAGGCGCTCGACGAATTGAAAGCGTTTATGCCGGCTCCGGAGCTCCCCGAGGTGGTGCGGACGCTTCTCGACCATCAAAAAGATCTGTTTGCCGCGGGCGTTACATCGGTCCACAGCGACGATTACAATTCCGTTTCGAAGGGTCAGTTCGAACCGCTGCTGTGCGCGCTGCGCGACGCCGGGCAGGACGGGCGGCTGAAGCTTCGCATTGCCGAACAGGCGCTTTTTACGAGCAAAGACGATCTCACGGGCTTTTTTGAAAGGGGCTTTGGCGAGAACTTCGGCAACGACCATTTCAAAATATCCGCGATCAAGCTACTCACGGATGGGTCTTTGGGCGCGCGCACGGCGTATATGAACCGCCCGTATCTTGACGCCCCAAATACAAGAGGGCTGCCGACTTTTACGCAGCAACAGCTTGACGAACTTATCATGCTTGCGCACAGCCGCAATATGCCCGCCGTTATGCACGCCATCGGCGACGGCGCCATCGATATGTGCTTAACTGCAATTGCGCATGCGCGTGAAACCATGCCGCACCTAAAAGTGCGCCACGGCATCATCCATTGCCAGATCACCTCGCGCGAGCAGATCAAAAGATTCCGGGAGCTTGACGTGATCGCTTATACGCAGCCTATCTTCATCAACGAGGATATGCACATCGTCTATGACCGGGTCGGCACGCTCTCCGATACCTCTTACGCGTGGGCGGATTATCAAAGGGAGGGCGTAAAGCAGGCTTTCGGCACGGACTGCCCCGTGGAGGGTTTCAACCCCTTCCCCGGCCTTTATTGCGCCAACACCCGGCTCGATCTCAAGGGCAATGGCCCCTATCTTCCCGAACAGGCTCTGCAGATGGAGGATTGCATCCGTTTTTATACCGCCGCGGGCGCATACTCTAGCGGCGAGGAGCGCCTCAAAGGGCAAATTCGCGCAGGCCTGCTTGCCGATTTTATATTCCTCGACCGCGACCCGATCGCGGCGGACAAAAAGGACTTGCCGGATACGAAGGTGCTCGCGACCTATATCGACGGGCAATGCGTGTGGAGGCGGGGGAAAACAGGGCTCGGATAAGTTATCTGTTTTCCACAAGCCCGTCTATGGTGCTGTCGAGCACGCCGTACCAAACATAACCGCTGTGGCTTTCCCCCTCCGTATCGGTGAGCTCGTAATAGAAAAGGACGTTCTCGCTATCCTCGCTCCATTTGAGCGCTGTCAGGGCGGCTCCCTCGTAAAGGGAGGCGTCTTCCGCCGCTTCGTAATCGAAGCGCGCCTCCGTTTCCCGCTTTAAGGCCCCCGCTATAAGATAGTGGATGTTGATCGAGCTATTGGTCCGAAGGCTGTCGAGCGTCACCTCGCCGTTCCCGAGGTTGATAATATACATCGTTCCGTCGGGCGACCAGAGACTTCCGCGGTACGGCCCCCGAAGCACCTGGTTTACCGTGTTATTTGTGAGCATGCCCCCAAACAGCCGAAGCTTCACGTCGGTGAGTGCGGAATCTTTCAGGTCGTTGAACTGCCGGATATAAATGGCGGAATTTATGTCGCCGGAGCCGGAAATATCCTTGTCGTACACGGCGAGAGCCCGGGTGCGGTCCTCCGTATAAACGATTTCCACAAGATGGAATACGCCGCTTTGATATGCCCACAGCGCCAGCAGAACAACCAGCGCGAGCGCCGTTATAAGCACGCTCGAAAGGACCTGCTTACGGCTCTTCTTGCGGATGGTCTTTAAATAATCGATCTCCATTTTTTCCGCCGCTTTTTCACCATCCGTGTTTTGCAATGCTTCGAAAAGCCCTCTGCACGCGCCGCAGTCTTCCAAATGTGCTTCTATGGCGGCGGCGGTTTCCGCCTGCGTCAAGCCTTCGGCGTAGGAGGGCAAAAGATCCTCTACGGCTTTGCAGAACAGCTCATTCTTCATTTCTTCTCACCTCCAGCCTTTCCTTGGCCCGATAAAATGTCACGCGCGCCCAAACTTCCGTTTTCCCCAGGACGTCGCCGATCTCGCGAAACGTTAAGCCGCCCGAAAGCCTCAGATACATCACCTCGCGGGTGGGTTCGCCCAATTCGTGGATATGCCGCATAAGCGTGATATGCGCATCCCGTGCGAGCGCTTCCTCCTCCGCCGAGGGGCTTGTTTTTTCCGCCCACTCAAACGGCGCGTCGCTTCTTCGCTTTTTGAGGTGTTTATACCAAAGCCGCTTCGCGATCCCGCAAAGCCATGTGGATACCTTGCAGTCGCCGCGGAACGTATCGATACTGCGAAGCGCTTGATAAAAGGTTTCCTGTGTAAGTTCTTCGGAAAGCGCCGCGTCGTGGGTAAATGTGAAGAGGTACCGGTAGACCGTTGCCGCATACCGCGCGTAGACTTCCTGCATAGGCTCCATACGCAGCTCCCTCCTTTTCTGATTTGTTCCTTTTTCCGTTCGTTCGTTACAGCAAAAGCAAAATTTCTTTATAAATACAAAATGGCAGCGTGCCGGAAGCCTCGCACGCCGCCATAGCATGTTTTGCCTATGAGCTTACAGCGCGAAATGGAAGAACCGCAGCACCTCGAAATAATCGTCCGCCGCGAAGCTTACCGTGCGGGCGTCCTTCAGGCTCGCGCCGGGGTAAAAGCTATTTGACGTGGCGAGGAAATGCTCCTTGTAATTGATCTCCACCTCGAAATGCTTCGGGAGCGGGAACATAAAGTTTTCCCGCGGCTGTTTTAAGCTTTCCTTTACCGCTTCGCGGATCTCGCGCACCGCGACGTCGGGGTGCATGCCGAAGGTGCCGCTTCCGGCGCCCTCCGATACCGCCACCGTGAAGACATGGGGGTTGACGGACTTCATCCAGTCGCAAAGCCCCTTGTCTCCGCATACGCAGTATACCGGTACGCCCACATAGGCCGCCGTGAGGCTGTTGATCAAAAGCTCGCTGCAGAGCTCGCCGTTTATTTTTACGAAGTTGTTTTGCGTGGTCATGGTGTGGGAAAGGGGATTGGTGCTCATCTGCGCGGCGCTGTGGTAGCCCGTGAACACCACGCCCATAAAGCTCTTGTCGAGGCCGTACATCATACAAAACGGGTGCCTTGCCCAGCCGCGGTATACGCTCGCCTGCTCCGGAAGCTGCGCGGGGTTGATGTTGCGCCCGCTGTCGTGGGCGTCCTTTACAAGTATCTTTTCAACGCCCGCATCGAGCGCGCCCATGCACGCCGCATTCACTTCGCGGGTCATCTGCGTGGCGAAATACGCGTAGTCGCCCATGTTCTTTTCGGTCTCGTTCCAGTGCGCGATGCCCGCGGTACCCTCGATGTCCGCGCTGATGAACAGCTTCTTCATCCCGTTTATCCCCCTTATAAATAGCAATTCCACATGCCGTCAAACCCATTGTAATACCCCGTATGCTTTTTTTCAATCAGAGACCGTTTTCCCTTAAAAACGCATCGAGCTGCGCCTCGTATTTGCCGGGGCCGACGGCGACGCTCCGCGCGTGCTTTGCTCCTTTGCAGAGCCAAAGCGCCTTTTTCCCGCGTTTATTTGCGTAAAGCTTCTCGCTCGCGGCGGGCAAAATGTAGGTATCCTCCGCGCCGTGTATAAATAAAATCGGCAAATCGGGCAATCCGTCCTTCTTCTTTATGGCGCGAAGCGGCGATACGTCTTTCATGCGGCAGCCTGTGCGAATCAGATAGGAAAACGCCCCGAACGCGAGGAAGGGAAAGCGCGGCAGGCGATAATCCCTTTTTAAGTTGTAGGCCAGCTGCTCGCGCATGTCGGAAAACGGACAGTCGGCCACGGCAAAGGAAAGACGTTCATCCATGCACGCCTGTAAAAGCACCGTCACGGCGCCCATCGACTCGCCGTGCGTGCCGACGACGGCGTTTTCTTCAAGGCGCAGAAACGCCTCGTCCACAGCCGCCTGCAGATCGTATTTTTCCAAGGCGCCGAGCGTGGTGACGCTGCCCTCGCTTTTTCCGCTGTTTCTGAAATCAAACAAGAGCGCATTGTAACCGCGCTCCAAAAAAGGCTTGGCGTATTTATAGGAATTCACCGCGCAGCAACCGTGCCCGTGCGCCACGACGATGGCCTTGGAGCTTTTTTCCCGAGAGGGTATCCACATGCACGCAAGGCGCGTTTTGTCGCGGGAAGTGAGCGTGAAAAGCTCTTTATCGAGCGTGTCGAACTCGCCTTCGATCCAGTGGAAATACGTACGCTCGTGCTCCGTGCCTTGCTCGTAATCAAAATGGCGCGGCTTTACCACATGGCTGGAGAGCATGTGCCCCACCGTGAAGCACACGACCAAAAGAAGCCCCGATACCGCCAAAAAGATTTCCAAAAAAATTACCCCAACCGTTGATATTGCTTCGCCAATTCATGTTGGCGGCAAATATCCCCGCCAACATGTTTTATGATTTCGCTGGGGAAGCAATATAAATGCGCTTTACGCGCGGCGTAACAAGACACGTAAGTTCGTAGTTGATGGTGCCGACTTCCGTGGCCGCGCGCTCTATACTGATGCCCGGAGGCCCGAAAAGTGTCACCTCGTCGCCGCGCTTCACGTCGCTTCCCGTAACGTCCGCCATGCACATGTCCATGCAAACGCGGCCGATCTGCTTGTAAAAACGCCCGTTGATGTTTACCTCGAAGCGGCTGCTTAACCTGCGGGGGAGTCCGTCGGCATACCCGGCGCAGACCACCGCGCATGTGACGGGCTTGTCCGCCTCGTAGGTGCGCCCGTAGCTCACGGTCGTGCCGCTTGGGAATTCCTTTATCTGTACCACGCGGGATTTGAGCGCCATCACGGGCTTTAAAGGCCCCTGCTGCGGAACGCTCGCTGGGTAAAGTCCATAGAGCATGATCCCCTCGCGCACCATGTCGAACCGCACCTCGGGATGACCCAGAATGCACGCGCTGTTGGCCGCGTGGCAGACGGGCGGCCGCGCGCCGGCCTTTTCGAGAATGCGGATCACCGTAAGGTAGTTATTGAGCTGCCATGCGGTATAGTCGCTTCCGCGTTCCTCGTCCGCGATGGCAAAATGCGTGAACATCCCTTCGACTTGGAGCCCCCGCATGGAGGAAATGCGTAAAGCCGCCTGCGCGGCTTTTTTTGCAGCTTCCTCCCCTTGCGCAAAAAGCCCCAGGCGCGACATGCCCGTGTCGAGCTTGATGTGTACTTTGAGCCGCGCGCCCAAATTCAGCGCCGCGTCCGAAAGCGCCTGCGCGTGCTCCTCGTCCACCGCCGTCTGTAAAACGTCGTATTTCAAAAGAAGCTTCATGTATTCGGGCGGCGTGTAACCCAAAATGAGGACGGGAAGCGTTATCCCCGCGTCCCGGAGCTCCGCCGCCTCGCTCAGCGAGGCCACGGCAAACGCGTCCGCGCCGTTTTTCTCCAAAAAACGGCCGCATTCCACGGCCCCGTGCCCGTAGGCGTTGGCCTTGATGACGCACATAACCTTCGGCCCCGCGGCTTTCGCGAGGCCGAGGTTAAACTTCAACGCGCTTAAGTCGATCTGCGCCCATGTGCGGCAGTTCGCTGCAAGCTCCATACGTAGCTTCTTTCTACTAAGATTGCCTCAAAAAAACTCGGGGTTTCGGGGGCCGCTTTCGCAGTTCGCAATGGCCGTCTTGCTCCTTGCGCCGCAATACTCCCTTGCTTACTGGGCTTTCGCCTCGCTTCATCCGCCACTGGCGGCGCTTCGGCTCCGCCCCCGGGAGGCTAAGTTCCGGCTTTGACGACATGTGCGCGTCCGGCTCTGCCAGAGCCCTATGGGCCGAGGCCTGCGGCCTCCCGCGTCAAAACGGATGAGATGCGTAGGATTTCGTTCCTAACAGAAAATGCCGACCGCGCCGCAAGGCGCAGGCACTTTCCGCAAACCCTTCCTCGCGGAAATGGCCGCAGCCATTCCCGCGAAAGCGGAGCGTTAAATATTGCCGATGGTGGCCACCATGACCGCCTTGATGGTGTGCATGCGGTTTTCCGCCTCGTCGAACACCTTGGAATGCGAGGAGCGGAACACTTCGTCGGATACTTCCATTTCTTTGAGGCCGTATTTCTTATGGATGTCCGCGCCTACATCGGTTTCGAGGTCGTGGAAGGAAGGCAGGCAGTGGAGGAAGATAACCTCGGGGTTATGCGTGCGCTTTACCATATCCATGGTGACGCGGTACGGCTCCAGGAGGCGTATGCGCTCCGCAAACTGCGCTTCTTCGCCCATACTGACCCAAACGTCGGTGTAGATGGCGTCCGCACCCTCGACGGCCGCGATATCCTCGGAAAAACTGATGTTGGCGCCCGTTTCCTTGGCGACCTTTTGCATGGCGGCAACGAGGCCCTCTTCCGGGAACAGGCTTTTGGGCGCGATGCCCACGAACGTCATGCCCATTTTGGCGGCGCCTATCATGAGCGAATTGCCCATGTTGTTGCGCGCGTCGCCCACGTATACGAGCTTCACCTTATTGAGGGGCTTATGCACATGCTCCTCGATGGTCATGAGGTCGGCGAGGATTTGCGTGGGGTGGTACATGTCCGTAAGGCCGTTCCAAACAGGCACGCCTGCATATTTCGCCAAAAGCTCCACGGTCTCCTGCTTGAAGCCGCGGTATTCTATGCCGTCGTAGAAACGGCCGAGCACCTTGGCGGTATCCTCCAAGGATTCCTTTTTGCCCATCTGGCTATTGCTCAAAAATGTAACGTTTGCGCCCTCGTCAAAGCAGGCCACCTCAAACGCGCAGCGCGTGCGGGTGGAAGTCTTGTCGAACAAAAGCACCACGTTTTTGCCGTCGAGCAGGCGGTTGCGGATGCCGGCGCGCTTTTTGGACTTTAGGTCGTGCGAAAGATCTAGCAGATAACGGATCTCCTCGGGGGTAAAATCGCGAAGGGTCAAAAGCGAGCGTCCTCTCAGGTTGACGGGCATAGGTGTATTCTCCTTCTCTGTTTTTTATAGATATTCCTTTTCAACATACGGGCATGTGAAAAGCCGCAGAAGCGCGCCGTAATCGGGCAAAAAGCGGAGCGTATCGCCTACCTTGAACGCCTGTTCCGCTTTGGTCAGGTTCACGAGCGTATGGTCGCTGCTCGCGCCCAAAACTTCTATGCCTTTATTAAGCGCCGTCAGTCCCTCCGAAGGTACGTCCTGACGGCCGATGTTTAGTATGCCCCTAAGCATTTCGCCGCGCTCGGGAAAGCTTACCACTTCGCCGAACGCGTTTTTATAGCGCCTGCCAACAGGCACCGAAGGCTTTTTCTGCACCTCCGAAAGCTCGGCGTGCAGGATAAACGCATCGCCGTAAAGCCCCTTTACCACCTCGAAACGAGAGGTATCGTGCCCGAGAAGGAACGCCTCGCCGAGCCGCAGATGATTGACACCTTTTGGAAGTTTCCCCTCTACCAAAAGCCCCATCGTGCTCGAATTGCCGCCCGAAACGATGGGGATTTCCTCGTTCAGCTCCGCGCGAAGCAAGTTCGCAAGACGAACAAGGCCATTTATGTTCGTTTCGTCCGGCACGATGGAGCCGTAACAGGTGAGATTGGTGCCGACGCCCGAAAGCGAAAGCCAAGGCTCGTTTATTACCGCGCGCGCGGTCTCAAGAAGCAAGTTTTCGTTTTTAAAAAATATGCCCTCGCGCAGATCGCCCATGTCCGCCATGAGGATGACGCCATGCTTTTTCTCTTGCGCCTTCGCCGCAGCGCCGAGCGCGCGGATCACGGAAATCTCGCTTTGCAGGCTGTACTCCGCCGCGCGGACGGCTTCTTCCGCTTCGCTCGGGCCGCAAACGCGCAAAAGGAGCTTGGGCTTTTTTGTTGTAAGCGCGTCGAGGTTTTTTACGCGCGAATCGGCGAGCATGCTTGCTTTGCTCGCCTCAAGAAGCGCCGCGATACGCGCGTCCGCGCACACGCATTTGGTAACGAAGGCCGCGCGTATGCCGTTTTTCTCGCACAGCTTCATCAAAAAATCGACGTTATGTCCGAGCTTTTTTAAGTTTACCGTAAGCGTCGGGTACATCTATGCAATGCCGAGGCTTTGCTTCATGAGCAAAAGCGCCTCGCCTCCGTAGCGTTTACTTAGCGCCCCCAGCGACGCCATAGTGTAGTGGTTATCGGTCAGAAGCTTCAATTCCCCGGGCTTCGGGAAAAGCAGCATGCCCGTTTTGTTTAGGTTCGCAAGCGCGCGCAAAAGTTTTTCGTGCTCCGGGAGCCGCGTCAAAGCCCCGCCCGTGCCCACGATGTACTTGACGGCCGTGAGGTCCTTCCCTTCGGCGAGCGTTTTCCGGCCGGAGGGCGTATAGATATACCGTAACTGCCCCGCGTGCCTCGAAATAGCCGTCCGCCCCGCCTCTAAACAGAGCCGCTCAGTCAGCTTTAACTGCGCTTCGGTTTTCGGGATAGGCTCGTAGTGTGCCATTACCCCGTTTATGTCGAGCTTAAGCTCGCGCGACAGCGCGTCCGCGCCGAGCATTTCCACCAAATTCTTGGCGTTCACGTAAAGCCCGAGGTCACCTTCCACGGTGCGTTTGGCAAACGGTTCCGGCGATGTGAGAAGCGCGGAAATTTCGTCCGAGCCCGCCGTGACGGAATGCACGTCCGTGGTCGCGCCGCCGATATCGACGCATACGAGGTCGCCGATCTCGGTATAAAGAAGCTGCGCCGCCTCCATCACGGCGCCCGGCGTGGGGAGTATGCTCCCGCCTATCATATCGCGCACATGCTCCATGCCCGGGGCTTTCACGATATGCTCGGCGAACACCTCGTGGATGACGCGCCGCGCGGGCTCGATATTGAGCTTGTCGAGCTTGGGGTACACGTTTTCCGTAACGTAAACAGGGAGACCCTTCTCTTCAAACATCGCCCGTACGGCATTTTGGTTTTGCACGTTGCCCGCGTAGATCACGGGCACGTTGAGCCCGAGCGCGCAGACCCGTTCGGCGTTATAGAGCGCGGTCTCGCGCTCGCCGAAATCCGTGCCGCCCGCGAGCATGATGAGGTTTGGGCGAACTGCCTCGAGGTCTTTTAAATCAAAATCGGTAAGCTTCCCGGCGGTGGCGAGCTTTACGATGGCACCCGCGCCCAAGGCGGCCGCTTCGGCGGCCTTCACGGTCATGTCGTACACGAGGCCGTGCACGCACATACGGAGCCCGCCCGCGGCGCTCGATGTCGCGAACATTTCCCCGTATTCGACCTTATCCGTGCCGAGCGCCTTTTCTAGCGATTGTATCGCGGCACGAAGCCCCACGCGCACGTCGCCTTCGAGCACCGAGGTCGGCGCGAAGCCCTGCCCAAAAAAGCGCGGGGCATCGCTCCCGAGCTTGTCAAAGGCGCTTACCACGGTGGTCGTCGAGCCGATCTCGGCCACGAGGATATCGATGAACATGAGCTTATCCCTTATCCCGCCTGCGCGGGTATGTGATAATAGGGCGTACGTACGGTTTCAATAAACCCCAGGCACTTGGCGAGCATCATGGAGCCTTCGTTATCAAGGCGGCACGACCACACGGGATCGAACCCTTTCTCGATGCAAAAATCGATGAGCGCGCAACAGGCGGCATATGCAAGCCCTTTGCCGCGGTGCGCCTCTGCGGTTTCGATGCCGAGTTCGAGCAAATTGCCGTGGCGATACGCTGCAAACGAGGTGGACGCGACATTACCTTCACACAGCACGCTGAAACTTACGCACAGCGCGCGAAGCGTTTTCGTGTCGCGCCAGAATCCGCTCGGCACGACTCGTCCTTTGATTCCTTCGAGCAGCTCGGGCGGCGTCGGTATAGCCCGGTATTCCAACTTGCCGCGCCGCTCCCGCTCGTGTGCGTAGGCATTTGCGTCAAACGCGAAGTTCACGCGCGTGTACTGCTTTACCGCACCGCTTTTTACAAGCGGCGAAAACACCTCATGCCATGTGCTCGGGAAAGCTTGCAGGTATTCTTCTTTCTTAACGTGCGAAAAGCGTTCACGCAACGCCTCGTTGAGGGTCTCGTTCCAGCTTTCGCCCAGTAAAAGCGACATGCCGTACTGGTGTACGATGTAAAGGAGTTGGGGCTCCGTTTCACAATCGGCAAGCACTTCGCCGCGCGCATGACCCTCGAGTACCGAGCGCGCGAACAGGGTATTGAAGGGAATGCCGTTTAATTGTAAAAGAAGCGTTTCATACCGTTCCGGCTCTATCTGTACCATATTGCCTCTCCCACAGCCCGCCTGTGCTTCTTGATCTACAGAAAAGTAACCGGAATTCGCGATGAGCTCGCGACCCTCATTCTCCTTGCAGTTCCCTGCGTTTTTTCACGAGGAACGTCGCCACATGGCAGCCCTTCGTGCCGCGGGAGAAGCCTTCATCCGCGCCGTTTTTACGGGCGACGGCGGGGTCCACCTGCGTGCCGCCCGCGAGGAACATAAGCTTATCCCTCACGCCCATCTCGGTGGCGATACGGTGGATTTTCGCTATGTTTTTATAGTGGATATCGTCGTGGCTTATCACGGTGGAAGCGAGCATGGCGTCCGCGCTGAGCTCGATGGCCGCGTTTACGAGCTTCTCGGGCGGCACGGAGGTGCCCAGATAAAATACCTCGATGCCATATTTTTCGATGCCGCCGTGCTTGATATCGATGATCTCCCTGAGGCCCACGCTGTGCTCATCTTCGCCCACCGTGCCGCATACGACGCGCAAGGGCTTTTTCTCGATGGCGCCGCGGAGCTCGTCGTCGCTTAGGACCTCGGGATCCTTGGGGATGACAAGGTCGTCCACGTTTACGCTGAAGCCAACCTTGCCCTTGACCTCAATGCGCGTGCCTTCCGCGCCGTGCATCACCTCGCAGTTGATGACCTCGGGATCCGTAAGGTTCATGCGCCGCGCGAATTCGAGCGCCGCGGCGGAGGCCACCTTCCTTTCGGTGGGGAAAAACATGGTGAGCATCACGGTGCCGTCCGCAAGCCATTCCATTTCGGGCTTCATCTGTTTGGCGCCGGGGTTTTTATAAACCGCTACCTCGGCCATGCGCGTGTTCACGTTATCGGTATCGTCGAGTTCGTCGATATACTGGATCTTTTCCGGATGTTCGAGGGTGCAGCCGCCGATGAGCCGCGCGGGGTCCAAAACGGCGCTTTTATCGTACTGCGAAACGTTGTTGTAGCCGTAATGCGCGGTAACGGGCGCGAAATAGTCCTTTTCGCGCTTGTAGATAAACCCGGCGCCTATACCGCCGTCGATCTTTCTTACGATACCGTCGCCGTTACGCTCGGGGAACATGCCGGAGTCCACGAAATAGCCCGCTTCGACAGCCTTGAAATAGCCGCCCATCTCGAGCATTTCCTCCATGAAGAGCACGGCGCGCTCCTTCAGCTCCCGCGCTTTGTCGCGCAAATAGCCGCTGTCTTTCAATTCCACCATTTCCATGAGCCCGTCGAGGCCCACGAGCGTCTGCTTGGCGGTGTCGCAGGCTTCGATGTTGTAGATGTGCCAAGGCACGTTTCGGCCTTCGTCCGGCGTGATGGTGGACTGTATGTCCGCGCTCGTGAGCTTGCTTATCACCATGTTGAGCACATGCGTAACGGTCGCCTCGCGGGTGGAGGCCTCGATGTACTTGGTGTTCATCTGCGCGCGCATGCGGTATTCGCGGAACAGTTCGCGAAGCGCCACAGCGTAGGGGAGGTCGATGTATACTGAGGGCGCGGGCGTGGCGGTGGGCGGCACGGTGGAAAGGCAGATGTTCTTTTTGTCCATGCCGACCTTCGACGAAAACAGAGCGTTGATGGCGTGCTGTACCATGAGCTCGGGCATCACCTTCCACGCGTCGCGCGCGGTGGCGTTGGCGTTGTGCGCGCCGTCGATCTGCGCCATGTTGGCCCATGCCATGATCTTTTTGGATTCGCACGCGTCCACAAACGAGCGCACCATGTTGATGTTGCGGTAGATCACATTGTACTGCGGGTCCTGATGCGCGCCGTTCACACCCTCTTCGGCAAACATCACCGCGATGTCCGGCCCCGCGACGCCGCTCACATAGGAGTGGTAGTTGATGGGACGTCCCACTTCGTCCTCGATGAGGTCGAGCGCCTTCCGCTGCGCGCGCACCTGCTTGCGCGTGATGGGTACGCCGCCGCTGCCCTGCGGGGTGCCTTCGATCAAACCGTCGTAATGGCTTTGACCCGCCGTGCGGATGACCATGATGTGGTCCGCGCCGTGGTGCGCGGCCATGCGCATGCGGCGTATATCGTCTTCAAAGCGGCCGGAGGCGATCTCCGTGGTGATCACGGGATCGGGCTGCGGGTCGATATCGCCGAAGTTGTGCGCGGGCGGCAGAGGCACGGAACTCTTCAAGGGCTTGGAACAGTCATGATAGGTGAACGCGCCCATCTGAAGATTAGGGACATGCTCGCGCCACGACCAGCCGCGCCTGCGGGGACGGTAGCTTTCAAGGTTTTCGAGTATCTTCTCTACGTCGATATTCTGATTGGGGTGGAGCCTAATTTCTTCCATCATGCGTTACCCCCGTTGAAAAGCGATTCGGCTTCCTCCCAGTATTTGCCGTCTATGAGGGCAAGTCCCGCGTCGCGGATGGGGAGGGAATGTTCTTTCGCGATCTTATACACCACATGCCCCGCGCCGTGGCCGATGAGCCTGTGTTCGATGCACGCGTCCGCTATACTCTTGGCCTCGAGGGAGGAAAAGCCCATGCGCAAAAGCACCGAGCGCTCCACCGAGGGCGTCGTGTTTTCGTAGCCAAGCTTGAGCATGGGGTCCACAAGCTCCCCGGCAAGGCTCCAGAAGCGCTTTTCAAGCTCCTCGTCGGTGAGCCCTTTCAAATGCTCGCGGCGCGCCTCAAAATCATCCTCTCTTTTCATGCGTCCTCCCTGATGCAGCGAAGCACAAACTCGCTGTCGGTTTTGGTTTCTTCCGCCAAAAAGGCGATGTCTTCGGGGGTGTATTTGCCATTGTGCGCATGGAGCGCGTTTTTGATGAGCGATGCGCGAAGGTGGTGGATATCCGCATCCCGCGCTTTAAAAAGCGATGGGTGCCTGGGCAAAATGATGTTTTTGCCAGGGACTTCCTCTTCGGGGTCGCCGAAGCGCACTTCGATGCCGTTTTTCCTCGCGAACGAAAGCTGCGGGTTCACATGCTTGCCGGCGCCCGTATATTCCGTTTCCTGCACCACGATGCATTGATCCTGGTCCATGCCTTGCGCAAGCGAAAACGCCGCCGCCAAAGAGGTGTTGCCCGCCGGCCCTTTTTCGAGGCCCTCCAGCGTGGCGAGCATCTCCGTCATGTAAAACACCTCGCCCTGGGTCACGGTAACATACCGGTCCATATAGCGGAGCGGCCTTGCGGCGCTCCTGGGCACGTCGGAGCGGTCGGGCCATGTGGAATAGGGCATGCCGAAGCCCGTGTGGCCCGTGGTAAAGGACTTTTTGTTGAACTGTGTGTCGCTTGCCATGTGGAGGCCCTTGAGGTTTACGCTTGCGGCCACCACCTGCGCGCCGCAGTCGGCTTTTTTTAGGCCCCGCGCGGTGCCCGTGAGGTTGCCGCCGCCCGCGTTGGTGCAAACGACCACGTCGGGGTCTTTGCCTTCTCTTTTGCGGAACTGTTCGGCGATCTCGTACCCGAGCGTTTCAATGCCCAGTACGCCGTAGGCGGTATAGAGGGAGGCGTTGAAGTAGCCCGTATCCTCCAAAAGCCTTAAGAACACATAGAAAAGCTCGGGGCCGACGCTGAGCTGTACGACCTCCGCACCTAACGCCTCGCATTTGCGCGCCTTTTCGATAATCTCCGGCTGGCCCTTGCCCTTGGAGTCGTAACATTCCTGCACCACGATGCACTTGAGGCCCGCCATGGCGCATACGCTCGCGACCGCTGCGCCGTAATTGCCGCTGGTGGCCGAAATGACGCCCTTGTAGCCGAGCTTTTTGGCGGTATGGATGCTCGTCGCCGCGCGGCGCACCTTGAAGCTGCCGGAGGGATTTGCCGCCTCGTCCTTGATGAAGATGCGCGCGCCCTTGCCGGGCGCCGCAAGCTTTCGCGCGAGCGCGGTGATGTTTTTCAGCTCGATGAGCGGCGTGTTGCCGATTGAAAAACCGCGCTCAATGTCGATGACCTGCTCTAAGTTTAAGCCCGGGGCGCGCATGAGCGCCTCGTAATCAAAAGCGATGGAGCCGCTTTCGTAGAGGGAATAGTCCATCCCCACGGCGGCTTTCATGATATCGGACTTGCGCGCCATCACGGCTTCGTAGGAGATGTCTTTCATTTGCTTTCACCTCCGAATACGAGCGCGCGAACGGTGTCGTCGATCTCCAATAGTTCCGGGATGAAATCCCCGAAATCGTGGGAAAAGCGCGGGTTCACTTCCAAAAGCGTGCCCATTACCTCCCGCCCCGTGCGCGTGACGATCGTAGCCAAAGAACCCAAACGCGCGGGAGCGGTAAGTTTCCCCTTCACCCATTGCTCGAGCGGTACCTTATGGGTATCGTCCGGAACCTGCGACGCGCGCTGCGCCGATTCGAGTACCACGCTGTGCAAAAGCGCCCATTCGCCTTTCTGTGCCATTTGTCTACCTTCTACCTCTTGATATAGTCGCGGAAATCACCCATGATCGCCCGGGGAACCGGAAGATCGAGCATGGTTTTCAAGCCGGGCTCGCTGTTGATGACATGCGGTATCATATTCACGCACATGGCGATGGTGCCTATGCCGCCGTCCACCTCGGGGCGTATCTGCATGTTCACCTCGGGGCTGCCCTTCAATACGATGTAATCGCCCGTATAGGTGCCTTCGGCCTCGGGTTCGATCTGCTGCGGGTGGATCATATCGATCTTCTTCTCCCCATTCACATAGCCCTGACCCGTCATGTTGACGCCCGCTACATCCCCCGCGCGAGCAAAGCCGTAGGCGCTTTTACGGTCGACCGAAGTTACGATAGGCTTCATCTGCTGCTCGAAGCGGTCTATCTTCCAGCCGAGCGCCGAACCGATCATTCCTACGGATTCCGCAAAGCCCACATGCCCCGCGAGCGTGCCGTTTTGAACGCCCTCTTCAAACGCCTGTACGCTAAGCCCCACGCCCTGCTCCTCCATCACGGCGGGCCCGAAGGGCGAAAGGCTGTTGACGCGCTTGCACATGACCTCGTTTACATCCGTCATGCAGCCCGAGAGGCAGATTGCCAATAGGTCCATCATAAGCCCGGGGTTGATGCCCGTGCCGAGTATGGTCACGCCGTTTTCCCTGGCGATCTTATCCATTTCGGCCGCAAGCTCCGGCGATTGCGCCTTGGGATAGCTCATTTCCTCGGCGGTGCAGATCACGTTCACACCCTGCTCGGCCGCGAATTTGATTTTGGGGAACGCCTTTTTGGTGAACGAGTCCGTGGCGATCACGCAGACGTCCGCGCCCCGGACCGCCTGCTCGATGGAGGGGTTTACGATTACGTCGTTATGTTCGCCGCGCTCTGCGCCCAAAAGAGCGAAAATGCTTTTGTTTACGCGGTCGGGATGGATGTCGCAAACACCGGTGATTTCAACGCCCTTTTTCCTTAGCAGCACCTTGGCGACGCCGCCGCCCATCGCGCCGAAGCCCCAAATTGCCGCTTTTATCTTTTCCATAAGCTTCCTCCGTCGGGTTTTGTTGTGAGATCGTAACAAAAAACAGATGAGATATTTCCATTATAACACAACGAATGCATATTTCAAGGAACGGAGAACATTTTATACATTTTAGGCTGACATAAAAAGCGCCTGTATTTTGGACATTTTCGGAATTTCAAAAATGCATAAGGTCAAAGGCGTTATTCTCTCGCCCCTTTTCGGACATACTATGCTAAACGGTTACAGATGGAAAACGGAGGTATCGATATGGAACAAAAGCCCGTTGCAGGTTCGGAGCTTGCGGCGCGACCGGAACCGGAAAACGCAAAAACAAGCGCTGTGCTTTCCCTCAAGCAGATACAGGAAGATGTGGCGCTCCAAAAAAAGTATGCGAAAGCGCAATATAGGCTCGGCATAACGCGCACCGTGATGGCCGCGCTTGTGCTCGTGGCGGCGGCGGTGCTGCTAATAACCGGCGTACAGAAAGTACAAGCTACGCTCACGCGGCTCGACGCCATGATGGATGAGATTTCGGCTCTCGACTTAAGCGGTATCGGCCAAAGCATGGAAGTGCTTAAGCAGCAGGGGAACAGCCTCGCGCAGGAAACCACGGAAAAGCTCAATGCGGCGCTTGCCGAATTTCAGACCATGCTCGATTCCATGGAGCAGGTGGATTTCGCCGCGCTCCAGCAAAGCCTTGACGACTTCAAGGCGCTTGTCGAGCCGGTCAAGGCATTTTTCGGGGGCTAGCGCAAATACGGATCGCTTGAATTGACATGGGCGGATGCGCTTCACTGCATCCGCCTTTTATAATCCGCAACGAAAAGCAAATATTCGCAGTTTCAGGCATTATCCGTCCGCATGGAAGGCTCTATAATATAAGAGCAGTAATATGAGTACAGTTTCCATGCTTATTATTTTTGAAGGCGGAATGTCATGCGGTACGGCAGATTTGACGAGAAGAAGCACGAATACGTGATCGAACGGGTGGATCTGCCCGTTTCCTGGACCAATTACATCGGCGTCAACGATATGTGCGGCATATTCAACCACACGGCGGGCGGCTATCTCTTTTACAAAACGCCGGAATACCACCGCATCACGCGCTTTCGCCCCAACGGCGTGCCGATGGATTTTCCCGGCCACTACATCTACATCCGCGACGACGAGACCGGCGAATACTGGAGCGTTTCGTGGCAGCCCGTTGGCAAACCGCTCGATAAAGCGCATTATACCTGCCGCCACGGTCTTTCCTACAGCGTGTACGAATGCGATTATAACGGCATTGAGGCCTCCGAGACTTTGTTTGTCGCCGCGGACGACCCCGTGGAATTCATCGACGTAAAGCTCAAAAACACCTCAAACAAAAAGCGGACTTTGAGCGTTTACTCCTATCTCGAGTTTTCGTTCCACCATATCGATATGGATAACCGCAACTTCCAGATGAGCCTTTACGCCGCCGGCTCGCGCTATGAGGACGGCGTGATCGAGCACGACCTTTACTACGAGGAAAACGGCTATCAGTTTTTTACCTCCGACTTCAAGCCGGACGGCTTCGACTGCTTGCGCGACGCCTTTATAGGCCCCTACCGCACGGAGAGAAACCCCCTTGCGGTGGAGCGCGGAACGTGCTCGGGGAGCTTTGAAAAGGGCGGTAACCACTGCGGAACTTTGCAAAAAAAGCTTGCGCTCGAAGCGGACGAGGAAGTTCGCCTTCTCTATCTTTTGGGCGAGGGCGGCGTCGACGCCGGCAAGCGCATGCGCGAAAGGTACGCAAATTCCCCGGCAGCGGATGAACAGTTTCAAAAACTCGCCGCGTTTTGGAAAAGCAAGCGCAGTAAGCTTCAAATCGATACGCCAAGCGAAGGCATGAATACCCTATTAAACACATGGACGCTTTACCAGAGCGAGATCAATGTGATGTTCTCGCGTTTTTCCTCCTTCATCGAGGTTGGAGGCCGCACGGGGCTCGGCTACCGCGATACCGCGCAGGACGCGATGGCCGTGCCCCACTCCAACCCCGAAAAATGCAAGGAGCGCATCGTGCAGCTATTGAAGGCGCTTACAAGCGAGGGCTACGGGCTTCACCTATTCGAGCCTGCGTGGTTTGAGGAGGATACCGGAAAGCAAAGCTTCAAATCCCCCACGGTCATACCCAAGCGCGACAAAAAGGATATCGTGCACGGCATCGAGGACGCCTGCGCCGACGACGCGCTGTGGCTCGTTTCCGCCATCGTCAATTTCGTAAAAGAAACCGGCGATTTCGGCTTTTTAAATACGCCCGTGACTTACGCGGATACGGGTGCGGACGACGTATACGGCCATATGAAGCGCATACTCGATTTTTCCGCCAAACAGGTGGGCAAAAACGGCGTCTGCAAGGGCTTACGGGCCGACTGGAACGACTGCCTCAATTTGGGCGGCGGTGAAAGCGCCATGGTGAGCTTTTTGCACCACTGGGCGCTCGTACAGTTCGTCGAGCTCGCGCGTTACCTCGGTAACGGCGAAGATGTGAAGACCTACGAAGCCATGGCCAAGCATGTGAAGGAAAACTGCGAAAACGTGCTTTGGGACGGCAAATGGTATATACGGGGCATCACGGCGGACGGCCGAAAGATAGGCACGCATACCGATGAGGAGGGCCGCGTGCACCTTGAAAGCAATGCCTGGGCGGTACTCTCGGGTGTGGCGTCATCTGAACGCGGCAGGCAGTGCATGGATGCCGTGAAGGAATACCTCTTTACCGAGTACGGCCTTATGCTCAACGCGCCGCCGTACACCCAAGAGGACGACAAAATCGGCTTCGTCACGCGGGTCTATCCGGGCGTGAAGGAAAACGGAGCCATCTTCTCGCACCCAAACCCTTGGGCATGGGCCGCGGAATGCCTGCTGGGCAACGGCGCACAGGCCATGGAGTTTTATAATGCGCTTTCGCCCTACAACCAAAACAACAAGATCGAAATACGCCAGTCGGAGCCGTATTCCTACTGCCAGTTTGTGATGGGCAAGGCGCATAAGGCGTTTGGGCGCGCGCGCCATCCGTTCATGACGGGCACCGCGGGCTGGGCGTATTTTTCCGCCACGCAGTTTATGCTGGGTATCCGTCCGGGCTTTGACGCGCTCACGCTCGACCCCGTTATCCCCGCGGACTGGAAGGGATTTTCCGTTTCCCGCGAGTGGCGCGGCGCGCGGTTTCATATCCGTGTGGAAAACCCGGAGGGTGTGCAAAAAGGCGTAAAGGCAATCTATCTCGACGGCGAGCGCGTGGAGCGCATTCCCGCACAGGCGGCAAACACATCGCATACCGTCCGAGTTATGATGGGCTGATTGTTGACTGAATGTTCGGTGAACATAAATTTTTTGTATAGTACGAGAAGGAGATAGTTCCATGATCCGGTTCGGAACGGGCGGCTGGCGCGCCATCATCGCCGATGAGTTCACAAAGGCAAACGTGCAGCTTCTTACCTATGCGCTCTCCAACATGATGCGCGACGAGGGAAAAGAGAAGAGCGGCGTCTGCATCGGGTACGACAGGCGCTTTCTGTCGCGGGAGGCCGCGCATTGGGCGGCGGAGGTGTTTGCCGCGCAGGGCGTTTTTTGCCGCGTGATCGACCGCGAAGCTCCTACCCCGCTCATCATGTTCACGGTGAAGCAGCTCAATACCGAGTACGGCATGGCGATCACCGCGAGCCATAATCCCGCCGTGTATAACGGCATCAAGCTCTTTACTTCGGGCGGGCGCGACGCGTCCGAGGCCGTAACGCGCAAGCTCGAGGGGTACATCGACCGCCATGAGCGCGATCTTATCCCGCTTATGGATTACGAGGAAGCCAAGGCGCGGGGCGCCGTGTACGAGATCAATCCGCTCAACGACTATATCGACAGCATTTTGGCGCTGGTGGATACCGAAGCCATCAAAAAGGCGCGCTTGAAGATTGCGCTCGACCCCATGTACGGCGTGAGCCAGACGAGCCTTCGCACGATACTTCTCACCACGCGCTGCGAGGTGGATGTGATCCACGAGCGGCACGATACGCTTTTCGGCGGCAGGTTGCCCGCACCCAATCCGGAGACCCTCAACAGCCTGAGCGACTTCGTGGTGGAGCATAAGAGCGATCTCGGCATCGCGACCGACGGCGACGCCGACCGCATAGGCGTGATCGACGACGCGGGCGCGTTCGTGCATCCCAATAAGCTATTGGTGCTTTTATATTACTACCTGCTGCAGTACCGCGGCTGGCACGGGCCGGTCGTGAGGAACAATTCCACCACCCATCTTCTCGACCGCGTGGCGAAGGCGTTTCACGAGACCTGCTACGAGGTGCCGGTGGGCTTCAAGCATATCTCCTCCAAAATGGAGGAAACGGGGGCCGTGATCGGCGGCGAATCCTCGGGCGGGCTCACGGTGCGCGGGCATATCCGCGGCAAGGACGGCATCTACGCGGCGGCGCTCCTCGTGGAGATGATGGCCAAGACCGGCAAGCGTTTGAGCGATTTGTATTTTGAGATCACCGCAAAGTTTGGCGACGCGTACACCGCCGAGGCCGATATCGAGCTCAACCGCGGCAACAAGCAGACGCTCATGGACAGGCTGTTCCTCGACAAGCAGCTTCCCGATTTCCCGTTTAAGATCGAGCGCATTTCTTACCTCGACGGCTGCAAGGTATATTTTGAAAACGGCGGCTTCATGGTGGCCCGCTTTTCCGGCACCGAGCCCCTCTTAAGGCTGTGCTGCGAAATGAGCACGCAAAAGGATGCGGACGCCTGCCTGAGGCTCTTCGAGGAATTCCTCAAGATGCAGGCCGCGTAAAAGCAATGGGCGGAACGCCTCCGTCCCACCGTGATGTTTTAAATTAAAATACGGGAAAAGCCAGGCCGACAAAAAACGTCGGCTTCTATAAATGTACCTTGCCTTTAGCCCGGGGCTTCCTCCCTTTACGCCTGCCGAGCTGCCTTTCGGCACGGCCGCGAGCGTAAAAATATTTGCTCAAGATGCGCATCATTTGTTCATAAGCCTCGACGATCATAAGAACATCGGGGCTTTCTTCGTCCATGTTCATGCCGCTATGCCGCGCGAGCTCCGTTCGTGCGGCATAGATTTTTTCAAAAAGCAGGCTGCACCTGCGTTCCATAGCAGAGCTTTGCTTTTCAAAAGGAAACGGCTCTTCCAACCCAATCATCCTATTGTAAAAATGCTCAAAATCCCCGCTCATAATCGCCTCCTCTTCACATGATAAGGGAATATGCCTTAAAAATCAATAAGGCATATTCCCTTAGCGGATAATGATGCTGAGGTGATGCGTGCATGAATCGTTTGCGGGAACTGCGAGAGGATCGCGATCTCGGGCAAAGGCATATTGCCGAGCGCCTGAACATCCACCAAACCACTTACTCGGATTATGAGCTCGGACACTTGAACATTCCGGTACGCGTCCTTTGCCTGCTTGCGGATTTTTACGGCGTGAGCGTCGACTACATACTATACCGTACGGACGAGAAGGAGCCTTATCCCGCCTTGCGCAAGAAAAGCATTTAACAGTATTGTCGTGTGGTTTTGTGTTATAATTCCTCAAAAGGTTGTATTTTAGCGTAGGAGAAGGAGGGGGAAGCATAGGATCGGCATGGGAATGGGAAGTAGATGTTTCGCCGCTCGGCTCGCCGCGGCGATTTTGCTTTTGTTTGGATTACACGCGGATGGCTGGGCGGAACCATATCCGCACTTCGCATGTTTGGAGGGAATATGAAGTATCTTCTTAAAGGGAAACATGTTTATACCGATTTTGCAGCCGGCGACAGCGGGTTATTGCGCAATGCTGCGGTGTGCATCTCAGATACACAGATCCTGGAGGTCGGAGATGCGGATGCGCTGTGTAAAAAATATCCGGACGCCGAAATGTTTGGCGGCGACGCCTATGCGGTAATGCCGGGCCTAATAAACGCACATTCCCACGGAAGCGGCTTGTCCCATGTACAGCGTAGAATCGGCTTCGATTTTCTTGAGAACTCCCTTTATGATTGGGCGCAGTGCATCACCCTTCCGCCGGAATTGAATGCGCCGATGACAGCGCTTCGCCATTTGCGTAACGGCTGCACAACCATGCACCATAACGTGATGGGGATCGCCTGCGACGAGACGGCATATGATACATCGGTACGGTATCTGGCCTCTTATCAAAAAACCGGTATTCGCGTTGCCTACTCCCCCGGCATCCGTGACGTCAATGCCCTAATCAGCGACGACGAGGAGTTCTATAAAACGCTTCCGCCCGATATGCAGGCGTTTGCTTATCCAAGAATTTTCTTTGACAAGGCGCGTGCCCGGGATATGTATTTCGAATGGTTTGAGCATACGTATCAGACATTTCATTCCGACATGACCAGGATATTTCTTGGGCCGTGCTGGGCTCATGGCGCAACGGACGAATTTCTGATACGCGTCAAGCGGACGGCGGAGGATCACGGCCATCTTCCCATTCATATTCACACGCTGCAAACGCCGATTCAGCGTGGGTATGGCTTAAAAAAATACGGGACGTCGCTTTTGAAGCGCCTGGATCTAATCGGTGTTGTAGACGACAATCTGACGCTTGGACATGCCGTGTATCTCGATGAGGATGACATTCGGGTTCTCCATGACAGAAATGCATCCATCACGCATCACGCCAGCTGCAATCTGGCTATGCGCAACGGCATCGCCCCCGTCTGGTTGCTGCAGCGCGCAGGCGTAAACGTTGCGCTGGGCATTGACGAAAAAGGCATCAACGACGACGAAGACGCGTTTATGGAGCTTCGAATGATCTATTATCTCTCGCGCATAAGCGGATTTGATCTCGTTAACACAAAGGCTCTTACGCCGTACGAGGTCCTTTCGATGGGTACGCGCAATGCGGCACGCTCGCTTGGATTCTCGAACAAGATCGGCGCATTGGAAGCCGGCATGCAGGCGGATGTCGTGGTAATGGAGCTAAATGCGATTGAAAACGATCCGTGCATAGTTCCGAATGCGGATCCTGCCCTGACGCTGATCCACCGTGCGCTGGGGCGCTATGTGTCGGATGTGTTTGTAAACGGCAAGCCGGTCATCCGCGGCAAGAAAGTTGAGACCATCGACGTAGATGCGCTCTATGAGGAAGTGCGCCAATTCGTTAAAAAGGATATGCCGGAGGAGAACCGGGTATATGCTGAGAACATGCAAAAACTCAAGCCCTATATGCAGGAGTGGTATAAGGATATGGACGATTTTGAAAGGGCTCCGTTCTGCCTTTTTAACTCCGCAAAATAGATAGCCCCGGGTTTCTCGATAAAAAACAGTTTACAATATTGCGGTGCGGTCTTATGCTATAATCCCTCAAACGGCATATTGCGGCGCAGGAAAAGGCGGATGAATGCTAAAGCCGGTATGGAAAAAGGGAAGTAAACTTTTCACCGCGCAGCTGATCGCCGCGGCGATATTGCTTTTGTTCGGCTTAGGCGGAACGGTATTCGCGCTTCGCGTGTTTTACCATAACGGCAGTTTTCTGGGACCGGTCACGCTCCTTTTGGCGGCGCTTGTATCGCCCGTGCCGATCGCGTTCGGGGTATGGCTTTTATACGCTTTGAGCGGCTCAACGGACTTCCGAAAAAAGCTTCTCGGTATGGCGTGGTGGTTCTTTACCGTCCTATACTGCGCAATCCTCGGTTTTGTATTGTTTGGCGGCGGACGGCGGGACTATGACTATTCCTATTTGAGACCGAATTTCGTGCCGTTCGTTTCGATCGTAAGGGAAATCGGAAATGCGTTCATCGGGCGGTTTCACATGAGTCCGCTCATAGGCATTGTCGGAAACCTGCTGCTGTTTTCTCCGCTTGGGTTTTTGCTGCCGTGGAAAATGAAAGGAAAACGCCCGAAGTCCAAAGCGGCCCTTCTGCTTTTTGCGGCGATCCTTTCGGTGGAGGTTTTCCAGCAGCTTTTCGTAAAGGGCGTATTCGATATCGACGATATCCTGCTCAATTTTACGGGCGCGCTCTTGGGCATCGCCGTGCAAGCCGTCGTACAAAAGAGCATTCCCGTTCCTTTGGCGGCGAATTTAAAGCATTCTTAAAGCATCCACCGTCGCCGTTTTGGCGGCGGTTTTTTCGTCTTTTTGCTTGATGACGCGCGCGGGCGTGCCTGCGACGACCGCGTTTTGGGGCACGTCGTTTATGACCACGGCGCCTGCGGCAACAACGGAATTTTTACCCACGCGCACCCCTTCGAGGATCACGGCGTTCGCGCCGATCATCACGTCGTCCTCTATCATGACGGGCGCGGCGCTCGCGGGCTCGATGACGCCCGCAAGCACGGCCCCCGCGCCGATGTGGCAGTTTCTCCCTACCGTCGCCCGCCCGCCGAGCACCGCGTTCATATCGATCATGGAGCTTTCGCCTATACTGGCGCCGATATTGAGGACCGCGCCCATCATGACGACGGCGTTTGTACCGATCGTGACCTGCTCACGGATGATGGCGCCCGGCTCGATGCGCGCGGGAATACCCTTTATATCAAGCATCGGGACGGCGGAATTGCGGCAGTTGTTTTCTATGACGATATCGGCGATAGCGTCCTTATTTGCGGCGAGGATCTGCGAAAGCTCGTTCCAGTCGCCGAATACGATCTTATCGCCCGCGCCGAACACCCGGGAAGAGCCGTAATCGATAGGTGCTTTCTCCTTGACATAAAGCTTGACGGGCGTTTTCTTTTTGGAATTGCCGATATATTGAATGATCTCTTCAGCGTTCATAAAGTACCTCCGAACAGGATCTGATCCAAAGTATAAAAGCCTTTTTCGTTTTTGACGAGTATCTCCGCCGCCGCGAGTGCGCCGCTTGCGAAAACGGTGCGGCTTGAAGCGCGGTGGGTGATGGAAAGCTCCTCGTCCTGCCCGAAGAAGCTTACGGTGTGCGTTCCGGCCACGGTGCCGCCGCGCAGCGCGTGGATGCCAATCTCCTTTTGGCCGCGCGGGGAAATTGCCCCCTCGCGCCCGTAGACCGGCATATAGGCATGGTCCGGGTCGATGGCTTCATACAGCAGCTTTGCCGTTCCGCTGGGCGCGTCCGCTTTTTTGTTATGGTGTATTTCTGTGATCTCCGCGTCAAAACTATGGAGCAATGTCGGGGAGAATGTTTCAAGCATACGGCGGAACACGGCAATGCCTATGGAATAGTTGGCGCTGTGAAGCACGGGGGCGTAAGCCCCCAATGTCCGAAAAGCGTCCATGTCCGCCGCCGTGTAGCCTGTGGTGCCGCTCAAAAGCGGCATGCCCGTGCGGCGTATGCAGTCCGCAAGGAAGGGAAGCGCGGCGGGCGCGGAAAAGTCCATGACGATATCCGCATTACGCCCCAGCGTGAAAAGCCTTTTCGCGTTTTTTTCATCGACGGAGCTCACCACCGTATGGCCCGCGTCCGCGGCGAGGCTTTCGATCAGACGGCCCATGCGGCTGTAGCCGACAAGCACGATCTTCATAGGGCTTTGGCCTCAAGAAGCGCCTCTTTCAACCGCGCTTTCGCGCCGTCGCTCATTTCGTATAGCGGCAGCCGCAAGCTCCCCGCCTGAAGGCCCATCATGTTCATGGCGGCTTTTACGGGGATGGGGTTTACCTCGATAAAAAGATCGTTGATGACCCCGAGATATTTCAGCTGCGCCGTTCTTGCTTTTTTGATATCGCCCTTGAAACAGTCCGCAACCATCGTATGCACGACCTCCGGCATGATGTTCGCAAATACGGAGATTGCGCCGCTAGAGCCTAAAGCCATCATGGGCACGATTATGTCGTCGTTGCCGCAGTACATGCGAAAGTCGTCGTTCAAATACCGGGCGATCTCAGTAGCATAGCTGAGGTTGCCCGAGGCCTCCTTGATCGCATAGATGTTTTCATGCTTAAATAGGCGTTTAACTACCTTCTCGGAAATCGAGCAGCCGGTGCGCCCGGGCACGTTGTAAAGGATGCAGGGTATCTTTACGGCGTCCGCAACGGTTGCAAAGTGGCGGTACATGCCCTCCTCGTTGGCCTTGTTGTAGTACGGCGTGATGATGAGAAGCCCGTCTGCGCCCGCACCTTGTGCGCGCAGGCTTTTTTCGAGCATCGTCCCCGTGCAGTTGGAGCCGCTGCCTGCGATCACGGGTATGCGGCCGGCGGCTTTTTTGACGACGCGCCTTAAAACCTTTTCGCATTCCTCGCCCGTCATGGTGGACGCCTCGCCCGTCGTGCCGAGCGCGACGATGCCGTCGGTCCCGCTTCCGATATGCCAGTCCACAAGCTCGTCAAGCCTTGCATAGTTGACGGAGCCGTCTTCGTAAAAAGGGGTCACGAGCGCGACGATGGAGCCTTGAAGCTGCAGCATGGTTTTGTCCGCCTTTCCGAAAAATTTTAGTTCTATGCGGGTTCGCAGAGCTCGAATTCCTCCGCAAGCAGCCGTGCTCCCCGTTCCGCGTCCACGGCGTCCACCGTGATGGAGATGGAAATTTCGCAGGTGCTGATCTGGTAACAGCGTATGCCGTTTGTATAAAGCACCTCAAACGCGCGGTTGAATAGGTCGCTGTGTGTGATAAACCCCGTGCCCGCAAGCGATATTTTCGCCAAGGGGTGCCGCACGGTAAGCTCATAGGGGAAGCCGCTTTCCGCGCAGGCCTTTTGCAGCAATTCGGCGTCGTCCCGCTTGCAGCCAAACGATAAGGCGACATTGCCGTTTGGAAGAAGCTGCTGGTTAAGGAGGTCCACGTTAATATCGAGCCGTGCGATGACGGAAAAAAGCATGCTTAGGCAGCTTCCGTCCGCGGGCGCGTCGGCGATATGGAAAACGGCGCAATTGTCGGCAAGGCTTATGCCTGTTACCGGCATGGCTTCAAAGGTATCGTCCCGATCCATAATGTAGGTTCCTTTCGATTTGTCTCGTTCCGAAGCGTGCCCAAGGTATAATGGGACGCGGTATTTTTTGGCGAGCTCCACGCTTCTTGTTTCGAGCGCACCAACCCCCAGCGCAGATAGCTCCATCATCTCGTCGTATGTGATGCGGTGCAGGGGCTTTGCGCCTGGGCATCTGCGCGGATCGACCGTAAAAATGCCCTCTACGTCCGTATAGATCTCGCAGTTCCAACGGAGCTTGGCGGCCAGCGCGACGGCGGTAGTATCCGAACCGCCGCGGCCGAGTGTTGTGATGTTCCCTTTTTCATCTGCGCCCTGAAAGCCCGCGACCACGACGACCTTGCCCTCTTTGATATGGCGCTTGAGCGCGTTCAAGTTGATATCCACGATTTTGGCGCGGGCATGGTTGCCGTTGGTGAGAAAGCCGGACTGCGCGCCTGTGAGCGATACGGCTTCTATGCCCATGCCGTTTAGCGCCATGGCGAGAAGCGCTACGGTGGTCTGCTCGCCCGTGGAGATGAGCGCGTCCAACTCGCGGGCGTTGTCGGCGCCGCCGGTTTGACCTGCGAGCTCGATGAGCCGGTCCGTGGTTTTTCCCATGGCGCTTGCTACCACCACGATATCGCGGCCGGAGCGCTTTTCCTCTGCCACGCGCGCGGCGACAGCCTTGATCTTTTCGATGGTCGCAACGCTGCTGCCCCCGTATTTTTGTACGACGCCCATGCTTGCCTCCGCAAAACCTTGGATTGCTTCTTTTACCATACTATCAATCGCGATTGAGATTTATATTGCAAAAGTTACGGAAGTGTTCGCTTTTTGTGCAAACATACGACGGATGGATACCAAGGATGTTTTATATAACATACAATCAGAGCAAACGGCTTGCCGGGGGGATCCAAAAATGCTTGAAACGCTTACAAAATACAGAAGGGACCTGCATCGAATACCTGAGCTCGGCTTTGAGCTGCCCGAGACCATAGCGTACGTGGAACGGGTGCTCGCTTCGCTCAACTGCGAGGTGATACGTATAGCGCAAAGCTCCGTATGCGCCTATTTTGACGCAGGAAAGACGGATACTCTAGCCTTTCGCGCGGATATGGACGCGCTTCCCATTATGGAGGCGACGGGTGCAGGCTACGCATCCATTCATCCGGGGCGCATGCATGCCTGCGGCCACGACGGGCATATGAGCATGCTGCTTGCGCTTGCGGGCATTGCGGATAAAAAGCTCCCGGAGCTTCCGCATAACGTGCTTTTGATCTTCCAGCCTGGGGAGGAGACCACGGGCGGCGCAAAGGCGATCTGCGAAAGCGGGATCTTAGAGCGGTACAAAACGGCCTGTATATTCGGCATGCACCTTTGGCCGGAGCTACCTTTCGGTCAAATTTGGACGAGGCCCGGCGCGGTCATGGCGCAAACGGGGATCGTGCAGGTGGAGATCGAGGGGAAAAGCGTCCATGTGGCGCACGCTGAAGAAGGTGCCGACGCGCTTTACGCGGGCGTCGAATTTTTGCACCGCGCCTATGAAACGGCGGAAATGATCGCCCCGCACGACGAGAAGCGGCTTTTGAAATTCGGCTATATAACAAGCGGTACGGCGGAAAACGCCTTGAGCGCGCATACCGCCGTTCGCGGCACGATGCGCACGTTTAGCGTACGTATGCGCGAGCGAATGATCGGCGTACTCCAAGGCATCGCGGAGGAAACGGGAAAACGCACCGGATGCCGCATGCATGTCTCCGTTACCGAAGGGTATCCGCCCGTGATCAACGAGGCGGGGCTTTACGGCCGCGTCATGGCGCATTTAAAAGAAAATGCACCTCGAACGCTCAACGAGCCGTACCTGACCGGCGAGGATTTTTCGTTTTATCAGGCGCGCGTCCCCGGCGTTTTCTTTTTCCTGGGAACGGGAGGGAACGTTCCGCTGCATGCGGCGGATTTTGATTTTGACGAGACGGTGCTTGTAAACGGACTTTGCTTATATGAACGCTTGTTAACGATTTAAGCGGACAGCGAAAGCCTCCGTCATTTTGTGAAGCACATCTTATTATGGTATAATAAAAAAAGCGCAGCTCAAATTACCAGAAGCATTCAGGCGTTGTGTCGGGAACTTCAACGGACTTTGAGCCGTATTATTGGATGAGAGGGGTGCGAAAATGCCCGCAAGGGATTTTGAATCCATTTATGCGGACTGCTCCCGCTTGGTATATTGGACGGCGTACGGGGTGCTCAAATCGCACTTTGACGCCATGGATGCGTCGCAAAACGTTTTTATGCGCGTGCTCAACCATCAAAAAAAGCTTGAGGATATGGGCGACGCGCAGCTCAAGGCATGGATGTACCGCGTTACGGTCAACGTTTGCCTCGATTATAAGCGCAAGCAGCGCCGCGAGATCATCACCGACGAGGGTTTTGATGCTTTGCCCGTTTCCGAGGACGATTTGCCCGAGGCGGCGGCTTTAAGCAGCGAACAGAGAACGCTTTTGCGCGAAGCCATCGACGCGCTGCCCGATATTTATCGAGAAACGGTGGTTATGCATTATTTTTCCGGTTTGAGCTACGAAAGCATCGCCGCGTATACGGGTGTAAGCGAGGGTACCGTAAAGTCCCGCATGTCGCGTGCGAAGGATAAGCTTTTTTCCCTATTGAAGGACGGTGAGAAAAATGGCTGACAGGATGGATGAGATCTTGCGCTCGGTCGCCGACGAGGCGGACCGCAGTGTAGATTATGCCGCGCTGCACGACGCCATTTTGGTTGCGCATACAAAGAAAAAGAAAAGCTTTCCGCACTCGAAGCGAATGCTCTCCTACGCCGCCGCGTTTGTGGCACTCGTAGGTGTGGGTGTATTTGCGCTCGCGGGCGGATGGTTTTCGGCTTCATCACAAAAATCGGGGGGGAATGAGGACGGCGCGGGGTACGATTCTTACTCTATAACCGCCGCCGCGACCGAAGCGCCGCAAGCCGCGCCTGCGCCGGAGGCCGAGATGCGCTCCGAAGATCAATCTGTGCCGGCCGATGATAACGGCGGTACGGGTGAAACGCCCGAGATGCTGTTCGGTGCGCAAAACGTTACGGGCTCCGCGGGAAGCGGCGTCGCGTTTGACGCGCCCGCCCTCGCTTCAGAGGTGCTCGCGGATAAAAACGCGAAGCTTATGGATGTTAAGGTCCTCCCGGAACCGGATAAAAATAGAGCCGGAGAATCCCCCTACGGCGATATCGCATGCAGCACAAGCTATAACTTGGTGTACATCGAGCCGCTCGCGGGCGCGCCGAAGCTTGGAAAGGCGCTTGTCTCCGATTTTGGCGACGGCAATCTGCGCATCTATTGGAGCGCATCCGATACGCTGCACGTTTATGCGGAATTCCTCGGCTATACCGCTGAGGATGCCATTGCGCTTTTGACCGAGATAGGGTAATGTAAATAGGAAACCTTATCACGGAGGCGGTTATCGTTTATGGGAAGAATGAACCTTTTGAGCAGTGTCGTAAATTCTCAGTCCAATCAGGTCGAGGGATATTGCCTTGTCCGCAGCGTTCAACAAAAAAGCAACGTCAAGGGCAGCGATTACCTCGACTTTGTATTGTCCGACGCGGGCGGCGAGGTGGTGGCCAAGCTTTGGGACTATAGCCCCGAACAGCATGGCGCCTACTACCCCGATAACCTCGTGAAGGTGCGCGGCACCGTGAACATCTGGAAGGAGACCGAGCAGCTCAAGATCGACCGCATCCGCCTCGTAAAAGAGGGCGACGATGTGGATATGAGCGCGTTCGTACCTACCGCGCCCATTGCGGGCGAAGTATTGTATGACGAGCTATACGCCTGCGCGGAGAAATTCAAAAACAACGATATCCGCATGATCACCCAGTACGTTTTGCGCGAAAATAAGGAAAAGCTCATCAAATATCCCGCTGCGCTCAAGCTTCACCATGCCATACGCGGGGGGCTCTTATACCACACCCGCACCATGCTGCAAACGGGCAAGGCGATCTGCGACGTATACGAACCCATTTACCCAAGCCTCAGCCGCGATCTTGTTTATGCCGGCATCATCTTGCATGACGTGGCAAAGGTGGAGGAGCTTACCGTAAGCGAGCTTGGGCTTGCGAGCGGCTACAGCATGCCCGGTCAGCTTTTGGGGCATATAGCCATGGGCGTCGGGATGCTTGTGCGCGCCGCCGCGGAGCTTATGGTGGATGAAAAGCAGGCGGTGCTTTTGGAGCATATTTTGCTCGCCCATCACGACACGGCCGAGCACGGCAGCCCCAAGCCGCCTATGTTCCCCGAGGCCGAAATCGTGAGCCAGGTCGACCTTCTCGATTCGCGCCTGTACGAAATGTACGACGCGCTTTCCGCCGTGACGGAGGGCGAGTTTTCCGAGCGCCAGTGGGCGCTCGACAACCGGCAGCTATATAAGCACGGGATGGAGTAAAACCCTTCAAAACAAAACCACGCGTTCGGCCGAACGCGTGGTTTTGTTTTGAACGTTCCGGCGTTCTATGTCAGGTCTTTGCTCTTAAATTTTGCAAATGCTCCGTACAGCAGCCCGACGGTTAGAACAAGTGTGACGACCGCATATACCGGGTCCAGCCTTTCGGCGACCAAGTCGGCGGAGCTGAAATAATTGAACGGCGCGATCAGTTTCAAAAGCCCCGGATCTTCGAGCATGTTGCACACTACGCCTAAGATAAAGGCATACAGGAACGCGAGGTTGCCGTAAAGCGTCCCTTTTTCCGGCCGCTTTGCCATGGCCGAGAAGAAGGCCGAAAGCGCGATGAACAATGTGCCGACCAGAAATACCGTCAGCGCGCAGAACCAGATCTCCCCGGTCATGGGTCCGGAGGTTTTCAGATAGGCGACCGCCATCATGACAAACACGCCGTTGAAGGCGCAGAACAGCAGAAGGTAGACGTAAGCGGAAACGAGCTTTATCGCCAAAACGCGCGACCGCGAGCATGGTTTTGTAAAGATAAATTCATACGTCTTGTCCACCGATTCCCTTGTCACGGCCGCCGCGCCCAAATGGACGGCATAAATGACGGCGCAAACCAGCACGTAATAAAAAAGCAGCGCCGTATAGCCGGCCAGCGTGCCCACATCCACACCCACCGCGCCCATCACCGCCAGCACAATACGCGGGAAAGACGCAAGCAGATCTGTCATGCTGCCGCTTGCGGTATAGCTTTCGAATTTAATGATGCCGGCAAAGCACAATACAAACAGGCCGATCATCCAGAAAATAAAAGGTTTTAATCCGGTGCTAAGCTCGCGTTTGAGCATATTCATACATCTACCCCTTAAACGGCCTTGGTGTCGCTTTTGCAGTACTTGACATACGACAGGGCGACACAGGCGACGCTGACGATCGCGGCGGTGACGACATACTTCGTTTCAAACCCGCCTGTAGAGAAGACGGTTTCCGGGGTAAAATAGGCAAGCGGCGAGATATACATTAAGGCATCCTCCTTGATGAGCGTACACAGCGCCATCATGATGAAGCCCGCGAATCCGATCGCCGTGGCCATGCCGGAGACCGACCGCACCTTGCGGGCGAATGTGGCGTACAACATGCTGATGGACAGGAATACCAACTGCATGAAGAACAGCGACAGCGACGCCAGCACCACCTTTCGCGGCACACCGGCATCCTCGCCGTTCGCGGTATAGGCGATCACCACGGAGATGATGAAGAGGATATTCGTCACCACGAGGAGCATCAGGCAGGAAAGCAGCTTGTCGGTAAACACCCGGCTGCGCTCCACGGGCTTGACCAGCAGGAAATCCACGCACTTGGAACGCTTCTCCCTTGAAAATACCGACAGCGCAAACGAAGCCGCCATGATCGCGCCCACGACCCCGATATATGTGTAGATAAACTGGAAAAAACCGCCAAAGCTGAATATGCGATCCACGCCGTCCACGCCGAACGCCGCGGCGAAGGCGGGGGGCAGGCTTCCCAGCACCTTTTGCACCGTCTCCTTGCTTTCCATAAAGGTCCCATAGAAAGCGGTCATGAAAATCAGGAGCAAGGCGAACAGGCTGACCGCCCAAATGAGGAAGCTTTTCCATTGCGACTTCGTTTCAAACCAGAAAATATTCAAAGCTTGCGCCTCCCTCAGTCCGCATAGTAGTGCATGAAGATATCCTCGAGCGGCGGCTCCGTGATATTCACGTTGGCGAGAGGGAACCTGGCGATCTCGGCAAGCAGCATGTTCACGCTGCCCTTGTAGATAAAGCTGACGTCGCGGCCGGTAATCTCCACATGCTGCGTGCCCTCGAGGGCGAATTCTTTCGACGGATCGCCGTCTTTCACGGTAAAACTGACGCTCTTGTAGGCGTTTTCCTTCAGCTCGCCGATCTTCTGCACCGTGACGATGCGCCCTTCCTTGATGATGGCCACGCGGTCGCAGATGCGCTGCACCTCGCTCAGGATATGCGACGAGAAGAGGACGGTTGCCCCGCGTTTGTTCTCCTCCTTGATGAGGTCAAAAAATGTCCGCTGCATCAGCGGGTCCAGGCCGCTCGTCGGCTCGTCGAGGATGATAAGGCGCGGGGCATGCAGCAACCCTTGAATGATGCCTACTTTTTTCTTGTTTCCGAGGCTCATGTCCTCGATTTTCTGACGGGGGTCCACCTGAAGCAGTTTTGACAGTTCCCCGATCCTCTTTGAGCAGTCTTTTTTATAAAAGCTGGCGGAATAGTTGAAAAGGTCGATAGCCCGCATGTTGTCGTAGTAGAAGACCTCGCTGGGCAGGTAACCGACATCCCGCAGTATTTCGACTTTGTGGGCGCTCGTATCGAGCCCGAAAATTTTCGCTTCGCCGCTTGTTTTATAGATCAAGGACAGCAGCGTTCGGATTGCCGTGGACTTGCCCGCGCCATTTGGACCGATAAACCCGTAAATCTCCCCTTCCTCTACCGAGAGGCTGACGTCAAGGATCCCCCTTGATTTGCCGTAGTACTTTGTCAGATTTTTCGTTTCGATGATTGCGCTCACTGCAGATACTCCTTCTTATATGAAATTTTTTTGAAATAATCAGACCAATGCCTGAACTTCTCCATGATATCCTCAAGGCCGACATTCAGGCCGTTTCGCTGACGCTCGTGGATGTACCCTTCCGCCATCCAGGTGAGCATTCGTTGAATTTGCCGCGGGTCAATATCATCCCTGAACCGGGATAAGTCGATATTGCGGAAATACATGCCGAAGATGTTCTCCGTATTTTCTAGAAATTTTTCGTTGATATTTTCAGGGATCGCTTCGCGCTGCGCGTAAAACGTCCGCACAACAAAATCCATGATGTAAGGGCTTTTGCGCATCATGCGGTATTTGCGTTCCGCCGCATATGCGCAAAGCTCAAAGAAGTCGTCGATTTTTTGGATGCTTTCATCCAAAACATACGCTTTGACGCTCTCGACCGCCTCTTCAAACAGAAACGCATAGAAGGTTTTCTTGTCGTGAAAATAATAAAACAAAAGCCCCTTCGAAATACCGGCTTTTACGGCGATCTCCTCTGTCGAAGCGTGCTTGTAGTCGTTTTTAGCGAAAACTTCAAAGCCCGCGTTGACGATCTTCCGCCGCTTTTCATCCGGCAGCTCCAGAAATTTGGTGTTCATAGCAATCACCTTCTTGACCGCAATGGTTTAACCATATCGGTTAATACAAATGATTATAGGCCGTTGACTATTTTTTTCAAGGCCCCCAAATTGCATCAGAACCAAGCTGCGAGTAACGTAGAAACGGCTCTTCCCGACGTTAATCAACTTTACCTTTGTGCCAACCGAATCGATGCCGCGAGACATCCGTACTTTTGCTGAAAACCAGACGGCGATCCCCCTCGTCGATACGGCTCGTTCCCCGCTGGCTATCGGCAATAATGTTTGGGCAGCGCTTGCATCGCTATACCGGCCCAAAGCGTCACGGGTTTGAGGCTAGCCCTAACAGACATGATTTTTTGCATTTTGGCCGGAGAATAAAATGCAGAAAATTGGCGAGTGCATTGACGCTTGCATTGCTTGCTGCTTTGCGGCCATTTTTTTGTTTGTCAATTCATCACATCTCCTTCAATCTATCAATCTTGCCAACTTCTTGACATATTGCCTTCTTATCTTGCCACTGTTTTGATTTTTTCTCTGATATGATTGCAATCGCAATAAGGGATGCCAATGGCATGAAGAGAGAAGGATATAAGAGATGGCAACTATGGACTGGATAGGGATTATTATTGAGGATTAGTAATCCTTTTATTTATTCTTTGTATGTTCAGTGGTGAGTCAATACGCATCGCTGAACAGGGGTACTTCGGTATGCAAAATGGAGCTGTCAGGAGTTGAAATCATGGGAATTGTGTTAATCGTGGTAGGCTTGATCGGTCTTGCCTTGCTGGTCTACCTATTTTATGTCCTATTTCGGGGTGAGAAATTATGAGCTACATCATATGGCAGGACGTATTCTTTATCGTCCTTTTGAGCGGCCTGTCCATTCCATTGGGCATCTATATGTATAGGGTAATGGCCGGGCAAAAGGTATTTTTGACCCATGCGCTTGCCCCTGTGGAAAAAGGGATTTATAAGCTGATGGGCGTTCAGGGCGACGAGGAAATGAGCGCAAAAAAGTATGCGCTCTCAGCGCTTTTGTTTAGCGCAATCGGCCTTGTTTTCCTTTGGCTTTTGCAGGTGCTGCAAGGCTTTCTGCCGTTTAACCCGGAAGGGATGAAAGCTGCAAGCTGGCATCTGGCTTTCAACACGGCGGCAAGCTTCGTTTCCAATACGAACTGGCAGGCGTATTCTGGCGAATCCACGCTGTCCTACCTGACGCAGTTTTTAGGGCTTACCGTCCAGAATTTTGTGTCGGCGGCAACGGGCATCGCCGTCCTTTTTGCTCTGATCAGGGGTTTTATCCTGAAACAGAAAAAGACCCTGGGCAGCTTTTGGGCGGACTTAACGAGAACGACGTTGTATGTATTGTTACCCCTTTCCGTTGTGGTAGCGCTGCTGCTCGTTTCACAAGGCGTAGTACAGACTTTCGACCAATATAAGGACGTTGCCATGCTGGAAAGCGGGGCCGTGCAGATCATTCCGTTAGGCCCTGCGGCAAGCCAGATCGCAATCAAACAACTTGGCACAAACGGCGGCGGTTTTTTCGGGATGAACTCCGCTTTCCCATTGGAGAATCCTACGCCGCTTTCCAATCTGGTACAAGTTTTGTCTATCCTGCTGATTCCTGCGGCGCTTTGCGTAACCTTTGGGACAGCGGTAAAAGACGGCAAACAGGGACGGTCAATTTACATTGCCATGATGATCTTTTTCGTTACCGCACTTGCAGTTACAACTGTCAGCGAGCAGTTTGCCGCGCCGGTATTTGAAGGCGTCGCAGCCTCCGGCAGCATGGAAGGCAAGGAGATCATCCACGGTGTTGGTGCGTCCTCGCTATGGTCAACAGTTACCACGGCGGCGTCCAATGGCTCTGTGAACGCCATGCACGACAGCCTTACCCCATTCGGTGGCATGATTCCCATGTTCTTCATGCAGCTTGGTGAAATTGTGTTCGGTGGCGTAGGGAGCGGACTTTACGGAATGCTTGCATTTGTTTTGCTCACGGTTTTTATTGCGGGATTGATGGTCGGCAGGACGCCGGAATATTTGAGCAAAAAGGTCGAGCCTTTTGACATGAAAATGGTGTGCCTGATTGTGCTTGTTCCCCCGCTGTTGACGCTGCTGGGTACCGCTGCCGCAGTTGCCATGCCGGGTGCGGCGTCGTGGCTAACAAACTCCGGCGCTCATGGTTTTTCGGAAATACTGTATGCTTTTTCCTCTATGGCAAACAACAACGGGAGCGCCTTTGGCGGGTTCACCGCAAACACGGTGTTCACGAACGTTTTAGGCGGGATTATTATGCTGTTGGTTCGCTTTATCCCGATGGTTGCCGCCATTTTCCTTGCCGGTAATATGGCGCAGAAAAAAACCGTAGCGGTCGGCGAAGGAACATTATCCACCAGCAACATCATGTTTGTCGGACTTTTGATCGGGGTCATTCTCATCATCGGTGCTCTGAGCTTTTTGCCTGCGCTGGCCCTTGGCCCGATTGCCGACTACTTTACAACGCGATAGAACGAGGTAATTGAAATGGAAAAGAAAAGCGTTAATAAAGGCATTTTTGCGGATGCGCTCAAACAGTCCTTTGTAAAGCTCTCCCCCCGCGTACAGGTGAGGAATCCTGTTATGCTGGTGGTTTATATCGGCGCAATCCTGACCACTACTCTGTATTTTCTTTCTTTTGCAGGGCTGAAAGATGAAAGCGCGGGCTATACCCTGGCCATAGCGCTGATCCTATGGTTTACTGTATTGTTCGCCAATTTTGCGGAAGCTATTGCGGAAGGGCGCGGGCGGGCGCAGGCCGACAGTCTGCGTAGCGCGAGAAAGGACGTCAAGGCGAGAAAGCTTAAATCCGCATCCAATACGGAAGAGTATACCGAGGTACTATCCAACACGCTCAAAAAGGGCGACATCGTGTATGTCAAAGCGGGCGAGCAAATCCCGATGGACGGCGAGGCGATCGACGGCGCGGCATCCGTGGACGAAAGCGCTATTACCGGTGAATCGGCGCCCGTCATCCGCGAATCGGGCGGCGACCGCAGCGCCGTTACCGGAGGAACAACCTTGGCGTCCGACTGGCTGATTATTGAAGTGACGGCGGAAGCGGGAGAAAGCTTTCTCGATAAAATGATCGCCATGGTGGAAGGCGCGTCCAGAAAAAAGACGCCCAATGAGATTGCCCTGCAAATTCTTCTGGTGACGCTCACCATCATCTTTCTTGTGGTCACGGCGACCCTGCTGCCGTTCTCAGCTTTTGCAAGTAGTCAGGCTGGTGCGGGCTCGGCCATTTCCATTACCAACGTCATTGCCCTCTTAGTCTGCCTTGCGCCTACCACCATCGGCGCGCTTCTTTCCGCCATCGGAATCGCAGGTATGAGCCGCTTAAATCAGGCAAATGTGCTGGCGATGAGCGGGCGCGCCATCGAGGCCGCGGGAGACACGGATGTGCTGTTGCTGGACAAGACCGGCACCATTACCTTGGGAAACCGTCAGGCCAGCGAGTTTTTGCCGGTCAGCGGTGTAACAGAGCAAGAATTGGCAGACGCCGCCCAGCTTTCCTCCCTTGCTGACGAAACTGCCGAGGGAAGAAGCATTGTGGTTTTGGCAAAGGAGAAGTTTGGGATACGGGGCCGTGAGCTTTCCAAACTCAACGCGACTTTCGTACCATTCACGGCAAAAACGAGGATGAGCGGAATCGATTATCAGGGGAATGAAATCCGCAAAGGCGCGGCCGATGCCATAAGAGCCTTTGCTTTGGAGAAGGGCGGCGAATACACGGAGGAATGCGGGCGAATTGTAAAGCGCGTCGCCGGAGAGGGCGGGACGCCCCTTGTGGTGGCAAAAAACAGCCAAGTACTGGGTGTCGTATATTTGAAAGACATCGTCAAGAAGGGCGTAAAGGAACGTTTTGAAGATTTACGCAAGATGGGCATTAAGACCATTATGATCACCGGCGACAATCCCATGACGGCGGCAGCCATCGCCGCGGAAGCGGGCGTGGACGATTTTCTGGCGGAGGCCACGCCGGAAGCGAAATTGGCTCTTATCCGCGACTATCAAGCCAAAGGGCATTTGATTGCCATGACGGGCGACGGCACGAACGACGCTCCCGCGCTGGCGCAAGCGGATGTCGCCGTCGCCATGAACACGGGCACGCAAGCAGCGAAGGAGGCGGGCAACATGGTGGATTTGGATTCCAGCCCCACCAAACTCATCGATATCGTGCGCATCGGCAAGCAGCTTTTAATGACAAGAGGTTCTTTGACAACCTTCAGCGTGGCAAACGACGTAGCCAAGTATTTTGCGATCATCCCGGTACTGTTCTTTGGGATTTACCCGCAGCTCACCACCCTGAATTTCATGGGGCTGACCAGCTCCACAAGCGCCATGCTCTCGGCGATCATTTACAACGCTCTGATTATTATCGCGCTCATTCCGCTGGCGCTTAAAGGCGTGAGATACCGCGAACTGCCTGCCGGAAAGCTGCTGAAACGAAACATGCTGGTTTACGGCCTGGGCGGCATTGCCGCGCCCTTTGCCGCGATTAAATTGATCGATATGATTCTGACCGCTTGCGGCCTTGTGTGAGGTGGATGAGGATGAGGAGAGCCATGAAACTATTAAGACCCGCATTGATATGCTTTGGCGTGATGACGCTGCTGTGTGGCGTCCTGTATACCGCAGCGGTTACGGGTGTCGCCCATCTCTTTTTTCCCAACCAGGCAAACGGCAGCGTCATAACCGTCACCTTAAAGGATGGAACGCAAAAAGAGTATGGGTCTGAATTGATCGCGCAGGAGTTTACAAAGGCGGAATACCTCATCGGCAGACCGTCAGGCGCAACCAACCTTTCCCCCGTGAGTGAGGAACAGAAAAAGCTTGTGCAGGAGCGTATCGACTGGTGGCACTCCTTTGACCCGGACAACACAGCAGACATCCCGATGGATTTGGTTACAGCGTCGGGCAGCGGCGTAGACCCGAATATTTCACCGGAAGCGGCGGAATATCAGGTCAGCAGGATCGCCAAAACCAGAAACATGGAGGAAGATGAAGTAAGGCGCACCATCCAGACCTATACCAGCGGGCGGTTTCTTGGGTTTATCGGTGAACCGGCTGTCAATGTCCTGAAAGTCAATCTGGCGCTGGATGGATTGCTATAATTGACTATCATGGCGCGCGTGATATGCTTTAGCTTAAAGGTGGTGTATAACAAATGGCACAATTCGATGAGCGGCCCGATCCCGATGATATTTTAGAGGATATTCAAGCAGAGCGGGATAAGCGGATGGGCAGGTTAAAGATATTCTTCGGATATGCCGCAGGCGTTGGAAAAACTTATGCCATGCTGGACGACGCGCAGGAGCAGTACAAAAGCGGCGTGGATGTTTTGGTCGGCTATATCGAACCGCACACCCGCCCGGAAACCATGCAGCTTCTGCATGATTTGCCGGTACTGCCACTAAAAACGGTTCAATACAGGAACATTGAACTCAAGGAATTTGATCTGGACGAAGCGCTAAAGCGCAAACCGGAGCTGATTCTTGTGGATGAGCTTGCCCATACCAACGCGGAGGGCGGTCGCAATAAAAAACGGTATCAGGATATCGATGAACTGCTTAATGCCGGAATCGATGTCTACACAACCGTCAATGTTCAGCATATGGAGAGCCTGAACGACGTGATTGAGAATATTACGAAGATCAGGGTGCAGGAAACGGTGCCGGATTCTATCTTTGACCGCGCCGATAAAATCAAACTCATTGATATTGAGCCGGATGAGCTTCTGCGCCGCTTTGAGGCGGGAAAAATATACCGCCCCGAACGGGCGGAGACGGCCATGCGCAATTTCTTCACACGGGAAAATCTACGGCTGCTGCGCGAAATCACTCTGCGCGGAATGGCGGACAAAATCAGTTATGAAAATCAGAAAGAGCGGCACTTATTAGAAAAGAGGGTGAATACCAAGCTGCTCGTTTGTATCGGCCCTTCTCCCTCGTCGGCAAGATGTATCCGATGGACGGCGCGGGCTGCGGACGCCTTTCACGCACATTGGGTCGCTCTATATGTCGAAAGCATTGAAAGTGAGCACATTACCATAGAACAGCAGAAAACAATCCGCGCCAATATGGACTTGGCTGAAAAGCTTGGCGCGGAAATCGTTACTCTTACCGGGCACGATATTGCCGTCGCCGTATCGGAATACGCGAAGCTCTCCGGTATAACCAATATCGTGGTCGGCAAAAGCAGAAATAAGAAAACGCTCCAAAACCTATTTGAGATGGATTTCGAGGATAAGCTGATCTCTCTTATACCAAGCATAGAAGTTCATATCATACCCGGCAGCAGCACGCGGCGCAACTATAAAAAACCCCGCAAGACAAAACGAATTGAAAATTTCAGCTTTTCTTGGGCAGATGCCGCGAAAACGTTTTCCCTTTTGGTTGCCGCGACTTTGCTTTCTTTTGGGCTGCAAAGGCTTGGCATCGGGGATCAGAATATCATTATGGCCTTTATTCTTTCCGTTCTGGTCATTTCACGGATTACCGAAGGATATGTATACGGCATCTTTGCTTCCGTGGTTAGCGTGGTAGCCTTCAATTTCTTTTTTACAGAGCCATATTTTACTTTTGACGCGATACAGGCCGCTTATCCTATTACGTTTCTTATCATGCTGCTGGTGGCTTCAATCACAAGCACATTGACAGTCCGCATCAAGACGGAAGCAAGGCTTGCGGTGCAAAGGGAACATCGCACCGAAGTTCTGTATGAGATCAATAAAAAGCTGCTTGCCACAAGGGGCCTTGAAAGTATTGTAGCTCTTACAAATGAGTATATTGTCAACCTGTTTGGCCGTTCCGTCGCCTTTTTCACCACTGATCCTGAGCAGGGAGCGGACGGCAGCGTGATGCGGGCGGAAGAAGATGCCGATGCCTCCATCCTCAATTCCGCAGATGAAAAGGCGGTTGCGCATTGGGTATTCCTCAATCAGAAGCAGGCGGGGGCGGGAACCGATACGCTGATGGGTGCGGGGGCATTCTATATGCCTGTTATAGCTCAGGGAAAGGTTCTCGCGGTTTGGGGAATCTCCTGCGTCAAAGGGAAGCTCGATCATAATGTCCGCCTGTTTTTGCGCATGATCGCCTCACAGGTGGCAATGGCTTTGGAGCGCCAGCATCTATCCGATGAGCAACGCGATATGATGGTAGAATCAGAAAAGGAAAAAATGAGAAGTACCCTTTTGCGGGCAATATCTCACGATCTGCGCACGCCCCTTGCCGGTATTTTAGGAGCCAGTTCGGCCATTCGTGAAAGCGGGAAAAACCTTGACGATGATATAAGGGATAAGCTGATCGCCAATATTCAAGACGAATCCCAGTGGCTTATACGCATGGTGGAAAACCTGCTTTCCGTGACACGGATCAATGAAAGCGCTTCAAATCTCACAAAAAGCCCCGAGGCTGCGGAAGAAGTTGTGGGCGAGGCCGTCAATCGAATAAAGCAAAGATTTCCGCAACGCGAGATCATCGTCCATGTTCCAGATGAGCTTTTGGAAGTTCCTATGGACGGAACTCTAATTGTACAGGTGCTGATCAATCTTCTTGAAAATGCCATCAAGTATTCTCCAAGTGATTCTCCCGTTGAAATCCGTTTAGAGAAAACCGGAGACTGGGCTCGGTTTGAAGTGCTGGATCACGGAAAAGGAATCTCGGATGAGGATTTACCTTATTTGCTTACAAGCTACAAACCTACCGAAAACAAGAGTCCTGATTCCTCCAGAGGAATGGGGATCGGCCTGTCCATCTGCAAAACAATCATAAAAGCACATAACGGCAAGCTGGAAGCGGAAAACAGAAAAGAAAGGGGAGCGGTATTTCACTTCACTTTGCCCCTTAAAGGGAGTGAATAAATATGGAGATAAAGCCTTTCGTGCTGGTCATCGAAGATGAAGATGCTATCTGCAATTTTATCTCGGCGGTTCTGAGCACAAATGACTATCAGGTTGTTCAAGCGAAGACAGGAAAGCAAGGGCTTTCCCTGTTTACGTCACACGCCCCGGATGTTGTTTTGCTGGACTTAGGCCTGCCGGATATTGATGGCGTGGAGGTGTTAAAAAGCATACGTCAATGGTCTAAAACGCCCGTCGTAGTGGTTTCGGCACGCGGCCATGAGCGCGAGAAGGTGGCGGCTCTTGATTTCGGGGCGGACGATTATATCGTGAAGCCTTTTGGCACCTCCGAATTGCTTGCCCGGATACGGACGGCAATCCGGCACAGCCCTCAAGCCATAGGTGGGAAAACCTTTGGCGATGAAAAGATAACCATTAGCGAGCTTGAAATTGATTACGGCAAGCGGATGGTATTTCTTTCAGGAGAAAGGATCCATTTGACGCCTGTTGAGTATAGAATCCTAGCGCTGCTTTCAAAAAATGCAGGAAAGGTGCTCACCCATGATTATATTATGCGGGAGATATGGGGCCTATATGGAAGTGATAGCCACACGTTGCGCGTCAATATGGCGAACATACGAAGGAAGATAGAAGCGAATCCGGGGACACCTAAGTATATTCTTACAGAAATGGGGGTGGGTTATCGCATGGTTGAATCACTATAAAGTAATATTCCGCAATCTATATCATTTATCCATGCCTTGGAAAGGTATCGGCCAATAATTTAGTTTCATTGCTTGCCAAGCCTTAACGGTATTGGTGGGTAAATAAAAGCACATTTTTAAGGACTTTGGAATTACTGTGATTGCCGAACCACAGGTCGATATCATCGGCGCGGCTGACGTGCTTTATTCCTAAATTCTTGAATGAAATCGGGCTGGATTGGCCCGATGCGCGAAGAAAAACAAAGCATCCCCCGCGCGGCTGACCGTACGGGGGATGCTCTTTTTTGTGTTATCCCAATATAGCCTTCAGGTCCTCTTCCGGCGTGGAAATGGGCCTTATGCCGTAGTTCTTCACGAGGAAATCGAGCACGTTCTCGGAAATGAACGCAGGCAGCGTGGGACCGAGGCGGATGTTCTTGATGCCGAGGTACAGTAGGGTAAGCAGTATGCATACGGCCTTTTGCTCGTACCACGAAAGCACCAAGGAAAGCGGCAGGTCGTTGACGCCGCAGTCAAACGCCTCCGCGAGTGCGACCGCTACGCGGATGGCGCTGAACGCGTCGTTGCACTGCCCCATGTCGAGGATGCGGGGAAGCCCCGCAACGGTGCCGAGGTCGAGGTCGTTAAAGCGGTATTTGCCGCAGGCAAGCGTCAAGATCACCGTATCCGCAGGCGTCTTTTGCACGAACTCTGTGTAGTAGTTGCGGCCGGGCTTCGCGCCGTCGCAGCCGCCCACGAGGAAGAAGTGACGAATTTTTCCCTGCTTCACCGCGTCGATCACATCCCCCGCAACGCTCAATACCGTGCCGTGCCCAAAGCCCGTGGTCACCGTATGACCCCCGTTGATGCCCGTAAGCTCCATGTCCTCCGCGTAGCCGCCAAGTTCGAGCGCCTTTTCGATGACGGGCGTAAAATCCTTGTCTTCACCGATGTGCACCATACCCGGATACTGCACGACCTCGGTCGTGAAGATACGGTCGGAATAGCTTTCCCTTACCGGCATGATGCAATTGGTGGTGAACAATACCGGCGCGGGCAGGTTCGCAAATTCCTTTTGCTGGTTCTGCCATGCGGTGCCGAAATTGCCCTTGAGCTGCGGATGCGCCTTAAGCTTGGGGTAGGCGTGCGCCGGCAGCATCTCGCCGTGTGTATACACGTTTATGCCTTTGCCGTCGGTCTGCTCCAAAAGAAGCTGCAGGTCCTTCAGATCATGACCGCTGATTACGATAAAGGGCCCCTTCTCAATGGTAAGCGGAACCGAAGTGGGAACGGGCGTGCCGTAGCTACTTGTATTGGCCCGGTCGAGAAGCTCCATGCATTTGAAATTGACCTCGCCCGTTTTCATTACGAGCGGAAGAAGCTCCGTTAAGTTCATGTCGCTGCCGACGGCGCGAAGCCCCTCGAAGAAATAGGCGTTCACCGCATCGTCAGAATAGCCGAGAACGTGCGCGTGGTAGGCATAGGCGGCCATGCCGCGAAGCCCCAAAAGAATGAGCGTTTTGGCGGACCGGACATCCAAATCCTCCGCGTCCCAAACAAGATGCATGTCGTATTCTTTAGCCCCGCCGTTTGCCTTTATCCGCGCGCGAACGAGCTCCGTCACTTCCTTTACCTTGGCGTTGTCGAAATTGACGTTGGTGATGCAGGTGAAAAGCCCTGTCAAAACCGCAATCACGTCTTTTTCGGCAGGCTTTTTGCCGTTTAACGAACGCGAAAGCGCGATCATGGCGCCGGTCAGCTCGTCCTGAGAAAGCGCGGTCTCCTGCGTTTTGCCGCATATGCCCGCTTTGCCTGCGCAGCCCTTCCCGAACGCGGTCTGCTCACATTGAAAACAAAACATCCCCATACTTCTACCCCTTCTTTATCTTTTTACTCTTCAATGGAAATCACGGAAACGGGGCACGAATCCCGCGCTTCCTTTGCGGCGGCGATGGTTGCCGCGTTGGGCTGCGCTTTCACGAACGCAAGGCCCTCGCCGTCGATCTCAAACACCTCGGGGCATGCCGCCTCGCAGGCGCCGCAGCCAATGCAGCCGCTTCTGTCAATGGTAGCTTCCATGGTAAATACCTCCTCATGATTGGTTTTTTCTAGTATGGCCTAAAAACGGTCTTAGCCGTCAAGGATACGTCCGTCGGTGGAAACGGTGACCACCTGCCACGGCAAAAACTTGCCGCTCGCCTGTAAGGCGCGCTTCACCGCGTTTTCGATGCCGCCGCAGCAGGGCACCTCCATGCGCACCACCTTCACGCTTTTGATGTTGTTGTTTGCTAAAATGGCGGTGAGCTTTTCGGTGTAGTCGCCCTCGTCGAGCTTGGGGCAGCCGATGAGCGCAATGTGGTTTTTGATGAATTTCCCGTGGAAATCGCCGTAGGCAAACGCCGTGCAGTCCGCGGCCACGAGCAGGTTTGCGCCGTCGAAGTAGGGCGCGTTCACCGGTACGAGCTTGATCTGTACCGGCCACTGCATGAGCTCGCTTTGCGCTTCTGCGGCGCTCGGCGCTTGTGAAGCCTTAGGGCGGGAAAACGCGCGGGCGCTAGTTCCCGGGCAGCCGCAGGGCAGCTTGCCTTCTGTCGCTGGGGGTTCGCCGTGCTCTCGCGCCTCGCGGACGATAGCATGCGCGTTGGAGCCCAGGCAGCCGCAGGGCTTGTCGCCCGCGGCCTTATGCGCCTCATGTTTAGCGCGCAGCACCGCCTGCTCGTCGTAGGCCGCGGCCTCGCGCTCCACAAAGCGGATCGCATTCGTGGGGCAAGCCGGCAAACAGTCACCGAGGCCGTCGCAGTAATCCTCGCGCATGAGTTTTGCTTTTCCATCTGCGATCTGGATGGCGCCTTCATGGCAGGCGCTCGCGCAAAGGCCGCAGCCGTTGCACTTTTCTTCATCTATATGAATGATCTTTCTAAGCATTTTTGAGCTCCTCCTTGCTTTCCTGAACAAATTGTACTATGCTAACAAAAAACGTTCTGTTGTTTTTACAACGCAAATAATTGTGCGTCAAAGAAAGGAAGCGGTAAGAAGCCTTATGGAAAATATCGCGGCTTTTAGCGGCGTGCTCGCGCAGACGGCGCTGTTTCACGGGATAGAACAAAAAAATTACGAGGCGCTTTTCGACTGCCTCAACGCGCGCATACTCCCTTTTAAAAAAGGGGAAATGATATTCGCCTCCGGCCTTCCGGCGCGCTCGGTGGGCATTTTGCTCGAGGGCGCGGCGCAGGCTGTCCGCGACGACATCGCGGGCAACCGCTACATACTCGCGGCGATCGAGCCGTCGGATGTGTTTGGCGAAAGCTATGCGGCGGCGGAAACGGAAAGTCTCCCCATTGCGGTGATCGCCATGCGGGACTCTAAGGCGCTCCTTCTCCCCTATGCGCGCGTTACGCGCGGCTGCTCCAACGCCTGCGGCTTCCACGCGAAGCTTGTCGAAAATTTTCTGGGCATCCTCGCCCAAAAAAATATACAGCTCAACCAAAAGCTCGAGCATCTATCGAAGCGCACCACGCGCGAAAAGCTTATGTCCTACCTGATGGAGCAGGCGCAGAGGCAGGGCGGCCGATATTTCCGCGTGCCGTTCAACCGCCAGGAACTGGCCGATTACCTCATGGTAGACCGGAGCGCCCTCTCCAGCGAGCTTTCCAAGCTCCGTGCAGAAGGGATTTTGGAGTACTATAAAAGCGAATTCAAGCTGCTGATGTGAAACGGCTTTTCGTCGGCCGGCATAAACAGGGACATTCCGAAAACAATAGGCAAAAAGAAGGTTTCGTTTTATGCGCGCCTATCAAAACGCTCTGCTCGACCTTTCGCAGGTCGTCGTTTGCCTGATCGACCACGAACCAAAATGTTTTTCGGCGTGGAAAGCGCATCCCGGAATTGCGTGCTGAACGCGGTGGCGGGTCTTGCCAAAACGGCAAAGGCGTTCGGGATACCGATCGTCCTTTCCACCGTGGAAGCGCAAAAGTTTTCCGGACCGCTGGTATCAAAAGTGCAGTCGGTCTTTCCGGACATTACGCCTATCGACCGCACCACCTTCAACGCGAGGGATGATGGGAATTTTCGCAGGGCCGTGGAACAGACGGCGAGGAAGCTGCTGCTTGCGGGGCTTTGGACGGAGGTTTGCGTGACCCTCCCCGCCCTCAGCGCGCTTATAGACGGTTATGAAATTTATGTCGTGGCGGACGCGTGCGCCGGCAGCGGCTGCGAGGCGCATGATATGGCCATGCAGCGAATGATTCAGGCGGGAGCAAAACCCGTGACATGGCAGGCGGCCCCATTGGAGATGCAGCGCGATTGGGTCAATAAGGATACCTATCAGGCGGTAACGGCGGTCGTCAAAGAGCACGGCGGCGCATACGGGCTGGGGCTTGAATATGCGGAGACCTTGGTGCCGGCGTCGCAGCAGCAATAAAAAAGGGCTTTTAAGCCCTTTCATATCCCTTCGGATTTTTGCTCTGCCAGTTCCATGAGTCGCGGCACATATCCTCCTCGGTGCGATGCGCACGCCAGTGGAGGAGCTCCGCGGCTTTTTTCGTGTCCGCGTAACATGCGGTAATGTCGCCCGCGCGGCGGGGGCCTATCGCATAGGGCACCTTGATGCCGTTCACCCGTTCAAACGCGTGCACGAGTTCCAATACGCTTACGCCGTGTCCCGTACCGAGGTTGATCGCCTCCACGCCCTTATGGCTTTCGCAGTAGCGCATGGCGGCAAGGTGGCCCTCCGCAAGGTCGAGCACGTGGATGTAATCGCGCACGCCGGTGCCGTCGGGCGTTTCATAATCGTTGCCGTATACGGTGAGCTTTTTGAGCTTGCCGACGGCCACCTGCGAAATGTAGGGCATAAGGTTATTGGGAATGCCGTTTGGGTCCTCGCCGATAAGCCCGCCCGGGTGCGCGCCCACAGGGTTGAAATAGCGAAGAAGCACTGAGGAAAGCTCGGGATATGCATGTGCGGCGTCGCGTATGATCTGCTCGCTCATCCATTTCGTCCACCCGTAGGGGTTGATGCAGCCCGTAGGGGCGTCTTCCTTGAGGGGCGATTCGCCGTAGGGCCCGTAAACGGTAGCCGAGGAGCTGAACACGAGGTTTTTTGCGTCGTGCTCGCGCATGGCCTTTAATATCTCGATGGTGGCGTTGAGGTTGTTTTTATAGTATTCAAGGGGCTTAGAGACCGATTCGCCCACCGCCTTGAACCCGGCGAAGTGGATGACGGTATCGATCTTATGCGCTTTGAATACCTGAGAAAGCGCCGCGCCGTCGGATACGTCGATCTTATAAAACGCGGGGCGCTTGCGCGTGATCTGCTCGATGCGGTCAATGACCTCTGATTTGGAGTTGCTCAGGTCGTCCGCAAGCACTGCCTCGTAACCTGCCTCCAACAGCACAACCGCGGTATGCGCGCCGATGTAACCCGTGCCGCCCGTAAGAAGTACAGCCATATTGACCTCCCGCTCATTTGATAGCTTAAGGTAAGGGGAATAAACCGCAGGGGTTCGACTCCCCATTACCTTAATTATATCATAACCGTTATGCGCCATGATATAATGCCTTGGTAGAATGATAAAAGTTAACATACGGGGTAAAAACGCGCCATGCTGAAAGATGCCATCAACCGGGAGAACTTCGCCCTGCGAACCGAGCGGCTCATACTTATGCCCATCTCCGATGCGCACGCGGAGGCGTATTTTACGGAGTTTACGAGCGAGATCACCCGCTATCAGTTTCCCGAGCCGTTTGCAAGCGTTGAAAAAACGCGCGCGTTCATTTCGGACGCGCGGGAGTTTCGCAAACGGGGAGAAGAACTTGTCTGCGCCATATTGGATTTAAACGGCGCATTTTTAGGAAGCTTGGAGGCGCGCAACCTCACGAGTCTCACGCCGGAGGTGGGGCTGTGGATCAAAAAAGAAGCGCAGGGCTCAGGCTACGGCAAGGAGGCGCTTGCGGCGCTGTTAAAATTTTTGCGTGAAAACGGGGAGATTGACTTTTTCGTGTACGAGGCGGACCGTCGAAACCCCGCGAGCATGAAGCTTGCGGCGGCGCTTGGGGGCGAGTTTCAATGTTCCTACGAGGCGGAAAGTGCGGGCGGCGAGTTCCTTCGATTAAAACTATTCTATATCGCATAGCAAAAAACAGCCCTCAGGCTGTTTTTTGCTATGCGATATAGCTATTGTCGTTTCTCTTTATATGCCGCCGCGAATTCCTTGATTTTCTCGAATGTTTCCGTGCTCAGCGCGTGTTCGATGCGGCAGGCGTCCTCGCGCGCGGTCTTTTCGCTCACGCCGATGCCGATAAGGTAACCGGCGAGGAGATTGTGCTTTTCAAGGGTGCGCTCGGCGATCATGCGGCCTGCGTCCGTAAGCGAGATGCAGCCTTTGTCGTCAAACTCCACAAGCCCGTTTTCACGGAATTTTTTCATGGCCACGCTGACGCTGGGCTTGGAAAACCCAAGCTCGGCTGCCACGTCGATGGAGCGCGCGTAGCCCAAGCGCTGTTGCAGCATCAAGACGGTTTCCAGATAGTCTTCGGCCGATTCCCGTATCTGCAAGCAAACCACCTCTTTTTTTTTATCTTAACACGGAGCTTAAAGATTTACAATTCCGCACGTTTTTGCCGCGACGGTAACCGATTGCTTAATAATCTGCTTGACAGGGCTTCGAAAGCATCGTATCCTTTTGGTAATCAATTGGTTAATGGAGGTTTGCGACATGAAGGAGCGGATCGGGCTGTCGGATACGGAATGGAGGCTTATGCAGATCATATGGGAGAAATCGCCCCGCACTTACCGTGAGATCTGCGACGCGGCGCGTCCCGCCTACGGCTGGACGAAGCACGCGGTCATTTCGTTTTTAAAGCGCATGGAGGCAAAAGGCGCGATCCGCGTGGAGGATGCAAAGCCCGTGAAGCTCTATTATCCTCTGCTCGATAAAAAAGAGGCCATCCACGATGAAACGCGGGAGGTGCTCGACCGCGTATACAACGGCGATATTTTGCTTATGGTGCAGGCGGCAACGCACGCAAAGGAGCTTACGGAAGACGAGACTAAGGAGCTTGAGCGGCTTTTGCGGGAGGGGAAAAAAGCGCATGACTGAGTGGATCGGGCGTATACTCACCATGAGCGCGCAGGCGGGCGTACTGATCCTCTGCCTTGCGCTTTTGCGGCTTGCTTTTAAAAAGCACGGTTCGCCGCGGCTCCGCTACGGGCTGTGGCTGCTGCCCGCCATACGGCTCCTGTTTCCCTTTTCCGTTCAAAGCGCACTGTCGCTGATGAACTTCGTGCCGCAAAACGCCGGAAGCGCCGCGCTCCCGTCCGTGACGGGAGGCATGCCCGTAATAAACGCGGCCCCCTTTCCCGTTACACCCGTAACGCCAACGCCCGCCCCGGGAACGGGAATGCCCGTGACCGCCGTACAGCCGGCCGCACAAGCCGCGCCGAGCCTCATGACGGTTCTTTTTTGGGTGTGGGCCGTCGGGGCGGCGCTGACGCTTTTCTATATGTTCTTTATCAACCTGCGCTTCTATAGGCGGGTCAAAGACACGCGGCTGCCGCTAAGTTGTGCCGCTGAACTGCCCGTTTACCTTGTGCCGGGGCTTAATTCCCCCTGCCTTTTCGGGTATTTCCGCCCCGTCATCCTCGTGAACGATGCGGCAAAATGCAGCGAGGAGACTCTCTCGTTCGTTCTAAAGCACGAGCTTTGCCACCATAGGGCGGGCGATTCGTGGTGGGCGCTTATGAGAAACCTGTGCTTAATATTGCACTGGTTCAACCCGCTTGTGTGGTGGGCGGCCATCCTTAGCCGCGCCGACTGTGAGCTCGCCTGCGATGCGCGGGTGATGAAGGGATTCTCGCAATCGGAGCGCGAGCATTATGGCATGGCGCTTTTATCCACCCTCAAAAAAAGCGGCGCAAAAACAAGCCTTGTAAACGCCACGACCTCCATGACGGGCTCGAAACGAGAGCTGCGCGAGAGGATCGTCCATATCGCGAAAAGGCCGAAAACGCTGTGGATCGCCGTGGCAGCTTTGGCGCTTTGCGCTTTAATTGCGGCCATATCGGCCTGCACGGAGGCGGTTACCGAAACGGAACCTCCCGTACAGGCGATAACGGCCCCTTCCCCGACGCGCGATGTCCAAGCCGCACAAACGGATACGCCCTCTTTTGATTTTCAAAACGCAGCCGTGCATGAGCTGAACTATCAGTACGAAATGCTCAGCACGCCCGGTATGGTCAGGGAAGAGACGCTCTCCGGAGGAACGCGCCTGACGTGTACGTATGAGCAAAACGGCGACGACGAGGCTTCCCATCTGTTTGTAAACGGCACGGAGGCGCTTACTTGCGCATGGGCATGGAATATGCGGGCCGGAGAATATGATTTGACGGGCGACGGGAGAAACGAGCTTATTTTGTTTGTCCGCCCGGAGATGTCGAACTTCGTGTCCGGCGACCTGCATGTGTACGACCTGGGCGGCGCGAATGGCCAAATCAAAGAGATACTTACACTCCGCGGGGAGCCTGCTTTCGGTGATGCGCCCACGCTGCCCGCTGCCGACGGCGACACATACATGGTTCTGCCGAACGGTTTTTCCTATACCGAAAATTCCGGCTGGAACGATTACAGCAAAATGCTGGAGGGCGCTTCCGTTCTGGAAGCGGACGGAGCGTTTTGCCTCAGGCTGTGGCACGAAAGCAACGAGCTTGAAACGGCATATACCTACCTCGCGTGGAAAAACGGCTGGCGGGTCATGAAGCAGGAGATCGTTTCAGCATCCGAGCGAGCGCTTGCGATTGAGGAGCAATATCGCCTCCGCCGCACGCTTACGGGCGACTTTGACGGCGATAAGCTGGAGGATACCGCGCTTCTGGAGGGCTACGGGCAAAACAACGATACCGTAACACCCCACGCGATGCTTACGGTATATCTTGGGAACGGCGAGAATATTACCTACAGTTTCTCCGGTGAGCTTTGGGATGCCGACTCTCTCTACGGGGGCGATTTTGACGGCGACAAAATAGACGATATTGCCGTGTTTCTCGAGTATTTTGGCACCACCTATGGCGCTGGCATCGTACATGTGCTCAAAGTGGAAAACGGCGCGCTTACGGAATTCCCGTACACGGTAAACGGGAACTCCGATTTACCCTATGTGCAAAGCGAAAACATCCTCGACGGGGCGATCGGCATAACGGTGCTTCCGGGCCCGGGAAAGGATACTTTGCGCATCCAAAGTCCTCTCGATGTGAAATACTTTGTCACGGCCCAATATATCGACCTCGCATTCAACGGCGAGGCTTGGGATACCATTGATATTGCGCTCGGCGTCGCCTACGGGGACGAGTTTTTGCCCGATACGCCCCTCGTGCCGGAAATAAACGCCGTGCACCGTGCGGGCTACACGGAGGCAAAGCTTACTTTTTTAGGCAGCAACACCTTAGATGCGCAAAAGCCGGATAAGCGCTACTACGAGTGGGATTTCGGAAGGTTTTCGCCGACCGCCAACGAGACGGCGCAAACTGCCCTGCGCGTTCTCTACGATATGACGGGCGTGCAGGTGGAGAGTTGCTATTTTTCCGGCACATGGTCGAACGTGGCGTTTTCCACGTCGAAAAGCACAAAGACCGAGTTTTTCCGCTTCGGCTACGGACGGACTTCCGATGGCAGCCTTCTTTATATCATGACGCTCAACTATAAGGGGAAGCATTTTCCCAATTCCCCTATCGACCCCGCAACCATGGTAAAGCCGTCGGGCTATGAAACCATGACAGAAGCGGAGCTTGCGCGTTGGTACTACGACAATTCGTCCTATGGCGACCGCAGGCCCATCGTAAGGGCCGAAGACGGCTTGGCCGGATTGAACCTCGTGCTCGATACGGGCGAATTTTACGAGATCGGATTCGGCGAGGAGAGCCGCTTCCCCAACAGCTTTTACGGCCCGTACGCAAAAGGGTTTACACACTGAAGAAAATATGCATATACGCAAAGAAGGAAAAGCATTGCTTTTCCTTCTTTGCGTATATGCTGGAAGTTACTCTTCGTCAGATGGATCCAACGCGGCGTTGTCCATGAGCATGATGAGCTCCAGCGCGCTTCGGAAGGTTTCTTCGCAGCCGCCTTCCTCCCAAGCCACGGTGCCCTGCCAGCTCGCGTTCTGGCGAAAAAGGATGCGCACGCGGAAGGTGGCGAGCTTTCCCTTATCCTCGTTCGTATCGCAGCAAACGGGCGGCATAAAGCCCGGCTCGTTTTTTCGAAATACGCGCTTTTGCGTGGAGGAGGAGGGATAGTCGTTTTCCTCAACGGTCTGCTCGATGAGGAGCAAAAGCTGCATCAGATTTTCGAAGCATTTATGCCGTTCGAAGGAGCAATGAAAAAGTCTGCCGGTCCATTGCCGGTTTTCATAAGCGTCCACGCAGATGACGAGCGTGCGACAGTTTTCATGTACAGGCGCTTTGCTGGTATAGGCCATAGCGACACCTCTATTCCTAATGACATGTCAACTATACCATATGTTGGATACACTGCGGTTACAAAACGGAGTTTTCATGCAGAAATTTTTCGAAGCGAAAACCAAACGCGCTATAGCTTCCGTGCCATCTGTTCCGTATTGCGGCAGTAATGGAGGGCCGTTTCGGCGGTGATGCGGTTTTTCTGATACAGTTCAAGAAGCGAGTTGTCCATGCTGCACATGCCCTCCTGCGCGGAGGACTGTATCACAAAATCGATCTGGTGGGTCTTACTTTCGCGGATGAGATTTCGTATGGAGCTTGTGAGGTGCATGATCTCAAACACCGGCAGAAGCTCACCGTCCACGGAGGGAACGAGCTGCTGGGAGATCACCGTCTGCAAAACCATAGAAAGCTGCACGCGTATCTGCTGCTGCTGGTTGGGCGGGAATACGTCGATGATGCGGTCAATGGTGTTCACAGCACCCACGGTGTGCAAGCTCGAAAGCACCAAATGGCCTGTTTCTGCGGCGGTCATGGCCGTGCGGATGGTATCGTAATCGCGCATTTCCCCTAAAAGTATTACATCGGGCGCCTGCCTTAAGCACGCGCGGAGCGCCGTAAGATAGCTGTCGGTATCGGTGCCCACCTCGCGCTGGCTTATGATGCTCTTCTTGTTGCGGTATAAAAATTCGATGGGGTCCTCGAGCGTTATGATATGCGCGTTGCGGCTTTGGTTGATGACGTCGATCACGCAGGCGAGCGTGGTGGTTTTGCCGCCCCCCGCTGGGCCGGTAACGAGCGCAAGCCCGTTGGTTTTTTGCGCGAGCTTCATCACCTCTTTGGGGATGGAAAGCGCATCGGGATCCGGCGTGTCGAAGCGCACCACGCGGATGACCGCCGCCATGGAGCCGCGCTGGCGGTAGGTGCTCACACGAAAGCGCGAAAGGCCGTTGACGGAAAGGGAAAAATCGTCGTCGCCCGTTGTCAAAAAACGGTCGGTCGCCCGTTCGGCAAGCTCATAAATGCTCTGCACGAGTTTATTTGCGGTATGCGGCATCACGCATTCGCCGTCGCGCGGGCCTATGATGCCGTCGCGTTTAAACGAGACGGGCTTGCCGGATACGATAAAAATATCCGAGGCGCCGCTTTCTACGGCCTCCTCCAGGTATCGCATTACCTCCAGCATGGCTTTTCCTCCTTATTATTCGTCCGGATCGCTCCCGAAAACGTCGATGTGACCGTCCGTGTCGTAACTTAGGGTGCTTAAAAGCTTCCATTCCTCCACGCGGTAACGCCCCGCGTTATCCAGGAAAACCTTTATATTAAGCGCCCGGTTCTCGCCCGCGCCGCAATGATAGCGCACAAGGTAGAGCCCGCTTTTTTCTTCGACGGTGACCGCCGTATCCTCCACCTCCACGGCCGCGGGCGCCTTGCCAAGGTCCAAATGTAAAAGCGCATGCAGCGCGCGCGTCGCCTTCGCGTCGGCTTCGTAATAACTTTTGACCGAGGCGGCATGAGCGTTTGCAAGCTTCATGTCGGACGCGGCGCTCAAAAGCGAAAGCGAGCACAGTATCGTGAGGCAGAGCACAAAAAACAGCATCAGAAGAAGCGCCGTGCCCGCGCCCGAAAACCGTATGCCTCGCGCTGCCCTTTCCTCCTTCATGGCGATACCTCCGCGAGAGCGGCGGCGTTCAGGCTGTAAAGCTCGTCCCCCGCGCCGTCAAACACCGAGATGTTGCCCTCCGCAAGCCCGTTTTCCTTTGAAATGCCGAGGCGCAAAACGTAGGAGGCGTTTTTTAAATCGCACGGAAGCCCTTTCTCGTCATAGCCGAGGCTGTAAGAGGAGTCGCCCGCCTCCGCGACGGAAAGCAAAACTTCAAGTGCAATCCCCTGCGCTTTGAACGCCTCGGCGGCGTTCTCACCAAGTACGACGGCGCGGTCGAGCGAAGCGCTTTTTTGGCGCAGGCTGCGGGCGTGTGCAAACAGGCTCACGCAGAGTGCGGCGGCCGCCGCGAGCACCAAAATGGAAACGAGGAGCTCCGTTAAAAAAAGGAGCGAGCCGCTGCGGCGGGAAAGCGCCTTCATAGCGTACCTCCGAGCGAGCGGAGTAGCAGCGTGAGCGTCTGCTTTTCGCCGCCGCTTTCGCAGTTTACCGTGAGCGTATCCTCCCGAAGGGAGAAGACCGCAGATGCATTCGTAATCACGAGCGTACCGCTTTCCCTGTTAAACTGCGAAATATCCGCCGCGAAAAGTTCATAGAGGCCGCCTTCCGCAGCATACAAAACGGTGGTGTAGCGATTACCGTCCCGTGTTTCATACAAAAAAAGCGCGTTGAGCCCGTCAAACTCGCCGACGGCTACAGCATCCCGTTCGTCGCAGGCGCGCACCTTGTTTATAAGGTACGCAAGGCCGGTACGCGATCGGTCGTTTTGCTGAACTTCCGCCTCGGAGGTGCGGTAGGCGCGCACGGAGAGAGCCAGCACGAAAAACGCACAGAGCGCAAATACCAAAAAAAGAAGAAGCGTATTCAGGGTGTTGGCGGATGACCGCCGCTTGATCGCCATAGCTTTCCCCCGCTTCATGTAAGCTTCAAAACCGTGATATCGGGCATCCTGTTGGACGCGAACACTTCGTAGATCACCTTATAGCGCGTTTCATCCACGCGCACGCCATAATGCGCTTTCAAATATGCGTAGTCGGGCGGGTAAACGCCCTCGATGGCGTAGCAGCTTACAGCCGCGCGGCGTATGCTTTCCTCCGCCGTTTTAAGTCCCGCGTCGAAAGCGGCACCTGCGGCGGATGAAATGCCGTACGCGACGAACGCGAGCATAAGTAGGAACGCCAATGCCCCGACGACGGTCGAAGCGGGAAAGCGTTTTTTCCGCATAGCCTTCACCCTAAGGACGACATGATGCCCGCAAGCGGGAGCATCACGGTAAGGAGGATGCCGCCGATGATGACGGAGGTGAACGCCACAAGCGCCGGCTCGATGCGCGCCAAGGCCGTGTCGATGCGCTCCTGCGCGGCGCTGTCCGCCCGCTTGGCGATATCCGCCATCGCGGCCTCGGTGGCGCCCGTCTTTACGCCCAAAGCCGCCATGCGGCTGTCGCGCGCGCCCAAAAGCCCGCTTAGGTAGAGCGCCTCTTCAAACGGTTTACCCGCGTGCATAAAATCGGCGCAGGCGTCTATCCTTTGCGCGGCGCCTTTGTCGCTTGTGAACATGGTCTTTATAAGCGCGAGCGCCTCGTCCGTATCGAGCCCGCTCGCGAGAGCCATCGCCATGGCGCTTGCAAAGCGCGAGCGCGAAACGGCGCGGCCGATGTTCGTTTTGGGAAACCACGACCGGAAGACCTTCCCCCACGCGTCGCGGAGCTTTGCGCTGAGCCGCGCCGCAAAATAGAGAAGCGCAAAAAGCGCACCTATAGATGCTAGGATCAGCACGACCGTAGAAACGGAGCGCGAAAGACGCATCAAAAAAAGCGCAAGCGGCGGCATGGTAAGGCCGAGTTGCGCAAACACCCCATCGAACACGGGCAAAACGCCCCAAATGAGAGTGAGGATCACCGCGAGCATGATCACAACGAGCACCGACGGATAGGCAACGGCGTTTTTCAGGCTTTTTTTGAGCGCTGCCTGCCTTTCGTAATGATCGGAAAGCGCCGTGCATGCCGTTTCGAGTCTGCCCGTTTTTTCCGCCACGCGGAGCGCGCTCAAAAGATAATCGGGGAAACCGCCCGCCTCATTTAGCGCGATGCTAAGCGGCGCGCCCGATTCGCAAAGCTCGGAGAGCCGTTTCATCAACTCCGCAGAGGCCGGGTCGGTATCGTCGTCTTGCAGCATAAGAAAGCCGTCCGCAAACGGAACGCCTGCGCGGACGAGCAGCGAAAGCTCGAGGCAAAACGAACTCAAATACGCGTCGTCTAAAAAACTTTGCTTCATGGACGGCACACAAGCGCCGGAAAATACTTCCTCCGGCACCCTTTCTCAAGGTAAGGGAAGTTGAACCCTTGCGCCTTAAAACTGCCAGTTTGGCGCACGTCTTTGTCATCGTCAGTCGCCGTAGGGCTCCCGCGCAAGGCCACGGGCCTTGCGTGCGGTGCCAACCCCCGTTCGGGGGCACGGCGGCGAAGTACCGGCAACACGGCGATGGCGTGCTTTCCGGCCCTCTAAACCGCAAGGGTTCGACTTCCCTTCCCTTACCATTTCAGTATAATACACAAACGCCGCTCATTCAAGAAAAGCGGCGAAAAGGTGCGGGTTATGGAGAAAACGGGCGAAAAGTTTTAGTAGAGATATTTCGCCTGGTAGTTGGCGGCGTTTTGCGTATAATCCGTCATATCGTCTTTGTTCGCCGCGGAAAGGAAGGTGGGGTCCATCATCTTCCAGTTTGCACCGTCAAAAAAAATCACGCCATCCACCCATCCGCTTTCTTCGGTGTAGGTGCTGATCCACGCGTGATAGATGCTCCCCGTATAGCCCACCACAAGCTTCGTGGGGATGCCTAGGCTCCTAAGCATGGCGGTCATGAGCGCGGCGTAATCGAAGCAGATGCCTTTTTTGCGTGCGAGCACGTTGTCGAGATCGGGAAGATAGCCGCTCTGCACAGTCTTTGCAAGCTCGTAATCGTAGCTGATGCCGTTGACCACGTAGTCGAACACGGTCTCGATCTTTTTGATAGGGCCGGTCATGTTTCCGGTGAGCTCCCGCGCGAGGAGCACCGCCTTGGTGGTTTCGTTATAGTTTACAAACTGGTTGGGGGTCAGAAAAGGCGCAAACTCGTCCTTCAGTTTTACGTCGAGCTTCGCGTCCAAAACAAGCGCATATTTGGCATCGTAGGCGTTTTCATAGATGCCCACGGAGTACGTGCCGTTGCCGTCGGAAAGCGGAAACACCGCGTATTCGGCGCTATTTGAGAGGTTGTAGGTGTATGCCGCGGTACTTGGACCCGTAACGATCACCTTCATGCGCTTTTCGCCCGAAGCGGCGCGGCGGATCATGATGTAACCGAGGTCAAAATGCGAAGCGTCGATCTCGGCAGCGTCGTTTTCATAAACGACGGTCCCCGAGGCCTCGGGCAAAAGCAAGTTCGATACGGCGGGGTCCTCAACAAGCGGCGCGATATCGAGCTCCATTCCCGCGGCGGGAGAAACGGCGATTTGCGGGCTCGGCGAGGGCGCGCCCTCCACGGCGGAACAGGCGCAGAGCGTAAGGCAAAGCGCAAGAGTAAGGCATAAAATACGCGCAAGGCGCGGGGGGAAACGCCGCATAAAAGCACCAGCTTTCGGAAACGCCACTATACTTGTAACTGCCGGTAACCGGAGCAACCCCAAATAAAATGGAAAGAAATATTGCCATGTGAGAAAAATAACCGCCTGCGGTTTCAAAAATAGTATCATATTGCATCAAAAATGTAAATATATATGCATGCACTGTGTTGCCGCAGGGCGGAAAATCGTGTAAAATGTAAAAAAACAAATTCAACAAAGCGCATTTTCGCCCATGTGCGGCAGGAGAAACGCGATGCCGAAGAAAAAAAAGCTATATGTGGGGATGCTCGGCGGTTTTTCGCTCACCTGCGGCGACAAGACCATCAGCGATCAAACCATACGCTCGAAAAAAATATGGATCCCACTTGAGTATCTTATAGCGTCCCGTAACCGCGAGGTATCGCAGAACGAGCTGATTGAGCTGCTGTACCCTTTCGGCAAAAGCGAAAATCCGGGCAACGCGTTAAAAACGCTTATCTTCCGCATCCGCGCGGTGCTCGAGGAGCTCGACTATATGGACGGGCGCGATATGCTCGTACATTATCGCGAGTCCTACGCGTGGAACCCCGATATGGACTTTGAGGTGGACGTGGACCGCTTCGAGGCTCAATGCAAAAAGGGCGCTTCCGCACAGTTCAGCGACGAAGACCGCATTGCGGCGTATCTGGAGGCCATCGAACTGTACAAGGGCGATTTTCTCCCCATGTCCGCCTACGAGCCTTGGGTGATACCGCTCAACGCCTACTACCATAACACCTATTTGAACGCCGTGCACAACGCTGTGGAAATGCTTCGCGCGCTCGAGCGCCACAGCGAGATCGTAAGGATCTGCCAACAGGCCGTCACCATCGATAAATACGACGAATTTCTATATTACAACCTCATATCGGCGCTTGTGGAACTCAAAAATCCGCAGGCCGCGCTTGCGCAATACAAGGAAATGACGGACCTTTTCTATGGCGAATTCGGCGTGACGCCCTCCAAGGAGCTCATGGCGCTCTATAAGGAGATCACCAAGGCGACGAACGGTGTGGAAACGGACCTCGGCACGATCAAGGAAAATCTGCGCGAGGAAGCCGAAACGGGCGGAGCCTTCTATTGCGAATACGAGATATTTAAGGATATTTACCGGCTCGAGGTCCGCGCCGCGGAGCGCACGGGCAACACGCTCTACCTTTGCCTTATCACAGCCAACGGGAAAACGGGCGCGCCTCCCTCCGCAAAAACCCTCAACCACGCCGTCAACAAGCTCCGCGCCTGCATAAAGGACTCGCTGCGCCGGGGCGACGCCTACGCGCGCTACAGCGTTTCGCAGTTCATTTTGATGCTTCCCGGCACCACCTATGAGACCGGCGGCATGGTGGTGGAGCGCATCCTAAAACGCTTCTACCGCGAAAACCCCCGCGCCGCGGTGGTGCTCAGCTACTCGCTGCAATCATTTGTATAAAGGGCTTACGCCCTTTCGCGGGCACGGCCTGTGGGCCGTGCCCGCGATTTTTCGCTGCGGCGGGTTTTTCAGGAATCGCCTGCGACTTACGGCGCGGCCGGCGCTTCCTGAAAGGAGCGAAATCCTCCGGATTTCATCCGTTTCGGCACGCGAGGCCATAGACCTCGGCCCGTAAGGGTTCCGGCTTCGCCGGACGAGTACACGCCGCCGAAACCGGAATAAATTAAGGGGTTACGGCCCCTTAATAGTCCCCTGAGTTTCGGGGGTTTGGTCCCCGGACCCCCCGGAACGGCTTAGCCGTTCCGCAAGGATTCATGCTATCATATCTTCGGTTCAAACCGCCTCACCTCGGCCTCTATCTTCCAAAACGAAAACATTGCCGCCCGCATAGGGCCATAGAGCGCTGGTTTGCAAAAATTGAGCCAATCGGATATAATGTGTTCATTATCCCGTACTTATCTTATTTATTGGGGAGGACTCATATCTATGGAAGCCCGTAAGCGGCGTTTTGGCGACCGCAAAGACGGGTATTGGTTACGCGACACGGACGCGCTGCATGCGTTCACACCGTATCTGATGCCCAACCGCACGGAGAACGAAGCATTCATCCTGGAACAGATCGACCTCACGAACATCCTCAGCTACCTCGAAAAGAAGAACGCGGAACAACCCGAGTATAAGTACACCATTTTTCACGTTATCACGGCGGCGCTGGCGAAGGCTATTACATTGCGCCCCAAAATGAACCGCTTCATCAAAGGCCGTCGCATATATGAGAGGAATGAGCTCACCTTTGCGTTCGTCGTTAAAAAGAAATTTGCCGACGAAGCGCACGAGGCGCTCGCGTTTTTGTCTTTCGACAAAGACTGCACCATCGACGTTGTGCACGACAGGATCATGAAGGAGATATACGAGTGCCGCAGCGAAAAGCTCGATAACTCCACCGCCGGTATGGATATGCTGCTGAAGCTTCCGCGGCCGGTCCTCAAGGTGCTTATCGGTATCCTGAACATTTTGGATTACCACGGCCGGGTGCCTCTGTCCCTCATCAAAACCGATCCCAATTACGCGAGCGTGTTTATGTCGAATCTCGGGTCCATCGGCCTGAAGGCGGGGTATCACCACCTCAACAACTGGGGCACGAACTCCATCTTCGTCACCATCGGCGAAAAGGCCATGCGCCCTATATACGACGCGGATGGGAACGCGGCGATACGCCCCGTGCTTGAGCTTGGGCTTACGCTCGACGAGCGCATCGCGGACGGTTATTATTACGCAAAGACCGTGAAGCTCGTGAAGCACCTTCTTCAAAATCCCGAGATGCTGGAGCGTTTTGCGTGCGAGGAGGTGGCGTTATGAGCAGTGTAAAAGCCCCCTGGCTCAAGAGCTACGGCGATGTTCCGGTGCGGCTTCCCTATCCCGAGGGCACGATGTTTGACGCGTTCCGGGATGCCGCAAAGCGCTATCCCGAGCTGAATGCTTATGAATTCATGGGCAAGCGCACCGATTACGCTTCGGCGGTTTCGGAGGTCTTACGTTGCGCGAAGGCGTTGAGGGCCATCGGCATCCGCGAGAACGACCGCGTCACCATCTGTCTTCCCAACTGCCCGCAGGCGGTCACGATGTTTTACGCCGTGAACGTTGTGGGAGCTATCGCCAACATGGTGCACCCGCTTTCGAGCGAAGGCGAGATACGCTTTTATTTGGAGGATTCGAGAAGCGTCGCGGCGATCACGCTCGACCAGTTTTATGAAAAATTCCAAAATGCATGCAAGGGCACACAGCTTAAGACCCTCATCATCGCAAGCGTGAAAGATGCGCTTTCGCCCGTGATGAAGATCGGCTACGCCGTGACGCAGGGGAGGAAGATCCCTTCCGTGCCCAAGGATGCCGACGCCATCCTCTGGAAAGATTTTATGAAGCGCGGCAGCGCCTTTAAGGGCAACCCCACGGTAAAGCGCGAGGCGAAGGACCCCGCGGTGATCCTTTACAGCGGCGGCACCACGGGTACGACCAAGGGTATTTTGCTTACGAACCTCAACTTCAACGCGCTCGGCACACAGCTCGTTTCTTCCAACGATTGCTTTACGAGCGGCGTAGTCATGCTTTCCATTATGCCCATGTTCCACGGCTTCGGGCTGGGCGTGGGCATCCACACCATGCTCATGAACGGCGGCGACTGCATTTTGGTGCCGCGCTTCACGCCCGATTCCATCGCGGGGCTCATCAAAAAGCACCGCCCGAACTTCATGGCGGGCGTACCTACGCTCTATGAGGCCATTTTGCGCTCCCCCGCCTCGCGCGACCTCGATATGTCGTGCTTCAAGGGCATCTTCTCGGGCGGCGATTCGCTTTCCGTGGAGCTGAAAAAGCGCTTCGACAAATTCCTGCGCGAGCACAACGGCGTTATTGAAATACGCGAAGGCTACGGCACCACCGAATGCGTTACCGCAAGCTGCGTCACGCCCGAGTACGAAAGCCGCGAGGGAAGCATCGGCGTGCCCCTGCCGGATATGTATTATAAGATCGTCCGCGTCGGTACCGAGGATGAGATCGAATACGGAGAGGAAGGCGAGATCTGCCTTGCCGGCCCCACGGTGATGGTGGAGTACGTGAACCAGCCTGAGGAGACCGCATCTACGCTCAAGGTGCACGCGGACGGCATGACGTGGGTGCACACGGGCGACCTGGGCTTCATGGATGAGGACGGTTTCATCTACTTCCGCCAGCGCATCAAGCGTATGATCGTGACGAGCGGCTACAACGTGTACCCGTCGCAGATCGAGAATATCCTCGATGCCAACGAGTATGTGCACATGAGCTGCGTCATCGGCGTGCCGGACCCCTTAAAGGTGCAAAAGGTGAAAGCGTTCGTGATGCTCAAGCCCGGCGTGATCCCTTCCGACAAGGTGAAAAACGAGATCTACGAGTACTGCACCAAGCACATCGCCAAGTACGCCATGCCCTACGATATAGAATTTAGGACCATCCTGCCCAAAACCCTCGTCGGCAAGGTAGCCTACCGGGAGCTTGAGGAGGAAGAATTAAAGAAAACGGTCTCCATGTAGCCCTATGCGGGCGGCAATGTTTTTGTTTCGGCAGCGATCGCCGCTACGAGGCGGTTTGAACCCAAAGATTGTTTACATGCGTGTAGGGCGGGATGATTTTCATCCCGCCTTTTATGCATCCACGCGGGCGGAAGCCCCGGCGAAATCCCGTTACCATTGTAAGGGGCTGTTCGCGGATAAGGCGAGGGATTCCGGATTGACGAGGAAATAACGCTCCCCTCGTCATTGCGAGGAGTAAAACGACGAAACAATCCAGAAACCGGCGCAGGTCAAACCGGATCGCCGCGCTGCGCTCGCGATGACGGGGCGCGGTCCGGATTCCTATACCGCATAGAAGATACCGGCCGTGAGATGCGAACAGGTACTTTCTGAAAAACCTCCCACAAGCGCCCTACGGGGTTTCGTCAACACCGTGTTTTCCCCCCAGCCGCTCGCGGTTAAGCCGGTTTTGCTGGTTGGAATCACTGTTGGGCTGTCTTTCGAGCGTGCCTTCACCCGAGAACTCGACGCCGTGAACATCAAGAAACAGCTGCACCTTGCGCGTGCCGCCCGTGCCGGCATAAAAATCGTTGCCCCACACCGAGTCGGGCTCGATGATAACGCGAATTTTGACGTCTTCGTCGTTGCTCACGCTGAAGTCATAATCTCCTAATTTAAAACTTCCGGCGCCCGAACTGCCCGAAGCGCCAGCGGTACCCTTGGCCTGTACGCCCATGAAGAAGGACGTATTCGCCACATACTCCTCCGCCGCAGGGGCTACTTCCGCGCCGCCTGCATTTTTCGTGTGCGAGGACGGCCAGGGCGTTCCTTCCTTTTGGAACTCTGTAAAGCCAAGCACATTTAAGGAAAGCGCGTTGCGCAGCCCGTAACCCTCGGCGTCAAAGTTGATGTTCGCCATGCCTTCGGGCAGCGCGCTGAGTATTTCCTTGATATAATCGGCCGCATCGAGCTTGAGCGACATGTAGACGTCGCCGGTGTACTGGCCGGAAGGATACGCGCCGTCGAGCTTCACAAAATCCAACTCGACCGAGTAATCCGCATAATAGCCTTCCTCCAACGTTTGCCGGTAGTTAACGGTACCCGTGAGCGTCCAAATGCTGTCCGGTGGGATGGGATTTACCGTAGGCGCAGGTGCGGGCGCATCCTCATCCTGCGGCGTATCGACTGAAATACCGCCGGGCGCCGGAGTGGGATGTGCCTTTGGAGCCGCACTGTCTCCAACAGAACAGGCGGAAAAGGCAAGCGATACCGCAAGAAACAGGAGAACCAAAGAGACGGTCTTCTTCATTTTTTCACTCCTCATACGATCTTCTGTTTCGAGTGTATCAGCTTCCGCGCGCTCTGCCTATCACACGGGGGGTGATTTTTGGCGCGTGCATCCGCACGCTTTCGCAGAAACGGCTGCGCCATTTCCGCGAGAGTCGCTGCGGCGGGTTTTTCAGGAAGTATCTGCGCCTTGCGGCGCGGGCAAGGCCGCAGGCCTTGGCTCGTGGGGCCCCGGCTTCGCCGGACGCGCATATCGCCGAAGCCGGAATAAAGCGAGGGCGTGGCCCCTTAATAATTCTCGGGGGTTTTGGGGGCTTGGCCCCCGGACCCCCCGGAACGGCCTTAGCCGTTCCGAAAAGGCGCGGATGTACGCGATGTGATATTGTACCCGTAGGGGCGGATATCATCCGCCCGCGTTTGATCGCGAACACAACTTTGACGATCCCGTTTTTCAATATCTTTACGGCATGGTAAAATGAATCTTAGGAAACAAAAAGGAGGTCGGGCGTGATGCGCGGCGAGAAGGAACGGATATACCTTTCCAAGGAGCGGAAGGCGGAGATGGTATTGGCGTTGAAGGGGTATTTTCTGACCGAGCGCGAGGAGGAGATCGGCGACCTTGCGGCTATGCTTTTGCTCGATTTTATCGTGAAAGAACTCGGCCCCGCGCTTTATAACCAAGGTGTGGCGGATGCGAACCGCTATATGCAGGAGCGCGTAGAAGATATGCTTGCGCTGCAAATTTAAAACCGTCCTTGTAATTACGTCCTGTCTGTAAATTCCGCCGACTTTTTTTGCCATGCGCGCGCGACTGTGGTAAAATAACCGCGAATGGTCAATTCCGTGCGCGGCGCAAATGCGCACGGCGATACATAAGGAGAACGCTTTGAAGGTTCGTAAATTCATCACGGCGGCGCTTATCACCGCGCTTTTATGCGCGGCGCTCGTTTTGATGGTCACAAATACAAAAATTGAGGCCGAGCCGGATACGTCCGCGGTGGTCATCAACGAGGTGATGGCCAGCAACAAGGGCTCCGTGCCGGACGAGTACGGCAATTATCCCGACTGGGTGGAATTGAAAAACCTTTCTTCCGAGGAAGTGGACGTAGGCGGCCTCGGGCTTTCCGACTCGCTTCTCGACGGCGCCAAATACGTGATCCCCTCTGGCACGAAGATCGCTGCCGGCGGCTTTTTGGTGATCTACTGCTCGGGTGGTACGGAAAATGGTTTGTACGCGCCGTTTCGCATCTCCTCGAGCGAGGTTGTGGTGCTGTTTGATTCCCGCGGACAGGCGCTCGACTCCATAGAGCTTCGCGCAGTCGCCGAGGGCAAGACCCTCGCGCTCGACGGCGCGGGCAATTATCTGGAACAAAGCCCATCCCCGGGTTACTCTAACGACGAGGCGGGCATCGCCGCTTACGCGCAAACGCTTCGTGCAGACGAGGACTTAGGCGTATACATCAACGAGTTTATGGCGTCCAACATAACGACCTTAGGGGATGTGAACGGCCTGTACTCCGATTGGATCGAGCTTTATAACGCCACCTCCGCGGACGTGGACCTGAGCGGCTGCGGCATTTCCGACAGCCTCGACCAGCCCATGAAATACCGCTTCCCCGAGGGCACCGTTATCAAAGCGAACGGCTATCTCCTCGTTTTCTGCTCGGGCAGCGAGAGTACGGAAAACGGCGAGCTTCACGTGCCTTTTTCGTTGCGCGCCTATGAGGAGGCCGTGGTGCTTTCCGGCAAAACGGGCAAGATCGCCGATAGCTTTGCCTATGTGCGGCAGGAGGCCGATGTTTCCATGGCCCGCGTGCCGGACGGCACGGGCGAATTTACCGCTTCCCATAAGCCTACGCCCGGCTACCCCAATACCGACGACGGCTACGCGCAGTTCACGCAAAAACTGAACGCCTCTTTGGGCGATCTTTATATTTCCGAAATGATGGGGCTTAACACGAACGCCTATGCGGACCCGCAGGGCGAATATATCGATTGGTTCGAGCTTCATAACGCGGGTGCGTCCGCCGTGAACCTTTCGGGCTACGGCGTAACAAACGATCCCAACAACCCCGCCAAATGGGTGTTCCCCGATGTGAGCGTGGAGGCGGGCGGCTATCTGACCGTTTATGCGTCGGGCCTCCCTGCGGGCGACGCGCAAAAAAAAAATCAGCTTGACCTGACGTTTTCCATAAGCTCCACGGGTGAAGCGCTTTATCTCTTTGACCCGCAGGGAAATTTCCTCAACAAGCTCAACGCGGGCGCGTTTTTGCCGGATGTGAGCTGCGGCCGTGGTGAAAGCGGCGAAACGGCCTATTATAAGACCGCCACGCCCGGGGGCGCGAACGGAACGCCCAGCAACGGCATTACCGCGACACCCGTGTTTGCGACCGCGCCCGGCATTTTTGAGAGCTCCATATCGCTTGAAATTTCCGTTCCCGCAGGCGAAACGGTATATTACACCACCGATTGCACCACCCCCACGACCTCCTCCAAGCAGTATACAGGCCCTGTTTCTGTTTCCGAAAATACCGTGGTGCGCGCCGTTTCCGTGCGGGATGGGTATATCACCGGCTCGTCGGCGAGCGGCACGTATCTTTTTACAACGGACGGCGTCGATCACGCGCTGCCCATCGTGACGCTCGTGACCGACCCCGATAACCTCTGGGACGAAAAAACGGGCATCTACGCCTACGGGGAGAATTTCAACCCCAATCTGCAGCTCGACGAAATGCTCCTCACCGCCAACTATTACGAAGGCCGCGGCTATCAGGGCGAGGAGATACAGTCCGAATGGGAGCGTCCCGGGAACTTCGCCATTTTTAATGACGATGGCGTTCAGGCATTCAATCAAAACGTGAGCATCCGCATTTCCGGCGCGTATGGGCGCATGCGGGCCCAAAAAGCCTTCGCGGTGATTGCGCGCTCGGAATACGGCAGCAATTCGCTTGCGTATCCGTTTTTTGAGAACAGGCCATATACCGAGTATAAGTCGCTTGTACTCCGCTGCGGCGCGCAGGACCAGTCGCTCTCTAAAATACGCGACGAGCTTTCGGCGGGCCTTTTGGAAGGCACGGACGTCGACATGCTTTACCAGGCGTACAAGCCTTATGTGCTTTATCTTAACGGCGAATACTGGGGCACGTATTTTTTGAGGGAAAAACGCAGCCGCTTTTTCGTGGCGCAGCATGAGGGCACCGCGGATAATGACAATATGGATATCGTCAAGTCCGAAAGCCGCGCGAGCCAGGGCACCACGCAGGATTGGATAGATTTCATGACGTACGTGCGCTCGCATGACCTTGCGGACGCCTCCGCATACGCGTATGTAGAAAGTCAAATGGATGTTGAGAGCTTCATGGACTACATGATTAGCGAGATCTATGTGGCAAACTCGGACGCGTGGAACATCCAATATTATAAGCTCCCGGGCGGGAAATGGAAGTGGATCTATTACGACTTCTGCTGGGGCTGGGGGGACTATAGCCACGATACCCTCGCCTACCGCCGTCTATCCACCAAACCTTGTTCGGACCTTTTCAACAAGCTTTTGAAAAACGATACGTGGCGCGATGCGTTTCTTCGCCGTTTTGGGGAGCTCATGAAAACGGTGTACGCGCCCGAGCGCGTGAACGCGCTTGTGGACGAGCTTTACGCGACCGTGGAGCCCGAGATTGCGCGTGAAAGGGCGCTGTTCAACGCTTCCACATTCAAAGGCAGGACGCAGGTGAGCATGAACGTTTCGAACTACGATAAATTTCAAAGCGAGATCCAAAGAATACGCACGTTTGCGGAAAAGCGGCCTGCCGCTATAAAAAAGATACTGCAGCAGACGTTCAACCTGAACGACGCATATGTGAGCGAGGTTTTCGGATGAAGGTCAACACGAAGTTCCGGCACGAGTTGAAATATTATTTGAATCAGGGCGATTACGAGCTTTTGAGCAAGCGCCTCGGGCTTACCATGGAGCAGGACCGCTACGCGAAGCTTCGCGCGGGCGAGTATTTCATCCGCAGCCTTTATTTCGACGATATCGACGACAGCGCCTTTCGCCAAAAGCTCGCGGGCGAAAACGACCGCGATAAATACCGCCTTCGCACCTACAATTTGCGCGACGATGTGGTGAAGCTCGAGCGCAAGCATAAGGAGCAGGAATATATTTTAAAGGAGTCGCTCGATCTGGATCGCGCCGAGGCTGAAAGCCTCATTTCGGGCGATTACAGCGTTCTGTTAAACCGTGAGGAGCCTTTTGCCCACAGGATGTACCGCACCTTTACGACCGCGCGCTTTAAGCCTTGCGTGCTCGTCGATTATATGCGCGAGGCATATACCTTTTCCGTGGAGGACGTGCGCATCACCTTCGATAAAAACATCCGCACGGGTTTTCGAAGCGTCGATCTTTTCAACCCGAACGTCATCACCTACCCCGCCGTTTCAAACTACGGCATGGTACTCGAGGTGAAGTTTAACCGCTATCTGCCCACCTACGTGCGCTCGCTTTTGCAGACAGGGGCGCACGCGCGAAGCGCCATCAGCAAGTATTGCCTGTGCAGGAAATATGAATTATAATCGCTTTATGACGAAAGTCGCTGTATATAAGAAGCCTCGGGGCGAATGCCCCTGAGATAGGAGGAAAACCAATGGGAGATTTCAACCTCAGCGAGCTTTTCGTGAGCACGCTCAGCCCCGCGCAAGTGCTTGTGACCATTGCCGTGGCGTTTGCGGTGGGCCTTTTCATCTTTTTCATCTACAAGCGCACGTTCGGCGGCGTGATGTACTCGCGCAACTATAATGTGAGCCTGGTTTTGCTTACCCTCGTGACGAGCGTAATGCTCATGCTCATCAACAACAACCTCACGCTTTCCCTCGGCATGGTGGGCGCGCTCTCCATCATTCGCTTCCGTACCGCCGTCAAGGACCCCATCGATACGGTGTTCATGTTCTGGGCGGTCGGCGAAGGCATTGCCATCGGCATTAAGTTTTACATGGTGGCCATCATCGCCGCAGTCGGCATCGGTATCGTGCTCGTGATCATGAGCGTGATCAAGGTGAAAGGGAGCATGCCGTATCTGCTCATCATCCACTACCACGAGGGGGCTTCGCAGCAGGTGAAGCAGATGGTCAAACAGCTTCCCAACGCCCGCCTTAAGAGCAAGACCGCCCAGCGCGACGGCATGGAAATGACCCTCGAGCTTCGCCTGAAGGATTCGGAAACCGGCTTTGTAGAAAAGTTCCTCAAAGTAGATGGCGTGTACGACGCGTCGCTGATATCGTACCAGGGAGATATTGTGGCTTAAGCGTTCCGCTTTCGCGAAAATGGCGCCGCCATTTCCGCGAGGAGGGTTACGCACATCCGCCTGTCACGCTGCGGCGCTCTTACCCTCCGGGTACTACCGATGTCGCCTGCGGCGACAATTAAAGTTGCGGGCGGCGGTTGTGATAAGGACGAAAACCTCCGGTTTTTATCCGTTTTGACACGCAAGGCCGTAGGCCTTGTCCCACGCGAGGCCGCAGGCCTCGGCCCGTAGGGCTCCGGCTCTGCCGGACGTGCACATGTCGTCAGAGCCGGAGTAAAATCAAGAGGCGCGACCCCTTGATAATCCCCAGATCTGAAAGGGATTCTATTGTTAATGTAGGCAACGGCATTGAACAGCTGATAACGATAAAATCGGCATGAGGCATTCGCTCCATGCCGATTTTATCATAAATTCCTATTCCTCGCACATCTCCGCATCCTTGAAATTCCGCCATGCTCCGCCTTGGAGGCGGTGGATTTCCTCGGCGGCGAGGAACCACTTTTCCACCGATTCGGCCTCGGGGAAGAACTCCAAAAACTCGCTGTCCACGAATGTGTAAAAGCGGCTGATATCCGTGCACATGCCGAAGGTGGGAAGGAGCACGGGGTTTATATGGAAGGAAAAAGGCTTTCCCTCGCGCGTACCCTCGTAGGAAAAGCCCGTGCGGCCGAGCATCAGTTCACCCTCTCCTACGATTTCGGAGGTTTTTTGATCCTTCAAATATTCGTACTTCGGCAGCGTGCCGAGGCGCACGTGCTCGCGAAGCGAAAAACCGACGTCTCGAACGGCGCGGGAAATATGTTTCCGCTGAAGCTCAAACCACGTCTGCGGGGTAGACGGTATCACGCAGGTTTCGTCAAACGGCGTAAGGTCGTACTTGTCGTCGAGCGTTGCGCCGTTGCCACAGTGCGCGCAGGCAATTTGGTTCCCTTCGCTTTTCATGGCGAACTCCGTACCGCATTTGGGGCACCAGAACAAAAGCGTATGGAGCCTTTCGGCGGTCTTTCCCTTGGAATTAAAGGATGCACGCTTTGCCTTGTTCCATGCGTAATCGTCGTGGTAGAGCGCTTTGTCGAGCGTATGCTGTATTTCTTCGGCGCTCAGTTCCTCAAGCTGCGTGGGGGTGAAAAGTTCCCTTATATTTACCTCCACTTTGCCCGGGCGCTCGTCAAGGGCAAACTTGGGGGTGGTGAGGTAGCCGCCCGCGATGTTCATCATCAAAACGGGCGCCTTGAAATGCTTCAAAAACTTGCCGCTGCCGATGGCGACGGGCTGGTTTGCGCCGGAAATGGAGCTCATGCCCTCGGGGAACAAAATGACCCTGCCGCCTTTTTTGAGGATGCGCGACACCGAGCGGATGGTGTAAAGATCGGGCACGAAGTTGCGCTTGGGTATCGCCTGCATGAGCCGGAAGATGAACGCGAGGTGCGAGCGGAAAAATTCGTTGTAGCCCGCTACAAAGTTGAGCGTATGCGGAAAAAACGCCATGCTCGCGTAAAGGTAATCGTACCGCGAGGCGTGATTGGAAACGACGATATACGGCCCTTTGTAATTTTTAAGGCTAAGCTCGCGGCGGATGGCGAGTCCGAGCCTTTTTTGATAGAGAAGGCGCAGCACCAGAACAAGAATGAGATACAACGGCTTGAACGGCGGCGATAGCTTGCGCTCGGAAAGCCTTTGCTGCAGCGTTTTCTTCATAGTTGGTCGTTCTCCCTCTCCTCGTCCGGCAAAGGCTCGTTTTTCCTTGGCTTGCCCGGTTCGAGCCGCAGGAGCTTTCGTACGCTCTTATAGAGGAAAAAAGTCAAAAGGGAGTTGATCCCCGCCTTGATGGTGTTGAACGGCACGATCACCGGCCATATCATATCGTCCAAAACCTCTTTGGGCGTGCCGTAGAAGTGGACCGTGAAGATGTAGTTGAGCGGTATCATCACGAGGATCATCACCACCGAGCCGAAGGCGAGTGCGAAGGCCGCGCCGACGCGCGAATGGTAGCTGCGATAAACGAGCCCCGCCGTGAGCACGAAGGCGCCCGTGGCGAAGAAGTGCATGACCGCACCGACCCAACCGCCCTCCGGCGATACCAAAAGCCATTGCAGCACGCTCACTACCGCCGTCAGAAGAAGGCCCGAGGCCGGTCCGAACATGAACGTGCCCATGAGGATGGGAACATCCGCCATGTCGTAGCGAAGGTATTCCGTAAACATGGGCGGATGGATGAGGTACACGAGAATGAGCGAAAGCGCTGCCAACAGCGCCATGCGCGTGAGCCATTTTGTGCTGCCGTAACGAATCATGATACGCCTCCTAAAACATAAATAAAAGCCCCTTTTGCTTAAGCAAAAGGGGCTTACGCGACGCAAAAAAAGCGTGGCGCTTCTTTCCTCCGGACTTTGCACCTTAAAAAAGGCACGTTACCGTCGGCGCCGGAATGTACCGGACTCTGCCAAATAGGCTCGCGGGCTTGTCGGCATATTTGCCGCGTTACCGCCGGTGTGGAATTTCACCAACCCCTGAAGCAAGCTAAGTATACTGCGTTATATAGGAAATTACAAGCGGATGTGCAATACATTTTACACATTCGCTAGGATCTATTTAGCAGGGGCATACAAGCATACACGCAGGCGGCTGATAGCCGCCCCTACGTTCAGTTCACAGGTGACGCGCTCGGCGTGGGATACACGCTCTCGCCTGGGAAGCACGTAACTACGAAGCGCTCGGAGGAGGTGTCTGCGGAGCTGTTCCATTCGCCCACGCAGGTGATGAGCGTGAGCCTGTTAGGCCCTCCGGGGTCCATTACGATGGCCGGAACCTCGTCAAACGGATAGCGGTCGATGCTGCCCACATAGAACCATTGCTGGCGGCCATCTTCAAAATCGATTACCACCGCGTCGCCTACCTCCATATCCCAAAGCGCCTGGAAGGTGCCCGCCACCTTTTTATAGCTTCTGTGCCCTGCGATGACGGCGTTGCCTTCTTCGCCCGGCGCAGGTCCTATCTCAAGCCAGCTTGCGGCGTCATTCCGTTCGACAACCTGCATGCGGTTATGCTCATCAACGCCTTTTGGGAACACTTCGCAGGACTGTTTTTGCTCCACAAAGCTAATTTTAACAGGGATGGGCTTCACATACGGCGTTGGGCTCGGCGTGACGACCGGGGTCGCGGAGGGGGAAAGCGATTGCGTCGGCGTGGGGGTCGCCGCTGCGGGCGGCGGGGTCGCGGGCTCCACATAGTCCGGATCGGGTAAAAGCACATATTCGCGCACAATCAAATAGATGCCGCCGATAAGCAAAAGCGCGCTGAGTACGATGAGGACGATATCCCATTTCGAACCGCGCTTTTTTGTTTTCGTATTCTTTTCGTGCATATCGTTGTTTTCCATGAGGTTATTTTAGCATAAACGCCCGTGCCCGGAAAGGGAATCGGCGCGGCCAAAAGCGCCCGCGCCGTGAACTTTTTGAGAAGAAAGCATCAACATTATTCTTCCGGTCACGCGGGAGGCATTTCAAACAGCCTCAGCGCGTTTTGAAACGCAGCTTCCGCGACCTCCTCCAAGGGTTTTTCCTGCAAGGCCGCGAGCTTTTTTGCGGTATGCACGATAAGCGTCGGGTCGTTGCGCTTGCCGCGGTAAGGCACAGGCGTCAAATACGGGCAGTCGGTCTCGAGCACGATGCTTTCAAGCGGCACGCGCGCAGCCACAGCGGAAAGCTTATGGGCGTTTTCAAACGTGATCGCCCCGCCGAACGCGATAAAAAGCCCCATATCCATGCAGAGATACGCCGTCTCAAGGCTGCCCGAATAGCAGTGCATCACGCCCTTCAGGCTGTTTTTGTGGGCGCGCAGAATGTCCATACAGTCGCCGAACGCCTCGCGGATATGGAGGCACACGGGGAGATCCAGTTCCTGCGCGAGCTCAAGCTGTAAGGCAAACCATTTTTTCTGCACGTCGCGCGGCGCGAAATCGTAATGGTAATCAAGCCCTATCTCGCCGATGGCCATCACCTTTTCATGCTTTGCAAGCGCCTTGATCGCATCGAGGTGCTTTAGCTCCGTTTCCGCCGCGATATGCGGGTGCATGCCGACCGCCGCGTAAAGGAAGGGGTAGCGGCCGAGGAGCGCTATCGTCTTATCCGCTTCGCGCACGTCGCAGGCGATATCCATTACGAGCGCGATGTCCTTTTCGGGAAACGAAGCGATAAGCGCCTCGCGGTCAGCGTCAAAGCGCTCGTCTGTCAAATGTGCGTGGGTATCAAAAAGCCTCATAATTCTGCATCCATCAAAATTTCGTCGTAGTAAACGCCCTTTACAAAGATCGCGTTTTTGTGGCGGCCGATCTCCGTAAAGCCGAACTTCTTATAGAGAGCAAGGCCCCGCTCGTTATCCGCGCGTACGCCCAAGGTAAGGTTTTTTGTTACGCCCGTTTCCCGCGCAAAACCGAACATATAGGAAAAGAAAGCGCTGCCGACGCCTAAGCCCCAGAACTTTTTTAGAACCGTGATGCCTACGGTCGTATTATGCCGCACCCGTTCGCGCGGCTGCGTGCCGAGCCCGAACGAGCCTGCAAGCTTGCCGTCCACGCGCCCGATGAAGATGCCGCCCAAAGGATCCTTCGCGCTTTTATCCAGAAATTCTTCCTCCTGTTCGAGCGTAAACCTTACGGTGCCGTCATTGAGCAAAAAATCGGTCTCCTTGCCGACGGCGCTCAAAAACGCGAGCATTTCCGCCGCGCTTTCCTTTTGCGCGCGGGAGATGACGAGCGTCCGGCCGTCGCGCAGGGTATATTCCGTTTGCGGCATAAAGCAAGCCTCCTTTAGGAATTCGTCAAGATTTATCTTACTTTTAACCCGCTTTCCATAGGCGCGAGGGTGGTGAGGGCGCTGAGCGCCTTGTCCGCGTCGTCGGAGGCGCACAAGATCATGCCGCGGCTCTCTATGCCGCATATCTTTCGCGGCTTGAGGTTATAAACAAGCACCACGGTCTTGCCTACAAGGTCCTCCGGCGCGTAAAAGTCCTTGATGCCCGAAAGCACCGTGCGCGTTTCGGCTCCGACCTCGAGCGTGAGGTTCAAAAGATGGTCCGAGCGCTTCACGGGCTCGCAGGCGATGACCTTCGCGAGCCTTAAATCGAGCTTGGCAAAATCGTCATAGGAGATGTATTCGTTTTCTTCTTCGGCCTGCGGCGGCACATCATCCCGCCCTGCGTTTTCGGCGGACCTTTCCACAGCCTGAGGAGCGGGAGCGCTTTCGGCCTTAGCCTTTTCGGCATTCGCTTCCTTTTCCGCCTGTTCGGCCTGCTCGTTGGCGTGCGCTGCAAGCGCCTCCAGCTCCGCCTTCACGTCGATGCGCGGGAACAGCGCTTCGCCCTTTTGCACCTTTACGCCCGCGGGCAAATTGCCGTAGGAAAGGCTTTCGATGGACGTAAGTTCCGCGTCCGCTACGCCTAACTGCTCGAATATCTTCGGCGCGGTGCGGGTGAGGAACGGCGTTAAGAGAACGCCTACAAAGCGCAGGCACTCCGCCAGGTTATAAAGCACCGTGCCGAGGCGGCCCATCGTGCTTTCGTCCTTGGCGAGTATCCACGGCTTCGTCACGTCGATATACTTGTTGCAAGCGCCGATGAGCTCCCAGATCTCCTCTAAGGATTCGGGGAGCCTGAGCGCGTTCATATTCTCCTCCACGAGCTTGGGCAGGCCGCGGGCGACGGAAATAAGCTCGTCGTCCTCTTCCGCCACATAAACGCCCGGCGCGGGAAGCGTGCCGCCGAAATATTTTTCGACCATGCTCACCGTGCGCGAGAGGAGGTTACCAAGGTCGTTGGCGAGGTCGCTGTTGATGCGGTAGATGAGCGCTTCGTTCGTAAATACGCCATCGCTGCCGAAGGGCACCTCGCGCAAAAGGAAATAGCGGATGGCGTCCACGCCGTAGCGGTCGATGAGCTTCAATGGGTCCACCACGTTGCCCTTGCTTTTGCTCATCTTGCCGCCGTCGAGCACGAGCCAGCCGTGGCCGAACACCTGCTTGGGGAGCGGAAGGTCGAGCGCCATCAATAGGATGGGCCATATGATGGTATGGAAGCGCACGATCTCCTTGCCCACAAGATGCACGTCGGCGGGCCAGTATTTTTTCATCAGGGAATCGTTTTCGCTCAAATACCCGAGCTTGGTGATGTAGTTGGAAAGCGCGTCCACCCAAACGTACACCACATGGCCGGGGTCAAAATCCACGGGGATGCCCCATTTGAACGTGGTGCGCGAAACGCACAGGTCCTCAAGGCCCGGCAGGAGGAAGTTGTTGAGCATTTCGTTGGCGCGGCTTTCGGGTTGGATGAACTCCGGATGTGCTTTGATGTGCGCGATGAGCCTGTCGGCATACTTGCTTAAGCGGAAGAAGTAGCTTTGCTCCTCCACGAGCTCCGTTTGCTTGCCGCAGTCGGGACAGCAGCCGTCCTGAAGCTGGCGCTCGAGCCAGAACGCCTCGCAGGTGGTGCAGTAATGCCCCTTGTAGGAGGATTTGTAGATATCGCCTTGCTCGTAAAGCCTTTTGAAAATCTTCTGCACGCCTTTTTCATGGTAATCATCGGTGGTGCGCACGAAGCCGTCGTAGGAGATGTCGAGCGCTTTCCAGACGTTTTGAAACGACGCGACGATCTCATCCACATATGCCTTGGGCGTGACGCCCCTTTTCTTCGCTTCGCGCTCCACCTTTTGCCCATGCTCGTCGGAGCCGGTCAAAAAGTACACGTCATAGCCCGTGAGCCGCTTGTAGCGCGCAATGGCGTCCGCCGCCACGGTGGTGTAGCTGTGGCCGATGTGCAGATTGCCGTTGGTGTAGTAGATCGGCGTCGTGATGTAATAGCTTTTCCTGTCTGCCATACTTACCTCCCATGCCCGCGCTGCGGGCGAGTTTTTCCTAAATAGATAAAATAAAAAAACGCCCCAAGGCCAAATTCGGCCGAGGGACGGCTTGCGCCGTGGTACCACCCTGTTTCCCCCATGCATAACGCAAGGGGCTCGTTTGTTTCCGCTGTATCGGGCGAAGCCCGCTCCGCTTAAGGGGCAAAAATGAGATGCCTTTTGGCGGCAGCCGCTCGGGAGCCATGTTCCGCGCGCTCCCCTCCGGCTTGCACCTTCCGCCGGTTCTCTGAAAAGGGTTTATGCGCGTACTCTTTCCGTCATCGCGGTATGATAAATTGAGTTTAATGGTAGAGTGAGCATTTGTCAACACAAATATGCTTAAGCACACCAAGCCTATCCGCACCCGGTCGGCGGCGTGCAACCGCCCTCATAGCTTTGTTGAGGCCGCTCACCGTAGGTCCGCACGCGAGGCCACAGGCCTTGCGTGCGGTGGCAATTCCGACCGGCTTTCAACAAAGAAACCGCCCAAAACATGCAGCTCCGGCGGGTTCGGATAGGTTTGGTGCGCTTATGTTTCCCAAAAGGTGTGCCATCGGGTATAATGAAGCTATGGAGCTTAAAGAACACGAGGTCATAGAAGACCTCCAGTATAGCGGCCTCAAGATCATCCGCGATACGCGAGGATTCACTTACGGCACCGACTCGGTGCTGCTGGCGAATTTTATGCGCGCGAAGGAACGGGAGAAAGTGCTCGACCTCGGCGCGGGGACGGGCATCCTGTCTATCTTAGTGAACGGCAAGACCAAGGCGCTTGTGACCGCCGTGGAGATCGATGAAAACATGTGCCATATGCTCCGCCGCTCCGTAAAAATGAACGGGCAGGAAGAAGGCATTCAGGTAATTTGCGCCGACCTCCGCGACCTAAAAACCGCGCTCAACGCGGGCGGCTTCGACGCGGCCGTGTGCAACCCGCCCTATTTTGCGGCCGGCACGAAAAGCGAAAGCGACCAAAGGCGCGCCAGCACCCATCAGGATACATGCACCGTATATGATATTGCCGCGTGTGCAAAGCGGCTTTTGAAAAACGGCGGCAGGCTAAATCTCGTATACCCCGCCGCGCTCCTGATAGAGGCCATCCACGCCCTCAGGGAGAACCACATCGAGCCTAAACGTATACAAATGGTGTTCACCCGCCGCGGCACCCCGCCGCACGTTGCGCTTATCGAGGCGAAAAAGGGCGGAAGAACGGGGCTTATTTGGGAGGAACCCATATTCCTTTGATCTTTACCCGGCAGGGCGGGATGTGGGCATCCCGCCCTGCACCGTACCGCGGGTGTAATGTAGGGCGGTATGCCCACATGCCGCCGCGTCCGTGATTTTGCAAAAACCGGAGGGTCTTATGCTCGAACCCAGGCTCTATCTTTGCGCGACGCCCATCGGCAACCTGGAGGATATTACGCTCCGCGTCGTGCGCGTACTCGGCGAGGCCGACTGCGTCTATGCCGAGGATACGCGGCGCAGCGGCGCGCTTTTGAAGCATCTCGGCATCAGGAAGCCGCTCTTTTCCTGCCACGCGCACAACGAGGCGCAAAAGGCGGAAGAGATCGTGCAAAAGGTGAAAGACGGCCTGAGCGTCGCCTATGTGAGCGACGCGGGGCTCCCCGGCATTTCGGACCCCGGCGAGAGGCTCGTCGCAGCCTGCATCCGCGAAAATGTGAAGTTTGAGGTGCTGCCCGGCGCGTCCGCGCTGCTCCTGGCGCTCGTCATGAGCGGGCTGCCGATACAAAATGCCTGCTTTGCTGGTTTTTTGCCGCGCGAGACAAAGGAGAGGCGTTTAAGGCTCGCGTCGCTCGCCCGCCATGTCGGCACGCTCCTTTTTTACGAAAGCCCTCTTCGCGTCAAGGCGACGCTCGACGAGCTTTTGTTGACCTACGGCGACAGGCCCGCAGCGCTCCTTCGGGAACTCACCAAGCTTCACGAGGAGGCCGCGCGCGGCACGCTTTCCTCCCTCGCCGCCCGCTATGCGGACGAGCCGCCCAAGGGCGAATGCGTGCTCGCCGTCGGCGGCGCGGCGGAGGCAAACGCGGAACAAACGCCAGAGCGTTTGGAAGAATTCCTCGCGCGGCTCCTCAAGCAAGGCGTAAGCGCCAAGGACGCCGCCAAGCAGGCGAGCGCCGTGTTGGATGTGCCCCGCAATGAGGCATACGCGCTGGCGCTGGAATGGAAGGAAGGCATGAGCAGCCAAAAATAAAAATCGTTTACATCCCGTTCATGAGGCGGACGCATGTTTCTGCCTATAATGGAGGTGCCATAATATGGCAGGCGGTTTCGTTGTCCTTGGGTCTGCCGATGCACCCTGCTCTACTAACGAAAGGAGCGTAAGAAAGATGAAAAAGCTGATAGCGGCCACGCTGACACTTTTTGTGTGCATAAGCTTAAGCGCACCTGCGCTTGCCTTGGGAAACGGGACCGAGCTTCCCCAAAGCGGAAACATCCCGGTTGCGAAGTGCGATGCTTTGGTCACATTTATACCGGATCTGGAATTCACGATTCTTTCCACGCGCGCCGAGGATGCCGATAAAGTGGAGCTTTCAGGTATCCGTTGGGTAAACGGTCCCAACGAAAAGGAGGTCACAGCCGTTTTTCGCCAAAAAATATATGATGCAAGCGGTGCCTTGATGGCAACGATCCCTTCGACCGTCAAAGGCGTGTGCTCTCTATTGGACGGCCGGAGCAGGATACTGAGCGTAACGGCTGCGGTGTTCGGCCCCCGTGCACAGCGCTTTTCCCATGCGGCCTCGACAAGCGGCAGTTACGGGTACCTGAATCTCTATGCTTCCGGCATTCTCACCGGTACGATGACATATTCCATTTCTCCGGGCGGCACGATCATTGAAGGGGCATCTTGAAAAAGCTGATCTTTTCATACCAACAAAGCGGTTCCGCTCGCCGGAACCGCTTTGTTGTATTCTTTATAACCCTCTCATAAATATTCTTGAGGTGGTTTGCGTGATGAATTGGCTTTGGGGGCTGATGCTGGCGGCGGGGCTTATCGTGGGCGCCGTCAACGGCGACCCGGGCGGCGCGGCGGATGCGCTCGTTACAGGCATGTCGGATGCGGTAACGCTCTGCATCTCTCTTGCGGGCGCGTACATGCTGTGGATGGGGCTCATGAATGTCGCCAAGGAGGCGGGGCTTGTGGATTCGCTCTCCCGCGCGGTAAAGCCTATCTTCAAGCGTCTGTTTCCCGATTCGCCGCAGGCGGTGGCGCCCGTTACGCTCAACCTCGCGGCGAATTTTTTCGGCCTCGGGAGCGCGGCAACGCCGTTTGGGCTTCGTGCCATGGCGGAATTTGAAAAAACCAATCCGCAAAAAGGCGTCGCTACGCACGATATGTGCCTGTTTTTGTGCCTTAACGCCGCGGCCATTGAGCTATTGCCCACCAATGTGCTCGCCATGCGCGCCGTGTACGGCTCCGAGGACGTTTACGCGGTGGTACTGCCCACGTTTGTTTCGTCCATGGCGGCATTTTTGATCGCGCTCATACTGGCGCGGCTGATGAGGAAACGATGAGCTACCTCGTTCCCGCGCTCATTCTGGCGCTTCTCATCTACGCCTATTATAAAAAAACGGACGTGTATGGCGCGTTCCTTTCGGGCGTGAAGGAAACGTTCCCCATGCTTTTAAAAATACTGCCCCCTATGGCGGCCATGATGGCGGCGCTAACGGCGCTTCGCGCCTCGGGGGCGCTTTCGGCGTTTATAGAGTTTACCGCGCCCGCGTTCGAGGCGGTTGGGCTAAAACGCGAGCTGGTGCCGCTTTTTGTGCTGCGGCCTTTTTCCGGAAGCGCCTCCATGGCGCTTTTGAAGGACGTATATGATACCTACGGGGTGGATTCGTTTTCCGGCTACGCTGCGTCGGTGATGCTCGGCTCCACGGAGACCATTTTCTACACCATTGCGCTCTATTTCGGCGCTGTAGGCGTCACGAAAACGCGCTATACGCTGCCGGTCGCCATCCTCGCGGGCATCGTGGGCACGGCGGCGGCGCTTCTGTTCGCATACGCCGCGTTTGCCTGACGGGAAGGAACGGCATTTGCTTAACGGGAAGGAACTTTATTGCAATGCGGTCTCCGTTTTGCTAAAATACGCTAAGGGCATGTGCGCCTGATATGGCCCGCGTTCCCGAGAAGGAGCAAATATGCGCGTCGAAACATTTTCGCATACCGTCAAGGTGGCGAGCAACAGCCTATCCAACAAAACCGTGATCGTGGTGGATGTTCTAAGGGCCACCACCAGCATCATCTGCGCCATCAAAAACGGTGCGAAGCAAGTGGTTCCCGCGGCGGACGCGGGTTCGGCGGTCGCCATATCCTCGCGGATCGGCGGCATCCTGGCGGGCGAAAAGGGCGGCTTCAAGATCAGCGGCTTTGCGCTGGGCAATTCCCCGTTTGAGTTTTCACAGGAAAACGTGGCCGGAAAGAGCGTGGTGTTCAGCACCACCAACGGCACCGTCGCCATCCATGCCGTGCAGGATGCGAAGCATGTTTTGATCGGCGGCCTGATCAACCGCACCGCCGTCGCCCAAAAAGCGCTTTCGCTCGGCGATGATATCATCATCGCGTGCGCGGGCACCGACGGCTCCGTTTCGGCGGACGATATCTGCGCCGCGGGTGCCGTTGCCGACGCGCTTGCGAGAAACGCCTCTGGGACGCTCGAGATGAGCGATCTCACCCTTATTTGCAGCATGATCTATGCAGACTGGCTCGGTGGCCGCGCCGACCTTTCCATGACGAAGCATTACGCCTATCTGCAAAAGATGGGCTTTGAAAAGGACGTGGAGTTCTGCTTTCAGCAGGACGTTACCGATGTCGTGCCCGTATACGAAAACGGGATCATCGTGAAATAAATTAAAAATAATATGCAAGAAGCGTCGTCTTTTGGGCGGCGCTTCTTGCTATAACTTTTATATTTTTAGGTGTTTCTCGATCAAGTCGGCGCGTTCCGTTCTGCCGAGCAGCCGGTATGCCTTTGCCTCATGTGAAAGAGCTATGACCGGAAGGCGCATGCTGCGGTACTCTATGAATTCCATGATGGGCTCAAGCGAAAAGACCGGCTCCCAATCTCCGCCGGGAAGCTTTTTTTGGATAGCGCCCATGATCTCCACATCAATGCCGCAGATATTTAAAAGGCCGAAATGCGAGCGTATCTTTTCCGCTTCCGAATACCGAACCGGCCTTACCGAATAGCGAAGCAGCCTATGCTCCAGTTCGTATGCGCCCTGCTCGTCCGTCATGATGTCGATGTCCCGCGCGATTACGTCCATGCCCTGCAGCGCAAAAGAAGTGCTCCCCGTCAATGCCCATACGACAGCGGGGTCTGTGCGCGCCGCTTGCAGGATCACGCACAGAGCCTCTATATGGCCTTCGGCAATCATAGCGGCCGGCCTTTCAGAATCCCGTGCCCGGAACGGCTTCCACGCCCGGAGCGGCTTCCGAACCCGGCAGGATAATAAGCTCCGGCATGTCGGGCACATAATTGAGCACGCTGTCGATCACGCCCGCCTCCCGCGCAGTGTTGAGGCCGAGCGTAAAGTTGCCCACGTTTTGGGGCTTATGCGCGTCGCTGCCGATAAGGAAGCTCGAGCCGAGCGCCTCCGCCTGCTTAAGTTCTTCTGCGTTCATGGTGACGCGCGCGGAATTGATCTCGAGCAGCACCCCGAGTTCGGCAGCGCCTTTGGCTAGGGTTGGGATATCGCTTTTTACATAGAGGCCCGGGTGAGCAAACGCCGTGATGCGGTATTTTTCGGCAGCCTCAAGCAGCGCGTTCGCCGTCTTGACGGGGTCGTTTTTACTGAGGCCGAACGCCTCCGCGCCGAGGCGGCGCATGAAGGGGCTTTTTAAACGAACGCCTTTGTGGAAGGCGAGAAGGAGCACGTCGCACATGGCGGATGCGTCCTCGGGCGCATCGCACTCGCCATAATCGGTAAGGTTGCACTCGAGGCCGAACAGCACCTCGATATCGTTTGCGTAGCGGCAGGCGAGGCTATCCACCTCGCGGCGCAGCGCGCGCAGCCTTTCGCCGCGGACACCGTAAAAAATATGCGCGGGCCCATGCTCGCTGATGGCGACGCGCGAAAGTCCGCGTTCTATCGCGGCAAGGACATTCTCTTCGCAGGTGCCCGTGCCGTGGCTGTAAACCGTATGGGTATGGTAATCGGAAAAAATCATGGCCCGCATCCTTGTAAAAAAGTACCGCTTCGGCTGAAAGCCATTTCTCGAAAAAAGTATAGCACGTTTGTTCTGTAGCCGCAAGGCCGCAAAATAAGGGAACGGATTATATAAAATATGCCGCGCGGCATAATACCGCGCGGCATATTAAAACACAAAGCCCTTAATCCAATACCGTATCCGGCCGTTTGCGCGCAAGCAGTACGAGCAGCGCGCCGACGAGCGTGTACATGGAAACATTGGTTTCGCGCCCGACGATGGACTTCACGTCGTCCACGCGGGAGGTGCAGAAGAACGAATCCGCGAGCGCCGCCGCGGGAGAGTTGACATAATTGCTGACGAACGAGCAGTACGCGCCCTTCTGTTTGGCGGCCCTAAGCGAGTCGAGCAATAATTTGGTGCGCCCGCTCCTCGATATACCGAGGAAAACGTCGCTGGGCGTGAAGCGCTTGGCGTAGAGTTCCATCACAACGGGGTCGTTTACGTCGATGGCATCGTAGCCGGAAAGATTGAGATGCATCACGAGGTCCTTGGCGAGCATCGCTGAAATGGAGGTGCCGAAGACGAAGATGCGCTTTGCCGAAATGATATGCTCGGCAAGCTCGCTAAGCTTTTCACGGTCGAGCGCTTTTAAGGTATCCTCCACGGCGCGCATATAGGCGAGGAAGACCTTTTCCACCACGACGCCGTCCGTATCGTCGGGGTGCACGGGGTCGCTCTTCAGGGAGTCGAGAGAGGAATTGCCGGAGGCAAGCGCAACGCGGAAATCAAGGAAGCCCTTGTAGCCGAGCTTTTTGGCGAGGCGCGTAACGGAGGGCACGCTCACGCCCGAAGCCTCGGCGATCTCGTTGATCACCATGAGAGAGGCTTTCTCGGGATTTTGCAGGATAAAATCCGCAACCTTTCGTTCCGCGGAGGGAAGGGAGGAGTAAGCGGAGCGAATTTTCATTTTTGCAGGCATAGTAGTATCTCCTTACCGATCGTCAGAAAGAGTTTTGGTTGGTATAACTATAATACATGACATGTACGCTTTCAACAGTCAAATTGCTTTAAATTGTAAATTTTATTGGGCAAAACCCGTTTTTACGCCGTAAGCGCCAAATTTCTTTTGTGATTTATTTAACGCGCAGCTTATTTAAATGCCGAAAAACCGAAGCGCGTGCTTCCGGATTCCGGAACGGAGCCGGCTGTGATGCCGCGAATTGTAAAAAAATAAACATTTGTTTATCGAAAAACGGCATTCTCGTGAGTATGAAAAGAAAAAAACGCTTTTGCGAGCCGTTTTCCTATAAGAATATCTTATGGGATGTTTATGCAAAAACGGTGCGATGCGCGCGAAAAAAACAGCACGGAATCATCTTGAAGCAAATCCTTCATTTCGACACTGAAATCCTGCAAATGCGGCTTGATTGCCTTGACACCGGCAGGCCATATTAATATAATAGTAGCGGATTCAAAGCCGAGGGCTTTTTTTGTCGTGCCATAAGAAAAAGCCGCAAACGAGGGCAGAACTCCTCCCGGCACGCCTCCAAGCGGGATCCGCTCTTTCAAGTTCAAGTCGGAATACAAAACAGGAGGATATAGAAATGGCAAAGACCATGACGATCGACGGCAACACCGCAGCGGCGCACGTAGCGTATGCATTCAGCGACGTTGCGGCGATCTACCCCATCACGCCCTCTTCGCCCATGGCTGAGGTGGCCGATGAGTGGGCGGCCAACGGCAGGACGAATCTGTTCGGCCAGAAGGTGCGCATCGCGGAGATGCAGTCGGAAGGCGGCGCGGCCGGCGCCGTACACGGTTCCCTCGCGGCCGGCGCGCTGACCACTACCTTTACCGCCTCGCAGGGACTGCTTCTCATGATCCCCAACATGTACAAGATCTCCGGCGAGCTTTTGCCCGGCGTGTTCCACGTAAGCGCCCGCGCTCTTGCCGCGCATGCGCTTTCTATTTTCGGCGATCACAGCGACGTGATGAGCGCCCGCCAGACGGGCTTTGCCATGCTTGCCTCCGGCTCCGTTCAGGAGGTCATGGATCTTGCTCTCGTCTCGCATCTTTCCGCCATCAAGGGCAGCGTCCCCTTCGTGCATTTCTTCGACGGCTTCCGTACCTCCCACGAGGTGCAAAAGGTTTACACCATCGACTATGCCGACATGGACAAGCTCCTCGACAAGGACGCCGTCAAGGCTTTCCGCGCGCGTGCGCTCAACCCCGAGCATCCGCATCAGGCGGGCACCGCGCAAAATCCCGATATCTACTTCCAGGGCCGCGAAGCCTCCAACAAGTATTACGCCGCGATCCCCGATATCGTGGAGCACTACATGGGCGAAGTAGGAAAAATCACCGGCCGCAGCTATAAACTGTTCGATTACGTCGGCGCGCCCGACGCGGAAAACATCGTCATCATGATGGGCAGCGGCGCGGAAGTCACCGAGGAGACCATCAAATATCTCAACAAGAAAGGTGCGAAGCTCGGCCTCATCAAGGTGCGTCTGTATCGTCCGTTTGCTGCGGACAGGCTCCTTGCCGTCATCCCGGCAAGCGTCAAGCGCATCGCCGTGCTCGACCGTACAAAGGAGCCCGGCGCTCTGGGCGAGCCGCTGTATCAGGATATCATCACCGCCCTCGCCGAAGCCGGCAGGACGAACATCAAAGTCATCGGCGGCCGCTACGGCCTCGGTTCCAAGGAGTACAACCCATCCATGGCCAAGGCTGTGTACGACAACCTTGCGTCTCAACAGAAAAACCACTTCACCGTGGGCATCACCGACGATGTTACCTTTACCTCCCTCGATGTCAAGGACGCTGTGAACGCCGCGCCCGACGGCACCGTTTCCTGCAAGTTCTTCGGCCTCGGTTCCGACGGCACCGTTGGAGCGAATAAGAACTCCATCAAGATCATCGGCGACCATACCGATATGTACGCCCAAGGCTACTTCGCCTACGATTCCAAGAAGTCCGGCGGCCTCACGGTATCGCATCTGCGCTTCGGCAAGTCTCCCATCCAGTCGAGTTACCTCATCGACCATGCGGACTTCGTCGCCTGCCATAACCCCTCCTACGTTACCCGCTACGACGTGGCGGAAGGCATCAAGGAGGGTGGCGTACTGCTCTTGAACTCCGAATGGACTCTCGAGCAGATGGAATGCGAGCTTCCCGCCGCGATGAAAAACGTCATCGCGAAGAAGCATATCAAGCTCTATAACATCGACGCCATCGCGATCGCGCGCGAGGTAGGGATGGGGAACCGCATCAACACCATCATGCAGTCCGCCTTCTTCAAGCTCGCCAACATCATTCCCGTGGACGATGCGGTCTCCTTCATGAAGGCCGCCGCCAAGAAGTCCTACGAGAAGAAGGGCGACGCGGTGGTAAAGATGAACTACGCTGCCATCGACGCGGGCCTTACCGGCGTAAAGGAGGTCAAGTACCCCGAATCGTGGGCGACCACCACCGAGGGCGCGACGCCCGTCGCCACCACGCCCGATCCGTACTTCACCAACCTCATCAGGCCCATACTTGCGCAAAACGGCGATAAGCTGCCCGTTTCCTGCTTCTCGCCCGACGGCTTTGTACCAACCGCCACCACGCAGTACGAAAAGCGCGGCATCGCTGTGGACGTCCCGAGCTGGATCAAGGAAAACTGCATCCAATGCAACCAGTGCTCGCTCGTCTGTCCGCATGCAGTTATCCGTCCGTTCCTCGTTGCGGAAGGCGAGTCGGTGCCGGATACTTTCGAAACCATCCCTGCCACCGGCAAGGAGCTCGCGGGCTATAAGTTCCGCATTCAGATCTCCCCGCTCGACTGCACCGGCTGCGGCAACTGCGCCGACGTGTGCCCTGCCAAGACGAAGGCTCTCACCATGGTGCCCCTTACGAGCGTGCTCGAGCGCGAGGAAAAGAACTGGGAAGCGGCCATAAAGCTCACCGACAAGAAGGTGGACCTCAATCCCGCCACCGTCAAGGGCAGCCAGTTCAAAAAGCCCCTGTTCGAGTTCTCCGGCGCCTGCGCCGGCTGCGGCGAGACGCCGTATATCAAGACCGTTACCCAGCTTTACGGCGACAGGATGGTCATAGCGAACGCCACGGGCTGTACCTCTATCTACGGCGGCAGCGCGCCTACCTGCCCGTACACCGTCAATGCCAGGGGGCAAGGCCCCGCATGGGCGAACTCGCTGTTTGAAGACAACGCGGAATTCGGCTACGGCATCAACCTTGGCACGGGCCATCGCCGCGAAAAGCTCGCCGATACCGTGAGGAAGCTCATTGCCGTCGAATACGCAGAGGAAGACATCAAGTCGGCGGGCGCCGAATGGCTCGAGAATATGAACGACGCCGAGGGTTCCAAAATAGCCTCCGCGAAGCTCCTTGAAGCCTGCAAGGAAGGCGTCGACGTCGACCTGACCGGCACCGAATGGGAAGCCGACTGGCTCAAGAACGGGAAGGTCTGCACCTGCGAAGCCTGCGCGCTCGCCCGCGAGGTGATCGAGAACGCGGATCTCCTCGTGAAGAAGTCCATCTGGATCTTCGGCGGCGACGGTTGGGCGTACGACATCGGCTACGGCGGACTCGACCACGTGCTCGCCATGAACGAGGACGTCAACGTGCTCGTGCTCGATACCGAGGTGTACTCCAACACCGGCGGCCAGTCTAGCAAGGCGACCCCGACCGGCTCCGTCGCCAAATTCGCTGCGGCCGGCAAGCGCACCAAGAAGAAAGACCTCGGCATGATGGCTATGAGCTACGGCTATGTGTACGTGGCGCAGGTCTGCATGGGCGCAAACCAGAACCAATGGCTCAAGGCGCTCACCGAGGCCGAGGCCTATAAGGGACCGTCGATCATCATCGCTTACGCGCCCTGCATCAACCACGGCATCAACATGAGCCACAGCCAGATGGAAGAGAAGAAGGCCGTCGAGGCCGGCTACTGGCCGCTGTACCGGTACAATCCGGCTGCGGAGAAGCCGCTCACCATCGACAGCAAGGATCCGACCGGCAACTATCAGGAATTCCTGAAGGGCGAGAACCGTTATCGCGTACTCGCGCAGCAGTTCCCGGGCGAAGCCGAGAAGCTCTTCGAAACCAACGAGAC
>JAEXEN010000012.1 GCA_023400985.1 Bacillota bacterium
CCCCTATGGGTATCCTCCGCGGCTATGAGGGGCCCGAGGTGCCGGATATCCAATACCGGCTCATGGAGCTCGGATATATGGATTACGACGAGCCCACCTCTCTCTACGGCCCCATGACCAAGGACGCCGTGGAGCTTTTCCAGCGCCAAAGCGGCATGCAGGTGGACGGCATCGTGGGTCAATCCACTTATGACGCGCTCATGAGTGCAGACGCCCCCATCTACATGGTGTCTGAGGGCTCTACGGGCGACGACGTGCTCGCGCTCCAGTCCCGCTTAAGGGAGCTCGGCTACATCGAATCCGCGACGGGTTATTACGGCACCGACACCGCGGCCGCCGTCGTAAAATTCCAGCAGCGCAACAACCTGTCCGTGGACGGCATGATAGGCCCCGAAACCAAGGAAATGCTCTTTAGTGGAGACGTTGTTGCCAACGCCATCTCCTACGGCGAAAACAGCGACGTCGTGAAACGCTATCAGTCGCGGCTTTATAAGCTCGGCTACCTCACCACCGAGCCCGACGGCAACTTCGGCCACGATACTGTGGCCGCCGTGAAGCTCTTTCAGGAGCTCAACGGCCTCATTGCCGACGGCTACGTGGGCCCCGAAACGAAATCACTTTTGATGTCGTCCGACGCGCAGCCCAACGCCATGACCATCGGCATGCGCGGCGACACGGTGGAACGCGTGCAAAAACAGTTAAAAAAGCTCGGCTATCTTTCCTCCGCCACGGGTTATTACGGCTCCGATACCGAAAGCGCGGTGCGCGCCTTCCAGAAGCGCAACTCCCTTTCGAGTGACGGCAAGGTGGGCAAACATACCATGACGGTGTTGTTCTCGGACAACGCGAAAAAGGCTGCATCCACACCCGTCTCCAGCGGCGGCGATACGCCGGTCGCAACCTCGTCGCCCGTGTACACGCCCGCCGAAGGAGCAAGCGTGGATCGGTTCATCGAGGTGGCAAAGTCCAAGCTCGGCTGCCCTTACAGGACCGCCGGCAAAGGCCCCGATAAGTTCGACTGCTCCGGCTTCGTGTACTATTGCCTCAACCAGGCGGGCGTCAGGCAGAGCTATTTGACCTCGGCGGCCTGGCACAAGGTGACCAAGTATCAAAAGATATCCTCCCTCTCGGACCTTAAGCGTGGAGACATCATCGTGTTCAAGGGCCATGTGGCCATCGCCTTGGGCGACGGCACCATGATCCACGCGGGCAGCAGCGAGGGCAAGGTGTACATCAGCTCCTACAACACAAAATACTGGAAGAACTGCTTCTATGAGGCCTACAGGGTATTCTAGCGCTCCGCTTTCGCGGAAATGTCGTACCGCCATTTCCGCGAAACCCTTCGGGGGGTTTTCACATCCGCCTGTCGCGCTTCGGCGCTCCCACCCTTCGGGTACTACTTGATATCGCCTTCGGCGACGTATTAAGGTTGCGGGCGGCGGATGTGAAAGGAACGAAATCCTTCGGATTTTATCCGTTTCGGCACGCGAGGCCATAGGCCTTGGCCGTAAGGGCTCCGGCTTTGCCGGACGCGCGCATGTCGCCGAAGCCGGAATTAAGGGGGCGAAGCCGAAGCGCCGCCTGTGGCGGATGAAGCGAGGCGGAAGCCCAGTAAGCAAGGGAGTACGCGACCTAAGGAGCAAGACGACCATTGCGAACTGCGAATGTGGCCCCTTAATAATCCCCGGAGTGTCGAGAGCTTACAGCCCCCGAACCCCTGTAGGGGCGGATAGTATCCGCCCGCGGGGTCATCCCCAAGACCATCTACGTCGCCACGGTGAACATACCATGAATTTTTATCGGAAATATGCCCGCGCATTTTTCTTTTTGCGCGGGCATGATATAATAGCCGCATGATTGAAAAGTTTGAGCTTGGCGACCATGTGACCATGCGCAAGCCGCACGCATGCGGCGCGAATGAATGGGTCGTCGTCCGCACGGGCGCGGACGTCAAAATACGTTGCGTTTCCTGTAACCGCGTGGTGATGCTCGACCGCGGGGACTTTATAAAGCGCGCCAAAAAGAATTTGAGCGAAGGAGCAAGACAGCTTGAAGAAAACTAGGCTAAGCCGCCGCGAGCGCCGCCAATTTCTTGACGCGTCCGAACGGTTCCACAAAAATGACGCAAGCTATAAAAAGGCCGAAGATCTTAGTTTTTTTATATACGTGATACTGGTGGTGGTGTTTGCGTTGGCACTCCGCCTTTTCCTGTTCGAGCCCATCCGCGTGGAGGGCGAATCCATGATCAACACGCTTCAAAACGACGAGCAGATGTTTGTGGAAAAGATGAGCTACTGGTTCCGCACGCCCCAGCGCGGCGAGATCGTGATCGTTTACTACCCCGATCATACCGTATCCTGCGTGAAGCGCGTGATCGGCCTCTCAGGCGAAACCGTAGCCGTACAAGACGGCGCGGTGTATATAAACGGCAAGGCGCTCGACGAAAGCGCCTATTGGAACGATTATATGTTCGGCGATATGGCCCCCGTCACCGTGCCTCAAAACTGCATTTTTGTGATGGGCGACAACCGCAATTACTCTAGCGACAGTCGGGATCTTTTGACCGTCGGCCCCATACCGTATTGCCGCATCGTGGGCAGAGCCGCCTCCGTGATATGGCCCTTCGATGCGCACCGCGCGCTGTGAGCGGGGCGCGCGTCAAGCGCAACCGCCGCGAATATAAGCGGTTGCGCGTTTATACGTGGCTTTATTCCGTCGGCGCGGCGCTTGTTTTTTGCGCGCTCTTTTTCATCTTCGCGGTGAATGGCCTGCGCGTGAGCGACACGAGCATGGCGCCTTTTTTCAAGCAGGGCGACGTACTCCTCATAAACCGCCTATCGCAGGTCTTCTTGACCCCCTCGCGCGGCGACGTGTTCGCGTTTCATGAGGAGGATGCTTCCGTTTACCTCGGCCGCATTTTGGCGCTTCCCGGGGAAAGCGTGGAGATACGCGGCGGAAGCATCTATATAAACGGCGTGCTGCTCGACGAGAGCGCCTACGCGCCGGCCGCGTGCGCGGACATGGTTAAAGTCACGCTCGATAGCGGCGAGTTCTTCTTGCTGCCGGATTTAAGGCCGCAAGCCGCGTTTTCGCCCGACACATTCGTCGTTCCCTACGAGCGCCTCGTAGGACGTGCCGCGCTTCGCGTGGCGCCGCTTGAAAGCATGAATTTGTTTGTGAAAAACGAGTGACGATAAAGTGAGGTAGGGGGGGCGGAAAGGTTTGCAAACTTCAGAGTTACCCAAGCGCGAAAAAAGAGCTTTCCTCGATGCGTCCGCGCGGTTCCACAAGGACGATGAAGCCTATAAAAGCGCCGAAAACCGGAGCCTGTTTTTCTACGTGGCGCTCGTAGCGGTGTTTGCGCTGGCGTTCCGCCTTTTCATATTCGAGCCCATCCGCGTGGACGGCCCCTCCATGGAAAGCACGCTTTTTAACAATGAGCAGATGTTCGTAGAGAAAGCAAGCTTCTGGTTTGAAGCGCCCAAGCACGGCGAGATCGTGATCGTCTACTATCCCGGCTATACAATCCCCGCAGTGAAGCGCGTGATCGGCCTTCCGGGCGAGACCGTGGCCGTAACGGACGGCGCGGTATATGTAAACGGCGCGGCCATAGATGAAAGTGCGTATTGGAACGGTTTCATTTTGGGCGATATGGCCCCTGTCGCCGTGCCGGAAAACTGCATTTTCGTGATGGGCGACAACCGCAATAACAGCAAGGACAGCCGGGATCTTCTTGAAGTCGGTCCCATACCGTATTACCGCATCGTAGGCAGGGCGCGCGCCGTGATATGGCCGGCCTCGAACTTCCGTCCCCTGTAAAACACTCTTCCTATTTTTGATAAAGGTGGTAAACCGTGAGCATAGTGGTGGAAACGGATAACAGATGGTTCCCCCTCGATAACGCGGCAAAGCTTTATCCCGCGATCGCAAACCCAAAGCACAGCTGCGTGTTCCGCATCAGCGTAAATATGGAGAAGCCCGTGAACCGCGCTTTTTTGCAGCGCGCCGTAGAGGATCTGAAGCCGCGCTTCCCCACGCTGTACGTGCGTATCAGGCGCGGTCTTTTTTGGAACTATTACGAATACAACGAGCGCATGCCCAAGGTGCGGGCTGAATCGCCCTACATGAACGCGCATATCGATACGCTTTTGAATAACGGCTACCATTTTACGGTGTTCTATTACAACAATCGCATCACGCTTGAAACCTTTCACAGCCTTTGCGACGGCACGGGTGCGCTCGAATTTTTAAAGGCCATCGCCTACCGCTATTTGGAGCTGGTGGGAAACGAGCTTTCCCCCGATGATCTCGTGCTCACCGTAAACGAGAAGCCCTCGGCCGCCGAAACGGAAGACAGCTTTTTGAAATGCTTTACGGGCTCGCCCACCGACCGCGGCGAAGTAAAGCATGCCTACCGCCTGCAGGGCACCCGCATTTCCGCCATGGGCGGCCACGGCGCCATCAACGGCAAGCTCGACGTGAACGCGGCGCTCGCCGCCGCAAGAAAGCACGGCGCGACGCTCACGCAGTACCTCACCGCTGCGCTCATCTACGCCGTTTACAAGTCCGACCCGTTCATCCAACGTTCCAAGCGCCCCATCAACATATGCGTGCCGGTGAATATGCGCCGCTATTACGACTCAAAAACGCTCCGCAATTTCTCTCTCTTTTTCCACGCAAGCATCCCCTGCAAGCACCTCGAGCTTACGTTTGAGGATATTCTTTCGCTCGTCAAGGGTCAGTTCGCCTTTGAAACAAAAAAAGAAAAACTCCAAGGGTATTTGAACGCCAACGTGGCCGCGGAAAAGAATATCGCCCTAAGGCTCTGCCCGCTGCCCATCAAGATTTTGGCGCTTCGCATCACCAATCATATGCTCGGCTCCCTTCTTTCCACCGTAACGCTATCGAACCTTGGAGACGTACGGCTGCCCGAAAGCATGGCAAAGCATATAAAGGATTTCGACTTTAACCTTTCGGTAGGCGACCAACTCACCCACGGCGTCGGCGTGATCACCTGCAACGGGCGGCTCACGATCAGCATACTTCGAAGCCTCTACGAGACCGAATTTGAACGCCAATTTTTCACGTTCCTTGCAGGCGAGGAGCTCGAGATCGAGATACAAAGCAATTTAAGGGAAAACTATGATTTCTGAACTGCAATACTGCGAGACCTGCAAGGTCTCCATCTCCACAAAAACGGATATATGCCCGCTCTGCCACGAAAAGCTGCCCGCGCGTCAGGACGCAAAGCTTGTCGAGACCTATCCCGACTTTGCGCCGTTCAAGCGGCGCAGCCGCCTGCTTGCGCTTATCTTCAGCGGCGTCTGCGCGCTCATCATCGTTGTTTGCGTGCTTGTTAACCTTCTTACGTGGAACGGCCACCTTTGGAGCGCACTCGTTACAGCGCCCGCGCTCTACGTATGGATTTGCGGCCTCATTACCTTCAAAAAGCGCATACATCTGGGGCTTAAGCTCATGGCGCACGCCATCGGCATCGCTTCCATGCTCGTAGCGATCAACACGTTTAGCGGGAGCGCCCAAATCGTGACCCACGCGAGCTGGGCCGTTTCTTATTCGATGCCGTTCATCTTCATCGGCTTCATCTTAGCCATCAATGTGCTCATGATACGCAAGCGCCACACATTAAGAGATTATGTGATCTCGCAGATATCCCTTTGCGTGATCGGCTTCATCCCGCTTCTTCTCGTTCTTCTCGGCGTGGCACAGCCCATTTACCCAAGCATACTCGCCGCCGCCTGCTCGGCGCTCACCATCGGCGGGCTTTTCCTGTTCGGCAGAAAAAACGTGACCGCGGAGCTCAATAAGAAGTTCCATATTTGATGCTCAGTCAAACAGTTTCCTTCCGAACTTCTTAAATCCGAACAGAAGCGGCATACCGAGCGCATAGCAGGAGATGGTCTGCCCCGCCCCCACATAGAGAGCGCTTATTTCCCACGGAACGCCCACCTGGTATACATAAGTGAGAAGATACCCCACGATCGCGGCGTTGAAGAGGACCGCCGGAAGCGGCGCAAGCCATTTCGACAGGCCCGCTTTTTTTATGCCGTACGTCGCCACCGCGGCAAGAAGCGTGGCAAGGCTGCCGAAGACCACATCCCAGATTGGGCTGCCCATGATGAGGTTTGCAATAAAACAGCCGATGAAAAGCCCCGGCACGGCGGCGGGCGTGAAATACGGAAGCACGCAAAGCGCCTCCGACACGCGAAGCTGCATGAGGCCGGAACTTATCGGCTGTACGGCGAGCGTAAGTAAAACGTAGAGCGCCCCGATGAGGGCGCCCCTTACGACGGATTTGACGCTCATCGCGCGTTACGCGTTCTGCGCTTCAAGATACTGGTTGATCTTGCCCTCGAGGCTGTCGGCGTCGATGCCATGCACGGCGCAGGCCTGCTCGAGGTCCTCTCCGTGGGCCATGATGCAGCCCAGGCAATGCATGCCCGCGGCCATGAGAATATCGGCGATACCGCCATCTACCTTTAAGATCTCCGCGATGGTCATATTTTTGTTGATGGTTGCCATAGTAAATCTTCCTTTCCGAGTGTGTTTTTAGTGTATCACAGATTTATGGAGAAAACACCTGTTTCTTGCTTCCTAACTTTTCGCCTCAAATTTACAGCCGCATTTTGTGCAGGTGACGCGAATCTTTCCCTTGCCGCGCGGCACCCTTAGCTTTTGGGAGCACTGCGGGCACACGAGGTATTTGAATTTACGGCGTTCCTGCGAGAACGAGCGCACATTGCCCGAGCGCTTTTTAAAGCCGCCTGTTTTAAACGTCCTGCGCCACCATAGTACAACGTTGTTTTCAAGCCGCATATATTGATTGAGCTCCTGCTGCCGCGCGTAGAAATTGCGTGAGAACATGCGCAAAACGCCCAGAATCAGCAGTATCCATGAAAGGACGCTCGTCGCCGTGGAGGCCGTGGGCGCCTTTATGAGCGAAAACACGAGCGAGAGCGCACTCATCACGAGCGCTGCGATAAAAATCGTGCGGTTCAGCTTGTCGTGCCCATATCTGCCCTGAAACATATTCGATCCCTTGCTTTTCTAAATTTGGTCGTTTTCGGAAAGTAACATTGCTCCCGTCAGGGGCTCCAGCACAAGCTTTAAAACGCCGTTTTCCGTACGTACGGTTCCGCCGCCGAGCGCATCGAGGTACGTTTTTGCAAGCATAAATGTATCCGCATCCGGCCCTTCAAAAAAACTTTCGGCCTGAAGCCGCACCGAAACAGGGATTTCCGAGCGGTTGACGACGGATAGAACGCTTTCGCACCCGAAGCTCCTTAGCACCGCAAAAGCGTCCGCACTGATAGCGACAAAACCGCATGCGCCGCTTTTTAACGCCGCGCTTTCCGTCCTGATGCGTGTGATCGCGCGATAGAAGTTGAAAAGCTCCTTATCCTCGCGGCCCCACGGATGCGGGGCGCGGCAAAACGGGTCCGCCATACCTTGTAGCCCCGCCTCGTCACCATAGTATATGCAGGGCACGCCCGGAACCGCCATTTGCAGCAAAACCGCGAGCATGAGCCGCTTTCGCCCGCGCGTAAGCTCCGCTTCACCGGGTCTATAACGCCTTTGCTCCTCCATGGTCAGCTTGTCGCGGTGCGGCGCGCCCGAAAGCTCGGTAAGCGCACGGACCGTATCGTGGCTGTCCAAAAGGTTGAGCTGCGCGTCGTAGAAGGACCTGGGGTAGTTTTCCCGTATCGCCCAAAGCCTTGATGTAAGCCCCTGCGCATCGGTGCGGCAAAGCAAAAAGTCGAATACGGCGTTTTTGAACGGGTAGCCCATTGCGCTGTCGAGCTCGCGCCCGTCTACATATTTACGGCGGGCGCCGAAGCCTTCTTTATTGGAGGCGTCGTCCCAGACCTCGCCCAAAAGCACGCCTTTGGGGTCGATGGCCTTCAGCTCTTTGCGAAGGAACTCTATAAAGCTATCCGGCAGTTCGTCGGCCACATCGAGCCGCCACGAGGTCGCGCCGCAGCCCGCCCATTTTAAGAGCACCGTATGGATGAACGCCTTGTAGCTTTCATCGAGCTCGTTCACCTCGGGCAGGCTCTCAAAGCCCCACCAGTAACGGAACTCCCCTTTGTTTTCGGGGTCGTACCAGCGGCGGTAGGGTGAATTTGCATTCGCATACGCGCCGTCACCGTATATGCCGCGGCGGTCGAAATACACGCTGTCGTCGCCGGTATGCGAGAACACGCCGTCGAGCATAAGCCGTATGCCCAACTCCCCCGCCCGCGCGTTAAGGCGTTTCAGATCGCTTTCATCACCCAAAATAGGATCGATCTTCAAATAGTCCGAGGTGTTGTAACGGTGGTTGGAGGGCGATTCGAACACGGGATTCAAATAGATGCAGGTAACGCCGAGCTCCTTCAGATACGGGAGCTTTTCTTCAATACCCTTCAGATCGCCGCCGTAAAAGTCGCACGGCTCGTAGTTTTTCGCGCCTTCAAGCGGTTTGCTCAAAACGGGCGCACCCCAGTTTTCGTGCGGATATACCCTGCGCCCTTTTTCGGTATGGGTATCCGCCCTGTCGAGCCCGCCGCGCGAATGCGAGGGCCTTGCGAAACGGTCGGGGAATATCTGGTAGGCGATCCCTTCGCAAAACCATTTAGGCGTTGTAAAGGCGCCGTCGTACACGGTGATCTGGTATGAAGGGGGCGGATTTTCGTACACGGATCCCTCTCCGCCGTTCCCGCCGTAATACCTTGTGTTTCCTTCGCCGCTAAGGGTGAAGTAATACCAAACGAGCCCCGTATGCGGGCATTGGAACGAAAAGGAAACAACTGCGCCCTCGCGGGTGCCCTCCACGAGCTGTTCGCCGCCGTCAAGCCAGAGCCTGAGCCTTACATATATGCTTTCGTCCGGCACGTCGATCATCAATCGGACGGTTTCGCCGGCCTTCACCGCGCCGAACGGCCTGCGATAGCGTTTTAGCCGCGAATTGTGGCAGATCCCTTTAAAATCCATGCTCTCATTTTAGCACAAAAACATATCCCGACAATGCAATTGCCGAGAATGTCACAGGAAGTTTGCTTCGCTTTCGCGCCCATGGCTTGCGCGCTATGCGTGCGAGGCCCTTCGGGGGACACGGCATCCGTCCGTTGCGTTTCGGCCGCGTCCGCTTTTCTGGTACCGCCAGCACTTAAGGTTGCGGGCGGCCGATGCAGGAGGGAAATTTTTCCGGTTTTTTATTCATTTCCGCGTACAAGCCGCCAAAGCCGGATTATAATAGTCAAGAGATTACGTTCCCCCATTAATCCTAAAGGAGATTCCGATGATGGACACGGTGAAAGCAGCAGCCGTTCGCCCCTGTTTTCGGCGTATTTCCGCCGCTTAAATCGTGTTAGGCGGCAGGACAGGAATGGCCCATTTGAGCACAAAACGCGGCATATCGGTTAAAATCTGCCGCGTTTTGTTATGGGTAACAATTTTTTCCGAATCATAATTCTCTTGCGCAAAAGGCAGATGCGCGTACATGTTTGCCCAACGATTCAGCCTTGATATGTTTTTCGTTGGGAGTTTCGCAAAACACCGCAGTATACCAAAGACTGTGACCACTCTATTTTTAATATATCGACATATTTCGACAGAAGTTTAGTGAAATCATCTGTTGAATTTGCCTAGATTCAAAGGAGAGGTACCCGGATATTACATGCAAGATTCCTCTTGTAGAGGATCGGGATAAGGTTTTTCGTTTATTCGCCGTCAATAAAAACGTCAGTTGAAAGGAGCACAATCATGGCGCGCAGAGGAGAGAATATTTACAAGCGAAAGGATGGACGCTGGGAGGCGCGGATTCCAAAACCAGACGGGAAATACCATTATATATACGCCAGGTCCTATAAGGAGGTCAAGGAGAAGAAAAAAAGCTGTCAGGAGAACCAGGCGCCCCGCGAGAAGAACGGAACGGTTATGATCGGCAGCGTTCCGCTGTTATTTGAATCATGGTTAAAAAATGATGCTGTTCAGCAGGTAAAGCCATCTACCTACGAATATTACTATTATTGCATAAACAACTATATCATTCCCTTTTTCAGCAAAGAAAAAAGTCAATGCCTGAATTTCTCGTCGGTGAGCGCTTTTGTGTATTCGGTCAGAAGCAACGATGCTTTATCCGAATCCTATAAAAGAAAAATCCTGTCGGTTTTTAAAACTGCGTTAAAGAAAGCAGCGCAAGGGTTACCCGAATATTCATTAATTCTGGAAGCGGTTAAACTGCCGGCAGTCCACACCAGTGAAGTTCAGGTTTTCTCTACCAGGGAGCAACGGCTTATTGAGGAAGCGGTTCTGCACTATTCGGATCGTCGGGCATTGGGACTGCTTTTGTGCTTGTATACAGGAATCCGGCTCGGTGAACTTTGTGCCTTAAAGTGGAATGATATTGATTTCGAAGCGCGGACCATGAGCATTGCGAAAACGATATCCCGCACCAAAAATTTTCAAAAGGAAGGAAACAAAACAACATTGCTTGTCCGGACCCCCAAAAGCCATAAATCGGTCCGGAAAATTCCCATACCTGCCTTTTTGATTCAACTTTCCGAGGAATACAGGGCGTACGAAAATCAGGATCTTTATTTTCTTACAGGATCGGAAGCGCCGCTCGATCCGCGCACTTACCAAAAGCTTTACAAAAAAGTTCTGGCGGCGGCAGGCGTAAGAGATCGTAAATTCCATGCTATCAGGCACACCTTCGCGACAAGGGCGCTGGAGTTGGGCGTCGATATTAAAACGCTCAGCGAGATATTGGGGCATTCCAATGTCTCGATCACGCTGAATATTTACGGGCATTCCCTTATGGAGCAGAAGATACTGGCGATTGAGAAGCTAAATAATATGCATGTCGCGTTCAGAAGCGGAAGCGTATTCGCCGTCAGCAATTTTGTCAGAAGCGCTGAAAAAAGCGCCATATAGCGCCTTTAAGGCGCTATAGCCACAGTCTTTGGTATACTGCGGCCTGCGGTTCAGGCTATTTGGGGTTATTCAGTTTAATTTCCCGCCTTCGGCTTTTTATTATACAAGGAGGACGGCAGTGTTTGATACTTCTTACACCGGGACGGAAATAAAAAAAATAGTCGAGTCGCTTCCCTTATTTGAAGTTGAGCATATGTATCGCATAGAAGCTCTTGTAGAAATACTGACGGCTCTCGTTTGTAAACCCGATCAAAATATGGATTTATGCAACTGCTTTGCAAAAGCAGCTTTTTATCATGATATCGGCAAAGCATGGATCTCGTCGAAGCTGCTTCTAAAACCGGGACCGTTGTCCGATCAGGAATATGCAGCGGTTAAGCAGCATCCTGTCTATGCGCATGCGTTTCTCAAATCCCACCCCCATTTTTTTAATGAAACGGCGTTTTTCAGGCATACGGTCTATAACGCGGCCGTTTTTCACCATGAGTACTGGGACGGAAGCGGTTATCCGTATGCGCTTCAAAAAGAGCAAATCCCTCTGGTTGCAAGAATCGTATCGGTCTGCGACGCGTATGACGCAATGACGCATGCAAGACCGTATAGTGCTGCCCGCAGCCACAAAGCGGCGTGCGCAGAAATAGAAAAATGGGCCGGAAAACAATTTGATCCGAATATTGCTTCGGTATTTATCGGTAACGAGAAACAGTTTACGGCTATTCATGATTCGTACGGATCAGCGATAAATAACAAACAAGGAGGAACATCAACATGAGTTTTGACCAGAGGGAGATGGTTGAGGATGCGCAGATGGATAAGTACCTGACGTTTGCGGTCGCCGACGAGGAATACGGCATCGATATACGTTCAGTGACGGAGATCATCGGCATACAGCCTGTCAGCACACTCCCGGAAGTTCCCGAATTTGTGAAGGGCGTTATCAATCTGCGCGGAAGGATCATTCCGGTTGTGGATATGCGCTTAAGGTTTGGGAAAAAAGAGGCGGCATATACGGACAGAACATGTATTGTGGTGGTGGAAACCGAACGGCTGACGGCGGGGCTGATCGTTGATCAGGTTTCGGAGGTGATGACGATCGACAAGGAAAGCATTGTGCCGCCGCCGGACGTGCAGCTGCCGGGCAGCCACCGTTATATCAACGGTATCGGCAAGGTGGGGACGGAAGTAAAGCTTCTGATCGACTGCGAGAGGCTGTTCAATGACAACGAAGCAAAAAGTATGGAACGTATTTAAGAAGGGGAAAGCAAATGAAGAAGCTAAGGAATTTGAAGATCGGGACCAAGCTTGTATTGGAATGTGTTTGCATCTTAACGGTAATTTTAATCGCCGCTTTTGCGATCATCATATCGGTAACGGCGGAGGAAGAGACGCGGTCGGCAATCGACAGTATCACTTCGCTGGCAGAGCGTGACGCGGCTACGGTAAAAGCATCTTTGCAGGTGCCGCTGAATACTGCGAGAGCTATTGCCCAGAGCATGCAGGGATATAAAGACATTGATGCTCGAAACAGGCGGGCCTATTACGACAGCATCATGAAAAACGTGCTCGAAGGAAATGAGGATATTCTCGGCGTATGGACATGCTGGGAGCCAAATGCTTTGGACGGTTTGGACAGCCAGCATGTGAACGCGGAGGCGTCTGACAATTCGGGACGTTTTATCTCCTCCTGGCAGCGGTCTGACGGGGAAATTATTTTAGCGCCTTTAGTGGATTATGAAACGGACGGAGCCGGTGATTATTATCTGCTTGCAAGGAATTCGGGGCAGGAAACGATACTGGATCCTTACAAATATGAAATCGGTGGGCAGAGCGTGCTTCTTACCACGGTTGCCGTGCCGATTAAAGGCACAAATGGGGACGTTGTGGGCGTTGCCGGCATCGATCTTGCTCTTTCCGACCTTCAGGGCACTGTTTTTGATGACGGTGGCTTTGAAAGTGTGGAAACATATGTGCTTTCAAACGGCGGCACATACGTCATCAACCCGAATCATGACGCGGTGGGAATGACTTTAGCGGATAGCGGCCAGGCCAATGCGGATGCGATCACATCGGCCATCGCATCTGGGGAAGCTTATCAATGCGACAGCGTTTCTCAGGTTACGGGTGAGCAAGTAAAAATCGTATATACACCTGTAAAGATCGGCAATACCACCACACCTTGGTCGGTAGCCAGTGAGGTAAACAGTAAGGAACTGATGGATTCAACTACGCAGACGACAGTAATTATGATTATCATATTTGTGTCGTTGCTGGCGATCATCTCTATTGCGCTGTTGCTGATCGTCAAGAATTCCATCACCAAGCCCGTCAAAGAAACTGCAGATTTTGCACAGGCGCTTGCCTCCGGCAAGCTTGATGAACCCATTACGATCAAAACTTATGACGAGATCGGGCAGTTGAAAGGAACATTGGATAACGAGGTGCGCGGCGCGTTCAAAGACATCGAGCGGGCGCGCGCTATATCCGAAAAGCAAAGTCAATACCAGAATGAACAGGTGAACAGGCTGGTCATCAATCTTGAGAGGCTGGCAAACGGCGAGCTTTTCTGTGATATGTCCGTCAGCGAGGCCGATAAGGATACTGAAGAAATATATACGCTGTTTAAAAACATCAGCGACAATCTGCATATGAGCGTCGATACGATCAGGAACTATATCCAGGACATCTCCGGCGTACTGGGTGAAATGTCAAACGGCAATCTAAATATCGGGATCACTTCGGATTATAAGGGCGACTTTATCAAGCTGAAGGATTCCATCAACGGTATCGTGACAGGGCTTAACGAGATATTGGGCGAGATCAACACCTCGGCGGATCAGGTGGCTGCGGGAACGGCTCAGGTCTCCGATGGCAGTCAGGAAATATCGCAGGGCGCTACCGAACAGGCCGCGTCCATCGAGCAGTTGACCGCCTCGGTAACCGATATCGCGGAGCAGACAAAGCATAATGCTTCAAGCGCCAACCAGGCCAATCAAATGTCTATCGAAGCTAAGGATGGAGCCGTACAGGGCAATAAGCAAATGAAGGCGCTCCAGCAGGCCATGCAGGATATCAACGAATCGTCCGCCAGCATCGGCAAGATCATTAAGGTCATCGACGACATCGCATTCCAGACCAATATTCTGGCGCTCAATGCGGCGGTGGAAGCGGCTCGGGCAGGCGCACATGGCAAGGGGTTTGCCGTTGTGGCTGAAGAGGTAAGGAATCTGGCGGCCAGAAGCGCGGACGCGGCCAAGGAAACAACCGAGCTCATCGAAGGCTCCATCAAAAAGACGGAAGCCGGCACGCACATGGCGAACGAGACGGCGGCAGCCCTCGAAAATATCGTTCAAAGCGTGGAAAAAGCCGTAAAGCTCGTAGCGGAGATCGCAGCGGCGTCCAACCATCAGGCAACGGCGATCAGCGAGGTAAATAAAGGCATCGAGCAGATGTCGCAGGTGGTGCAGATCAATTCCGCAACGGCAGAGGAAGCAGCGGCAGCAGCCGAGGAGCTTTCGAGCCAGGCTGATCTTCTGAAAATGATGGTAGGCCGGTTTCAGCTGCGATCGGATAGTAAGATGCAAAGAATCGACGTTGCAGAAAAGCCGACCGCCCAAAAGAAAAACGGAAACGGCTCTTCAAAGCGCTCGTTGACGGATGCTGAATACGGAAAATACTAACTAAGTTGATAATTTCCCTCCCCGAACCGCGATTCGGGGAGGGAAACGTGTTTTTATGCCTGCCCGATACGGAAGTTTTAACTGCGGCAATCCGCAATATCCCCGTTATACCCCTACCGCGCCGTCATCAGCCTCTCCATCGCCTCGTTTTCGCTTTTTACGAAAAACACGCTGTTGCCGGCGTTGCTTTCTTTGACGAATGCGCGAAAGGGCTCGCTTTTTTCGCAGAGCGCGTCGAAATCCCCGTAAAATGCGGCTTTTACGCCGTAGTTCGTGAATTTTTGCAGCACATCGCCCGCAAGCCCCGTGCCGAGGCGGAAGAAGTCCAGATGGACTTGCTCCTTACAAAACGCGATCCTGCTCACACCCGCCTCATAAGAAGCGGCGGCAATAAGGTCAAGAGCGTTTTGGACATCGGAAAGAAGCGGCCCTTCGCCTTGCGCGAGCGCTGCCTGTACGCCGTTTTTCTCGACGATTTTCCATTCCATGGTTCTACTTTTTTCCCTCCGTCTCCGGCGGCTTTTTCGTGCGCCCGACATGCGGCCCATAAACAGGCTTGAGCTCGGGAGCGGACGCGGGGTTCAGGCCTTCGTAAAGCTTTGCGTAACGCTTGGCAGAAGCGTCCCACGAGAAGTTCTTGCGCATGGCGCGTACCATCATGCGCTCCCACGCGGCATGGTCCTCCCTATAGAGCGCAGCCGCGCGCTCCACGGCGTAGAGCATTTCATGAGCGTTGTAGTTGGCAAAACTAAAGCCCGTGCCTTCGTCGGTAAATTTGTTGTAGGGCTTTACGGTATCCTTGAGGCCGCCGGTTTCCCGTACGATCGGAAGCGTGCCGTAACGCATAGCGATGAGCTGCGAAAGCCCGCAGGGTTCAAACTGCGAGGGCATCAGAAACATATCGGCACCCGCGTAGATGCGTTTTGACAAGCCCTGATTGAGCTCATGACGCGCGCTCACACGTCCCGGATAGCGCCAGGCAGCCCATGAAAAGAGCTGCTCATAGCGCGGCTCGCCGCGGCCGAGCACGCAAAGCTGTATGTTTTTCAGCATCATATCCGCAAGCACGCGCTCCACGAGATCGATCCCCTTTTGGCCCGTGAGCCGCGCGACGATGGCCACCACGGGTACGGAAAGATCGACGTCGAGCTCCATCTCGCGCTGAAGCGCCGCCTTGCACAGTACCTTGCCGCTCAAGTCCTTCGAGTTGAATTTGGCGGCAAGCGAATCGCCGCGCTCGGGATCGTATTCCTTTTTATCGATGCCGTTCAAAATGCCTGTGAGGCTGCCGCTGCGCGCCCTTAAGAGGCCCTCGAGACCGCAGCCGCAGGCCTCCGTCTGTACTTCCGCCGCATAAGTGGGGCTCACGGTGGTGACGGCGTCCGCGTACACGAGGCCGGCCTTCAAAAAGCTGATTCCGCCGTGGTATTCGAGCTTGTCGGAGGTGAAATTCTCGTAGCCGAAGCCCAACAATTCCTCCGTAAAATCCCATGCGAACGTGCCCTGATAGCAAAGGTTATGGATGGTGACGGCCGTTTTGATTCCGCGGTAATCCGGCAGCATCATGTATTTGAGCTTCAAAAGCGCCGGGCAAAGGCCCGTTTGCCAGTCGTTGCAGTGTAAAACGTCGGGGAAAAAGCCGATGCGCGGCATAGCCTCCAGAACGGCCTTGGAAAAAAAGGCGAAGCGCTCCGCCTCGTCGTTGGTGAAGCCTCCGTACACATACGAGCGCCCGAAGTAAAATTCATTATCCACGAAGTAGAAGCGCACATTTTTATATACGAGCGTTTCGATGCCGCAGTACTGGCTGCGCCACCCTAAGGGCACGCGGAAATCGCACACATGGGTAAGCGCAGCCTTAAATTCGTTGTCCATGACCGCGTATTTCGGCAATATCACGCTCACGTCGTGACCGAGCCTCAAGAGCTCCTGCGGAAGCGCCCCCACCACGTCGGCAAGACCGCCCGTTTTTACGAACGGAACGCACTCGGAGGCCGCAAACAATATCTTCATACGGTACTGCCCTTTCTGATGATGACGGGAAAACTGTCATAACCGAATAGCTTTCTGCCCCGCCGCACGGTAACGCCCTTATCGAGCACCACATGGTCGAGCTCGCAGCCTTCCTGCACCTCGCTTCCCTGCATGACGATACAGTTAGAGAGCTTCGCGCCCTCGGCTACTTGCACGCCGCGGAACAGCACGCAGTTTTCCACCTCGCCCTCGATGACGCAGCCGTCCGCCACGAGGGAGTTCTTCACATCCGCGGCGGAGCCGTACACGGCGGGCACCTCGTCCTTGATCTTGGTATAGATGGGATGCGCGCTATTGAACAGATCGTCGCGCACATCCTGCTTGAGCACATCCATATTATGTGTAAAATACGCGCCCAGAGAATTCATCCGCGCCACAAGGCCATCATAGACCCATCCGTACATCTTGAGCGTGTTGATCTTTTTTACCAGCACGTCGCGGATAAAATCGGTATTCGCGTGCGCCGCCGCCTCCTCGATAAGGTACTCCAGAAGCGTTTTTTCCATGAGGTACACGTCGCAGGAGCAATAGGGCGTTTTGAGATGGTAGGGATTGATCTCAAGATCGCTCACGCGGCCCGCAGCGTCCATCGTAAGCCTTAAATCCTCATAGCCCTCCGCTTCGGCGCTCTCTTCTTCGCGGCTGCACATGATGGTGATATCCGCGCCCGTATCGATATGCCTTGCTATCATTTCGGTAAAGGTGGTGTTGAACACGGTGTGGCTGCCCGAGAGGATCACATAGCGCTGGGTGCTGCGGCGGATATAGCCCATCACCGAGCGGTACGCGTCCACCGTACCGCGGTAGATGCCCGTGTTCTCGCGCGTCACAAACGGCGGCAAAATGAAGAGCCCGTCGCGCTTGCGGTTAAGGTCCCACTCCTTGCCCGGCCCCAGATGGTCCATGAGAGAGTGGTAGTTTTTTTGCGCGATCACGCCCACATTGGTGACGCCGGAATTGACGAGATCGCTCAAAACGAAGTCGATGCAGCGGTAACGGCCCGCGAAGGGCACCGCCCCGATGGAGCGCGAGTAGGTAAGCTCCCTCAAAAGCATGTTGGACTCGCCGGTATAAATAAGGCCGAAGGCATTGTTCAGCATTTCGGGCCACTCCTTTCGGCGTCCGTATTCACGATCATCCCTACGGGAATGCGGCTTTTCGCGGGCAGGTTCGTATCGCTCGCGATGAGTGTGATATCCCCTGTGAGGGAGGTATCGTAATTTTCGTCGGACGGAAGCTTTTGCGCGCCGATGAACGAATTTTCCCCGATCAGCGCGTTTTCCCCCACGATGGCCTTAAAGATGAGCGCATCCTTTTTCACCACGGAGCCGGGCATGATGACCGAATCCGCGATGGTAGCCCCCTCCTCCACCGTGACGCCCGCGAACAGCACGCTTCGCGTGACCGTGCCGTGCACCACGCAGCCCTCGGTGATCATGGCGTTTTTGATACTCGCGGTGGAACTTACGTACTGCGGCGGCATGATGGGGCTCTTGGAGTAAATGCGCCAGTCCTTATCATGAAGATCGAGCTTGGGCGGGGTTTCCAGAAGGTCCATATTCGCCTCCCAGAGGCTCTGCACCGTCCCGACGTCCTTCCAGTAGCCCTCAAAGTCGTAAGCCTGCATCTTTTTGCCCGCGGCGATCATCTTGGGGATGATGTTTTTGCCGAAGTCGCTGTCGGAAGCGGGGTCGCGCGCGTCGTCGCACAAAATTTGCTTCAGGTCCGCCCAGTTGAAGATGTAGATGCCCATGGACGCCTTGTCGCTTTTCGGGTGCCTCGGCTTTTCCTCAAACTCCGTGATGCGGTCGTTTTCGTCCGTGTTCATGATGCCGAAGCGCGGCGCTTCCTCCATGGGCACGCGGAGCACCGCGATGGTGGCGTCCGCTCCCTTTTCCACATGGCAGCGAAGCATGAGCGAGTAATCCATCTTGTAGATGTGGTCGCCCGATATGATGAGCACATATTCGGGATCGTACCGCTCGATGAACGCCATGTTTTGGTAAATGGCGTTTGCCGTACCCGAGTACCACTCGCCGCGGCTGCCCGACACGTATGGCGGCAGCACATAAACGCCGCCGGTGCTGCGATCGAGATCCCACGGCTGCCCGGTGCCCAGATACGCGTTGAGCTCGAGCGGCTCATACTGGGTGAGCACGCCCACCGTATCGATGTCGGAATTGACGCAGTTGGAAAGCGGAAAATCGATGATGCGGTACTTTCCCCCGAAGGGGACCGCAGGCTTCGCCATGCGGTTGGTGAGCACGCCCAAACGGCTCCCCTGCCCGCCCGCGAGCAGCATAGCAACGATGCGCTTTTTCATGGATCACGACCCCCGTAAGAGCCGGCCGCTATATGCGGGCGGCCCGCATTACCTTGTAGAAAACCGCCTCGTAGGGCGAAAGCATGATGTCGATATAATGGTTGCCATCCGCGTCGCGGACTGTGTGGAGGTTCGTGATCTCGCGGAGGTCGACGCTACTCATCACCTGCGTGAGCGTACTCGCCTCCGGCAGATAGATGCGGTAGCTCTCGTGCTTCACCGGCGTAAAATTGAACGCGCACAAAAGCTCGCCGCCATGCCCATCCATGCGCAAAAACGCGACCACGCTGTGGATGGCGTCGTTCACCGAGAGCCACAAGAAGCCCTCCCAGCTCTCGTCGAGCACGAAAAGCTCCGGCGTGCGCCGGTAAAAGCGGTTTAGCTCGCGCGTGAAAAGCTGCATGTCCGAATGGCTTTCGTAATCGAGCAGAAGCCAGTCGAGCGACTTTCTGAAGTTCCACTCGATGAACTGCGCGAACTCACCGCCCATGAACAAAAGCTTCTTCCCCGGAACGGCGTACTGGTACATGTAAAGAAGCCTGAGTTGACGGAATTTTTCGTCGTATGTGCCGGGCATTCGGCCTATGAGCGAATGCTTGCCGTGGACCACCTCGTCGTGCGACAGCGGCAGCACATGGCTTTCGTTGAACGCGTACACCATGGGGAAGGTCAATAGATCGTGATGGTAGCGGCGGTATATGCTGTCGAGGTTCATATAGCTCAAGGTATCGTTCATCCAGCCCATGTTCCATTTGAAATCGAAGCCCAGCCCTCCGTCCTTGGGTTCCCTTGTGACATAGGGGAACGCCGTACTTTCTTCCGCTATCAAAAGCGAACTTGGCGCCTCGCGCTTCACCACATGCGAAAGCTGCTGCAAAAACGCGATCGCTTCGAGGTTCTCGCGTCCGCCGTAGATGTTGGGCATCCATTGGCCCCCGTTTTTACCGTAGTCGAGGTAGAGCATGCAGCTTACCGCGTCCACGCGCAGCGCATCGATGTGGAATTCCTTCAAAAAGAACACCGCGTTGGAGGTGAGGAAGCTTCTTACCTCGCTCCTGCCGTAGTCGAACAGGAGCGTCCCCCACTGGGGCTGCTCGCTGCGCTTCGGGTCGGGATTTTCAAAAACGGGCGTGCCGTCGAATGCCTTTAGGCCGTGCTCGTCGCGCGGGAAATGCGCGCCTACCCAGTCGAGGATGACGCCGAGGCCCGCACGGTGGCATTCATCCACGAAATGCATGAATTGCTGCGGCGTGCCGTAACGGGAGGTGATGGAATAATACCCCGTGATCTGATAGCCCCAGCTGTCGTCAAGCGGGTATTCGCTCACGGGCATCAGCTCGATGTGAGTGTACCCCATATCCGAAGCGTAGCGCACGAGCTGTACGCTGAGTTCATCAAAATCCAAACCCGCCTGGAACGACCCGAGATGCACCTCGTAGATGCTCATGGGCTCAGAATGCACATCGCGGTTTTCGCGGACTTGCATATAGCGCGCGTCATTCCATTCGTAGCCGCCGATATCCCAAACGACGGAGGCGGTGTTAGGCCGCTTTTGGCTGTAAAAGGCGAACGGGTCCGCCTTGTAGATGAGCCGCCCGTCGGCGGTCAAGATGGCATATTTATACATATCGCCAATGTGGGCGATGCCGATATGCGCCTCCCACACGCCGGTTGTGCCGCAGGGCCGCATCACGTCCGCATACTCGTTCCAGCCGTTGAAGCTGCCCACCACGCTCACGCGCTGGGCGTTCGGCGCCCAAACGGCGAACCTGAATGTCTCATAACCGTCCAGAATGACCCTATGGCACCCCAAACTGCGGTATGAGTAGCAGTTTTCTCCTTCGTTGAACAGATAAAGTTCCGTTTGATCCAAATATGCACCCAAAGCGCCAGCACCTCGAAGTAAAAACTATCCTGTCGGACACTTTTCGCCGCTTCGCGACAAAAAGCGACCCCTGCAAACGGGCATATTGCGATGAGTATATTCTATCATCATTCGCGCAAGTTATGGTAGTAAAAATTCGCCACATTGCGGTTTTTACAAAAAAATAGTATGCTCAATGTCGAAACAGATTTTTTATGGAAAGGCGGCACGGGAAATGAACCGGCTGATCGTGACGGAAAATCACAACCCATGGCACAATCTCGCGCTGGAGGAGCAGCTTTTCGACACGCAAAAAGAGGACGTTACGCTCTACCTTTGGCAGAATCAAAATACCGTGGTCATCGGCCGCAACCAGAACGCGTGGAAAGAGAGCAGGTTTTCTGAGCTTGAGCGCGATGGCGGCAGGCTCGCGCGGCGCACCTCGGGCGGCGGCGCGGTGTTCCACGACCTCGGAAATTTGAACTTCACCTTCCTAGCGACGCGAGCCCTCTACGACCAGCAGCGCCAGCTTTCCGTGGTCACGGAGGCCGTAAAAAGCCTCGGCGTCGACGCGCGCTTCACGGGCAGGAACGACATCCTCGCCTTCGGCAAAACCGGCGCAGCGTGCGAAACCGGCGCGAAATTCTCCGGCAACGCGTTTCGTTTTTCCAACATGGCGGGGCTCCACCACGGTACGCTTCTCGTGCACGTGGATATGGGAAGACTTGGGAAATACCTCGCTCCTTCCGAGGATAAGCTTAAGGCGAAGGGCGTGGACAGCGTGCGCGCCCGCGTCTGCAACCTTACAGACTTCGCCCCTTCCCTGACCGTCGAAGATGTAAAAAGCGCCGTAATAAGCGCCTTTGAGCGCGAATACGGCACAACAAGCCTTCTTTCGGAAAGCAAGCTCGATTTGGCCGCCATCGAGCGCCTCACACAAAAACACGCCTCGCGCGAATGGCGGCTCGGCGCTACCCCCGCGTTTGACATGGAGCTCTACACCCGCTTCCCCTGGGGAGGATTGGAGCTTGCATTAAGCTTTTCGCACGGAAAGATCGAGTCGTTGCGCGCGTTCAGCGACGCAATGGATGAAGCGTTCATCCTCCGCATCCCGGAGGCGCTCACGGGCTGTGTATTTGAAAGCGCCGCCATGGCGGAAAGACTCCGGTCGCTCAATGCCCCTGAAGCGGAGGATATAGCAAACTGGATACTTGAAAAAGGGTTTTAGGGCGTGTTGCCATTTTTCAAGCACGACCTAAAACCCATAATTTTTAAAATTTACCTGCGCGGGTCGCGGCATAACCGCATGAACGTATTCACATACTAGGGCTACCGATCGAACGGAGGTAAAAGCCTATGTCTATGCCAAATGAGGGCTGTCAAACGATTGGTTGCCGCGTAGCGAGCTGTAGGTTTCACAGCGATTCGCACAATAACTGTACGCTCGACCGCATCGAGGTAGAACCCATGCCGAGCGGCAATACGGGCACACCCGCCGACGAGAGCCTTTGCGGGAGCTACAAGCAGAAATAGCGGCAGAACGACAGTACCGGTCGCGGGGCGGGGGGTTTATGAAAGCGCGCGCGG
>JAEXEN010000017.1 GCA_023400985.1 Bacillota bacterium
TCGTTAGAGAAGGCCGCCGGCGTTGTGGGAGAGGTACAGAGTATCTATGTGATGGATATTAGCAGTCCCGTTCTCAAGCCTAAAGAAAAGCTTATCACAGATGATGAGATTAGCGAATTACTCCGTATCCGCCTGCGTAGACGTGTCCTTTCTTACAACGTGGTTCGGGATGGCTGGTCTTATATCATCTATCTACAATCTAGTGATTCGAGGAAGGAACCAATCTTTTTAACATAGAGGTTTGTACAAATCGGAAACAGTTTTTATATCCTGCTAGATAGTCCTGCGTTTCTGGATTTTAAAAATTAAGATAAGCCTGCTTCCATAGATCATTTGGCAGCAGGCTTTTCGCTAATCGCCGGAACAATTTGCCGGTCACCCCGCCTCCGTAAAAAAACGAGGCTTGATATAAGCTAAGAAAGTTGTCCCTCTATGTTTCCCGTCCCATTGCCGATAAGATGGATGAGCCGGTCTATTTATGGAAGAAAGTCTTTCCTTCTTTATAAACCCTGCCAAAATTTTTTTCTTCTTTCCTTTTCAAAAAAAAGAAGCATTCCTTTTTCATTACAGTCCCGAGAACAATCTTACGGGGAGGATGAGGAAGTAATATCTTTCGCCCTGCACGGGCTTGACGACGCAGGGGCTTATGCTGCTGTTCATTTCAAGGAATATTTCGTCCTCTTCTAGAACCTTTAAAACATCGCTCACGTATTTGGCGTTGAAGGCGATCTCAAGCTCGCTTCCCATGACAGAAACGGATATTTCCTCGTTGCTCTTGCCTGCCTCGGAGTTGGCTGAAATAAAGAGCGTTTCACCAGAGAAAGAAAATTTCACAAGGTTCGACTTACCTTCGCGGGCGATAAGCGAAACGCGCTCGATGCTGTCCAGGAGTTCCTGACGGTTCACACGCACGCGGGTGGTATGGTTTTCGGGGAGTATTTGCTTATATTTGATGAATTCGCCCTCTAAAAGGCGCGTGGTAATCTTTGTGTGTTCAAGGTCTATCATGAGGTGGGTTTTGGAAAAAACGACCTTGATGACGTCGTCGGTATCCTCGAGGATGCGCCCTATTTCAAGGAGGGACTTGGCGGGGACGACCACCTTTTGTTCACCATTCACACCCTCTACGCCTTCGCGGCGAAGCGCGAGCCTGTATCCGTCGAGCGCAACCATGGAAAGAAGACCGTCGGTAATCTCAAGAAGCACGCCTGTAAGGATGGGCTTTGTTTCATCTTGCGCGGTGGCAAATATGGTTTGCCGTATCATGCTCTTTAAGGTGTTCTTTTTGATGTTAACAAAGAACTCCTGGCGGGAGAATGGCATGGAATGGTATTCGGCTGCGTCGAACGCCTGCATGGTGGCGCGGGCGCGCCCGCTTTTCATGGTGACGGTGGTCTTATCGGTCTCGATCAAAGTCTGCTCGTCGGGCTGCCGGCGCGCAAGATCGGAGAAAAGGCGTCCGGGGAAAACGAGGGAACCTTCCTTTTCGACGGTGGCGGGAAGAAGTGTTTCTATCTGCAAGGAGAGGTCGTTACAGCGCAACAGCAGGTTGTTTCCCTGTGCCTCCGCATAAATGCCTTCTAAAATGGGCATGGCCGTTCTTGAAGGCAGTGCCTTTGATATCACGGAAATACCGGCGTTGAGATCAACTGTAGAAATGTAGAAGCGCATACGATCCCTCCGTTTATAACATATTGTCTTCTAGTAGTCGTTCTAGTAGGGGGATTGGATACTGTGGATAAGTACCGAAACCCCAGAAAAAAGGGTGGTTTTTCCCGTTGAGAACCGTGTGGAAAAACATTCCGTAAACAACCCTTTTTCAACACAAGCCCCACAAGAAACATTTTCCACAAACCGCTATCCACATTTTAACATACACTTTTCCACAAATGTGGAAAAAAATGTGAATAAAACTGCATTACTTTTTGATGCGCTTTTGCAGATCCTCGACGGTGACGGAAAGATTTTCATCCTTTTCGAGATCGGAGGCTATTTTTCTGCAGGCGCTGATGACGGTGGTGTGATCGCGCCCGCCGAAGCTTCTGCCGATGCTCTTGAGGGAGGATTCTGTCATTTCCTTGCAGAGGTACATGGCGATCTGGCGCGGATAGGTGATCTCCATGGTGCGGCGCTGCGAAAGAAGGCTGTCGAGGCTTATGGAATAATAATCGGCCACCACCTGCTGAATGAGTTCGATGGTGATCCTGCGGTTTTCAAAGCCGGGGAGTATATCGCGCAAAGCGGTATCCGCAAGTACGGTGTCGATGGGGCGCTTGGTGAGGTTGGAGTACGCGATGACGCGGTTTAAGGAGCCCTCCAGTTGGCGGATGTTGGAATTCACCTTTTCCGCGATGAAGGTGATGACCTTTTCGTCGATGGATATATTTTCGAGCATCACCTTTTTGCGCAAAATGGCGGCGCGCGTCTCGATGTCGGGCGGCTGTATATCGGCGATGAGGCCGCCTTCAAAGCGCGAGCGCAAACGCACCTCGAGCGTTTGCATTTCCATAGGGGGCTTGTCGGAGCTCAATATGATCTGCCTGCCGTTGGTATGGAGCGCGTTGAATGTGTTGAAAAATTCCTCCTGCAAGCCGACGCGGGTGGAGATGAATTGGATATCATCCACCATGAGCACGTCTACGCTCCGGTATTTGTTGCGAAATTGCGCGTTTTTGTTTTCCTGAATGGCGAGGATCATTTCGTTCATGAACGCTTCGCTCGTGACGTAGATGATCTTCGCCTTGGGTTTGGTGGAGCGTATATGGTTGCCGATAGCGTGCATTAAATGGGTTTTTCCAAGACCCACGCCGCCGTAAATAAAAAGCGGGTTGTAAGCAGAGGAGGGGTTGTCGGCCACGGCTTTTGCGGCCGCGTGCGCAAAGCTGTTGGAGTTGCCTATCACGAACGTATCGAATGTGTACTTGGGGTTGAGCTGCATCTCGCGTAGGGACGAAGGAGAAACGCTGCCCGAAAAAGTTTCCTGCTCGGGGCGGTACTCCCTGGCCTCGGACGGATCGACGAACGAGATGGTAAGGCTCATTTCATTTGCCTTGTTGACGGCGTTCGTCACGGTGGCCGTGTAGATGTTGATGAGCGTGTTTTTTGCAATGCTGTTCTGCGCGAGCAAAACAAGAGAGTTGTCGCGAATACAAAGCGGCTCGATGGGGGATATCCAAGTATCGAAACTTGGCGTTGTCATCTGCTTTTTTAGCTCGATGATCGATTTTTCCCAAACATACTGCGCCGATTGCATGCCCCAAAAACCCCCCGAATGTTGATAAGTACCCCAATTTGTGAATAACTATGTGGATAACCCTGCCCGATGAAAAAAGCCGGCCTGCAGGCGGCTTATAAGGGTATCCGTATCGTGGCCCGCTCAGGGCGCTATAGCTTGTCTCTAATGATAACAAAACCGTGCCCCCGTGACAAGTGCGCAATTTGGCCGAAGACAGATGAATTTTACAAATTAGTGATGCGTTTCACTTAATAATACCATATCTTGTGACAGAATGAGCCAAGAGGCCGTCTTCGCACGAAAAACAAGAAAAAAAGCGCTTTGTAAGCCGTATTCCTTGACATTTCCACCGGCTTTCTTATATAATCTACTTCTGACAACCACGGTCAGCAAGTAGCGTGCTTGTAAATTCGCAGGGCTTTTGGCGCGGGGTACGCGCCTTTGTTGCGCAGTACGCCGTATTCCGTGCCAAACGCCCTGATGAAAGATCAACGTAAAGTGAGGTGTATCGAGCAATGCTTCAAACCTACCAACCCAAAAAACGGCAGCGGAAAAAGGTGCATGGCTTCCGCCAGCGCATGAAGACCGCAAACGGGCGGAAAGTCCTCGCCCGCAGGCGGCTAAAGGGCAGAAAAATTCTTTCCGCGTAAAACGCGCTTCACGGCAGGCTTCGCTTGCCGTGCGCTTTTATCGGAAACAGGCGTTTTGCACCGCTTCCCCCTCCTACGAACCGGCCGAGCCGGAAACTACGCAATGAAACGCTACTATTCGCTCAAGCGGAACAAGAACTTCCGCCACGTATACCGCGTCGGAAAGTCCAACGCAAACAAACAGCTCGTTCTGCTGTGCGCCCGCTCGAAGGAAAAGCGGGTGCGCGTCGGCTTTTCCGTGAGCAAAAAAATAGGAAACAGCGTTGTCAGAAACCGCGTAAAACGCCGCCTCCGCGAGGTGTTCACCCCTCTTATCCCCACGGTGAAAGAGGGATACGACCTTATTTTCATCGCCCGCGAAGCCGTGGTAGAGGAGCGGTTTTCCATCCTCGCCGCTTCCATGCGGCATTTGCTTACCAAGGCGAACCTATTCAAGGAACAGGAACGATGAGGGCATTTCTTAAGAGGGCTCTTTTGTCTTTGATACGGGGCTATCAAGCGTTTGTATCCCCGCTTTTGCCCGCGTCCTGCCGCTACACACCCACCTGCTCAGTTTACGCCACGGAGGCCATCGAAAAGTACGGTCTCAAAAAAGGCCTTTGGCTTGCCGTGAAGCGTGTGCTCAGGTGCAACCCCTTTTCCAAGGGCGGCTACGACCCCGTCCCTTAAAAAGGGCTTTATTCTCTTACCTTATTCCTTAATTAGTGCGCGGCGAAGATCGCTGAGGAAGGCAGTTCCCCTTCCCGCCGCGAGACCGTTAAACAATGAAAATTCCTGCGCCCTCCCTACCTTGGCGCGATGCTTTTTGAAAGCGAGGCAGATCAATGCAAGGCGACTTCTTTTTGACCACATGGTTTTTGGAGGCCATGAAGTGGATCTACTCCAATATCGGCAGCGTATTTTTTACGATCCTCATCAGCACCGTGGTCCTCCGTGCCATCACCGTTTTTTCCGATATCAAAACGCGTAAATCGAGCGCGCAGATGGCCGAGATCCAGCCCGACCTCGCGCGGCTGCAGAAAAAGTACAAGGATAACCCGCAGCGCTTTCAAGCGGAGCAGTCCAAGCTCATGAAGGAAAAGGGCGTCAGCATGTGGGGCAGCTGCCTTCCCATGCTCATCACCATGCCGCTTTTCTTCTGCTTCATCGCGGCGTTCCGCTTTTGGTCCTATGAGCAGATGATACACCTGCTGGTCTTAGCAGGGGATCCCGATACGCTGCCCCAGGCGGAACATCTCATGACGTCGTTCAGATTCCTTTGGATCAACAACATTTGGCAGCCCGACAACGGCATGGCTCCCGTCATCATGGATGCAGCTGCGTTTCTGAAGACCAAGGACCTCTCAAGGCTCCTCTACCTTCAAAACAATCCCGATATATGGGATAAGCTCGTTCAAATAGGTGTCGCCGTGCGCGAGCTCGTTTCGACCAAGACGGCGGACGGCGTTGTCACCGTCGAGACGTTCCGCTTTTTGAGCGGCGATTACGCTATCGCGAACTACAACGCCATCATGCAGCCTCTTGCGGATAAGTTGTACCCGAACGTCAACAACGGTTGGTTCATCCTGCCCGTTCTCTCTGCCGGATTGCAGCTTCTCTCCGCGTGGATCATGCAAAAGAACCAGCCGCAGACCACCGCCAACGCGCAGGCGCAAAGCACCAACAAGATGATGATGTACATGTTCCCCGTCATGACGTTCATCTTTTGCTTAAGCAACAGCTCCGCGTTCGCCATTTACTGGACGCTCAGCAGCTTACTCGGCATTCTCGTGAACCTCATACTCAACAAAAAATACCCGCGTATTGAACCCGTGCAGGAGGATAAAAAATGAGAAGCATCGAAGCGAGCGGCAAGTCCGTCGACGAGGCGATCTTTAAAGGCCTCGCGGAGCTCGACACCTCTATCGACGAGGTCGAGATCGAGATCGTACAGCAGGAAACAAAGGGTGTATTCGGCCTCGGCGCCAAGCCCGCGGTGGTAAAGCTCACCGAGCGCGAGCCCGAGGAAATCGTCCTTCCCGAGTATATTAAAAACCCGCAGGGACGCAGGGAAAGCCGCGACTTTGAGCGCGAGCCCCGCCGCGAAAGGAATTTTGAGCAGCGCCCGCCGCGCCCGGATCAGCCGCGCCGCAACGAGCGCCCGCGCGTGGACGCCGCTGCCGCCTCGTTGGAAGCGCGTCTCGCGGAGCCTCAGGAAAGCGCTCCGTACTTTGATCAGCCGCGTCCCGACAGACCGCGCTCCGACCGCGGCCGCAATGACCGGAGCCCGCGCCGCGACCAAGACCGCCAAAGCGAAATGCCGCAGGAGTTCAAAGAAAAAATCAATTATACCGAAGAGGCCGCCGAGGGCAACCGCGCGGCGGACTTCCTCAAGGGCGTCGTTTCCCGCATGGGCGTGGATGCGAAAATACTCGCCGCGCAGGATGCGGACGGCCTTAAGCTTTATATCGACAGCGAGACCATGGGCATACTGATAGGCCACCGCGGCGAAACGCTCGATGCGCTTCAGTACCTTGCCTCGCTCTGTCTCAACCGCAACCGCAAGGAAGAAGGGTACCTTCGCGTCAATATCGATACCGAGGACTACCGCGAAAAACGCGAGCAGACGCTTACCCGCCTCGCCCGCCGCCTCGCCTCGCAGGTGAGGGCAACCGGCAAGCCCCGCACGCTCGAGCCCATGAATCCATACGAGCGCCGCGTGCTCCACGCCACGCTTCAAAATAATCCCTATGTTACCACCCACAGCGAAGGCGAAGAACCCAACCGCCGCGTGATCATCACACCGAAGCAGCGCTGACGCGCTGTCGCGGAAATGGCCGCCGCCATTTCCGCGAAATTCCGCCTGCGGACGGTCTTTTCAGCCCGTTTCGCTCAACCGCTCAACGGTCTGCAAGGAGTCCAATCCACCGCACGTGTCGCTGGATTGGACTTATTTTATTGTATTCTCCATGATACTTTAGTACACGGCGTGACGTAGCGCGCCTTTACGGGGATTTATCCCGGCAGCAGATAACATTTACATATCTTCCAACTTTGGGATACAATAACAATGATACCGATCATTCCCGCAAAGGAGGCCGCCGCCGTGACGGATACTATATTTGCGCTTGCTACGCCCGCCGGAGGCGCGATCGCCGTGATACGCATCAGCGGGGCGGAGACGAGACAAATAATTGAAAAAACGTTCACTCAACGTTTAACGCATGCGCGCATGACGCACGGCTTTGTGGTCGACGGCGAAACGCGGTTGGATGAGGCTATGGCCGTCTATTTTGAAGCGCCCAAAAGCTATACGGGCGAAGATATGGCGGAATTCTCTACGCATGGCGGCCGCGCCGCTGTCAGCCGCGTGCTCGCGCTTCTTTCGCGTTACGCCCGCCACGCCGAGCCCGGGGAATTCACGCGCCGCGCGTTTTTGAACGGCAAGCTGGACCTAACGCAAGCGGAAGCCGTGCAGGACATGATCGCCGCAAACTCCGAGCGCGGTGCGGCGCTGGCGCTTGAACAATTGCAAGGCAGTGTGAGCCGCGCGGTGAAAGCGGCGGAGCAAAGGCTCCTCGATGCGCTCAGCGGCATAGACGCCGCCATCGACTATCCCGAGGAATTGGAGGACGACGTATTTTCGGCGCTTCCGGAGGCGCTTCAACAGGCCGAAAGGGAGATCGCCGCGCTTTTAGAAGTCGGCATGAAGCAGAAGGTCTACCGCGAGGGCGCGCGGGTGGTGCTTTTGGGGCGTCCCAACACGGGAAAATCATCGCTTTTAAATGCGCTTCTGGGGTACGAAAGAGCCATCGTGACGCCCGTTGCGGGCACCACGCGCGACGTGATTGAGGAGGAGACCCTGTTTTTCGATGTGCCCGTAAGGCTTACGGATACGGCGGGCATGCGCGAAAGCGGTGACGAGGCGGAGCGCATAGGCGTATCGCGGGCAAAAAGCACGGCGGAACAGGCGGATTTTTTGCTTCTGGCGTTTGACGGTGCGGAGGCGCTCGATGAGAGCGACAAAGAACTTCTTGCTTCTACCGCGGATCGGCCGCGCATGGCGGTTGTGTGCAAAAGCGACCTCGGCACAAAGGTATCGGCAACGGAAATCGAGAAAGAATACGGCGTCTCTGCCGCCAGCGTGAGCGCGCTTACGGGTTCGGGCGTGGCGGAATTGAAAAAAGAGGTCGCGCAGCGGCTCGCGCCGGAGGCGGAAAGCGCGCTCGTGACGAATGCGCGGCATATCGCGGCGCTTATAAAAGCGCGTGAGGCGCTTCAAAGCGCGATAGCAACGAAAGACGCGGAACTCATCGCCACAGACCTGCGCGACGCGCTTCGCTTCTTAGGCGAGATTACGGGCGAAACCGTAGACGACGCGGTTCTTGACCGCATTTTCGAGAGATTTTGCGTCGGGAAATAAAAAACTTTTCCCAAACAAGGAAGTTTTGCTATAATATACCTTGTTGCGAAAATGGCTTCGCCATTTCCGCGAGGCCCTTCGGGAGTTTTGCACATCCGCCTGTCGCGCTTCGGCGCTCCCGGACGGCGGATGTGAGAGGAACGAAAGGCTAACGCCTTTCATCCGTTTCGGCACGCAAGGCCGCAGGCCTTGGCTCGTAGGGCTCCGGCTTCGCCGGACGTGTGCATGCCGCCGAAGCCGGAATAAATTAAGGGGCTGCGACCTCTTAATAATCCCCTGAGTTTCGGGGGCTTTGTACGCAGTTTGCAATGGTCGTCTTGCGCTTTAGAGCGCAATACTCTCACTGGGCTTTCGCCTCGCTTCATCCGCCACTGGCGGCGCTTCGGCTCCGCCCCCCAGACCCCCTGCGGAACGGTCTTGACCGTTCCGCGATGGCGCGGAGGTATGCGATATAACATTCCATTGTAGGGCGGATAGCATCCGCCCGCGGGAACGCATAGACAATAAATTCTTTTGGTTTGGAGGCGGAGCCTCCGAGAAAGACGATCATGACCTATCATGCAGGGACCTATGACGCGATCGTTTTAGGGGCGGGCCACGCGGGCTGCGAGGCGGCGCTCGCTTTGGCGCGGATGGGCCATAAAACGCTCTGCCTTACGATGAATCTCGATTCGGTGGCGTTTATGGCATGCAACCCGGCGATCGGCGGCACGAGCAAAGGGCATCTCGTTTGCGAGGTCGACGCGATGGGCGGCGAAATGGGGCTTGCGGCGGATGATACGTTTTTGCAGATACGCATGCTCAACACAGGTAAGGGCCCGGCGGTGCATTCGCTTAGGGCGCAGATCGATAAAAGGCGCTATCACGAGCGGATGAAGCGCGCGCTCGAGCGCGAGGAAAATCTAACGCTCCGGCAGGGAGAATGCGAGAAGATACTTGTCGAAAACGGCCGCGTGTACGGCATAGAGACGGGCGGCGGCGCTAAGTACCTTTGCCGCGCGCTGGTGGTCGCGGCGGGCGTATATTTGAAAAGCCGCGTTTTGATCGGCGATTATGTGACGCAAAGCGGCCCTTCGGGGCTTTTGGGCGCAAATGCGCTTTCAAAATCGCTTACGGAACTCAATATACCCTTAAGAAGGTTCAAAACCGGCACGCCGGCGCGGGTGCACAGGCGGAGCCTGGATTTTGATAAGATGGAGCGCCAGGACGGCGATATGCCCCCACCCTGCTTCTCGTTTTTGGATAAGGGTGAAGCGAGCATTTTAAGCCGCGCGCAGACCCCCTGCTATTTGACGTACACCAATGCGGAAACGCACCGCGTGATCCTGGAGAACATCCATCGCTCGGCGATGTATAGCGGGCTTATCGAGGGTACGGGCACGCGCTACTGCCCGTCCATCGAGGATAAGATCACCCGCTTCAAAGATAAGGAGCGTCACCAGCTCTTTTTGGAGCCGGAGGGGCTTTCGACGGACGAGATGTACGTGCAGGGCATGTCCACATCGCTTCCGTTCGATGTGCAGGAGAAGATGCTTAAGACCATTCGCGGCATGGAAAATTGCGAGATCATGCGCGCGGGGTACGCCATCGAGTACGACTGCATCGACCCGAAGACGCTTGGCGAAGGGCTTGCCAACAAGGAGATGAAAGGGCTTTATTTTGCGGGGCAGGTCAACGGCACATCCGGCTACGAAGAGGCGGCGGCGCAGGGGTTTTATGCGGGCGTGAACGCGGGGCTTTTTTTGAAGGACGAACCGCCGCTCGTTTTGACGCGGGCGGATGCGTATATCGGCGTATTGGTGGACGATCTCACCGTAAAGGGCACCAACGAACCCTACCGCATGATGACCTCCCGCGCGGAATATAGGCTTCTTTTACGGCAGGACAACGCGGACATGCGGCTTACCGAGCTCGCGAGGCGAGCGGGGCTTGTAAACGACGCGCGGTATACGCGGCTCATGCGCAAAAAAGAGGAGATCGACCGCGCGAATGCGGCGCTCAACGCGTACGCCAAAACAGACGAAGCGCTGAAAGCGCTGTTGAAAGAAAAGGGCGAAGGCGAGCTGCGTACGGGGCTGAAACTAAATGAGCTTTTGAAACGCGAGGGCATTTCGTATACGGATCTATTGAGGCTCGGCCAAGGGCTTCCGGAAATCGGCGACGAGGCGTGCGAGCAGGTGGAGATCGCGGCGCGGTATGAGGGCTACATCAAAAAGCAGTTCGAGCAGGTGAAACGGTTTGAAGAGCTGGAAAACACCGTTTTGCCGGATAAAATGGATTACTTTTCCGTTCAGGGGCTTCGCATAGAGGCGCGGCAGAAGCTAACGGCGATCCGCCCAAAAAGCATCGGACAGGCGTCGCGCATATCGGGCGTTTCCCCCGCGGATATTGCGGTGCTTCTTATAAAGCTAAAAAAGGATGCGGCAAAAGCACCGGAGGGCGTATGAGCGAAATTGCTTTATCCGTAAAGGCGGCGCTCCCTTTCCTCAGCGATGAACAGCGGCAAAAGCTCTGCGCTTTCTACGATATGCTGGTCGATTGGAACACGCGCATGAACCTTACGGCCATCACAGCACCCGCTGAGGTTGCGCAAAAGCATTTTGCGGACAGCGTTTTACCCGAAAGGCTTTTGAAGAAAGACGCAAACGTGATCGACGTGGGCACAGGCGCGGGTTTTCCGGGGATACCGCTCCTCATCGCGCGGCCGGATCTAAAGCTTACGCTCATGGATGCGCTCCAAAAGCGAGTAACATTTCTGGAGGCGGTATGTAAAGAGCTGGGGCTTAACGCCCTTTGCGTGCACGCGCGAGCGGAGGAAGCGGGAAAAAAGCCTTTATATAGGGCCCGCTTCGATGCGGCGCTTTCGCGGGCGGTCGCATCGGCCTCGGAGTTGACGGAGCTGACAGTGCCCTTCTTAAAGGAAAACGGCGTATCGCTCATGTACAAGGGCCCGCAGGCGGATGAGGAACTGAAGGCGGCCGAAAATGCGCTGAGGCAGCTTGGGTCGCGCGGGAAGATCGTCAAATTCGACGCCGAATGGGGGCAGCGCCGCGTGATCGTGGCAGAGAAGCTCGCACCCACGCCGGATATGTATCCGAGGGCAAGCGGCGTTATGAAGAAACGGCCTCTATAAAATATCGAAAAACCTCTTCTTTTGCCGAAACTGCGCGGCTTTTGCGGCGGTTAGAGGAAATACATAGAATCACAGCGAAACAATCATCAAGGAGGCTGTTTCCATGCCGGTGTTTGATTTTTTGAGGGACAGTAAAAAGCCCGAGCCGGAAAAGAGGCTGGAGGAGATCGACGTAACGAAAATACTGCCGAACCCCAACCAGCCGCGCGCCACATTCGCAGAGGAAAGCATTCAGGAACTTGCGGACTCCATCGCACAGGTGGGGCTTATTCAGCCGCTCGTGGTACGCCCCATAGAGAACGGGTTCGAGCTCGTGGCGGGCGAAAGGCGGCTTCGCGCGGTGAAAAGCCTCGGCATGCAAACGGTGATGTGCATCGTGCAAAACGACGTGGTGGACGAGACATCCGCCATGATGGCGCTTATCGAAAACCTTCAGCGCGAGGAGCTCAACTATCTCGAGGAAGCCGCCTGCTATAGCCAGCTCCTCACGAACTTCCACCTCACGCAGGAGGAGCTTGCCAAAAAGCTCGGCAAAAGCCAGTCGTCCATCGCCAACAAGCTGCGCATATTGAAGCTCCCCCCCGCCGTGAAGGACGCCATGACCGAAGCGGGCCTGAGCGAGCGCCACGCGAGAGCCTTATTGAGTTTGCGCGAGGAAAAGCACCAGCTCGACGCCGTGAAAAAGATCAACGAAAAGGGTCTGAGCGTGAAGGAGACCGAGGCGTATGTGGAAAAGACTCTCAACCGCCTCTACGACGAAAAGCGCGACGGCGCAAAGCCACGTCCCATCATGATACGGCTCGTGAAGGACTACAGGCTCTTCATGAACACCGTGAACGCCGCGGTGAACCAGCTCCGCGAAGCGGGCATGGCCGTGGAGGTGGAGCAGATCGATCGCCCCGACGGCGTGGATATCGGGATCAAGATAACGAGAAAATAAAAGAAATTATGAAATACAATGGAAGGCTGCTGCACAGCAACGGTCTACCATTGTATTTTATATTCGCATTTTTACATATGCCGCGCAGCCTATGCGCGAGGCGCTCATAAAGCCGCAGCTCTCGTAAAACCGTCCGTTTTCGATTTTGCCGTCCGTCAGAAGCACCTTTTGGTAAACGTTCGGATAGCGTGCGTCAAACGCATGGAGGAGCGTCGATCCTATACTCATGCGCCGAAATTCCGGCAAGACGAGAAGATCCTGCACATACAAAACCGAATGCCCGTCGCCCACCGCACGAATGAGGCCCACAAGATGCCCGTCCACGCGCGCGCAAAGCGCCGCGAAGGAATTCTTCAGGGCATTTTGGAGCATTTCGGGCTTTTTTACACAGTTCGCCCAACCCGCGCTTTCATAGAGGCGCAGCACCTCCTCCATAATGCCGCTTTCCAAAACGAATGGCTCTATCATAAAATCCATGTTTGCCCCCGTGATTTCTGCATCTACCCTACCATGCCGCCGCTCAAACGGGCAAGCGCGGCTTTTGTGCGGGGAACGGATTCCCGTGCAGTATGTTGCCGCGAACCTTTACTTTATCCCACAATCCGTCTATAATATTTTTAAATGGAGAAGCTAGTCGGAAAGGACGATACGAGCGGCATGCTCGAAACGGTCAACGCGGCGTTTCACGGGATCGACCCGCGCGACCCCGCGCTTTTAAGTCCGGCCGTTCTCGCGTACATAGGAGATACCGTATACGACCTTTTCGTGCGCACCTATTATTTGGAGACCACCGACCAGACGGCGCACGGGCTCCATATGAGCTGTACGACGAGGGTGTGCGCCAAAGCGCAGGCGGAAAGCTTTTTTAGGGTCGAACCGCTGTTAAGCGAGCGGGAGCTTTCCGTTTACAGGCGAGGCCGCAACGCGCATCTCGGCACCGTGCCCAAAAACGCCAAGATAGCCGATTACCGCACGGCGACGGGCTTCGAGGCATTACTCGGGTATCTCTACTTATCCAAACAGGAAAAACGCCTTGCCGAAATCGTCCGTGCGGCGCTCTTTGCGTCCGAAACGGGCGAAGGCGGGCGGTGACGGCCCGGAACGGCCGACACGAAAGAAAGAGGTCAAATATGCCGGAAAACAACAATAGAGGCGGCGGGAAGCCCCCTTATCGGCCGCAGGGCGGGAACGACGCGAAAAAGCCCCGGTACGGCGATAAAAAGCCGTATGGCGATAAGAAACCCTACGGCGGCGGAAAACCCTATGGGGATAAAAAGCCCTATGCCGATAAGAAACCCTATGGGGATAAGAAGCCGTACGGCGACAAAAAGCCCTATGGAGACAAGCCCTACGGCGAGAATGGCGAAAAGAGGCCTTACGGCGAAAGAAAGCCCTACGGCGAAAAGTTCTACGAAAAGCCCTACGGCGAGAAAAAGCAATACGGTGACAGGCCGTACGGCGAGAAGAAACCCTACGGCGATAAGCCTTACGGTGAGAAGAAGCCTTACGGTGAGAAGAAGCCTTACGGTGACAGGCCCTACGGCGAGAAAAAACCCTACGGGGATAGGAAGCCCTACGGCGACAGACCGTATGGAGAAAAGAAGCCGTACGGCGATAAACCCTACGGCGAAAAGAAACCGTACGCCGATAAGCCTTACGGTGAAAGAAAGCCGTATGGTGACAGGCCCTACGGTGATAAGCCTTATAACCCAAATCCCTACGGCAGGAAGCCCTACGGCGGCAGCAAGCCTTACGAGAACAAAAAGCCGTATACGCCATCTAAAGCCGAGGCGGAGATTCACGAGGACGAGGCGCTTCAAGCGGACAAAAAGCAGCGCTATGAGCTGAAGTACGACGCCATGGCCCCCGCGAGCACCGACGCCGCCGAGAAGGCGAAGCTTGTCCCGGAGGACGAGCTCCCCTACCTCGTGATGGGCCGAAACGCCGTGCGCGAGGCGCTTAAAAGCGGCAGGAGCATCGACCGCATCCTCGTTGTGAAGGAGCTCGACGGCTCCTTGCGCGAGATCGTGAACCTCGCGCGGGACAATAACGTCCAGCTCCGCGAGGTGGATAGGAGCAAGCTCGACGAGCTTTGCATGCCGTTTGGCCACGGCAATAAGACCGGCAACCATCAAGGCATCGTGGCTATGGTGCCTGGGGTACAGTACTGCGAGCTGAATGATATCCTCGAGGCGGCCAAAGCGAAGGATGAAAAGCCGTTTATCATCCTCCTCGACGGCATCGAGGACCCGCATAACTTAGGCTCCATCATAAGGAGCGCGGAATGCGCGGGCGCGCACGGCGTGATCATCCCGAAAAGGCGTACGGCCACCGTCACCGCCGCCGCCAGCAAGGCGAGCGCGGGCGCGGTGGAATACATCAAAGTGGCGCGCGTAGCGAACATAGCAAACACCATCGCGGAGCTTAAAAAAGGGGGCGTTTGGATCTCAGGCGCAGATATGACCGGCACGCCTATGACCGAGGCGAAACTCGAGGGCGCGCTTGCGCTCGTCATCGGTTCCGAGGGCGAAGGCCTCTCCAGAGTCGTGCGCGAGGCGTGCGACTTCACGGTAAAAATACCGCTCTACGGCAGCATCGAGTCGCTCAACGCGTCGGTCGCGGCGGCGGTGCTGATGTTTGAAAAGAAACGGCAGGACGGTATCAAGTAAGATCTACACGGCATGCGGGCGGCGAAGCCTCTGCGGCGGCGCCGCCCTTTTTCAAAAAGCGGCGGAGACAAAATGGAAAGTCAAGCATATCGAAATTTAACGGATGAACAGCTTGTGGCGCGTTCGCACGAGGGTGACCGGGAAGCGGACGAAGTGCTGTATGACCGGTATAAAAACATCGTCCGCATCAAGGCGCGTCCGTATTTTTTGATCGGCGCGGACCGCGAGGATCTGCTTCAGGAGGGCATGATCGGCCTCTACAAGGCCATTCGGGATTACGATTCCGACTACGGGGCGGCGTTTCGCTCGTTTGCGGAAATGTGCATCCTGCGCCAAATCATCACGGCTATTAAATCCGCCACACGGCAAAAGCACGTGCCGTTAAACTCCTATGTATCGCTCTACCGGCCGCTTCGCGAGGAGGAGCCGGACAGGGCGCTCATCGATGTCTTGACCGAGCTTCGCGGCGAAAACCCCGAGGATACGTTCATCGGCAAGGAATCCCTCGAAAGCATCTTCCAAACGCTCGACAGCGCGCTTTCCCCGCTCGAAAAGCAGATACTCGACCTCTTTTTGGAGGGCCGCTCCTATCAGGAGATTGCGCAGGTGCTTTCGCGCAACACAAAAACCGTGGACAACGCCTTGCAGCGCGTGAAGCACAAGCTCGAAAATCACTTGGAAAAGAGCAGATAAAACCTATCCGCCTTCCACAAGCCCGTTTTTTACGGCAAACGCGTACGCGCCGATGCCCACCGCCACCGAGAGGTTGAGCGAATCGACCAAAGCGGACTGCGGAATGCGCACGGCCGTGCCGGACCGTTGAAACGCCGCATCGTCAAGCCCGTGCGCCTCGTTGCCGAAAACGAGGCAGAAAAGGCTGTCTTTCGGGCAGCTTTCGGGCGTTAAGGCGGATTTTTCCCCAAGCAGGAACGGATAGACGCCGTGCTTGGGGTAAAGGCCGCGGTACTGGGAAAAGCTTTCAAACAGCCCGCAGCGTACGCGAAACAGCGCGCCCATGGAGGCGCGCACCGTTTTTGGGTGAAACACGTCCGCCGCGGGCAGAACGATGCCCACGTCGAGGATGGAAAATCCCGCAGCAATGCGGAACACCGTGCCGAGATTGCCCATGTCCGACGGGTTCACGAGCACCATATGCGGTTTTTGCGCATCGAGCGCGTCGACATAGGGGGAAAATGCTGCCGCAACGAGGCAGCTTTCTTTTTTGGAAAGGCGCTCCAAAACCCTGTCGTTTACGCGATACGGCACCGACGCGCGCTCGCAAAGCTCGATAAGCGGCGGCTTATTCTCGTAAGCGGAATGGATGTACACCTCGCGCGCGGCCTGCGGGCGCAGCTTTAAAAGCTCGATGGCCGCATAAGCGCCGAGCGCGTAGGAATACCCGCAATCCCTTTTGTAGGCGCGCGGAGCGCCCAGAGTAAAGCTTCCCATTTGGCAAAAGCATACCGCGCAGACTGCTCAAGGAAAATGCCGCAAATTTTTTGAATTGTTTTCGGGCAATTTCCATATAAAACCTCGGGGTTGTCAAGGCGCGTACCCCTTGACTTCCTTCCGGCTTCGGCGACATGCGCGCGTCCGGCGGGCCAGAGCCTGCGGCCTTGCGTGCCGAAACGGATGAAAGGCGTTAGCCTTTCGTCCCTTTCAGAAAGTGCCGGCCGTAAGGTGCGAACAGGCACTTTCCGAAAAAACGGTCCGAAGGCGAAAACTCAAAGAAGTGCCGCATGCGGCACTTCTTTGACACGCGTCAGCGTGAGTATATAATTTTCCGAATCGTATCGGGCGAAAGCCCGAAGCGGTCGGAAAGTTCGAAAAGCTTTGCTCCGGCGGCATGCTCTTTGCGTATCTGCGCGTTTCGCGCCGCAAGCTCCTGCTTTGCTCCGGTAGCCGCGCCCCATGCCTTGCGGGAACCCGTCTTTTGGGGCACGTACAGCATACATCCGTCCACGTGCCTTAAAAGCTCCTCCACAAGGCATGCGGGCAGCACATCGTTCGCATTTGCGTATTTCATTCCTATCGCTCCTTAAAGCATATTTTCCTGTGCTTAAGGTGCAAAGCCCGCGGCTTATCGGAATGAAGACCGACGATCCGTTCTCGGTAACGTTACTTGCTCCATGCAAAGCATCGTCGATGCTCATTGTGCAGGCTTTGCATGGAGCCTGTCAAGCACGGCGCAACAGAATTCGGCCACGAAACGTCAACCCCTTTCGTTCCCTTACATTGCCGGCGCGGGCGATTTATAAGCGCCGCGGCGCTTTCTGGGACGGTAAAAAGTATGAAAAAAGCATAGCATACTTCCCCGTGCCTGTCATTTGAAATCTATTTCGGGCATAATCGGTATACGGAGAGGTCGCCTTTCTTCTTATATTAATAAACACTTGAATTGAACGCATAAAAATGGTATACTAATTACAAAAGAAATGCGCTGGCGGCGGGCGTTCTTTTTTTAGGGCGCACGCGGGCGGCAAAAAGGCCTATGCTTATTACCCGCCTCAAACTCAACGATTACCGCAATTACGAAACGCTTGATTTTCATCCTGCGCCGGGCCTCAACGTGATCGCGGGGGAAAACGCGCAGGGTAAAACCAACGCTTTGGAAGCGGTTTTTTTATGCGCGTTCGGTAAATCCCACCGCGCCAACACGCGCGACGCCGCCATGATACGCCGCGGCATGCCGGGCGGTTATGTGGGCATTACGCTCCAAAATATGCTCGGCACGCACACGGTCGAGATCAAGCTTCGCTCGGATGAAGCGAGAAAGACGCTTGTGGACGGTCAGCCGATCAAGCGCATGGGCGAGCTCATGGGCACGCTCAACGCGGTGCTGTTTTCGCCGGAGGACCTTTGCCTCGTCAAGGGAACGCCTGCGGACCGCAGGCGCTTTATGGATATGGAGCTTAGCCAAATGTACCCAACGTACTTTTACAGGCTTCAGCAGTACAACCACGCCCTCAAACAGCGAAACGCGCTTTTGAAGGAAAATCCCCTTGCGGTAAGGCCCGGCATGCTCGCCATGTGGGATGAGCAGCTCGCCACCTTGGGGGAGAGCATCATTACCGCGCGGTGCAACTTTTTAGACGAGATATCCACTCTCGCTTACGACCTTCACCGGCGGATCTCCGGCGGACGCGAGCGGCTCAATGTCTGCTACGACCCGAATGTGGAGGTCGAAAGCGCCGTAAGCGTGCGCGAAGCGCTTTTGGAGCGCCTGTCGCAAAGCGCGCAGGAAGACTTAAAGCGCGGTTTCACCACCGTCGGCCCGCACCGCGACGATATCGCCGTCAAGCTCGAAGAGATCGACCTGCGCGTATATGGTTCGCAGGGCCAGCAGCGCACGGCGGCGCTTTCCCTACGGCTTTCGGAGATCGCGCTTCTGCGCGAGGTGAAAGGCGAGCCTCCCGTGCTTTTGCTCGACGATGTGCTGAGTGAACTCGACGAGAGCCGCCAAAGAATGCTTCTCGAGGCGGCCAAGGGATGCCAGTGCTTTTTGACATGCACTTCGCTATCGGGCATCGAAAAAGCGGGAATACTGGATATGGAAGTGTCTACCTGCGAAAACGGAAAATTGGAGAGACAATGAAGCACCTGCATGTGGGCGCCGAGACGGTGCTCAACACGGACGATATCATCGCCGTCATCCCGCGCGAAACGGCGCTCGCTTCCCGCGATACGCGCCGCGCGCTCGATGACGCCATCGGCGGCGCGCGCGTGGTGAGCGCGTCCGACGAGCCGCAAAAATCCTATTTGATCTGCCTGAAAAACGAAAGGCTTTGCGTCTACTCCTCCCCCATCGCCTCCACTACGCTGCAAAAGCGGTCGAAGACGGAACCGCTGGGGCTGGACCGGTAATATCGATAAAATACCCTTTACATAGCAAGGAAGGAATACAAAATGAGCAACCATACCGACTACAATGCGTCGCAGATACAGGTGCTCGAGGGCCTGGAGGCGGTCCGCCGCCGCCCGGGCATGTATATCGGCTCCACCGACGCACGCGGCCTCAACCAGCTCGTGAAGGAGCTCGTCGATAACTCCATCGACGAGGCGCTTGCGGGCTACTGCTCCCATATCGAGGTCGTCATCCATCACGACAACTCGCTCACCGAGCGCGACAACGGCCGAGGCATCCCCGTGGACTACCACGAAAAAATGGAAAAGTCCGCGCTCGAGGTGGCGCTTACGGTGCTGCACGCGGGCGGCAAGTTCGGAGGAAGCGGCTACAAGGTATCGGGCGGCCTCCACGGCGTGGGCCTTAGCGTGGTGAACGCGCTTTCCAAATGGCTCGTGGCCGAAGTGCGGCGCGACGGCAAGGTTTACAGGCAGCGATACGAGTACGGCGAGCCTATGGGCGACGTGCAGGTAGTCGGCACCTACGCGGAGACGGAGGGCGAAAGCGGCACGCAGATCACCTATATGGCCGACGATACGATCTTCGACGAGGTCAACTACAACTTCGACACCATGACGATGCGCATGCGCGAGCTCGCGTATCTCAACAAGGGCGTCACCATCACCGTCGCCGACGAACGCACCGACCCCGTGCAAAAAAAATCCTACTGCTACGAGGGCGGCATCAACTCGTTTGTCAAAAACCTGAATAAAAACAAAACCGTGCTGCACGCGGAGCCCATTTATTTCGAAGCGTCGCGCAACGAGCCCGAAAAGAACGAGGTTGCCACGGTGGAGATCTCCATGCAGTACAACGACGACTATAACGAGAACGTATTCACCTACGCCAACAACATCAACACCGCCGAGGGTGGCAGCCATCTGGTGGGCTTTCGCACGGCGCTCACGCGCGTCGTCAACGACTATGCGCGCAAATATAGGATTTTAAAGGATAACGACGCCAATCTTTCCGGCGAGGATGTGCGCGAGGGACTGACCGCCATCGTCAGCGTAAAGCTTATAGAGCCGCAGTTCGAGGGGCAGACAAAGACGAAGCTCGGCAACGCTTACATCAAAAACGTGGTCGATAAGGCTGTGGACAGCGGCCTTACAACATACCTTGAGGAAAACCCCTCCGTCGGCAAGCAGATTATCGATAAATGCCTTACGGCCTCCCGAGCGAGAGAGGCGGCCAGGAAGGCGCGCGAGCTCACGCGCAGGAAGACCGCGCTAGACTCTACCGCCCTCCCCGGCAAGCTCGCCGACTGTAGCGAAAAGGACCCCTCCAAATGCGAGATCTACCTCGTTGAGGGCGACAGCGCGGGCGGCAGCGCCAAACAGGGCAGAAACCCCGCGTTTCAGGCGATCCTGCCCCTTCGCGGCAAGATATTGAACGTGGAAAAAACAAGGCTCGATAAAATACTCGCCAACAACGAGATACGCGCCATGATCACGGCCTTCGGCGCCGGCATGGACGACGATTTTGACGAGACGAAGCTTCGCTATCATAAGATCGTATGCATGACGGATGCGGACGTCGACGGCAGCCATATAAGGACGCTCATGCTCACCTTCTTCTATAGGCACATGCGCCCGCTCATCGAAAAGGGCTATGTGTACATCGCGCAGCCGCCGCTTTACAAGGTAGCGCGCGGCAAAAACGTGTGGTACGCGTACAGCGACGAGGAGCTTGAAAAGATATTGAACGAGATCGGCCGCGACCCTAAGCCCGCCATCAACCGCTACAAAGGCTTGGGCGAAATGAACCCCGAGCAGCTTTGGGAAACGACCATGGATCCCGAAAACCGCATCATGCTCAAGGTGCATCTCGAGGACGCCATGCGGGCGGACGAGATATTCACCATCCTCATGGGGGACAAGGTGGAGCCGCGCCGCGAGTTCATTGAGCAAAACAGCAAGCTGGTCGTCGATTTGGATGTATAAAGGGGAAACACGATGAGCGAATTTACCGCAAACGAAAAAATACTGCCGCTCGATCTCGAAACGGAGATGAAGAAATCCTTCATTTCTTACGCGATGGCGGTCATCATCAACCGCGCGCTTCCCGACGTGCGCGACGGGTTGAAGCCCGTGCACAGGCGCATCCTCTACTCGATGGACGAGCAGGGGTTTACCTCGGATAAGCCGTTTCACAAATCCGCCCGTATCGTGGGCGACGTGCTTGGCAAATATCACCCGCACGGCGATTCCTCCGTTTACGACGCCATGGTGCGCCTCGCGCAGGATTTCAATATCCGCTACCAGCTTGTGGAGGGTCAGGGCAACTACGGCAGCATCGACGGCGACCCGGCGGCCGCCATGCGTTACACCGAGGCGAGGCTATCTAAGCTCGCCGCGGAAATGCTCCGCGACCTCGATAAAAACACCGTGGATTTCATGCCCAACTTCGACGAAACGCTCATGCAGCCGACGGTGCTCCCTTCCCGCTATCCGAACCTTCTCGTAAACGGTTCGGGCGGCATCGCGGTGGGCATGGCGACCAACATCCCCCCGCATAACATGGGCGAGGTGATCGACGCCTACGTCGCCATGCTCGACAACCCCGATATAACAACCGAGGAATTGATGAACTATATCCCGGGGCCGGACTTCCCCACGGGCGGCTGTATCATGGGCACGGGCGGCATCCGCCAGGCGTACCGCACGGGCCGCGGTCGCGTGGTCGTCCGCGCACGCGCGGAAATAGAGCCTATGGCAAACGGCAGGTCCCGCATCATCGTGACCGAGATACCCTATCAGGTCAACAAGGCGCGGCTTGTTGAAAAGATCGCGGAGCTCGTGCACGAAAAGCGCATCGAGGGCATTTCCGACTTGCGCGACGAGACGGACCGCAAGGGCATGCGCATCGTGATAGAGCTCAAAAAGGACGTGAACGCGAACGTCGTTTTGAACCAGCTCTACAAGCATACCGCCATGCAGGATACGTTTGGCATCATCATGCTGGCGCTGGTGGACGGCGAGCCCAAGGTTCTTTCGCTTCGCGAAATGATCTACCACTACATGAAGTTTCAGGAGCAGGTGGTCACGCGGCGCACGGTGTACGACCTTGAGCGCGCCAAGGAGCGCCTGCACATTTTGGAAGGCCTCCGCATAGCGCTCGACAACATCGACGAGGTTGTGGAGCTCATCAAGACATCCCCGAACGGTCCCGTCGCCAAGGAGCGTCTCAACGCGCGCTTCGGCTTGAGCGACAAGCAGTCGCAGGCCATCCTCGACATGCGCCTGCAGCGCCTCACGGGCCTCGAGCGCGACAAGATCGTTGAAGAATACAACGAGCTATTAAAAACCGTGGAGTACTATGAGAGCATACTCGCGGACGAAAAGCTTCTTTTGGGCATTCTGCGCGGCGAGGTAACGGAGATACGCCGCAAATACGCGGACGAGCGCCGCACGAGCATCGAGCCCGCGAGCGACGATATCGACCTCGACGATGTGATACAGCCCGAGGACATGGTGGTAACGCTCACGCAGTTCGGGTATGTGAAGCGCATGGAGATGGACACCTACCGCGCGCAACGGCGCGGCGGGCGCGGCGTCATGGCGCAGACCACGCGCGAGGAAGATTTCGTGCGCGACATTTTCATTGCCAACACGCACGACCAGATCATGTTCTTCACGAACATGGGACGCGCTTTCCGCATCAAGTGCTATACCATTCCCGAGGCGGGGCGCACGGCGAAAGGTACTCCCATCGTGAACCTCCTCCAGCTTCGCGACGGCGAAAAGGTAACAACGGTGCTTCGCGTCACCAAGGAGGTCGAGGCCGAATATCTCGTGCTTGCGACGCGTATGGGGCTTATCAAAAAGACGCCCATGAGTGAGTTTGAGGTCATCCGCAAGGGCGGGCTTATCGCGCAAAACCTCAACGAGGGCGACGAGGTGATCGGCGTGCTTTTGACCGAGGGCAACGACGAGATACTCGTAGGCACGCGGCAGGGCCAGTGCATCCGCTTCCACGAAGACGATATACGCCCCATGGGCCGCACGGCGGCGGGCGTGAAGAGCATCGCGCTGAGCGAAGGCGACAGCGTTGTGGACGTTGAAAAGGTACAAAAGGGCGCAAGCGTGCTCTGCGTAACGGAGCGCGGCCTCGGCAAACTTACGCCGGAAGACGAATATCCCCTGCAGGGCAGGTACGGCAAGGGCGTCATCACCGTAAAGGTCACGGAGCGTACGGGTGAGCTCGTCTGCCTCAAAATGACCGCAGGCGACGAGGACATGATGCTCATCCGCGACGACGGCACCGCCATCCGCATGAACGTGAACGACGTGAGCACCTTCGGGCGCAACACCCAGGGCGTAAAGCTCATGCGCGTGGACGAAGGCACCCGCGTGGTAGGCGTGACCCTCGTGCCGAGCGCACAGGAAGAGGAAGAAGAAACAGCCGAGGAAGGTGCACCCGAGGGTACGGAGGAATAACACCGTAGGGGCGGATAGCATCCGCCGCGTTTTCCACAATACAACCGGGCTGTCCGCAAACCGTCGTCAACAGACTTAATCTGGCCCCAACACAAGGTTCTTTTGCTTCTTTTCTTTCAAGAAAAGAAGACCGTAAGGGGAAACATGCCAGCCATTCCCGTTTCAGAACCCCTAAAGCGTTTAGCGGCCCTCTTTTTGCAGGAGGGCCTTTCGCTCTATGCGGTGGGCGGCATGGTGAGAAACCCCCTCCTCGGTTACCCCGTGAGCGACACGGACATCTGCAGCGCCATGGAGCCGGAACGCCTCATGGAACTTTGCGCGCAATGGGGGATCAAGCAGATACCCAAAGGCCTTTCCTACGGCACGCTGGAGCTCCACATGGACGGCGAGAGCTACGAGCACACCACCTTCCGCGCCGATACCTACGGCGCGGGCGGCGCGCACAGGCCGGAGGCTGTAGCGTTTTCAAAGAGCCCGGAGGAGGATGCGTTCCGCCGAGATTTCACGGTGAACGCGCTTTACTACGATATTTCCGCCCAAAAACTTTTGGACCCCACGGGGGGCCTAAACGACCTGCAAGATCGAGTCATACGGGCCACGAGCAAGGCCCCGGCGGTCATCTTAAACGACGACGGGCTTCGCATTTTGCGCATGGTTCGCTTCGCGGGCGAGCTCGGGTTTAAAGTGGAGGAAAACACCCTCCGCGCCGCCAAGGAAAACGCGGAGGGCCTAAGGGATATCTCTCCCGAGCGCGTGCGCGACGAACTCAACAAAATACTCCTTTGCGACGCGCGGTATTCCACATGGTTCTACGACGATATAAAAAACGCCGCGGCGGATGGAAGCCCCGTTTTAAAGGCGCTGCAAACGATGGAAGAGATAGGCGCATTAAAGGTGATCTTACCGGAACTGAGCTCCATGCGAGGCGTGGAGCAAAAGACCTCCCACCACCGCTATGACGTGCTTGACCACAGCTTCCACGCCTGTGCATGCGCTTTGCCGGAGCTTTCCTTACGGCTCAGCGGGCTTTTGCACGATACGGGCAAGCCTGAGAGCGTGTATCTGCAGGGCAATATGCACGGACACGAGCTCAGAAGCGAAAAGATTTCCCGGGAAATTTTGACAAGGCTGAAATACCCCAACGCGATCATCGACGAGGTATGCGCGCTCGTGAAAAACCACATGTACGATCTCAACGGCGATGCGCGGGAATTCAAGCTCCGGCTCCGTTTTACCGCCATAGGCAAAGAGAACGCGAAAAAGCTCGTGTGCTTGCGCGAAGCGGACGTGCACGGCTCGGGCGTGCTTTCGGGGCCCGTCAAAACCGCGGAAAAATGGAAAGCGATCCTTGAAAGGATGGAAAAAGAGAACGTGCCGTGGAGCGCCGACGATCTGAAGTGCACGGGCAACGACATCATGGCATGGCTCAACATAGGTCCGTCGCCGCGCGTGGGCGAAATCAAGGAGCGTCTGTTCGAACATTGCGTGCGCTACCCTAAGGATAATAACAAGGAAACGCTTAAAAAACTGGCCGGAGGCATGAACTAGAATGAAGCGACCCATCATCGGTATTAGCCCGACCTACTCGGACGACAAGTATTTCAAGCTCTACGAAAGCTACTGCTCCCTCATCCGCGAAGCGGGCGGCGAGGCGGTCATCCTCCCCTTCGGCTTCGAAACGATTTCCGCTTTGGACGGCGTGCTGCTCTCAGGCGGCGGCGACGTGGACGGATGTTTGGGCGGCTACGAAAATTCGGAGGTCGTGGACGGCATATCGCATGAGCGCGACGCGTTTGAAGTGCGGCTTTTTGAAATGGCATTTCGAAGGGGCAGTCCCATTTTGGGTATATGCCGCGGCCTTCAGATCATCAACGTGGCGCTCAAGGGCACGCTGCACCGCGATATCGCCGAATTTGGGTTTCCGGAGGAGCATCAGCTCGGCGGGAAAAGCGAGCATTCCATACACACTTTGGAGGGGTCGCTCGCGCGGGAAATGTTCGGTGAAGCGGCCATGGTCTGGAGCACGCATCATCAGGCGGTGAAAGACCTCGGAAACGGGCTTAAGGCGACGGCATGGTCGGATACGGGCGTCATAGAGGCTATAGAGCATACATCCGGCCGCGTATTGGGGCTTCAAACGCATCCAGAGCGCATGGGCTTTCTGCCCCCGTTTATATGGCTCGTGGAGAACTGCGGCAGATAGGCCTAGCGCGTTTAAACGCGAAGAATGTCGAGCGGTGTAAACATTTTATGACAAAACCATAAAGCGGTACGCAAGCAGTCACTGTTTGCTTGCAAATGCACCCAAAAGCATGTAGAATAACATGACAATATACGTATGAGGCGCAGGGAGTCGACTCCCCTTACCTTAAGCAACGCCGCGATGGGCAAAGCGGATGCCGCATGCCCCTAGGGCGTGTTGCCATTTTTCAAACACGCCCTTAAAGGCGAGGATACCGGGAGGTCACACGTGAGCTTATCCCTTGAAGTTAAAAAATTCATCAACTCCGAGCATATCGGGGAATATGTCGAAATCGTCCTGCCCGCGCCGGAATATCCGGAGCGCGGCAGCCGCAAAAAGCCGGTCAAGGAGAAAAAGGCCGAAGCGCCCGACGCTGCCGAAACGACGGAAGGGGTCGACGCGGAAGCGGCCGAGGACGTTTTGAAGGCAGCCGCCGAGGAGACCGTTCCCGTTACGGAGGAGCCGGCTGCGGGCGAAAAGGTGCGCATGCACTATGTGGAAGCTGGCGTCGGCGAGCCGCTTATTTTGGTGCATACCATCGCGCAGTCCGTCTATACCTGGCGCAGCGCCTTCAACCGTTTGAGCGAATACTATCGCGTGATCGCGGTGGACCTTCTCGGCCACGGTTATTCCGACAGGCCGGATACCTTCGGTTATACCATCGAGGAGCACGCGGAAAGCCTGCGGCTCTTTATGGATGCCATAGGCGTCAAATCCGCGCATTTCATGGGCTTCTCCATGGGCTGCGCATATGTGGCGCAGCTTGCGGTCACGGCGCCCGAGCGCATGGGCAGGATCATCTTCCTTGCCCCCGGCGGTATTTCGCCGGAAATGCCGCTTCCCGTCCGCATGATCGACAGCACGGTGTTGGGCCCCATCGCCGCCATGCTCTACGGCGTGCACACGGTGGAAAGCGTGCTCTCCCAATGCTTTTTTGATCTCACCTGCCTCACGAGCGAAGTCGCAACGGAATACTACCGCACCATTTCCGATCCGGCCGGCAGGCGTGCCGTCCGCCATTCGCTGCATTATTTCGATGATACCGTCATCAACACGCGCCTTCGCGAGGTAGAGCAGGATATTTTGATATTGCAGGGCGGCGAGGATAAATGGCGCTCTCAGACGCAGGCGGAATTCTATCACGCCGCGTTCAAAAACGCCTGCTTCGCGGTGGTCAGAAACGCCGGCCATCTTTTACACGAAGAAAAGCCCGATAAGCTTCTTGCCGCCACGCTTGAGTTCATACCTGTGGCGATGCCGGGGGAATAGGCGCTTCGCTTTCGCGGAAATGGCGTGCCGCCATTTACAGAGGGCCGTTGCGGCGGGTTTTCACGGTTTGCCTAAAATGCTTCGCATTTCCGGGCGGCAACCCGTGATAGGAACGAAAGGCTAATGCCTTTCATCCGTTTTGGCGCACATGTCGCCAAAGCCGGAATAAAGCAAGGGGCTGCGGCCCCTTACTAATCCCGGAGTTTCGGGGGCTTGGCCCCCGGACCCCCCGGAACGGCCAAGGCCGTTTCGCAACGGTATGGTTATACGCGATGTGTTCCATTGTAGGAGCGGATATCATCCGCCCGCGTGTTTCTGTAGAGGATCGTATTACAAATATAGGGCGGGATGATTTCATCCCGCTGATTTTTTTGCAAAAAATCTTTATTTTCCCTTGACTATGACGTTGCGTTATGGTTTATCCTGTGGGTAAAGGGAGGCGAAACGGGATGATGACCGTGCGCGAGGTGGCGAGGCTGGCGGGGATCAGCGTGCGCACGCTGCATTATTACGACGAGATCGGGCTGCTCCGTCCGGACGGGGCAAGCGACGCGGGATATCGGCTTTATGGGGATAACTCTATGGAGCGGCTCCAGCAGATCTTGTTTTTTCGCGAGCTCGGGTTCCCTTTGGGGGAGATCGCGGCCATCCTCAACGCGCCGAACTACGATAAAACGGAAGCGCTTACAAACCACAGGGGGCTTCTCATGCTCAAGCGCGAGCGGCTCGACGGGCTTATCGGCCTTGTGGATAAGGCGCTCAAAGGAGAGGATACCATGAGCATCAAGGAATTCGATATGAAAAAGATCGACGAGGCGCGCGAAGCTTATGCCGAAGAGGCGAAGGCGCGCTGGGGCGGCACCGACGCGTATAAGGAAAGCGAAAGGCGCACCGCCCGATACACCAAGGAGGACTGGGCGCAAATGAGCGCCAAATCGGAGGCGATTTTTAAGGGCTTTGCCGAATTGCGCAATACGGACCCCGCGTCCGATGCGGCGCAGTCGCTCGTACGCCAATGGAAGGAATTCTTATGTACGGGCTTTTACGACTGCACGGATGAAATACTTGCGGGTTTGGGTGAAATGTATACGGACGACGCGCGTTTCACGAAAAACCTGGACGCATACGGTACGGGTACAGCGCTGTTTATGCGTGACGCCATACGGGCGTATGTGAAAGGGAAATAAGAAAAAAGCCGTTTCGGAAAAATCTCCGGGGCGGCTTTTGACTATGCCGAAAAAAGGAATGTTCAAACATCGTTTACAGGGAGGGCGGCGCATATATGGTAGAATCGGTAAAAGAGCTTTTTCGTAAAGAAATATAGGGAGGTACTATGCTTTTAGGATACGTCGTGCGGGTGCTCCCCGTTATCGCGCTTTTCAGCCTCCTCCTTTATTTGCCGATTTACTTCTCAAAAAAACGCCGCCTCGGAAAGCGGCCCTTCGTCCGGCATCTCGTGATATACGCCTTTATCGGGTGCTGCCTGTCGCTTCTCTATTTGACGGTCTTATGGTACTACCCCTATATCACGTTTCAACCGGGCTATTACATGCTGAATCTGGAGCCATTCATCTGGACGCGGGAGGTCTACAGCATGGGCGCCGAAAAAATGTTCAGGCAGCTTGCCATGAACATTTTGATGTTCGTCCCCTACGGGCTGCTTCTCCCCATGACGTTCGACAAAATGAAAAGACTGTGGAGGACGGCGCTTTGCGTGCTTTTTACCACGGCCGCGATAGAAACGCTGCAATACTTCATGGGGCGAAGCGCCGACGTAGACGACGTCATCATGAATTTTACAGGCGGGGTCGCGGGGTACCTTCTCTTTTTGCTTCTACAGGCGGTTCTCGGCGAAAAGCGGGGATGGAAGAATGCCTTGGGACGGTTGAACTCCGCAACCTAAAACCGCTATTTTGGATGCATCCCGCCTTACGAGGCACCTTTCTGCTCGATAAGTTTGCATAATTCGGGTATGTAAGCGCCGACATCTTCCGGGCAATGCGCGTCCGAAACCGTGATCATCCTGACGCCATGCGCTTTCATTGAACGCAGCAAGGAGGCGTTCATTCCAAGCTCCACATCGTTAAAGCAACGCCTGTACACGCCGCTGCTTTGCTCGGTATACATCCCGCTTTCGGCTAGATATTTTGCAAGCAGGTCATAGTATGCGTCCAACGGGAAAGAAGGTCTATGTCCAAATAGTTTTATGGAATCGGGGTGCGCGATCCCATCATAGATACCGCATTTTGCAAGGCTAAAAGATGTTTCGAAAAATCTCCTGTAAATATTATCAACATCCATGCCGTTCCAATGTTCAGCCTTATGGTCAAATGCAAAAGCGTCCACAAAATGAACGCTGCCGACTACAAAATCCAGACCTTTGCCGCGAACGATAGTTGCGACAAAACTTTCAAATTCCTTAAAATAGCACACCTCTACCCCGAATTTGATACGAACGGGGTATAGATTTCCCCTTACCGTTTCAATGAACGCCAGATACTCCTTAAGGTCCAGTACGCCGGCTTTTCGGTGAAACCATTTGTCTATATAGTCGCTGTGCGCGCAAACGGAAGCATACATCGGCATAAATTCCCGAAAGCGATAGCAATGCTCAAGAAGCCAGATTTCATCTATTTGGTTTCTTACGGCCGCATCGACAAATCTATCGATCCAAGCAAGCGTATGGAGACTCCGCTCGAGATGGATATGTCCGTCTATCATAAATACCCTCCGCGCTATGTTTATAAAAGAATAGCAAAACGAAGGGCGCGCCGCAACAATTCCGCTGCGGCGCACGAAGGCTGAATGCCGGTTTAGCTTCCCGAGGTAGGCTCGGGAACGGGCTGCGGCGTCGGCGCTTTTTGCGCAGACTCGCCGCGTGAAAGGGTGTATTCGTCTCCCTGCGCTGCTGCGGTAAGCATGAGCCGCGAGCCTTCGAGCGCAAACGTGAATTGCTCGAAGCCGTCGCGGGACAGCTTTCCCTTCTTCGAGAGCGCGTCAAAGGTATAAGCATATTCATAGGCGTTTGCCGCGTCGTTCAAAACGGCGGTGCCGTCCTCATGGAAACGCAGCGTCCAGGAATAGCTACCGGAGAGCGGCACGTTCCACACGCCGATCACGGGGTTTATTTTGCCGACGGCAAGGAAAACGACCGCGGCGAGCAAAAGTATGCTTAAAGCGCCGAGCGCGGTCGTGAGCGAACGGGGCGCGATTTTTTTGACAGCTCCGCCGAGCCGCGCACCGCATTGCGGGCAAAAAAGAGCGTCTTGTGCCTGCTCTTTGCCGCAGTTTTTACAGAGCATAGACGTTTCCTCCCATCTGTTTTTGTAAAAAAGAGCATTTTGTTTACATGGTAATCCTATAATATCTATCGTGCTTTTCGCCCTTGCCTTAACTTTCCCGCGTCTTCCAGCCCCTATAAAGCCCCGCTATCACCGCCTCGAGCGGTTCCGCAGCAAGCTCCACGTCAAGGACGTCGGGTATTTCCGAAAGCTCGCGCAGCACCTCCTGTACGGGCGTTTTTTCGGGCTCGAAGGCGTAGGTATGCGTCGAGTTTTCGCTCTCCGAATGGCTTGCGGTTTTAAGCTTGGGCGGCACGCTCGAAGCGGTTTGGACGCGCACGAGCCGCTTGAAGCTGTTGGACTGGCGAAGCGCCTCAAACGTACCGTCAAACGCGATGCGCCCGTTTGCGAGGAGCACAACGCGGTGCGCCATTTCGGCGAGGTCGTCCATATCGTGCGAGGTCACGAGCACCGTGGTGCCGTAGGTAGCGCCGAGCGTGCGCAAAAACTCGATCATCTGCCGCTTGGCGAGCACGTCAAGCCCGAGTGTGGGCTCGTCGAGCAAGATGAGCTCGGGGTTGTGGAGGAGCATCAGCGCAAGTTCGCAGCGCATCCTTTGCCCGAGGCTCAATTCCCGCGCAAAGGTGTGGAGAAGATCGCCTATGTCGAGCCGCTCCGTAACGTCACTTAGCATGCGCGCATAGGTCTTTTCAGGGATGTTCCACACCTCGCGTTTCCATTGAAAGCTCGATAAAATGGGATGGTCCCACCAAAGTTCCATACGGTTGCCGAAAAGTATCCCCACATGCTGCATGAGCTCCACACGGCGCTTCGCGGGCGAAAGTCCCATAACGCGCACCTCCCCTGCGTCGGGTATGAGCATGCCGCAAAGGAGCTTGATGGTGGTGCTTTTGCCCGCGCCGTTGGGGCCGGCATAGGCCACGAACTCGCCTCTTTTCACGGCGAGATTCACGCTGTCGAGCGCATGCACTTCCTTTACCTCGGGGTGCCGGAGGTTTTTGAGCGCATCTGAGAGCGTACCCGCGCGCTGTTGCTGATAAAAGGTCTTGGAAACGAAATTCAATTCAACCGCGGTGTCCCATGCTGCGGTAACGGGAGCTGCCGACTTTGGCATAATATTTCAGTCCTTTCGAGAAGAAAATGTAGGCGAGGCCGCAGATGGTCACAGCCACGAGCGCAGGAAGGAGGGGCAGAATTCCGCCCTCCGTCTTCCCAAGGAGTATGCATGCGGGCAGCCACGCCAGCGCTCCCGCGGGGAGCACCGTCAAAAGCGCATAGCGCACGGCGGCGGGAAGCCCGAAAAGCGGGTAGATGGAAAGCGAAAACAGAGCGTCGATGATGACCGAGGAAAGCTCCTCCCCCGCCTTGGGCCTATAAAAAGCCGCGCTGCCCGCGAGGAAGGAATAGCCGAGCACCATAGCGACGCCGCATACGAGGTGGAAAATAAGCAGGAGCAGCCAGCCAAGGCTTGCGGCGATTTTGAGCCGCACGGCGGCGACGATCACCACGGCGACGCCGCAGAGAAACGTGCTGCTGCCGGAAACGGGCAGGAAGCCTTCCGTCAAAAGTTGTGCGGGGAGCGACAGCGGTTGTATCAGCATGTGATCGAGCTGTCCGCGCCCCACGCGGCGGGAGATGTAGCCCGCGTTGCCGCCGCCGAAGGAAAGCTGGAAAAGCCCCGATACGACGGTGGAATAGCCGAGCATCAAAAGCACCTCGTCGCTTGAAAAAGCACCTACGCCCTTGAAGCGCTCGGACAGCAAAAACACCGAAGAAACGCTTGCGATAGCGGAGATGAGGTCGCCACAGACAGCCAAAATGCAGTTTTTCGTATCGCGCAAAAGCCATGCAAAGTCCATGCGCGCGTAGAGTTTCAAAAGCCGCAAGCCGCGACGCAGTTTTTCAGCCGCCATGAGACACCATCCTTTCGCGGCTCCTGTTGAATAAAATCAGCGCCGCGGGCCATAGTAAAAGGTTCCAGAAGACCTGAAGCGGAAGCACTTCCTTCGCGCCCGCAAGCCCCGTGAACAGCGAAAGCGCCGCGCCCGCCTGGCTTGCAAAAGGCGAAAGCGCCAGTATATCGCCGATGCCCCACGGCAAAAGCGCGAAGGGGATCACTGCGCCGGAAAGCAGCGCAGTGATCGCGCGGCGTATCACCTCCACCAGCCACGCGGCATTTTGCATGCGTATCACGAGGCACGCAAACAAAAAGTCGGTGGCAAAGCCGAGGGAGATAGAAAGCGCAAGGCTCACAAAAAACCAGGGGCTTTGCGGCAGCACGTTGATGCCCAATACCGATGAGATCAGCATTACCGGCAGCGAAAAGAGCAGAAACGGCGTGATCCAGCCCCCTGTCGTATGCGCGGCAAGCTGCGGGAAAATACCCATTGGGCGCATGTACTGGCTCAAGATGCTCCCCTCGTGCATCCACGACGAGGCAAGCGTGCGCACGTCGAGAAGATCGCTTAACGCAACGCTCACGACGGTGTAGCGTAAAAGCATGGGGAGCGTCATGCCCCCGGCGCCGACGCCCTGCGAGAAGAGCGCTGTAAAGAGCGAGATTAGCGCGAGGAGCCTTAGCGCGCGTATCGCGTAGCTGCCGATCGCTTCGCCGAGGCCGAAATAGTTTTGTTCGAGCGCGCTCATGCGCGCGGTGGCCAGCAGCGGCCGTAAACGGTGTTCCATATCGAATTCTCCTAAAAAGCATAAAAAAACGGAGGGCCGTTTAGGCTCTCCGGTGCGGGTAAAGGCACATCCGTGCTTTAAGCTAAATTAAGCTAAAGCGCGGCTGAGAGGCTTTTTTGCGGCATTTTTGGGCAGACTTTCCCCTTGGAACGCCAAAAAAGACGCGTTTCCCTTGATGTTTTCCGCATAGACCGTCATCGATCCACCAAAGAAAAGCATGCGCGAAACCAAACCTCTCACCTCCTTAAAAATTATTCCAAAATCAAGAATAACGGTTTTGCCTGCGTTTGTCAACGGCGGCTTTTCGCGGCGGTGCGGCGGTTGACAAGCGGGAACGCATACGCTTAGAATTCATCTATGGGCAAGAATGAGAAATTTGGACGTTCTTCCCGCCGCGCGCTTTTTTTTATAGCCGCCGCGGCGTTTCTTGTCCTCTGCGCGTGGCTTGGGTCCTCACACCGCCGCGCGGCAGAATCTTCACCCGACCCTCTGACCACGCCGCAATCTGCGCTTTTTGTAACGCTCCTTCCCTCGCCTAAACCGGCAAGCCCGCCAACGCCCATACCGACGCCGGACGGGCTTACGGCAGCGTACGGTACGTCCACCGTGGCGTGGATCTCCGATACGCAGCATTATTCCGTAAAAGCGCCGGAAGTGTTTCAGCAAATGACGCGCTTTTTAAGCGACGAGCAGGCGCGGATGAACCTCGTCTACATCGTGCACACGGGTGACTTCGTGGATGAAAACAGCAGTGTTTCGCAGTGGGAAAGCACCGCAGAGGCGATGAAAACGCTCGAAGACATCCCCTACGGCGTGCTGGCGGGTAACCACGATGTTGGCGGCGAGCTGGATTTCGGCCTTTATGGTAAGTATTTCGGAGAAGAGGTCATGCGAAAAAGACCCGGAAGCGCATATTATGGCGGCTCGTATAAAAACAACCGCGGCCATTACGACCTTGTGGATATCGGCGAAAACCGTTTCGTGTTCGCATACATGAGCTATTCGCCCGATGCGGACGGCATCCGGTGGCTTAACGGCGTTTTCAAGGAATACCGCGACCGCGCAGGCGTATTGTGTCTGCACGATTATTTCAAGACCGATATGAGCTACAGCCCGTCCGGCGAGACCTTGCTGAAAAAGGTGGTCAAAAAGAACCCCAACATATACCTTGTTTTGTGCGGACACCGCTATACGGTAGGCCACAAGCCGCTTGACCTCGACGACGACGGCGACGGGCAAAGCGACCGCCGCGTGTATGAGCTGATGCAAAACTACCAGGCTGCGGGCAAAATCGGTGGCAGCGGATACATGCAGTTTTTGCAGTTCGACGATACAAAAAAAGAAGTGCGCGTAGTAAGCTATTCCCCCTACACAAACGACAGGCGCTACCATGATACCCCGGGTGCGGAGCTCGAAAAATATCCGGTAGATCCGGAACAAGAGGAATATTCGTTTTCGTATCCATGGGGATAAAGGGTTTTGGGGGTGCCCATGACCCAGCGAAAAAACCAGGGGATTGTCAAGGGGGCTAAGCCGAAGCGCCGCCTGTGGCGGATGAAGCGAGGCGGAAGCCCAGTGAGCAAGGAAGTATTGCGACGTAAGAAGCAATGCCACCATTGCAAACTGTGAACGCACCCCTTGACCTTAAATCCGGCTTCGGCGGCATGTCCGCGTCCGGCTCTGCCGGAGCCCTCACGGGCCAAGGCCTATGGCCTTGCGTGGGCCGAGGTCTGCGGCCTCGCGTGCTGAAACGGATTAAAACCGTAGGCTTTCATTCTTATCACAGCCGCCGCCCGCAACCTTAATTGTCGTCGCAGGCGATATCAGTAGTACCCGAAGGGTAGGAGCGTTCGCAAACGCGAGAGGCGGCTGTGTAAAGCTCCCGTAGGGCCGTTCCCCTTCGCGCAAGTGACCGCAGTCACTTGCGCGACAGGCTACGCCTGCATGATCGTTCCGCAGGCGATCTTTTTTCCCGAATTGCCCGCGGGCTGCGAGGTGAAATCGTCCACGCCCGCGTGAATGATCACCGACCGGCCTATGACCTCGCTTACCTGGAACCGGTCTGTGATGAAGGTAAGGAACGCGCTGCCGCCGTTTTCAAACAAGGGCGGCATATCGCCCGCATGGTAGGGATGGGGGCATTTGCCCGGGTTAAAATGACCGCCCGCGCCGGCGTAACGGTCCTGCCTGTCTCCCGAACAGCCTCCTCCCTCGTGTATATGAAACGCGAAAACGCCGTTCATGCAGGGGCCGTTTAAATGCGGCAACCCGCTTACCTCGGCGGCGACCACCACGTCGCCACGCGTTTGATAAAAATACACCGTACCGCGCACGGCGGAATAGGGCGCGCTCCCGCGTATGGCCGCGTAGGCCGTCGGGCGGTCGAGAAGCACGCGCGCCACGCGCCGCGTGATATCCTGCGCCTCAAACATGGGAATATCCCCTTTCGCTGTATCCTGTGATTCGTACATAACTTAAAATAACCCCCCTTTGGTTTATCATATGCGGATAAGGGGGCAAACGCGCGGCGCGTTTTGCGGCTTCCCTTCCCCCATCTCAGGGTGTATTATGGACGGGAACGGGAAGCGGTCCCCCTCAACTTAAAAAGGAGAAAACTATGCAAACCTATAAAATTGCCGATATGCATTGTGATACTGTCGTGTGCCGCGTGGCGCGAAGCGAAGGAAAGGTTTCCTTGCGGCAGAACCAAGGGCATCTTGATTTGCTGCGCCTGAAAAACGCGGGTGTGATTGCACAGTGCTTCGCTCTCTTTATCCCGAGCGGCGAGGACGAAAAAGAGCTAAACGGGCTTTCCCCCTACGATTTTTTTCACATGGCCTGCGGGTTTTATCAAAAGGAGATCGAGCAAAACGCCGACCTTGTGCGGCCGGCACTTAACTATGCCGACGTTGAAAAAAACGCGGACGCGGGGAAGATCTCTTCCATCCTTACTATCGAGGACGGTCTGCTTCTGGAGGGGAAGATCGAGCGTGTGGACGAGGTATATGAAAAGGGCGTAAGGCTTATCACCTTAACGTGGAACACGGAAAATTCGCTCGGCTTTCCCAACCGCACCGACGGGCCGGATACCGTCCACGGTTTGAAGGAATTCGGATTTTTGGCGATGGAGCGGATGAGCGAGCTCGGCATCATCGTGGACGTTTCGCATCTTTCGGACGCGGGCTTTTACGACGTGGCAAAGCATTGCAAAAAGCCGTTCGTCGCCTCGCATTCCAACGCCCGCGCCGTATGGGGCGCGCAGAGGAACCTCACCGACGATATGCTCAAAACGCTCGGGGATCGCGGCGGCATGACGGGCCTTAATTTCGCCTCGTATTTTTTGGGCGAGGAAAAAGTAACCACTGCAGAAGCGCTCTTAAGCCACGCAAAACATATCATGAACGTGGCGGGCGAGGACGCGCTGGGCTTCGGCTCCGATTTTGACGGTATCGGATGCGAGCTCAAATTCGGCGGCTGTGAGGGCTACGGCTCCATTTTGGAGCTTTTTGAAAAGCATTTCACGCCGAGGCAGATGGAAAAGCTCACGCATCGAAATTTCTTGCGTATACTGAAGGAATGCTGCTGAGTGTACGAAACGGGCGAAGAATGGTATACTAAAAGAAATAAGAATGTCGGAGGAAAACCGCATGGCTAAGCCGGTATTGGCGATTCTGGCGGCGGGTATAGGGAGCCGCTACGGCGGTCTCAAGCAGATCGACCCCATGGATGAGCACGGCAACATCATCATCGATTTCGATATTCACGACGCAAAAAAAGCGGGCTTCGAGGACCTCGTTTTTATCATCAAAAAGGAGATCGAGGCGGACTTCAAGGATCACATCGGCACGCGCATGGAAAAGCGCATGAACGTTTCCTATGCCTATCAGGAGCTTGATAAGCTGCCTGCGGGCTTTTCCGTTCCCGAGGGCCGCGAGAAGCCGTGGGGTACCACCCACGCGGTGCTTTGTGCGCGCGAGGCGATCGGCAACCGGCCTTTTGCCATCATCAATGCGGACGATTACTACGGTCCCCACGCATTCAAAGAGCTATATAATTTCCTCTCCGGCGACGGCGATAAAAACGCGCACGCCATGGTAGGCTACAACATCGAAAACACGCTCACGGAATTCGGCTCCGTGGCGCGCGGCGTCTGCGTAGTGAACGAAAACGCCTATCTTACCGATATCGTGGAGCGCACCAAGGTGGTTAAAACCGAAAAGTGCGCGGCATTCACTCTGGACGGCGAGCATTATACGGATATCCCCAAGGGAACCGTAGTTTCCATGAATTGCTGGGGCTTTATGGGGGGTATTTTCGACTCTCTGCAGGCGAACTTCAAAGCCAATTTCGAGCCGGGCGTGCATTGCAATCCCCTCAAGTACGAGGACCTCCTGCCAAACGCCGTACGCTATGCGCTCGGTGACGGCAAAACGAGCGTGAAAGTGCTCAACACCCCCGACCGGTGGTTCGGCGTCACCTACAAAGAGGATAAAGAGAGTACGATCACGGCGTTTAAGGCATTGAAAGCACAAGGGCTGTACAGCGAAAAGTTATGGGACTAAATATCACAAAAGTGCCATTTGGCACTTTTGTGAGGATTCACGCTTTCCCTAAAACGCTTCGCATCTCCACTCTTCGGGTGCTATTGATGCCGCCTGCGGCGGCAATTAAGGTTACGGGCGGTAAAGCGTGAAGGGTACGAAAGCCTACAGCTTTCATCCGCTTCGGCACGCGAGGCCGCAGGCCTCGGCCCACGCAAGGCCATAGGCCTTGGCCCGTGAGGGCTCCGGCTCTGCCGGACGTAAGGGCTCCGGCAGAGCCGGACGCGTACATGCCGCCGAAGCCGGAAGAAAGTCAAGAGGGCGGAGCCGAAGCGCCGCCTGTGGCGGAAGCAAGACGACCATTGCGAACTGCGTATGCGTCCCTTGGCAATCCCGTGGTTCTGACGATTTGTGACGAAGGGCAGTTTCATCCTCGATGAAACTGCCCTTCGTTTATGTTTATTGCGTTTATGATTATAGCTTTTCCGGCGGCGGACGCCTGTTGACCTGCGTCTGCGTCAAATCGCTATTTGTAAATCCGGCGCTTGCCTGCTGCTCACGCAAAAGCCGTTCGCGCCTGCGCTTGGCGCGCGCGATGCGCTCGCGCTCCTTGCGCTCTAAAACCGTGAGCACGATAAGCGCGATACCCGCAACCAAGGTCAGTATGCCGAGTACGAAAAGCGCCGTCTTGAGCGCTGTGCGCACGGAGCCGCCCACGCCCGAACCCAACGCGTCGGCGGGGGGTTCCTCGATGGGCTCCGGCGTCGCCGCGGTCGCAAGGAAACCGTCGCCCAGATAGGCCGCCTTGATGTTGGCGGTGTAGGTATAGGGCGTTCCGGCGGGGTCATTTAGGTTCAACGTGAACACGAGGTCGCGCGGCTCGCCCACGTAAATGGTCTGCTCGGTGGACTGCTCGCCTGTGGGGAGTTCCGAGAGCCTGTAGAGCTCCTGCGCGGTCTGCTCGCTCAAAACAAGGTCCTTCATCACGAGCTCGCCCGTGTTGACGAACGTAAATTTTACCTTGATGCTGCCCGCGGCGTTGAGGGGCTCCAGTACTTCTGCCTTAAAATCGACGCCCAAAAGGGACGGGTCGATGTATTTGCGCACAACATAGCTCTTGGTGGTGTTTTCGTAGGTCTGGCCCGAGTCGGTCGCCGCGCTCACGCTGAAGGCAACGTAGCGCTCATCCTCGGTCTGCACCTTGTAGGTAAGCCTTGTGCCCTCGCCCACGGCGAGCGAAAGGCTTTCTTCCGTTACGGGGTTGTCGAGCTCGTCCTTCACGGTGATGCGGCGGAGCTTCTGGTTGCCGGTGTTGGTGAGAAGGATCGAGAACGTAACGCCCTCGGCGGTGCTTTGGCCCTGCTCCACCTCGATGGAAAGCTTGGTGTTGACCATGCCGATCTGGATCTCGGCAATGGCGGCGGAGGTCTGCGGCGTGCTTTCCCCCTCCGGCGTATAGGTCACGACCGGCGCGCTTTTCACCGTCTCATAGCCCATTTCGAACTCGTAGGGAAACTCGTAGGTTTCGCCCGCGGCAATTGCGATATCCTTGAAAATGGGGGTCTTCCCCGCGATGCCGCTGTCGGTAAGGGATACCTTTTTGAGCGCCATGATACCGGTGTTGGCCACTTTATACGTCAAGGTGACCTTCTCGCCGGGGGAGGCGTTGGTGCTTGACGCGGTGCGGCTCACCGTAACGCCGCTCTTGCTGCCGCGAAGGATAACGACGGATACGGAGCCGTTTTTCTGCTCGTTGTTTTCCGTCCAAGAAAGGTCAAAAGTAAGCGTCATGCCCAAAAGCTGGTCGGGAATGACGGCGGTTACGGAAAAGGTTCTGCTTTCGCCCGGGTTGACGACCGCCCCGGAGGTATCGAACAAAAGCTGATAGGGGTTGGAGATGACGATGTTTTCCATAGGAGCCGCGCCGTCGTTGGTCACGGCAATGGAAATGCGCGCCTCCCCCTCCGTCGGGAGCATGGCGGGATCGGCGCTTGCCTTTATGGTCGCCGCAAGCGCAAACTGCGGCAAAGCGGCGATCATAAGCATTACCGTCACAAACGCGCACAGCCTTTTTTTCATCTTGTGTTTCACTCCCCAATACGGCACAAAAGCATCGCTTTTATATTTCTTCATTCGTACCAATCATTATAATCGAAATGCCCGCAAAACGCCACCTCTGCGCGTAAATTCCGAAATTTGTTTAAAATTTAAAAATTACTTTTCTTCCTGCCGCAAATATGATTCTTCCAAAAGCGTTATCGCGGCGCGGCCGTCGGTGCGCTCCGCGATCTCCTTTTGAAACGGCTCCACGCGCTCCAGCCGCACTATGGCGGAGACGGTAACATCCTCCGCAAACGCGCATTCGACGATGCCCGCTTCCTTATGCACATAGCTTTCCATAGCGCCGTAGCGTGCGTAATCGATCCGAACAAGAACGCGCCGCGCGGGATGCATATGTACGATGCCCGCCGCGGAGACGGCCTCCGATGCCGTGCGGGAATATGCGCGGACGAGCCCGCCCGCGCCCAAAAGCACGCCGCCGAAATAGCGCGTTGCGACCACGAGCGCGTCCGTGACGCCGCGGTTTTTCAAGACCTCCAGTATCGGCAGCCCGGCAGTTCCTCCCGGCTCGCCGTCGTCGCTGAAGCGGGCGGTCTCAAACATCGGCCCGAGCGCGTAGGCATAGCAGTTGTGGGTGGCGTCGCAATGTTCTTTTTTTATGTCTGCAAGCAAACAAAGCGCCTCCTCCTCACTGAAAAGGGGGAAGCATCTGCCGATGAACCTTGACCGGCTGACGGTGAATTCAATGCGGGATGCGCGGCTTACGGTCGTATAGGGCCGCATGCTACGCCCTCAAAATGCGTACGAACCCTTTTTTGCCTTTCCGCAGGATAACGCCCTGTGTAAGGGAATTTGCGTCGAGTGCAAAGTAAACGTCCGTCACCTTTTCTTCATCCGCAAACACCGCGCCGCTTTCGATCATGCGGCGGGCGTCGGATTTGCTCGCGCACAGCTTCCCGAGCACGAGAAGGTCCGTTATGCGAAGGCCGGTCTCCGTGATCTGGCTTTCATTAAGCGCCACGGAGGGCATGTTCTCGAGGTCGCCACCGCCGCCGAAAAGCGCCTCCGCGGCGGTTTGTGCCTTTTTTGCTTCCTCCGTGCCGTGCACCTGCTCGGTGAGGGTGAAAGCGAGCACGCGTTTTGCGTTGTTGAGCGCGGCGCCCCCTTCGGCGCAGAGTGCGGATATCTCTTCGAGCGGCAAAAAGGTGAGCAGGCATAAACAGGTTTTCACGTCCGCGTCGTCCACATTGCGCCAATACTGGTAAAAATCGTACACGGGCGTTTTTTCCTTGTCGAGCCAGAGCGCTCCCTTTTCGGTCTTGCCCATCTTCTTGCCCTCGCTGGTCGTCAAAAGCGCGGTTGTAAGCGCGAAGGCGGGGCGCTGCTCCTTGCGGCGTATGAGGTCTGCGCCGCCTAAAATGTTGCTCCATTGATCGTCGCCACCCATCTGGAGCACGCAGTTATATTCGCGGTTGAGCATCAAAAAGTCGTAGCTTTGCATGAGCATATAGCTCATTTCAAAGAAGGTAAGCCCTTTTTCCATGCGCTGCTTGTAGCACTCGGCCGTGAGCATGCGGTTCACGGAAAAATGCACGCCGATATCGCGCATAAAATCGAGAAAATTGAGGGATCTGAGCCAACGTGCGTTGTTCTCCAAAATCGCCTTGCCGCCGGAAAAGTCTATAAGACGCGCCATCTGCTTTTGAAACTGCGCGGCGTTATGATCGAGCTCCTCCACGGTCATCATGCGGCGCATGTCGGTCTTGCCGGAGGGGTCGCCGATGGCGGCGGTGCCGCCGCCTAAGAGCACAATAGGCCTGTGCCCCGCGCGCTGCATGTGCGCCATGGTCATCAGCGCCACATAGTGGCCGATGTGAAGGCTGTCGGCTGTGGGGTCGAAGCCGATGTAAAAGGTGACCTTCTCCGCTGCAAGAAGCGCTTTGAGCTCCTCGGGGTGCGAGCACTGGCGCGTAAAGCCGCGCGCTTCGAGCACATCGTATACGTTCTGCATGTCTCTTTCTCCAAGTTCTTTATTGAAAACAGCTTAACATAAGGGCATAGGGGGTTTCAACGGTTAAGGTTAAGTTAAGGCTGTTCGCCGAGTTTCTCATATTCTTTCAGCCACGCCGCCCCTGTCATATCCGAGGGCATGGTGAACATGCTCGGGCCGATGGAAAGCAAAATACCGGGGGCCTCGGGCGCGCAGTTGCGCTTGAACTGCTGCGAAAAAAAGCGTCTTAAGAATACGCCGAGCGTTTTATATACAGTCTCCGGGTCAAAGGAAAACGCGTTGCACGCGAGGGTGTAGAGCTCGTGCGGGCTTTTTTTGTTGACGAGCATCTGGTAGATGAAAAAGTCGTGCAGCTCATAGGGGCCTACGATCCTTTCCGTCTGCTGCTCCTGTTTGCCCTCCACGAGCGGCCAAAGCTCGGGGCTCACGGGGGTAGAAAGTATGTCCGCGAGGGAGTCCTTCACTTCGGGAAAGCGCGTCTGTGCACGTTCGATGACGCGGCGCAGCACCGTTTTGGGGATCGACGCATTCACGCCGTACTGGGCAAGGTGGTCGCCGCCGAAGGTCGTCCAGCCGAGAGCGGCCTCCGAAAGGTCGCCCGTGCCCACGTCCAGAAGGTTTCCCATGTTAGAGAGCGACAAGAGTATCTTTGTACGCTCGCGCGCCTGCGCGTTTTCAAAAACCGCGTCGCGTCCCGAGACGGCATCGTAGCCGATGTCCTGAAAATGCCGTTCGCAGGCCGCGCGGATATCGATCTCGCGGAAGTTGCAACCGAGGCCCTCCACGAGCGCGCGGGCGTTGTTTTTGGTCCGTTCGGAATTTCCGAAGCCCGGCATGGATACGCCGAGCACCCTGTCGCGCGACAGATGAAGCATATCGGCCGCGGCGCAGGACGCCAAAAGGGCAAGCGCGCTGTCCGCGCCGCCCGAAACGCCGATCACAAAGCCCTTCCCGTTCATGAAGGAAAGCCTTCTTTTTAACGCGGTCGCCTGCAAGGAAAGGATGCGGTCGAGCTCCTCGTCCGCCTCGGCGGGGTCGTTGGATAGATAAGTCTCGCTTTTGTGGCGTTGCTCCACGTAGGGCTCGAACGGGAAAAGCGCGCCGCTGTCCACGTCCGCGTAAAGGAAGGTCTCGTCGCCGAAGGCGGCGTTCGCATCAAGCACCTCGCCGCCCGCGGCGATGGCGCAAAGCCCGTCGAAGACAAATGAGGATGTGGACTCCCCCGCGTTTGGGGACGCGTAGGCGACCGCCGCACCCGTGCGCGCGGAATAGGCGGCAAGCTCGCGCTTGATCTCGCGAAAGCTCCCCGCGGTGGCGTTAAGAGAGGAAGGCATCAAAATGGTATAACCCGCGTGGGGCTTCGCGCGCGAAAACAGCTCGCTCCCGAAGCATACGGCTACACGCGGGAAGGGCGCAAGCGCGATCTCGCAGCCGTCGTCGTAATCCACTTCCGGCAGGAAGCCGAACGGCGCCTTGGCGCAGGACGAGGGCAGAATGGCATAGACGCGCGGCCCGCGAATGAGCGCCACGCAGGAGCGCACCCGGCCGTTTAAGAGATACGGGAGCCCTACCGCCGCGGTGACGCGCGTGAACTTCACCGCATCCACGATGTCGCGAAGCGCCTTTTGCGCGGCGTTCAAAACGAGAGGCTGGCGTGTGAGCGAACCTAGCGTCGCGCCCGTGAGGCAAAGCTCCGGCAGCACGAGATAGTCCGCGGAGACCTGATCCGCCTTCAGGATGCAGTCGATCACCGCTTGCGCGTTTTTTGAAACGTCGCCCAAGGTGAGCGCGGGAGAGGCGGCGGCCAGCCGCACATGATCGGACGCGGCGTAGGAATGGAGCGCCTGCTGCATACATTCACCCTCTTTTTCGATTTGCGAAGATACCACGGTTATTATATCATCCGTGCCCCCGCGGCGCAAACACGCCGGTTCCTCCTATTTCGCAAAGTTTCACGCCGTTTATTTGACAGTTTTTTTATGCGCGATTCCCTATGATGGTGATGGACGTGCTTTTATCTATATATACGGCAGGTGACGGCGCATGCACGAGGCTGTGCTTAGGATCAAGAGCCAACTCATCCCCTATCTCAAACGCCGCGCGTTCCCCTTTGAGCTTGCGGAGCTTGTGCTGTCGGTACTTTTAGGTTCGTCGGCCTATGGTGCGAGCGGGCTTTCACCGCTTGGCACCGCCTGCGTCGCGGCGGTATTTTTATGCGGCGCGAACCCGTATTACGCGCTCACGGGTGCGGTAATGGGCGCGCTTTTCGGCGGCAACTACGCCTCCGCGGCCGCATGCGCGCTTTTTGCGGCCGCATGTATCGGGCTTGGGGCGTGGCGCGGGGGCCTTAAGAATCGCGAAAAGATCGCGCTTCTTTTTGCGGCGCAGCTCGTGCTTCTGCCCGTGTTTTATATGCGTTCGCTTGAGAGCGCCATGATAGGGTTAAGTAACGCCGTACTCGCGGTGCTCGCGGCCGCGGCGCTCAAAAACGCGCGCGTTGCGTGCGAGGCGGCGCTGAAAAAGCGGATGCTGACAAACGTTGAGCAGGCTTCGCTTGTGGCGCTCGGGGCGTTTATCGTGTTTTCAGCACGCGACTTCGCGGCGCTCGAAGTCGGCATCGGCGCGGTTATTGCCACGCTTTTCTCACTTGCCGCGGCGGGTGTGAAAGGGCCCGTGGCGGTCGCGGCATCGGTGGTGTTCGGATTAAGCTGCATGCTTGCGGGCGGTGCGAGCATGCTGTTCATGGGCACGCTTGCGGCCTGTACGCTTTGCGCTTCCTTTTTCAGGCACGCGGGGCGGTGGGGGCTCGCGGCGGGCTTTTTTGTGCCCGCGGCGCTTTTTTCGTATTTCGTGGGGGGCATCAATTCGCTTTCCGTATGGGAGGCGGGGCTCGGCTGCGGCATTTTTGCGATCCTGCCGCAAAAGGCGTTCCGCGTTATGGCCTCCGCGGCGCTGCCCGCCTCGGATGAGCGCTTTAAGCGCGCGCTTATCACCACGCGGGCGCGGCTGGACGACCTAAGTAACGTTGTCGCCCGCCTCGCGACGCTTTTTGACCCTGACGACGAGGCACAGGGCTTTCTTTATAGGCAGATGAACGGCGTATGCGGAGCGCTTCAGTCGCTTGCGGAGAGCTCTTACCCCGAAAAGCGGCCGTATAAGCGCTACGAGATACGCGTCGGCGCGGCGGCCTGCCCCAAGACGGGCAATGTGGAGACTGGAGACAGCATGGGCATGCGCGAGGCGGGCGGAAGCCTTCTTATGATGCTTAGCGACGGCATGGGCACGGGCGAAGCGGCGCATAAGGAGAGCGCGGCGGCGGTGGCCCTTCTGGGCGACCTTCTGAGCGTGGGCTTTGAGCTTGAAAACGCGCTCGAATGCGTGAACATGCTCTTGCTCCTGCGCCAAAAAAACGATATGTACGCCACGCTCGATGCGGCGTGCATCGACCTTAAAACGGGTTCGACGCAGTTTGTAAAATTCGGCGCGCCGCCAAGCTATATATTGCGCGACGGGAAAGTGATCACCGTATACGCGGAGGCGATGCCTATGGGCATTATGAAGGAGGCGCATGCGGCCGTACAAAGCGCCGCGCTCAAGCACGGCGACGCGCTTATTCTGATGACCGACGGCGCGTTTGATGCGCTCGGCACGGATCTTTTTGCGTCGCTTCTCGAGCATGTGTACGCGGCCAACACCGCCGACGACGCGGCGAACGCGCTCTTGAAATGCGCGCGCGAGAAAAGCGGCGCGGACGATATGACGATACTTGTGGCACGCATTGTTTAGCGCTCCGCTTTCGCACAAGTGACTGTGTCACTTGTGCGAGGGGCGCTGCGGCGGGTTTTCCACGGTTTGCCTGAAATGCTGCGCATTTCCGGGCGGCAAACCGTGATAGGAACGAAAACCTACGGTTTTTATCCGTTTTGACGCGCGAGGCCGCAGGCCTCGGCCCACGCAAGGCCATAGGCCTTGGCCCGTGAGGGCTCCGGCTCTGCCGGACGTAAGGGCTCCGGCAGAGCCGGACGCGCATGTCGTCAAAGCCGGAACAAATTAAGGGGGCGAAGCCGAAGCGCCGCCTGTGGCGGATGAAGCGAGGCGGAAGCCTAGTGAGCAAGGGAGTATTGCGACCTAAGGAGCAAGACGACCATTGCGAACTGCGAACGCGGCCCCTTAATAATCCCGGGGAGTGCCAAGGCAGGATAACGAGGCTGGACCCGTTGATAATCCCCGGAGGTTTTGCTGCCGTTGTATATACCCTGCTCCGGTGGACGCTTTATCTTATCGGAGGAGGCTTTATTACGCATGCGGCAACAAGAAATTTGTTTGTTGAAATTTAGTCACTTTGTCACAATTGGGTCCTTCAAAGCGCAGGAGCCGGATGATATAATACTAGTATCAAGCGGAAGGGTTCTCGTACATGAAGAATATCTGCGTGTTCGGCGCGTCGAGTAGTCGTATCGATCAAAAATATATCGACTGCGCTGCGGAGCTTGGCCGTCTCTTAGCCGAAAATGGCTTCGGCCTTGTGTTTGGCGGCGGACGCGTGGGGCTGATGGGCGCGGTGGCGCAAAGCGTGCATGCGCTTAAAGGGCACATAACCGGCGTGATCCCCGAAAAGCTCAACCGACCCGGCATTGCTTACGAGAGCTGCGACGAGCTGATCGTCACCGCCACCATGCACGAGCGAAAGGCGGCCATGGAGCAACTAAGCGGCGGCTTTGTTGTGTTGCCCGGCGGCTACGGCACGCTCGAGGAGCTTCTCGAGGTGCTCACGCTCATACAGCTTGGGTATTTGAGCGCGCCGGTGGTGATCCTCAATTTGGGCGGCTATTACGACGCATTGATCGAACAGCTTAGGGTTTGCGTGGACGCGCAATTCACCCATCCCGCCTATCTCGGGGTATTTTATAGCGCTGCAACCGCCGATGAGGCGGTCAAAAAACTCTTAAGCTATAAGCCCCCCGACCTTCCCGATAAAATGGAGGACGCGTTAAAGTAAAGATGAATGAAAAGATAGAACGAAGCATTATGGTTTGCGTAACGGGGCAAAAAAGCTGCGACAGGCTCATCAACCGAGGCATCGAGCGCGGCGCGGGCATCATTCCCATCCATGTCGTACATTGCGTCGAGACCGGGCGCAATTTTTTAGGCTCTCCCTATGAGGCGGACGCCATCGAGTACCTGTTTACCGCGGCGCAGGTGGCGGGCGCAGAATTGAACCTCCTCCGTGCGGACGATGTGGACGACGCCCTCGTAGACTACGCCAAGGAAAACGGCGTGACCCTCATCGTGATGGGCGCGGCCTCTGAGCGCAAGCGCAACACGAGCGACGATATCACGGTCCGGCTCCAAAGAAGGCTCCCCGACGTGGAATTTGACATCTTAGACGGCCCGCAGAACTGAACCTTTCCGACAGAAAACGGACTTTTCTTTTTCTCTTATTCAAAGCGGCGGCTGAATGCTTTTAAAAGCGGACAGGCGCTGTTTTATTTGAATTTCAGGAAGAAAAGGCCACTGATTTTGAGCGGTCCGTAAATCCGAAAAGTCGCCAATGATAAAATCACAACACTTTTTGTGAACTTTCATCACTTTTTACCCTGCCAAACCGTCATTATGTTTAGAAGAATAAATTTGGCTAAACATTCGTGAAAAGAGAGGATGCTTTGCCAGTAAAATACGCGAGTTCAATTTGTCGTAGAACTTTACCAGACAACTTGAAAGGAGCCTTTTATGAAAAAAATCGCTTGCCTCATTTTGACGGTTGCAATTTGCTTTAGCTTGTTTGTAGCCCCGGCTGCCGCACAGGCTGACAGCTCCTATAAGGTCACTCCTTATGCTGTAGTGCATTGCGAGCAGGGAGACAAATTAGGCGTACTTATTTACAACACAACAACGACTGCAATTGGTACGGAAACAAGAAGCTGCATACATGGGGGGGTTGGCGTAATTGACTGGCGCACCAAATATCATGTTGTAACAACCGTACATTGCACCCTCTGCGCTTACGAAAACGTCGCTGAAGACTACTCTTATTGGGGATCTTGGATTTGCGGCAAATAAATTAGTCATAAACCCACGATGCGGTTCAGGGGGCCATGGCAATGCCCCCTGAACGCCTTTATAACTCTGAATTTATATGAGGTTTGCAAAAATGAAGAAGCTGTCATTTTACGGCATCTGCATCGCGCTGGCACTTGCTCTTTGCTCGTGCGCCGCTACGGGCGGCGGCGTTGCCGCGGATTTAGAGGTTTTAACATCGGACGAGCTTTCCGGTAGGCTTTGCGTTGCCGAGGGCGCAGAAAAAACCGCCGCGCTTCTCGCCAAACGGCTTGAGGCGGCAAAAATGGAGCCGTATGCCGACGATTATTTGGTACCCTTCACTCGCACCCTGCCCGTTCCGAGCGGGGCGCGGCTTGTTATTTCCGCCGAGCAAGGGGAAATCGTACTCAACGAGGGTATAGACTACACGTATTTTCTCATGCCCTCGGTTACCATCAAGGGCGCCATACAGCAGGCGACGGGCAGCGGCAAGGAAAAAAGCTTTTCCGTTCAAACAGAAGGCGGCGTAGCGCTTACTTTAAAGCAATCCGATTTTCGCAGCGGAAACGGCCCCGTGTTTACGGGCACTTCGCCGCTGGAGAACGTAACGCTCGGCCTTAGCGAGGCGGCCATGAACACCGTTGAGCAAAACGTAGGGCAGCCGATCGAATTTTCGTATGCCGCCACGGAGCAGGCGGTTACCTTGCAAAACGTAATGGGCGTGCTGCCGGGGAAGGATAGAACGCGCGCCGTGGTGCTGGGCGCGCATTTTGACCATATGGGAACCGTAGGGTCAACGGTTTACCGCGGCGCGGTGGATAACGCTTCCGGCGTGGCCGCCGTTTTAAGCGTAATCAGCGGCCTACGCGGCGCACAGCCGGAGGTGGACGTTGTGTTTGCGTTTTGGAGTGCCGAGGAAGTCGGCTGCCTTGGCAGTGCCGCCGCCGCGGAGGAACTGAAAAACCGCTACGGCGAGCTTTGCTATATCAACCTTGACTGCGTTGGTTTAAAAAATGGCGGACCTGTGCTTGTTACCACGCTGAACGCCTCCGGCCCGCTGGCGAACACGCTTGCAGGCCTGTTTGCGGATAGCGGCTATGCAAACGCCATCGCATCACAGGAAAGTATGGAGAGCGACCATCAGAACTTTGCTTTTTGCGGCTCCGTAAACCTTGGACAAAGCATGGATGCCCTGATAAGCACAATCCACCGCCCGTCGGACACCATAGATGGCTTGGACGTTGATGAAGTTACAAAGCTTTCCGCAGCGCTGACGGAGGTTTTAAAAAGCGCCGCCGCCGAGCTTATGGAAACCGCGCGCGAAAGGACCGCCGCGGTAAAAACCACGGACATCGTTTGGCCAGAAGGAAACTTTGAACAAATGACTTATGGAGAACAGTACAAATACATGGCGGCCGTTAAAGCGCAGCTGGCTTACGACGAATACGTTATTCTTCCCTTTAACAGCGGAGCCACAAGTATAGCCGGAAAAGATGGTGAATATTTTGCTTCGCTTGCCGAAGCGCAAAAGCTGTATCCCTTGGTTTCCGTACCGGAGCGGCTGGGGGATTATGCGTTAAAGCAAATCCATATTCTGGAAAATACCACCCCAGCCACGGCGGGCACGGAGCAGGAACCCTATCAGGTCATAAAAAGGGATTTCTCCGTGGAGAACATAGCTGGTATTGAGCTTTGTTACGAGCAAAACGGAAGGGCGGTCGTTTATAGTGAAACCTACTCTCCTCTGAGTGTCGATGTTGAAGCGTATGCCGTTTCCTACGGGTGGGCGCAGCCCGCGCCGGGCGGAGAAGACGCGTGGGTCATGTATGACGAGGAAGGCGGGTTGCTTGGGCCATACGCCATGAAGCTTTCGGACAAAACGATTGCCGAAATTCAGAACTGCCCGCTGTATTTAAACGACGACGGCACCTATGCCCCCCTTCTTTCAGATTCACCCGACTTCACGGTTCAAACCCTGCTCGCGGCGGTTGACTTGGTTAAGCAGTCGCAACCTCTTATTTCTATCATCGGGTTTGAAAAATAGAGTGCCATTGAACGGGCTTGCTGCGGCGCTATTCCTCTTTCGCCGCCGCAAGCTCTTGTAGCCAAAGCTCGCGCGAGGCATCGGAGGGCATGCGCCAGTCGCCGCGCGGGGAGAGGCACACGGAGCCGACTTTTACGCCGTCGGGCAGGCAGGAGCGCTTGAACTGCGAGGCGAAAAACCGCTTATAGAAAAGCGTGAGCCAATTTTTGATTTCTGCTTTCGTATAGGCGCCCTTGAACGCGAGGGCGGCGAGGAAAAGTATCTTTTTGGGTGGGAACCCGTTTCGCACCATGTTGTACAGGAAAAAATCGTGGAGCTCGTAGGGGCCTATCTTGTCCTCCGTTTTTTGCGTTATGTTGCCCGAGCTGTCCGCGGGTAAAAGCTCGGGGCTCACGGGCGTGTCGAGCACGTCGAAGAGCGCGGCTGCCAGCTTCTTGTTTTCCGTCGTATCCGCATACCAACGCACCAAGTGCCGCACGAGCGTTTTCGGCACGCCCGCGTTGACGGCGTAATGGCTCATGTGGTCGCCGTTATAGGTGCACCAGCCTAAAGCGAGCTCGCTCATATCGCCCGTACCGACGACGAGGCCGCCACACTGGTTGGCAACATCCATGAGTATCTGCGTGCGCTCGCGCGCCTGCGTGTTTTCGTAGGTGATGTCGTGTATATCCGGGTCGTGGCCGATATCCTCAAAATGCTGCATGCAGGCCTTTTCAATAGAGATTTCCCGCATGGAAGCATGAAGCTCCCGCATGAGCGTGAGTGCGTTTTCCTTGGTGCGCGCGGTGGTGCCGGGGCCCGGCATGGTGAGGGCGACAAGGTTTTCGGGGTTTAAACCGAGGCGTTTCACAGCGTCCGCCGCCACAAGGAGAGCAAGCGTAGAATCTAACCCGCCCGAAACGCCGATGACCGCCTTACGGATGCCGGTCTTTCGCATGCGCTCATAAAGCCCGGTGGACTGCAGGCGGAAGATCTCAGCGCAGCGCGCGCTTTTCTCCTGTTCCGCCTGCGGCACGAACGGATAGGGATTTACGGCGACGTGCGGTATTGCCTCTATCTCATCCTCGCCTGCAAAGGGGATCACGCGGTAATCCTCCGGTGCCGCCTCGTCCGAGAAGCTTAAAAATTTGCGCCTGTCGGCGCAAAGCCTGTCCACGTCCGCGTCCGCATACATGTATGAGGAATCCTCCGGGAAGATGCTTTCGTTTATCACGCTGCCGTTTTCGGCAATCACCGAGTGCCCGCTGAACACGAGGTCGGTCGTGGATTCCCACTGTCCCGCGGAGCTGTAGATATAGGCCGCAAAGCATTTGGCGGACTGCATGCGTATCATATCCCGCCTGAAATCGGCCTTGGTGACGGCCTCGTCGCTTGCCGAGAGGTTCAATAAAATGTTTGCGCCGCAAAGCGCGTGATACGAACTCGGGGGCACGGGCATCCAAAGATCCTCGCAGATCTCCACGCCCACGCAGAACGCAGAGGATTCGCTTTGAAACAGGAGCCTTTCGGAAAAGGGCACGGTTTCCGAACATAAGCTTACCGTGTCGCCCCGGCGCACGGAAGCCGGCGAGAACCAGCGCTTTTCGTAAAACTCGTTGTAATTGGGCAAAAAGCTCTTGGGCACGACGCCTAGGAACTTTCCCTTATAAAATACCGCCGCGCAGTTGAAAAGCGCGCCGTTTGCACGGACGGGCAGGCCGACGGCGGCAAGCACGGGGCAAAGCTTCGTGCTTGCGAGAATTTTACAAAGTGCGTTTTCCGCCGCGTCTAGGAGCGCGCCTTGGTGAAAAAGATCGCCGCAGGTGTAGCCCGTAACGCAAAGCTCGGGAAATGCCATCACGGAAACGCCCTCGTCCGCGCCGCGTAAAAGAAGCTTTATGATCTCCTCCGCGTTGAAGTTTGGGTCCCCTACCTTGATCTGCGGCACGGCCGCCGCGCAGCGCACGTAACCGTAATCCATGAGCTTCATGAACTGTACCTCCGAAAAACCGGCTTTGATTGGCTTATTATACCATAGCCGCTTCCCGGCTATGGTATAATCGCGCATGTGCGTGTCCAGCGAAGCCGGAGCCCTTTGGGCCAAGGCCGGCGGCCTTGCGTGTTCGCCGCTGGCGAAAATCGCACGCGCATAAAAATAAAGTGTATAATAGCCGCTTGCGGCTATTATACCATGAAGATGCATGAATATCCTTGCCGCCTTTTTGGGTTTTTTCTTTTTTCCTCAATATGGTATAATCAAAAAAAGGCCATACTTGAGACAATAAGGAAATTACGCCAAACGGAGGTAGCGCTATGGAACTTAAGGCACGCAGGGAGATGAACCCCAAATACATGTGGAACTTTTCCCATATCTTCCCCGATAAGCAGGCGTGGGAGAACGCCTATCAGGCCGTTTGGGCCGATATCGACACGCTCACTAAACTCGAGGGCACGCTCGGCGCGAGCGCGCAAAGCCTCAAAGCGGCGCTCGACAAGGTGTTTGCCGTGTCGGAAAAGGCGGAGCTTACGTACTTATATGCTTCGCTTCACAAAAGCGGCGACAACGGCGATCCGGAATACCAGGCCATGGAGGATCGCTGCATACGCCTTGTGACCAAGCTCGAAACGGCGCTCGCGTTTTTTACGCCGGAACTTCTTGCTATCCCGGAGGCGACGCTTAACGCGTACATGGCCGACGAAAGCCTCAAGACCTACCGCCACTATGTGGAGGACACGACCCGTGCCCGCGCCCATACGCTCGATACCGGGCGTGAAAGGATGCTCGCCATGCTCGGCGAAGCCGCACAAGCGCCTTCCAATGCGTTTTCCATGCTCGAAAGCGTGGATATGACCTTCCCCGCCATCACGGATGAAAAGGGGGAAAAGGTAGTTCTCACGCACGGCAATTTCAGCGTGTTCCGCGAAAGCACGGATCGTCGCGTTCGCAAGGAGGCGTTTGAAACATACTTTCACGAGTTCCGCCGCTACCTCAACACCTTTACCGCTACCTATGCGGGCAGCGTGAAGTTCGACCAGTATTTTTCCGATGTGCGGAATTACCCGAGTGCCTGCGAGGCGGCGCTTTTTAAGAGCAATGTGCCCATAAGCGTATACGACAGCCTTGTGGAGGCGGTACACGAAAACCTGTCCACCATGCGCGCATATCTCGATCTCAGGAAGCGGGCCTTAAAGGTGGAGGAGCTACATCTTTACGATCTTTACTGCCCGATGGTGGACGACGTGGCGTTCAAGATCCCGTTTGAGGAGAGTAAGGCCATCATCCTGGAAGCGCTTGCGCCGCTGGGGGCGGAGTACCGCAAGCTCCTCGAAAAGGCATATGCCGAAAGCTGGATGGATGTATACGAAAACAAGGGCAAGACCACCGGTGCATTTTCCTGCGGCGTGTACGGCGTGCACCCCTACGTGCTTTTGAACTATACCGATACGCTCGACGACGTGTTTACCGTGGCGCATGAGCTCGGCCATGCCATGCATTCGTACTTCTCGAGTACAAAGCAGGACTACGCGAACCACGATTATACGATACTTGTAGCGGAGGTCGCCTCCACGGTAAACGAGGTGCTTCTCCTTAAATACCTGCTTAAGAAGGAGACGGACAAAAAGCGCAAGGCGTATATTTTGAACCATTTCCTCGAGGGCTTCCGCACCACGGTGTTCCGCCAGGTGCTGTTTGCGGAGTTCGAGCGCCGCGCGCACGACATGGCGCAGAAGGGCGAACCCTTAACCGGCGAGGCGCTGAGCAAACTCTATCGCGATCTCAACAGCCTTTACTACGAAGGCGCCGTGAACGACGAGTACGCGGATATCGAGTGGGCGCGCATCCCGCATTTCTACAACGCCTTTTATGTGTATCAATACGCTACGGGATTTTCGAGCGCGGTGAACATCGCAAGCCGCATCCTCGAAACGGGAGACGCGAGCCATTACCTCAATTTCCTCTCCACGGGCGGCGGCGATTACCCGCTCGAGGAGCTTAAGATCGCGGGCGTGGATCTCACCAAGCCCGACGCCGTAAAGAAGGCGCTAAGCGTATTCAGGGAAACCGTCGACGAGCTTTCCGCTCTGCTGTAAGGAGGTTTTTATGCCGGATATCGATAAAAGCGCCATGCGCGCGTATGTGCTCGATAAGTTTGTAAAAGAGGGCGATTTCGACTTTTTGAAGAGCGGCGAGCTAAATGAAATGGTGGACGCCATGCTCGAGCTTGACGCGGCATACATGGATTCCCTCGGGGAGGACGCCGTGTACGAAGACGACGACGCCTATGAAAAGCTTTTTACCGCCATGCAGGCGCGCTATCCGCAGTATAAAATGTATTGCATGCGCCTCGCGGAGGATTATCTCGATTTTGCCGAGGAATACCTCGTGAGCGTGGGCGCGATCGAGTGGGAGTAGTTAAGGGGAATTAAATCATGCGCATTAAAAATATCACGGAGCCTTCTCGCTTTTTCGAGGCGGTGAATGCCTGCAAGGGCTCGGTGGAGCTTTTGACGGGCGAGGGCGACAGGCTCAACTTAAAATCCACCCTGTGCCGCTATATTGCCCTCACACAAATGTTCCGAGAGGAGCGCGTGGCGGAAGTGGAGCTTGTATTGAGCGACGAAGGGGATATGGAAAACCTGAAGGAGTTTCTGGTGACGACGTAAATCAAAAAAGGTGCCGCATCGCGGCATTTTTTTTGAGGGTGCACGCTTTACCTAAAATGCTTCGCATTTCCACCTTTCGGGTACTACTGATGTCGTCTGCGGCGATAATTAAGGTTGCGGGCGGTAAACGTGAAAAGTACGAAAGCCTCCGGCTTTCATCTACTGGAAATTCTTGAATTTCCAGTACTTCAACAAGGTGCTATACGTTTGGCCCTTCGGGACACAAACGCGGCCTTCGTTTCGGCACGCGAGGCCATGGGCCTCGGCCCAAAGGGCTTCGGCTTCGCCGGACCAGTACGTGCCGCCGAAGCCGGAACAGAACCTTCCGTAGGGCGGGATGATTTCATCCCGCCGCATATCACGAACCATAAAAAGACGTGCGGTTTTCCGCACGTCTTTTTATGGTTGCATTTTTATTTCGCCACCGTCAGCGTAATGATCCTGTCCGTGCCGAGGCTTTCTTTGGTAAGGTGCGCCTCGGGCTGGCGGAGCCTGTGGATGGAACAGTCCTGCGCGGCGTTCAAAAACGGCAAAACGCCTTTCAGCACCTCGGAAAGGTCCTGGTTGGTATCTTCGGTTTTGTAGTGCATGGGGATAACCACCTTGGGCTTGAGCATATTGCAAAGCTCGAGCGCTTCCTTGTGGTCGATGGTATAATAGCCGCCGACGGGCACGAGAAGGATGTCGATCACGCCGAGCTTCTTGAGCGTTTCCGCATCCGGCAAAGCGCCTATATCGCCCGCGTGCAGCACGCGGATACCGTCGAGTTCCACCACAAAGAGCATGCTCGGCCCGCGCTTTTTGCCTTGTACGCCGTCGTGCCACCACGGGATGCCGATAACGGTAACGCCCTCGAGCTCGTGGATGCCCGCTTCGGTCACGCGCACGGGGTCGCCCTGCGCGAGCGCAAAATTGTTGTGGTCGGAATGGCCATGGCTCGAAACCACGACGTCCGCCTTCATGGGCGTGATGTGATAGCCGGTGGAGGCATCGGGCGGGTCCATCAAAACGCGCACGCCGGAGCTTCCCGTCAGCAAAAAACAGGAATGCCCGTACCATTTGATTTCCATGAATGAACCTCCTTTGATCGACTTGGCGCTCCCCTTACCTTAAAAAGCTACCGTCCGAGCGCATCGAGCCCGAGCGCAAGGCAGCGCGCCGCGCATGCGCCGGCCGCCCCGTTCTTTTCATAAAGCGCCATGCGCTCCCTGAGGGGAATATCCGCCGCGAATTCGAGCGCGTGTTCTGCGGCAAGCATCAGGCGAATTTTCAGCGCCTTCTTATCGTTTTGCTTTTCCAAGATCCCAAGTGCGCTCCAAACCATGGGCCGCGCTTCTTTTGTGCATCCGTCGCCGTTTTTTTTTGCGAGCATCAGCATGCGGCAAAGCGCGTATTGCGCGCGGCTTTCCGTATGGTCGGGCAGCGTTGGGAGCGGGAGTTTCGCGTTCAGTTCGCGCACCGCCGCGTCGAAAAACGCGTCGGTCAGCGAAAAGCAAAGCCTGCCGTCGCATTCGAAAACGCGCTCCACGAGCTTTACGCCGTAAAGCGTCTGCTGCTGCGCACGGTTGAAGCTGTTCAGCCGAAGGGCAAGGGATTCCGCAGGAATATGGAACGCCAGAGGAAGCGCGGTCGAAGCCTCGCCCGCGGCCGCCGCGCAAAAGATATCCGAAGGAGCGGCATCAAGCTGCGCACCCGTCTGTAAGAGCGCGCAAATCGCCTCTTTTACCAAAGCGTATGTGTCAAGCAAAGGCGTTATTCCTCAGTACCGGTTCCGAATATAAATTGGTATTATACTAGAGTAATCGCTTTTATGTCCGTTGTCAAAGGAATTTATGATAATTCCTTCACAAACATGGAGTTTCGACAAAGTTCGCCGAAACTCGCGATCCAGGTAGGGGTTCGACTCTCTTTGCCTTAAGCATAGCGCGCCAATCCGAACACGGCCGCAAAAGCGTATGGCACGCCATAGCTTTGTTGGAGCCGCTCACCGTAGACACCGCACGCAAGGCCATAGGCCTTGGCCCTTAAGGGCCAAGGCTCTGCCGGACGCTACGCTTACGCCTCCGCCTCCGCCTTGGGGCCGAGGTTGAGCTCGTCCGTGAAGCGGCGCATCCCCTCTATGGTGCGCTCGATAACGGTCTCGAGAGGCAAGGAAAGCATTTCGCAGCCTTTTAAAATGAGATCGCGGTCGCACTTGGCGGCAAAGCGCCTGTCCTTGAACTTCTTCATGACGCTTTTCACCTCGAGGTCCGAGATGCCGTTCGGGCGCATGAGCGCGGTGGTCATGACAATGCCCGTCAGCTCGTCCACCGTAAACAAGCTCTTTTCGAGGTCTGTGAGGGGTTCCACGTCGTTTCGTATGCCGTAACCATGCGCGAGGATAGCCCGGATATCCTTTTCGTCCACACTTTCACCGTCTAAAAGCTCCCGTACATGGTCGAGATGCTCCTCCGGGTATTTTTCAAAGTCCACGTCGTGGAGATAGCCGATCGCCTCCCAATATTCCCGCTTTTCGCCAAATTCCTCGGCCATGGCGCCCATTGCGGCGCTTACGGCGAGCGCATGCGTGAAAAGGTGCTTTTCGGTAACGTGCTTTTTCAAGAGTTCCTTTGCCCGTTCTGACGTCAGTTCTGCCATATTTACCCCCGAAAATCATGATATTGCGGCATGCGGCCGCTGTTTTTCACATAGTATAGCCCCTTTGGTGCACAGAGGCAACAATATACATTTAGCGCACCCCGCTATGCGGCTGTTTTGGGGATTTTCTGTACGCGAGTGAAAATTTATTCGTTTTTTATGAAAAAACGCTTGACAGCGCTGAGGTACATATATAATATATTGTTTAATTCTTGCGCGAAAGGAGCGGTACGCAATGTTGGAAAAACGGATGAGCGTTCATGCAAAGCATCTGTCCTCCGCGCCCGTCGCTATGTCGGCGGTCCTTTTCGCGTCCGCGATTCCCGCGCTCGGCATTACCGGCATTCTTAGCGTGCTCCTTATTAGCATTCTTGTACTTGTAGCTGGTGTACTCGTACTTGTACTTAGAAATGCTCCCGTGAGGAAACCGGTCCGGTAAGGCTTATAAACAAAGCTGACAAAGGGCGGCCCCACGGGAACGGGAGCCGCCCTTTTGTTAAGGAATTTTGCAAGGAGAATGAACCATGAAGAAGAGATTTGCCCTGCTTCTCGCGCTCGTGATGACCGCTGCATTGTTTTTCGGCTGCGGCGCGAAAACCTCGGACACCTATAAAATAGGCGTCAATATGGAGCTTTCGGGCGGCGTTGCCACCTACGGGCAGAGCACGCTTGAAGGCATCGAGCTGGCTATTAAGCAGGTCAATGCCAACGGAGGCATCAACGGCAAGCAGGTGGAGCTTGTAAAGTATGATAATAAGTCCGACCCGGCGGAGGCTACCACCATCGCCACCAAGCTCATGACGCAGGACAATGTTCTTGCCATCATGGGCCCCGCCACCTCGGGCAGCTTTAAGTCCACCATTCCCGTCGCGCTGAAAAACAAGGTGCCTGTCATCTCCGCCAGCGCCACCGTGGATGACGTTACCGTGGATGAGAACGGCGTAAAGGAATACGCGTTCCGCATCTGCTACAACGATTCGTTCCAGGGTAACGTGCTTGCGCAGTATGCCGCAAACAGCCTTTCCGGCAAGACTGCCGTCGTCTTGAAAGACATCGCAAACGACTACTGCAAGGGCGTTGCGTCGAGCTTCTCGGCCGCGTTCATCGCCGCGGGCGGCACCGTCGCTGGCGAGGAGAGCTTCAGCTCCGGCGATACCGACTTCAACGCCATCCTCACCAAGGTCAAGAATCTCGACTTCGACGTGCTGCTGCTCTCGGCCTACTATCAGGAAGCCGGCCTCATCATCAAGCAGGCTCGCGCGCTCGGGATCGACTGCCCCATCCTCGGGCCCGACGGCTACGACTCCCCGTCGCTCGCGGAGCTCGCCGGCGCGGATGCGCTTAACAACGTGTATTACACCAACCATTACTCCTCGCTCGATAAGGATCCGAGCGTGCTGCAGTTCATCGCCGATTTCAACACCGAGTATGGAAAGGACCCCGATTCGTTCAACGCTCTCGGCTATGATGTCGCCATGTTCACAGTTGACGCCATTACCCGCGCCGCAGGTTCCGGCGAGCCCACTCCCGAGGCCGTAAAGGACGCTATGGCATCCGCCTCCGGTTTCGAGGGCGTGACGGGCAGCATTACCGTGGATGAGAGCCACAACGCCGTGAAGGGCATCGTTATCATCAAGCTCGAAAACGGCGTGCCCGTTTCCAGCGAAAAGGCGGGCTGAGCCTAGGATACGCCCTGCAAAGGTAATAAGTTTCGGAGCGGCTTTGCACCCGTGCCCATGGGTGTAACCCCAAAAGCCGTTTCGGCATCCATTTTTTCGATTCCCGTTTTTTCGGCCGCGGGGGCATGGAGGAAAACCCCGCGGCCCGAAATTCGGGCAAAGCACCCGTATCTTTATGAGGAGAAACGCTTTGGGACAGTTTTTGCAGCAGCTCGTGAACGGTTTTTCGCTCGGGAGCATCTATGCGCTCATCGCGCTCGGCTATACGATGGTGTACGGCATCATCAAGCTTATCAACTTCGCGCACTGCGACGTGTACATGGTGGGCGCTTATGTGGGCTATTTCTGCATGACGGCGCTTCAGCTTCCGTTTTGGTACGCGCTTATCATCGCGATGCTCGTGTGCATGCTTCTCGGTATGTCCATCGAACGCATCGCCTATAAACCTCTTCGTGGAGCGCCCCGCATTGCGGCCCTCATCACCGCGATCGGGGTTTCTCTTTTACTGGAATACGGCATGATGTTCTTCGTGGGCGCGGGCGTGCGCTCGTATCCGCCCGTGACGGGCTTCATGACCGAGACATTCAATTTGAACGGCGTCGTTGTAAGCGCACAACAGGTCATCATCATCGGCGTTACGGTGGTGCTCATGACCGTGCTGCAGATCATCGTGAAATATACGAAAGTAGGCAAATCCATGCGCGCGGTATCCACCGACAGCGACGCCGCCGAGCTTATGGGCGTCAATGTTAACCGCACCGTTTCCTTTACCTTTGCCATCGGCTCCGCGCTCGCGGGCGCGGCGGGCGTGATGGTGGGCGTTTATTACAACTCCATCAACCCCCTCATGGGTATGCTGCCCGGCCTTAAGGCGTTTATCGCGGCGGTGTTCGGCGGCATCGGCATTTTGCCCGGCGCAATGCTCGGCGGCTACTTCATCGGCATGGTGGAAGTGCTCGTGGCGGGCTACATCAACTCCACCTACCGCGACGCGGTGGTGTTCTTCATCCTCATCCTTATCTTGATCTTCAAGCCTGCAGGCCTCTTGGGTAAAAAAGCAAGGGAGAAGGTGTAATACGTTATGAAAAAGATCCTTGCTCTCCCCATCACCGCCCGCTACGCCATAGTGCTGGCCCTTTCGTTTTTGATTGTTTGGGGCCTTATCGCCGCGGGCGTCATCAACGACTATATCTTTACCGTGGTCGTGACCGTTTGCGTGAACATCATCCTCGCGTGCGGGCTGAACCTCGTCACGGGCTTTACGGGCCAGTTTTCCTTAGGGCATGCGGGGTTTATGAGCATCGGCGCGTACGTCTGTGCCTTCATCACCATGCGGCTCGATTCTTTGGGCGGTTTCTTCCTCGGGCTCCTTGCGGGCGCGTGTGTCGCGGCGCTTGCGGGCTTCCTCATCGGCCTTCCTATTTTGCGTCTCAAGGGCGACTACCTCGCCATCGCAACGCTCGGCATGAGCGAGATCATCCGCAATATCTTCACCAACATCGAGATCACAAACGGCGCGGCGGGCCTCAACGGCATACCGCAGTATGTGAATTGGCCGTATCTCTTTGCCGCCACGGCGGCGACGGTAATCATCATAAGCCTCCTCATCCATTCCACGCACGGCCGCGCCATGATCGCCATCCGCGAGGATGAGACCGCCGCGGAGTCCGTGGGCGTAAAAGCCACGCGCTACAAGGTGGCCGCGTTCACGATAGGCGCGTTTTTCGCGGGGCTCGCGGGCGCGGTATACGCCTCGTATTTCTACTTCATCAAGCCGGATCTATTTGGTTTCCAGCGTTCGGTGGATATCCTCGTCGTGGTGGTGTTCGGCGGCTTAGGGAGTATTTCCGGTTCCATCATCGCGTCTATCCTGCTCGTGATACTCTCGACGCTTTTGCAGTCTGTCACCGAGCTTCGCATGGTCATTTACGCGCTCTTGCTCATCGTGACCATGATCTTCCGTCCGCAGGGTATCATGGGCTCACGCGAGCTCTCGTATGCGCTGCTGCGCAGAACCGTATCGAATATCGGCGGCATTTTCCATAAGAAGGGGAGTGAAAACTGATGCCGTTTTTGAATTTACAGGATGTATCCGTTTCCTTCGGCGGCCTTGACGCCGTGAGAGCGCTCAACCTATGCATAGAGCAGGGCGAACTTGTGGGTCTTATCGGGCCCAACGGAGCGGGCAAGACCACGGTGTTCAACCTTCTGACGGGCGTTTACGCGCCCACGCATGGGAAAATCACCCTCACCTGCGGCGAAAAAGGCGTGGAGCTTGGCGGCATGCACCCCGACGCCATCTGCGGCGCGGGCGTTGCGCGCACGTTCCAGAACATC
>JAEXEN010000003.1 GCA_023400985.1 Bacillota bacterium
GTTCGGCGGCACGCTCGACTTCTTCGGGCTGCAGGTCCCCGCCATCGCGGGCGCCGCGATCTTCGGCATCCTCTTGAATCTCCTTCTGAGCATCGGCGAAAAGAAGGACGTGAAGCAGAAGACGGAATAAGTTTAAAACAAAATTTCCATAAACACGGAGCGGCCCAATATGCGGGCCGCTCCGTGTTTATGGAAAAGTATGTAAATTACAGCAAATTGCCCTACGGCGCAAAACTTGTAAAAAGCCCAAGAAAACCGGCGCTTTATGGGGCATGGGCGATGGGGTATAACTTTTATTGATGTTGACAGAATGTTCACATATCGATAAAATGAACGTGTAAATCGGATCGGGGAAACTTGTAACTATGCAAGGGATTTCCGGGGATCGATTTGGAACTTATTTTCACTACACTACGAGGAATGGGAGGTTTACTATGTTCAAACTGAAGGAAAACGGCACCAATGTCCGCACGGAAATCATAGCGGGCATCACAACTTTCTTCACCATGGCGTACATCATCTTCGTAAATCCGTCCATTTTGGGCTCTGTGCCCGGTTTTGACAAGGGCGGCATCTTTGTCGCAACCATCGTTGCCACCGTAATCGGCACGTTGGTTATGGGCCTTGTGGCAAACGTTCCGTATGCGTTGGCGCCCGGTATGGGATTGAACGCATTTTTTACGTATACGGTTTGCTTCGGCCTCGGTTTCTCCTGGCAGCAGGCGCTGGCCATGGTGTTTATCTGCGGTATCATCAACATCGTCATCACCGTGACCAATATCAGAAAAGCCATCATTAAATCCATTCCCCGCACGTTGCAACTTGCCATCGGCGCCGGCATCGGTCTTTTTATCGCTTACATCGGCCTGAAAGATGCCAACATCCTTAAGTTCACCATTGACCCTTGGAACATCGTCAATGATCCCGCTCTCGCCGGCGGTACAATCATCTCCAACGGCGGCGCGATTCCGGCGCTGGTCAACTTCAGCAACCCCACCGCGCTCATGGCTATCATCGGCCTTGTGATTACCGCGGTTTTGATGGTTCTCAAGGTGAAGGGCGCGATTCTCATCGGCATCATAGCGACTACCCTCGTCGGCATTCCCCTCAAGGTCACCACCTACGACCCGTCCATGGCCATGCAGGTCAGCGATATTTCCAAAACCGCGTTCCAGCTCGATTTCGGAGGTTTGTTAGCCGATCCGGCCAAGATCATTATCGTAATCGTTACGGTGTTTGCCTTCTCCCTCACCGATACGTTTGATACCATCGGCACGTTTATCGGCACGGGCCGCAAGGCGGGCATTTTCGACGAAAAGGATGAAAGCGCGCTGTTCTCCGGCAAGGGCTTCAAGTCCAAAATGGATAAGGCGCTCTTTGCGGACTCCATTGCTACCTCCATCGGCGCTTTGGCCGGTACCAGCAACACCACCACCTATGTGGAGTCTGCGGCCGGTATCAGCGTGGGCGGTAAAACCGGCTTGACCTCCGTTGTCACGGCGGTTATGTTTGCACTATGCCTATTCCTTGCTCCCATCGCGGGTATCGTGACCACCGCGGCGACCGCGCCCGCGCTCATCATCGTGGGCGTGCTGATGGCGGAGTCGCTCAAGGATATCGAGTGGACCAAGTTTGAAGAGGCGCTTCCCGCGTTCATGACCGTTATCATCATGCCGTTCAGCTACAGCATCTCTAACGGCATTGCGGCCGGCTTCATCTTCTATGTGCTTGCCAAGATCTGCAGGGGCAAGGCCAAGGAAGTTCATCCGCTGCTTTACGTGTTTGCCGTGCTGTTCATCATCTACTTTGTGGCGATGGCGGCCCTTAACCTCTGATAAGAATTCAAAATCGTATTCCGCAAAATGGGCCTTGGCTTTGCCGAGGCCCGCCTTTTGATGTTTGAGGCTTGACGAAACACGCAAAATGTTGTTTCAATGAAGAAGTGGACGGCAATCTGCACACAAAGGGCGCATCAAAACCGGATTTGGGGGCATGGCATGAAATACCGTTTTGCAATCTGCGACGATATAGGCATCGACGCAAGATACCTTTCAAACATTGTTGCAAAGTGGGCGGCCGCAATGGGTGCTGCTACGGCGATTGAGATATTTCCTTCTGCAGAAGCGTTTTTATATGCGTATGCGGAGGATAAGCTTTGGCACGTGCTGCTTCTCGACATCGAGATGGGGCGCATGAACGGCGTGGAGCTCGCAAAGACCGTGCGCGCCGAAAACAAGGAGATTCAGATCGTTTTCGTGACCGGCTACTCCGACTATATTTCCGACGGTTACGATGTGGAGGCGCTCCATTACTTGATGAAGCCCATAGATGAAGGAAAGCTTTTTGCGGTGCTCGATCGCGCCGCGCAGAGGCTCGAGCGGAGCGGCCGCGCGCTTTTTATCGACGCGCGCGGGGAAACCGTGCGCATCCCGCTTTACGAGATCAAATACCTCGAGGTGCGGCAAAACTACGTTACCATCCACGCTAAAAGAGAGCATGTCGTGAAAAAAACGCTCAATGAGCTTGAAAAGGAACTGGACGATAGCTTTTTTCGCACGGGACGTTCGCATATCGTGAACCTCGCCTGCATCAGGAAGGTCACAAAGGCCGAGGTGCAGCTTATGGACGGTACGGCGCTGCCGTTGCCGCGCGGCATGTACGAGCCGCTCAACCGCTCCTTGATCCGCCATTTTTAGGAGGAGTAATAAAATCATATATGGGGCTTTTTTCAAAATGGTTCGATAAGCGCATCGCGGCCTATCAAAACGACATCATCAAGACCCATTACGCCGAGGTCGAAAACATGTACGCGCAAATGCGCGGCTGGCGGCACGATTACAGAAACCACATACAGGCCATGAAAAGCTATGCGGCTTCGGGCGACCTCGACGCCGTCTGCCGCTACCTCGACGAGCTCGATACGGATCTGAAAACGGTGGATACCGCCGTAAAAACCGGCAATAAAATGGCCGACGCCATATTGAACAGCAAGATTTCGCTCGCGCGCTCCAAAGGCATAAATGTGGTGGCCGACGCGCATATCCCCGTGGCGCTTAAGGTTTCGGAGCTCGATCTTTGCGCCGTCATCGGCAACCTTTTCGATAACGCCATCGAGGCGAGCTTGAAGCTTCCCGAACAGGAGCGCCTCATCCGCGTGTACATGGATATGAAAAACACACAGCTTTACATGTCGTTTACCAACATCACCTCTGCGAAAAAACAAAAAAAGGAAAACGGACGTTTCCGCACTACCAAGGGGGAAGGGCACGGCCTCGGGCAATTGCGCATCGACAGCATCGTGGAGCGCTACGGCGGCTATTTAAGCCGAAACAGCGAGGACGGCGCGTTCACCACCGAAATACTCTTGCCGCAGTAGCGCTTCGTCACCCAATTGCTGCAATTCATCACCAAAATACGCCGCCGCCCCGAAAAAAACGGTAAAATGGCGGGGAAAGGGTGGTTGGAATGGAAGCTGTAAAAGCAAAAAAACAAAGTAAGCCGAAGCCGAAATACGGCATGGCGAGCAATTCCGCCTACATGGCGGGGCTTGCGTGGCAAACGCAAAAGAGCGTGCTCTTTTTGTGCCTCGCGCAGGTGTTGCTCGGCGTTGCAACGCAGGTGTTGGGCCTTTTTTTTGCGCCGCAGGTGCTAAAAACCTTGGAGGCCGCGGCGCCGCTTAACGTGCTGATCGGCACCATTTTAAAATTTGCGGTGGCGCTGGCGTTCGTTGGCGCTTTTGACGCGTACGTCCGCAAAAACACGCTGTTCGGGCGCGTGGATGTGCGCTGTCAGCTCGTGGCGAAAATTTATGGCAAGGTTGCCTTGACCTCCTACCCCAACGTAGAGGATCAGGGCTTTTTGAAACTGCTTGATCGAGCGCACTACACGGTGGGCGGCAACGATGAAGCCGGCGAGGCGGTATGGAGTACCCTTGTGGAGCTTTTCAAAAACTTCGTCGGGCTTTTGCTGTATTTCGCGCTCCTTATAACGCTTGACCCAATGATCCTTCTTGTTACGCTTTTGACCGCGTTCGCGGGGTATTTTTTCAAAAAGCGCGCCGACCGCTGGACGTATGACCACCGCGAGGAGGAAGCGTCGTACACACAAAAAATGGGATATGTGAGCAAAAAATCCGGCGCGGCCGCGTACGGGAAGGACGTTCGCATTTTCGGCATGAAAAGCTGGCTTGAGGATATTTACGTAAGCACGCTGCGGTTGTACCGCGCTTTTAAGGCGCGGGGCGAGCGCGTCTACCTGTGGTCGAGCGCGGCGGACGTTGTGCTTACCTTTTTAAGAAACGGCGTCGCCTACGCGTATTTGATTTCCTTGGTGCTGCAAAAAGGCTTAAGCGCCTCGCAGTTCCTTTTGTATTTCGCGGCGGTCGGCGGGTTTTCCGCATGGGTGGAGGGGGCTCTTTCCTCGCTTTCCACGCTCAATAAGCAAAGCTTGGAGCTTTCGGGCCTGCGGGAGTTTTTGGGCTATGAGGAGCGCTTTGCTTTTGAAAGCGGAGAGACGCTTGCGCGAACGGGGAACGCACCCGGTATGATTGAGCTGAAAAACGTTTCCTTCCGCTATCCGGGCGCCAAGAGCGATACCCTTAGTAACATCAACCTTGTGCTCAAACCGGGCGAAAAGGTTGCGGTGGTGGGCCTCAACGGAGCGGGAAAAACAACGCTCGTCAAGCTCATTTGCGGTTTTTACGACCCTACGGAGGGCGAGGTGCTGCTCGATGGGAAAAACATCAAAGCCTACAACCGTCGCGATTATTACGCGCACTTTTCCGCGGTGTTTCAGGAGTTTTTCCTGCTGGCGGAAACGGTCTCCGTCAACGTGGCGCAAACGGCGGAACATGTGGATATGTGGCGCGTTGAGACATGCCTTGAAAACGCGGGGCTTCTGGAAAAGGCGCAAAGCCTGCCTCATGGCCTTTCAACTAAGCTTTGCCGCGAGGTGTATGAGGATGCGCCGGAGTTTTCGGGCGGTGAGCTTCAAAGGCTGATGCTCGCAAGAGCGCTTTATAAGGACGCGCCCTTTCTCGTGCTCGACGAGCCGACTGCCGCGCTCGACCCTATTGCCGAGAGCGACCTTTATCAAAAGTACGGCGCTCTTTCGCATGGGAAAACCTCGGTGTTCATTTCGCACCGGCTTGCCTCCACCCGCTTTTGTGGTCGCATCCTGTATTTGGAAGGCGGCGGAATTGCCGAGGAGGGTACGCACGACGCGCTTGTCAGCGCAAACGGCGCGTACGCAAAGCTTTATGAGCTGCAAAGCCGCTATTACCGGGAAGGGAGCATGGCGTATGAAAAAGAAAACTGAAACGGCCCAGGTGCCCCTTCGCGAGGCGTTTCACTTGAACGTGAGAACGTTCAAGCTGTGGTGGAAGCTTTACCCGGCGATGTTCCTTTCCGTGGCGGCTTATACGCTTGTGAGCGCGCTTTTGCCCTATGTGGGGCTGTACTTTTCGGCAAAGATCATCGACGAGCTTGCCGCGGCGCGGCGCCCGGAGGTGCTGCTGCAATTGGTGCTTTTAACGCTTCTCATCACCGCCGCGATGTCGTTTGGCAAGGCGGCGCTCGAACGGTGGAAAAACTACGAGCGCACGGGTTGGTTCAGCAAGGACGATAAGCTCTATTCTGAAAAGCTCCTTTCTTTGGATTTTTGCGCGCTCGACGCGCCGCGCACGCACGAGCTGCTCTCGCAGATCCGCCAAAACGCGGGGTGGTTCGGCTGGGGCATCGGGATGCTGATGCGCCATTTTGAAGCGCTCCTTACAGCGCTTTTCCAGATCGGCGGCTCCGTCGCGCTTACCGTTTCTCTGTTTACCCTAAGCGTTCCATCGGGCCCGCTCACGGCGCTCAACAGCTCCTTGTCCGCGGCGCTCAGCGCCGCCGTTTTGCTCGCGGTAACACTCCTTGTTCCGGTGCTTTCCAACGCGGGCGGCCGTTATTGGGCTTCCTATGCCGATCAGGCGAAGGAGGGGAACCGGAAGTTCGGCTTCTACGGTTTTGCGGCGTGCGACAGGCGTCGCGCGCTTGACACCCGCGTTTACCGGCAGGATATTCTGTGCCAAAAAAGCTTTCTCGCTGAAAACCTCTTTGGCGTAAAGAGCGATATCGCAAAGCTGGCGCGCGGGCCGATCGGACTGTATGGCGCCGCTTCCTCGGCAATCTCCCATGCGTTTACGGGCCTTGTTTATGTGTTCGTGTGCCTTAAGGCATGGGGCGGCGCGTTTGGCATCGGCGCGGTGACGCAGTACGTCGGCGCGATCACGCTATTGTCGGGCGGAGTGGCCTCGCTTTTCTCAACGCTCGGCGAAATGCGCGTCAATACGGCGTTCCTTCGCACGGCCTATGAGTTTTTGGACATCAAAAACACCATGTACCAGGGCAGTCTTACGGTGGAAAAGCGCGCCGACCGTAACTATGAAATCGAGTTTCGGGACGTTTCCTTTCGCTATCCGGGCGCCGAAGCATGGGCATTAAGCCATGTTTCCATGAAGTTTCGCGTGGGCGAACGCCTTGCGGTGGTGGGGCGAAACGGCAGCGGAAAAACCACCTTCATCAAGCTTTTGTGCCGCCTTTACGACCCAACGGAGGGGGAGATCCTCCTCAACGGCATCGACATCAGAAAGTACGATTACGCGGAGTATCTCTCCGTTTTTTCCGTGATCTTTCAGGACTTTAAGCTGTTCGCGTTCCCGCTTGGGCAAAATGTGGCGGCCTCTGCTGCGCCTGAGCGGGCGCGTGTGGAGGAATGCCTTAAAAAGGCTGGCTTTGGCGAACGCCTTAAGGAAATGCCCTTGGGCATCGAAACCTGCCTCTATAAGGATTTCGACGAGACGGGCGTGGAAATTTCGGGCGGGGAAGGGCAAAAACTCGCCATTGCCCGCGCGCTCTATAAGGATGCTCCGTTCATCGTGATGGATGAGCCTACCGCTGCGCTCGACCCCGTGGCGGAGTATGAGGTATATTCGAAGTTTAATGAGATCATCGGCGATAAAACCGCCATCTTCATAAGCCACCGGCTTTCCTCATGCCGCTTCTGTGACGAGGTTGCTGTGTTCGACCTTGGCAGCGTGGTGCAAAAAGGCAGCCACGAAGCGCTTTTGAAGGAGGAAAACGGTGCCTACAGCAAGCTGTGGTTTGCGCAGGCGCAGTATTACTTGGAGACTGGGCAACAGGTCCCCTCGGTGTAGGGCGGCCATATATGGTAAGGGCTCCCGTTTCGCAAGCGGAAAGGGGGCCCTTACCATAATAGAACAAGCAATTCACAAGAATTTAGATAGAATTCTTGTGAATTGCATTGACGTTCAGATGAATGCGTGATATACTTATATCAAGCTAAGGGAAAGGGGAGGAAAGTGGTAATGAACGTTCCCGGGACGGTCATTCCGATGGAAAAAAGCACGGGGCCCGGTGGGGAGGGCTTTTTGAAGGGCATCTTTGCCGCAACATCGGGGCTTATGCTCTCGCAGGTGCGGGAAATCACGGGGCTCGATACGCCGGCGCTGCAAAACTGGGTGAAGCGCGGCTTCGTGGAACCGCCGGAAAACAAGCGTTATAAAATCGATCAGGTGGCACGCATCCTTATCATCAATATGCTCAGGGATGTTTTGCAGCTCGAAAGAATCGCGTATCTGCTTTCGTATCTCAACGGAAGCGTATACGACAGGGCGGACGACATCATACCGGAAAGCGTTTTGTACGATTATATCTGCCGCATACGTTATGCGTGCGGCGGGGTGTGGTCGGAGCATGACGCGGAAGCAACGATATCCATTTGCACCGTCGATTATGTGGAGAAAATCCCCGGGGCAACGCAAAGGCTGCATCAGGCGCTCAAGGTCATACTTCTGGCGCTGAAAAGCTCGCAGCTCAAAAGGGAAGCCGAAAGCATACTCGCGACGCTTCATTAGAAGCGTCTGAGGCGGCCCTTTTGCGGGCCGCAATGCGTATGCAACGGCTGACATAAATATTGAATAAAGAGGGGAGGGGAAAGTATGGCGGAATGGTGGGATTCTTTATCCGCACTGCAAAAGGTGTTTGGCTACTTCGCGGTGCCCGCTACGCTCGTGCTCATCATCCAATCGGTACTGGTACTGTTCGGCATCGGGCATGACGGCGCGGAAGCGGGGCACGGAGGCGCGGACGTAGGTCACGCGCACGCGGATTTCGGCCACGCGCATGCGGATGCGGGCCATGGCCACGCGGACGGCGGGCACGGCCACGGGGAAGTATCGGACGGCTTCGCGCTGTTCAGCATCCGCGGGCTGGTGGCGTTTTTCTCGGTGGGCGGCTGGACCGGCATCGTGTTGGACGGCGCAGGCGCAAACGTCGCGGTCACGATACTCGTATCGCTTCTTGCGGGGTTTGCGGCGATGGTGCTCATAGCGCTTTTATTCCATTGGACGGCAAAGCTTCAAGCGTCCGGCAACATCGATATGCAAAACGCCATCGGGAAAACCGCAAAGGTCTACATACCCGTTCCGGCAAGCGAGAAGGGGACCGGAAAGGTAACGCTCACTTTACAGGAACGGTATGTGGAATGCGACGCGCTCACACGCGCTGCGCGGGGCCTGAAAACGGGGGAATTTGTAAAGGTGGTGGCCGTGGCGGGCGAGAGCACGCTCATCGTGGAACCCGAAACGGAAAAGAACGCGCAGGCGGCGCGGAACAGGCATACAAAAATAAAACAAGAAGCTTCGGAGGTATAGTATGGACAATCCAATCATCCTGATGTTCGTGATCGCAATCGTCGTTATCACAACGCTCATCCTCGTGCTTTCACGCTACAAAAAATGCCCGTCGGATAAGATCATGGTCATCTACGGCAAGGTGGGGTCTAACCCCGATGGCTCGAACCGCTCGGCGCGGTGCATCCACGGCGGTGCGGCGTTCATATGGCCTATCTTCCAGGCAAGTGAATACCTCGATCTTACGCCGCTGTCCATCAGCGTGGATTTGACGAGCGCGCTTTCGCGCCAGAACATCCGCATCGACGTGCCCTCGCGCTTCACGGTAGGTATCTCCACCGAATCGGGCGTGATGCAAAACGCGGCGGAGCGCCTGCTGGGGCTCAAGCTCAACGAGATACAGGAGCTCGCCAAGGATATCATTTTCGGCCAGCTGCGCCTTGTGATCGCCACGATGGATATCGAGGAGATCAACACGGACCGCGATAAATTCCTCGAGGCCGTGTCCGGCAACGTGGAAACGGAGCTCAAAAAGATAGGCCTCAGGCTTATCAACGTGAACGTGACGGATATCAGCGACGAGTCCGGCTACATCGTAGCGCTCGGCCGCGAGGCCGCCGCGAAGGCCATCAACGACGCGAAGAAATCCGTTGCCGAGGCCGACCGCGAAGGCGCCATCGGCGAGGCGGTCGCACACCGCGACCAGCGCATTGAGGTTTCGCTTGCGGATTCCGAGGCCATCAAGGGTGAAAATAACGCCAAGGCGCAGATCGCCAACTCCGATGCCACAAGGCGCGAATTGGAGGCGGACGCGCTCCGAAGGGCCGTCACCGCCGAAAAGATCGCCCAGGCAAAGGCGCTCGAGGAAGCCTACGCTGCCGAGCAGGCGGCGGAAACCGCCCGCGCCGCAAGGGAAAAGGCCACTTTGGAAGCCGATGTACTCATCAGGGCGGAAGTCGACAAACGTCAGCTCGAGATTGCGGCGGAGGCCGAGGCCGAGCAGCTACGCCGCCGCGCGAAGGGTGAGGCGGACGCCATCTTCGCCAAGATGGAAGCCGAAGGCCGCGGTATGCAGGAGATGCTCGTGAAGCAGGCGGCCGGCCTTACCGAGGTCGTGCAGGCCGCGGGCGGCAACGCGGGCGACGCCATCCGATTGATGATCGCCGATAAGCTTGAGGATCTCGTAAAAATTCAGGTGGAGGCCATCAAGAACATCAAGATCGACCGCGTCACCGTTTGGGACAGCATGGGCGGCAAGGACGGCGCGCCGACCACGGCAAACTTCCTTTCGGGCCTCATGAAGTCCGTACCGCCGATGCAGGAGCTTTTCAACATGGCGGGCATGGAACTGCCCGAATATCTGGGCAAGCCCACCGCGCAGCCGGAGGCGAAAGCCGAAACGGAAGCGGCAGAATAAAATTCATATAAAACTAGAAATATACTGCAAGCGGGCCGCCCAATGGCGGCCCGCTTGCAGTATATTTATGGGATCATCTATGACCACGAATCTCCGGTGTAGGGCAAGGGCTTGCCCTTGCCGAGCATAGGTTTGCGGCAAGCGGTTTGTATGAGGGCAGCGGTGGGTAAAATGCTAGGTCCCGCCGAACCCCTATGCCCCTTAAAACGGTCACTGCGTGGTGCTTGTTGGTAACGGAGCATCGGCTCCTACGGGTGAATCGTTGTTTTGTGTAGGGCAAGGGTTCCTTCTGTAGAGGTGGTTACGTGTTCATGTAAAATTTGTATGAACACGCCGTGTTAATCTATTCATATATAGCCTAAAGTATGGTACCATGGACAAAGATTATCGGGCGGAGAGGTATACAACCGGATGAACAGTCACTTGGTTTTTCCGTGTCTTAAGCGGGCTTTGTGCGCGCTTTGTGCCGCTATATTGTGCCTTGCCGTCCTGCCGAGCGCCGCGCTTGCGGAGGAGGACTATTCCTACACCTATCCTGAAGACTACACCGGTATCATTAACCCGTCCGTTCCGTATGACCCGCTGCTCGAATATAGCGATATACCGCCGGAAGAACGCCATGTGCCAAACACCGAACAAGGACCGGCGGGTCTTAGACCGTTTGCGCTTACGCCGTCCATGGTTCCGGCAAGCTATTCTTATCCGAGAGTGCTTCTATCAACCTCGGCCGTTACCGTGAATGTCACCTTTTACGGTAACTATTGCCTGTATAACGCCGGCGGGAGCGCCGTGCTCGCTATCGTATCCGGCATGCCCTATACGTTTGCCGTTGCAGGCTCCGAAATCACATTGTCTGCGGGCGGCGTGGAGCTTTACCGCGCGGAGCAATTCAATATCAAGGAACATACGCCGCCGGAAGGAATGGGCAGGAATAAATTTACCTTAGCAAATAGCGAATACGGCATAAAAAGTTATTATGGCAGCCTCTCGGCCCATTTTAGCTCCGGTTTGAAGCTTGTGAACCGCGTGTACATAGACGATTATCTTTGCGGCGTAGTGCCCAACGAGATCGGCGACGGCTTTGGCGCGGCAGCTTTGGGGGCGCAGACCGTTGCCGCGCGCAACTATGTTTATAATTACCATAGGCCGAGCTCGTACTACGACCTTGGGGATACCACTACGCATCAAGTATATAAAGGGATCAGCGGCGCAACGAATACGCCCGCAGCCGTCGCCGCCACGAAAGGGCAGATTCTATACTACGATGGCATGCCTCTCGAGAATATATATTACGGCGCTTCCAACGGTGGCGTAACGGAGCTGACCTCGCATCGTTGGACTGTGGACCATACCTATCCGCCTTACATCGAGATCGTGGCGGACCCTTATGACCTGCAATATTCTCAAAACTACGGAAGCAACTCTTATTTGGAAGAGACCGTCGTTTCCCAAACGGGCGACAGCAAGGGCATGCTTAGGACTATGCTCAAAAATGCGCTTGCGCTGACCGACGCGGAAGCGGGCACCATTCAATTTACCGACGTGACGCTCAGTGCCGACTGCCTTCATAATATCAACTATACGGAATCAGACGGTACGGTACGCAACTATGCGGGTTTCCGCGAAATATATCGTGGAGTAAAGAAAGATGATACAAAAATCTACTGCTCGCAGTTTTTAACGCTCACGGCTGTGGTAAGCTGCACTTACACCAAAGGCGGACAGCCTTGTACGCTTACGAATCAGTCTGTCACGATCGAAAAAAGCGTACTCGGCAACGGAAATTACGGTTTCACCAATACGTCGCTCGGGTGCTTCTGGCTTATTGATAACCAAGACGGAACCTATACCGTACGCCACGGCCGTTACGGGCACGGCATTGGCATGAGCCAGATCGGCGCACGTCAAATGAGCGCACAGGGCTTCTCCGTCTCAGCGATATTACAACTTTATTATCCCAATACCACGCTTGCGGTGAGTCCCAATTATACTGACGCCGAGGAACTTACAGACCTTCCCACAACGCTGAGCGATGGGCGCGCCGTGGTGAACAACGGTTTTATCTATGCGACTGCCAACACGGATTCGATTAAGCTCGGCCTTGCCAAGGCGGGAGATAAGCTTGTCGTGACCGGTACGGAAGGTGTTTTTTACGTCGTAAACTACAACGGAAGAGCGGCATATGTCGCAAAATCTGCATTTACGCCCGTTTACGGCAAAATTAAGATCGTAAACGTAACGACGTCCTGCAACGTCCGCAGCGGACCGTCGACCAACTACACCAAAATAGGCGACGCCAATTTGGGCACGCTATATACGCTGCTCGATATGAATGCCGCGCCCGGCTGGTATAAGATCGTCTACAGCTCTAAATACCCGATTGCCTATGTATCCACCGACTATGCCGAACTTGTCGCAGACACACCTGCCTCCATCGCAACCTACCCCATCACCGTCACGCGGCCCGCGGGTTATACGGATACGACTTTGTGGGTGGACGGCATACCTGCTTACACCACCGTGTCAGGCGGCAATCTGATTGCCGAGGTTTATGCGACCACCGCGAGGACGGTGACGATGTACCAATACGATTCCCAAGGTATTCCATTGGGATCGTATGCGTGGACGCTCTCCTATAGCGCTGCGGGCGGGTATACGGCCACGGCGCTGCCCGATCTGCAAAACCTTTTATCGTATCAGGGCTGCGCCATCCGTGTAACGGGCGTTACGGGGCTCCGCTTTATCAGCGGTATCGGCGAGAACTTGCGTAAACAGCTTCTTACCACGGCCGGCGTGGGGGGGTACAGGCTGAAAGAATATGGTACGGTGGTCATCAACGGCGCGCTCATGACCTATTACCCCTTTACGAAAGGGGCGCCGGGAACAGCTTTTGGTGTCTCGTATGACTCGAAAAACGATGTATCGATCGATAAGCAGGACGGCCGCATATGGTATGCTTCGGTGATGACCAATATACCCGTGGAGAGCTATAAGACCAAGCAAGGCTTCCGCGCCTATGCGATCCTCGAAAAAAGCGGCATACAGTATGTTTTTTACGGCCCGCAGATCGACCGGAGCCTTTATTATGTTGCAACACAGGTCATGGCCGCGAATGAATTTGCGGAAGGCACCGATGCCTATGCTTTTGTAAAAGGCATTATCGATGCTGCGGACGCGGGGGGCGGCGGATGAGCGTAAAGGTAAAAATTCTTATAGGCACTTTGCTTACTATAATTGTACTGATGGGCGGCGTGATCTACTTCCTCGCTACGGATATACCCGCGACTGCCGTATTTATCGAGGCGGACGCTACGCCGGCGGAAGACCCTTCTCCGTCGCTCGTTCCCGCTACTGCGGCCTTGCCATCGCCGTCGGAGCCGGTAACACCGGAACCCACGGTCTCTGCAAACGAGCAAATGCCGGAGGATACGGCTGCGCCGAAACCGACGACAAAGTCGGCGTCTACACCAAAACCCACAACAAAACCCACGGTAAAGCCTACAACCAAGCCTACGGCGACCTTAAAACCTACACCCACGGTCACCTCAACGCCGGCGCCGACCTATAATCCGCCTGCAACGCCAAGGGTTTCGCCTACGCCTCAACCCAGCAACGGCGACGGCGGGGATACGCCCTACCCAACTGACCCCTACAGTTTACCTCATCTATAAAAATATGGAAGTATAACCGATACATCAAAGGGCCGCAGCGACTGTGGCCCTTTGTATCCATTGATTTGTTTGAATCGTTGCTATTTTCCTTTCGTCATCGCGGGGGATACGGCTCCACCCTTCATTGCCGCACCGGCTACATTGGTTTCGGCTGCAGCGCCCGCCATGTTGGTCGCCGCACCGGCTACATTGGTATTGCCCGCTTTCGCGGGGGATACGGCGGCTTTTGACACGCCGTACGATTTGGCCACCGATGCGCCGGCCACGCCGGTCTGCGCCATGATTTGGTCGCAGGGGTCCGGCTCTATGCACATGGCCTGCAAAATCTCGTGGCACTCGCCGAAGCGCTGGTAGTGCACGATCTCTCGTTCGCGCAAAAAGCGGAGGGGGTTGATGAGTTCCGGATTGGTGGTAAGGCACATCAAATGCTCGTAGGTCGCGCGTGCCTTCTGCTCGGCTGCAATCCTATAAATGCAACGTTAAAAATTCCAATGTATCTCCACAGGAATTTTTTTTGTCTCCGGGTCTTTCTTCCCCACATAAATACAGTTGATTAATTTTTCAACCATCTCCCGCGTGAGGCGGGATACGGCGAAATACGCTTCCAGGAGCTGATGTGCGTCCGACGATTTTATTTTGCCCTCCACGTCGTCAAGCCGGGCTTGCGCTTCGCTTATCCTGTCGTCATAGCGGGCGGTATCCTTGCGGAAGGCCTGCAGTAAACAGGAAAACTCCTCCTCCGCCAGCGTACCGTTCGCCCTGTCGAGATATAGGGCGGCAAGCGCCTTGCGGCTTTCGGCCTTGCGCTTTTGCAAGGCTTCCATATCGGAAAGGAGCGCGGCCTTTTCATGAAGATAATCGACGTCAAAAGAAACGCCGCGCTCGACCTCGGCCTTATTCAAATACTCCTCTGTAAGCCTTTTTAGCTCTGCGCAAACCGCTTCTTCAAGCGCGCGGACGGATATAAACGCGCCCGCACAGGCTTCTTTTGCCACATGGCGCGAGGCGCACTGCAAATAATGCCGACCGCCCGTACCGGTGGAGCGCATACCGTAGCCGCAGTTTTTGCATTTGACTTTATGCGCAAAAATGCCTATGCTCCCCGTGGCAAAGGGCTTGGATTTTGCCGCGAGCAACTGCTGCACGGTGTTCCAAAGCTCCGTGTCGATGATGGGCTCGTGCGTGTTTTCGACGCGTATCCACTCTTCCTTCGGGCGCGGCTTATTTTGCTGCGTTTTATAGGAAACGCTCGCGTACTTGCCCTGCACCATATGGCCTATATACATTTCATTTTGCAGCATGTCGGAAATGGCCGAATACTTCCAAAGCGTGCTGATCTTTGTTTTGGGCGGCTTGTACTTGAGGCCGTGCTGGCGCTTATACTGCGTCGGGTTTGGAACGCCGCGCTCGTTAAGCATCCTTGCGATGTTCGTTTTCCCGTACCCCCGCGCAAATAAATGGAAGACCTCGCGCACAACGGCGGCGGCTTCCTCGTCCATAATCAAACGCCCCTTTTGCTCCGGGTCCTTTTTGTAGCCGTATAAGGAAAACGCGCCGATGTGATACCCGTTTTGCCTGCGGCTGGTCAGCACGGATTTGATATTTTCGGACAGATCCTCCAAGTACCATTCGTTGATAAGCCCGTTGATCTGCCGCGCCTTTTTGTTGCCTTTCACGGCGGTGTCGGCGTGATCCACAAGGGAAATAAAGCGGATGCCCCAGGCGGGGAACAGCGTGTGGAGGTACTTTTCCACATATTCCATTTCCCGGGTAAAACGCGACTGCGTTTTGCACACCACGATCTGGAATTTTTTTGATTCCGCGTCCGCAAGCAGATTGTTGAAGTCCGGCCTGTTGCGGTCGGCTCCCGTATAATCGTCGTCGCTGTAGATTTTATATAGCTCCCAGCCCTGCTGCAAAACAAACTGCACCAGCATGGTTTTTTGGTTTTGAATGCTTTCGCTCTCGTCGGAGGGGTCGCGTTTATCCCTATCCTCATCGGAAAGCCGGCAGTAAACGGCAGCCTTCATACATTATTTCGGTTGGGAGGAACGGGGCGCGTTTCTCTTTCCCTTTTCGGAAAGGTTGATGACCTCGATCCACCGCTTGGTAAGCAAGGCCTGAGACGGCTTATTCGCGCCGGACTTAAATTTGCTGACGCAAACGACCGCGCTCCGATTCGCCATGTAAAAAACCCCCTTCCGGATAAAACATACTATGAGGCAGCGCTTGTACGGTATTAGGGAAAACCGGAATGGGAATCGCGGTTTATGCGTTTACATGGCAACGATGCACTGTAGGGGCGCACCCGCGCTGCGCTCGAGCACATTGATGCGGTAGTGATTACGCGGCGACCTTAAAAAAGCGCCCCCTTCCGATGAAGGGGGGACGCTTTTCAGGAGGAGAGAACGGTGCGGCGGTCGCAGCGTCGCACATCGCTGATTCTTTAAGGTAAGGGTACCGGAAGGGATAACGTCTCCTCGCCGAAGCAGCCGCCATAGACGGGGATATCCATGCGGCACTTGTTGGTTATAGGAGCAGATGAGAATGATAAAATTATAGCGTTTACGCTAAAAACATTTGCTGGAATGTATTGTACATTTCTTGTCAATCGCTGTCAAGCATGAGGAGCCGCCCTGTGACAAATAATTTTTTATGTATGAATGCCTTATATACTTGACTTTGAAAGCGTACGAGTTTACACTTCAGCCTAACGGACGAACGAAATGACATGCGATCTTCAAAATTAATTATTAAAGTAAATGTTAAAACTCGGAGGTCAACCAGCATGGTGGGGACTATGGCCGATTATATTGCTGCGGAATTTGTGGAAGCTTTTGAGAAAGTCGCCCTTCCGGGCGAGACCCGTTGAGGTGGGGGTGGAGATGAAGACGGATAAGAAAACGCTGGAACTGATGAAAGCGCTTTCCGACGCGAAAGCGCCGAGCGGGTTTGAAGATGAAACGGTGACGGCTGCGCGGCAATACCTCGGCGACACGTTCAGGCTCGAAGAGGACAGCCTTCGCAATCTGTATATTTACCGCAAGCATTCTGGCGGGAACAAACCCGTGCTGATGCTGGACGCGCACAGCGACGAGGTGGGCTTTATGGTGCACTCCATCAAGCCCAACGGCACGCTGCGCTTTGTGGAGCTTGGCGGCTGGAGCCAGGGTACTTTACCCGGCACCAAGGTGCTTGTGAAAAATGCGGACGGCGAATGGCTGCCCGGTACAATAGCGGCAAAGCCGCCGCACTTTCTGACGCCGGAGGAGCGCAAGCTCAACCAGGTGCAGCCTGTGCAGCAGCTTGTGATAGACGTGGGCGCGACCTCGGACGAGGAGGCGAAACGGGAATTTCATATCCGCATAGGCGAACCCGCCGTTCCGGCCGTCCGTTTTGAATACGACGAAAGACGCGACATCATGCATGGCAAAGGTTTCGACTGCCGCATAGGCTGCACAGCGCTTATAAGGACCATGCAGGAAATAGCGGACGCGGAGCTTGAAGTGGATGTGGTAGGCGTGCTTTCCTCGCAGGAAGAGGTGGGGGAACGCGGCTGCAAGGTGGCGGTAAACCGCGTAAAGCCCGATATTGCCATATGCTACGAGGGATGCCCGGCTGACGACACCTTCGGCGAACCCTACGCCATGCAAACGAAGCTGAAACACGGCCCGATGCTTCGCTTTATGGATAACTCCGTCATCTGCAACCCGCGTTTTCAGCGGTATGTGCTGTCGCTTGCCGAGAATCTCAATTTGCCTGCACAGGCTTCCGTGCGCGAGGGCGGCGGCAACAACGCCGCGGTGATACAGTCGTTGCAATTGGGCGCTCCTTCCATCGTGCTGGGCATACCCGTGCGCTACATCCACAGCCCCAACTGCATCGCAAGCTATTTCGACCTCGATGCGGCTGTGAGGATGGCCGCGGCGGCGATAAAGTCCCTTACCGCGGATATCATCCGCTCCTTCTAAAGGCGTAGTGGGTTGCCCCCCTTACCTTAGGCAGCATTTTTTTATTTTTTTGCCGGGCGATAAAATATTTACATAGTTTCGATGGGGAGGCAGTATGGATATCGTTGAACAGATCAAAGAACAATATCCGGGCATGAACAAAACAAGGCGGAGGATCGCCGAATTCATTATGGAGTACCCGGAAAAGTGCGGCTTCTTATCGTTGAAGGATCTGGCGGAGCAGACGGGTACCACGCAGGTGACGCTCTTGAGCTTTTGCCGGGATATGGGGTACAGGAACTATCTTGAATTCAAGCAAGAGCTTCAAAGCGGACTGATCGCCAAGATAGAGGTGCGGGACAGGATGAAGCTGGTGCACAGCGCCAGCCGGAGCGATTCGGATATGTACGACCAGCTTGTAAGGTCCACGCACCAGATGATAGACTCCACCTATGCCAACAACAGCATAGATACGATACTACAGTTTGCCAGGAAGCTGATAGACGCAAAGCGCGTGTTCATCGCCTCGCACAACTTAACAAGAAAGCCCGCGCAAACCATTGCGAACCACCTTGCTTATGAAAATATTGACGCGCGGTGTCTGGATATAGAGGATAAAGACGAGGTGTTCAGCGTTCTTACCGCGTGGCCGCCCGAGGAATGCCTGCTATTGGCTTTCGGCATATCGCCCTGCGGGCGCAGTACGCTCGCCATAGCGGAGTTTTGTCAGTCGCTTGGGATGGACGTGATCAGCATCACGGATAAGGCCACCTCTCAGCTTATGCGCTACTCGTCGGTCTCCATTGTGTGCAGCGTGCAGACCATGAGCCTTTTTAACTCGCTGACCACCATATTTTTGATGACGGACGTGCTGACGGCCTTTGTTTCGGCGGAACTTGAAAAGCGCGGCGGCGGAAGGCAGAAATCGGAAACCACGCGGCTTCGCGGCATGTTCGGCGGTTACTTCTTAGACTGAAAACCGGATCAAAAAATCGTTATAGCTCCATAAGGCTCGGCGTTTCGTCCAGAAATTCGGATGGGATGCCGGGCTTTTTAAAATATTCCGGCATAGCTGTGGGCATAAACTTTTGTATATTTGTCGAGAAAATAGATATTTTTATACTATTCAGGATGTTTTGTCGAATAAGACCAAAGTAAATTTATATCTGCTATTATTAACATATGGTTTCAGAATATACGAAACATACCGCAAGCAAAAGAGAAAATGTAACTGAACGGCCACTGCAATTCAACAAGACCGAAACGACGTTAACTGGAAAAAGTGAGGCCAAACAAAATGAAGACGTTGGCGGGTATTTTTTCACTTAACCACGAAGGTTTGGATTTAAAGGCCAAAGCCCGTATCATGCTGCAAACCATGTCGCGAAGGTTTGAAAGTTATACGGTTTGCGTGGATGAGCCATATCTGTGCTTGCTTGAAGGAACGGCATCCGACAGGCGGAATGGAAACGACATACGGTATGTATTTGACGCGCGGCGGCGCAGCCTTATGCTTACACGCGATCATTGGGGGCAGGGCACGCTTTATTATTGCCTGAAGGAAGATACCCTCTATTTTTCTTCGGAAATAAAGGCGCTGTTTGCATTGGGCGGTATACCGGTCGAGCCCGATAAGGAAGGGATCGTCAATAACTTTGTATACTTAACGCCGCTTTCCGGGCGAACGGTGTTTCGTTCGGTTTGCCGCTTGGAAGCGGGGGAATGCTTAAAAATTGAAAACGGGAAGAAAAGCGTCGGTCCGGCTGAGGAAGCATGTCGGGCCGATCTTCTTATTGCCGACGAGGCCGAAGCGGAGCGGCTTGTGCGCGATACGATCGGTAAAAACGTAAAAGAAACGGCTGCGCTCGCCGCGGGGGAGCCGATTGCCGTTTATTTGAGCGGCGGATTGGATTCAACGATCATCCTGCGCGAATTTGCCCGCCTCTCCGATGTTCCTTTTGAAGTTTTCTCGCTTGCGTTTCAAAACCGGAGCGTTACGGAAAAACCGTTTCAAGACCATGCTGTCGCGCAAATTCGGGCACCGTATGCGTACAAGCACCATACCGTTTGGATCGATGATGCAAATATGGCCGATTTTTACCGGCAAACGCTGCGCGACGTTGAAATGCCGTTCCCGAAGATGAACCCCGTCGCGCTATCCGTGCTGGCTGACGCCGTGCGCGACGCGGGGATATCCATGGTCGCCACGGGCGAAGGCGCGGATGAAATGTTCTATGGCTATGACTTTTTTAAGGAAACGGCGGTACGGCAAAAGAGCCTGACGCTCGCTTCCGAAGAAGAAAAGGACGCTCTCATCTATGCAGCGTATGGCTCCCATGCTCCGCTCCATGAACTAAAACAATATCTTTTGAAGCATAACGACCCGGGGGACCCGTTATACCCGCTGCGCCCAAGATATGAAGCGTCCAAAGCGATACTTCCCTATGTTACGGGTTCCTTTGAAAGCCTGTTGGAACTTGCGGAAAGGGAGCTTGCGGAAAAGCTTGAAGGCCCTCGGTACCATTCGGTTTTCGAGCGCTGCCAGAAGCTGATATTTTTGACCTTGCTGCCAGAGTATCTTGTTACGCAGCAGGCCGGACAAGTCCTGTGCAACCGCCGTTTGGACGGGGCGTTTGCGTTTATAAACGACGATATGTACCGCCTGAGCTTAAGCCTGAAGGATGCGTACAAATTGAAGGACTTTGAGGAAAAGTACATACTGAAGCGGGCATACCGCGGCGAAATACCCGAGAGGATCCTCTCGAGGAAGAAATACCAGCTGACTTCGCCCGGAGCCGAGGTGTTCTTAAACGGCGCACAGTTTGAATATCTGCTATCGGATATATCTGAAGAAAACCTTCGCAAAGAAGGGATATTTTCCCCGCAGATGGTTCGGGAGCTGGCGGCGAGGCTCAAAAAAACGCCGCCCAGGTATTCGGCGGGATTTGATATGGATTCGTATGTTTTCACCTATATACTTTCCACACAAATGCTATTCAGGATCGCGCGCAGCGAATGGAGCTTGAACCGCTAAACGCCTTTATTCCCATGTAGGGCATCGGTCTATTTACCGGAGCATTGTTTCGATAACAGGCTTGTTTCCGTCGCGTTCACTGGTTGCCCTGCGCATCGGGTGGGCGAAATGGAAATGGGATCGGTGAACGCTTCTGCTTTTCACGTAACTGTTCAAAAGACTCCGGCCAAAGAAAGGAGGAGCCAAAATGAAGTTCACAAAACACTCTTGTGCTACGAGTGTTGTCACCACCTCGGTCATGGTGTCCCCGGGTGCATGCACCACTTGCGGCGGTGGAAACTGTACTTGCTCCAGCTGTTGCTGCTGCTAACTCCGGTAACATTGCCGAATAACTGATTCGGCTTTAGGCCCATTGCATTAGCGTTCACCGTTTATCTTAAAATATGTTTAAAGAGGGATGACCATGAACGAAAAAGATAAGAAATACCTGGAAAACCATAGGTATTACGGGCAAGTCGTTCTGTTCAATACGCAATATGCTTTGTGTTCGCCTTATGCAAATACCACCGTACTCAGGACGCCCGATGTTGTGATGCGCGGCATGCTCTATTCGGAAGACAATTTCCGGGGGGAGGACTATCTGCTGAACTATCGGCTCGAAGGCAGCGACATCGGCTTCAGGGCGGGTCTCAGCCGCTTTTACGGAAGGGATGCGATTTTAACGTCCGCCATGCGCCCTATGGGCGAAAACACGGAAGAGTCCATACCGCTGCCTAAGCCCGGCGCTTTGAAGATGGCGTTCGGTACGGTTTTGCAGGAACGCCGCAGCGTGAGAAAGTTCAGCGGCGAGCCTATAACAAAAGGCGATCTTTCGACCCTTTTATACTATACGCAGGGGATCACGGGCTCTCTTATGCTTGGCGAGCCCGAAGAGGATATGGACCGTATTCATCTGCGTACACAGCCGTCGGGCGGCGGGCTTTTCCCAATACGCCTTTACGCGGGCGTCAGAAACGTAAAAAATCTCGAACCGGGCATCTATGAGTATTATCCGCATGCGCACGCGCTGCACCGTTGCGCCGGTTTTGAGGAAGCGGATTTGAAGGCGTCGTGCGATTACGGCGACATAGACCCGGCGCAATGCGCGTTTGTTCTGTTCTACGGCTATGACCTTTTTATAAATGCCAGAAAATACGGCGACGCAAGTTTAGCCTATGCGCTTATAGAAACCGGGGAGATTGCGGAGAACGCACAACTTACAGCCTGTGCGCTCGGCCTTGGCGCCTGCGACCTGGGCGGGTACCGCAAACAGCGCATAGAGGAGATGCTCGGCATGGATGGCTTGTGCCGGCATATCGTTCATATGACGATCCTGGGGCAAATCAAGGATTAGGAGGCTCGAAAAATGTCAAGAACGCCTGAGAAGGAAAGCCTGAAATATGCTTTGCAGGAAGATGTTCGCTTTTTTGTTTCGGACAAGGAGATACGGCTCCGCAAGGGCATATGGAACTATGAGGAAGGTTGCCTGCCGTTGGAGGAATACGGCGCGGATTATGTAAAGTGCTTAAAGGAAGTATTCGAACTGCTTGACACGCGGGGCTTTTCGATGAACGAACTCGATGCATACCTCCTTGAGCCATATGAGCGCGAACAGGCGGAAACCATGCTGCAGCAGCTGATCGAGGCGGGCTTTGTCATATCGCATGACGAAAAGACCCTGCACCAAAGGATCACGAAAGCCATAACCGGCGGACTTGAATTGTTTGAAGAGGACCTCGACGTTTCGAGCGGCGATGTAAAGCCTTTGATTTTCTGCACGGATGAAGAATATGTCCGGCAGAAATGGCAGGATATGGCGCCGAGGTTTAAAGTTGAAAGCCGCTTTCTCAGCGAAGAACAAATGGCGGCGCTTAGAAAGAGCGACCTTACAACGTGTATCGACGCGCTTACGACCATCGAGGAAACCGCTAAGATGAGCGAGTGGATAAAAGGTGCTGCCGCGGTCGTTATCTGCATGTCCGAGCTTTCCGTTACCTTCATGCGGAACGTGAACCGGCTGAGCATAAAAGAAAAGATACCCGTGATCCTTTCGTTTATCGACGGGCCGACGATCACGCTTCTTGCAAGCACGCCGTATAAAACGGGCTGCCTTGAGTGCTTTGAGCGGAGGGCCATGGCGCGTATGGAAGACCACGTGCAATACATTCGCTTTGTGGAGGGCATGAAAGGAAAAGAAGCCAAAGCAAACAAGGATCATTCCTGCCAGATCATGCTGCTTGATCTATTGGCAAATCTCAGCTTCACGGAAGGGTATATGTTTGTGCGCGTCGGAGCCTCCCGGTTTTCGGGGCGCCTTTTGAGCATTTATCTGCCCACGCTTGAAATACAGATGCAGAATATCCTCCGCGTTCCTTTTTGCGAGGCGTGCGGCTTTGTCGCAAACGCACAGTTCGACGAGCTCAACATTTCCTCGCGCCGTATCATAGACGACTTTTCCTCCCGTGTATTCGGAAAGGAGTAATAGGATGCTCAGGTTTTATCCGTCGTTTTCACATGAGCTGAAGAACTTTTCGGAAATCAACGGCAGTGAGGCCGGGATACTGAAAAGTATCATGGCGCCTGTAACAAAAATGTACGAAGAGCCGTTTCTGAAAAGCATGACGGGCAGCATGCCGCATTACCATCGCTTTATTTTGGACGAGCCCGAAAGCGATATGAATTATCACCTGAGCGGATACGGGCAGTTTTACCAGGAAGCGCTGGTGAAATTCAACGGGGAAAGCGTGGAACGGTATGCGGGCGTGGTATCGTCTTCCTATGCGGTATCCGATGTGAAGTATGATACATATTCCAATATTTCAAAGCTTGGCAAGACGATGCCGCTCAAGTACATCAACATTTTTACGCCGGAGCAGCAAAAAAGGATATCGGAGCTTTTGCCGCAGTATAGCCCCGAGCACCTCAAAGAGGATCAGGTCATCGGCTGGGTGAAATGCCGTTCACTGGTTCGTCCGGGTGAGGACATTTGGATACCGCGGCAGCAGGTCTTTGTCGGCTATAACCGCCATGGTGGATTTTCGGAGCCGATGATCGTTCCGTCGTTTTCCACGGGCACCGCTTCGCATAAAACGCTCAAAAAAGCATTGATCAACGCGATAACGGAGTATCTGCAGATCGATTCCTTCATACTCACATGGTATACCATGCGCAAGGCGCGCCGCGTGGAAATCGACCATCCCGTCATTTCGGATATCCTTCAAAAGGCGGGGCTTGGGCCCGGCGGAAGTTACGAGGTGCTGCCGCTCTTGATATCGATGCCGGATATGGATATCCCCATCTACATGGCGATACTTTTGCGCAAAGAAGAAAGAATGCCGTACATGGTCGTCGGCACGCAGGGCGATATGGACGCGGGAAACGGCGTTATGCGCGGCATTATGGAGGCTGCGGCAATCCTTTCCATGAACACCTTTATGATGTCCTTTGATGCGGAAAAGTTTGACTTCGCCCTCAACGAATCCGCATTTACCGACCTTGATACGAACGTGTATTTTTACGCCGCTCCCCGAAAAATTGAGGAAAAGCGGCGCATCGTTAAACAGCTGACGGGGGAGAGCATACCTTTGTCAAGCATCCCGTCTATGCGCGGGCAGTCGACGGATGCAATTCTCGAGAGCCTGATCGCGCAAGTCAAAAATGTGAGCGAATACGCTGCCTTCCTCGATATTACCCCGCCTGAGATCATCGATAAAGGCTGGTCCGTCGTCCGCGTGTTCATCCCCGAAATATGCGGGATGTGCCTGCCGGGCTTCCCTTTCAAAAACCATCCGCGCATGCAAAGGTTCGGAGGTGTTTTAAATGCGTACCCCCATCCTTTACCTTGACATCCTTCTTATAGCGCTGAGCTTCTATCCATCCGGCGTAACGCAGATCATCGCTCTCGCTAAACGGCCCGGGACCAGCCCGCATCTTCGTTACATGAAGATCGGGACGATCTATTTGGCCGCAATATTGGCGCTCGCAGCTTTGTACCTGCCGTACTACGACTCCTTTACGCTTCGGCTCAGTCTCAAGGGCATCCTGCTGGGCCTTGCGGCCGCTATCCTATTAACGCCGCTGGAGTACGGCGCCGGTTACATCCTGCTTAGGGCGAAAGGCATCCCCGTTAAACGAGGCCTTGAGATACATAAGACTTGGCAAAACCAAAGCGCCGCCGTGTGGGCGCTGACGATCGCGTATGCGGTGCTTGAGGAGCTTTTGTACCGGGGCGTCTGGGGCGCGCTGCTGATCGATCAGTTCGGCGCCGCGTGGTATGTTTTTTTGATATGCTCGGCAATCCTTTACGGCATAAATCATCTTTATATGGGAAGCTCTGCCGTCATGCAAAAGTTCCTGACGGGCATATGCCTCGGCGCGGTCTACCTTCTCAGCGGCCGGGAGCTTCTTGTGCCGGTCATCGCGCACGTCGGGCAAAACCTGATACTCTGGGGGGTCAACAGAAGGAACAGGTGCGCTTAAGATGGTTACGACGCTGATAATTGCAGTTGCTATGCTTACCGTTTGGATGTTATGCTATAAAAAAAGCTACGATAATCCCCGCCACAGAAAACGCATCACCATGTGGCTCGGGAAATATTTCCCGAACAATCCTAAAATGGTGTACTACTTTCTTGTATTTATTATATACCTCGGCCTGCCGGCGCTTTTTGGCTGGCTGCTTACCAAATATGCGAATGTACCTTTTGCGGACGTTTTTACCATATCCTCTACGATAAGCCCCGTATACCTGATCGCGGTGGGCTTTATCGGCGGGGTGACGATGTCGATTTTCGCAACGAACCTGATGCTGGCGATTTCGCCTAAAATGGATATCCCCAACAATATCAACAAGGTTACATGGATCCAGGAAACCCTCGTTTTTCCTAAGCGGATCGTTTGGATATTCCCCTTCCTGAGCGCTGCGGCCGAAGAGTTCTTTTTCCGGGGTGCATGCTTTTTTTCACTGCTTGCCGCCGGTATGCCTGTGATTTGGGCGATCGCTGTCGTTACGGTCCTGTTTATCGCCAATCAGGTGTACCTTGTGGATAATGCCGTGCAGGCGGCCGTTATCGGGGCGGGCAGCCTATTCATCTCGATCATAGGTTGCCTGATTGTCCTTATTACGGGGAGTGTGCTCCCCTCCATGATCGTTCATGCGGTCTACGCCGGGTTTTTTGTAAGCTCAAACGACTTATTTTAAAGCGGAAAGGTTGTGTTTCTTTTGATCCATGCCGAGCATTTAACGGTTTGCTACGGTACGCTTCGCGCAGTCGACGATGTTTCCCTCGACGTAGGCAGAAAAGAGATCTTCGGCATCGTCGGCAAAAACGGGGCGGGGAAAACCACGCTTGTCGAAACGATAGAGGGGCTGAAAACACCGCAGGGCGGCAAGGTGCTTATAGACGGGATCGACCCTTTTCACAAAGCCGAAAAAGCGCGGTTATATAAAAAAATATCGGTTCAGCTTCAAAGCACGAATTACCCGAATAAAGCGCGTGTCGAAGAGCTTTGCGGGCTTTTTTCCTCCATCTATGACGCTCCGCGGGATTACCGCGAGCTTCTTGAACGGTTTGATCTAAGCTCCAAACGCCGTTCGTTCTTCAGCGACCTTTCGGGCGGGCAAAAGCAGAAGCTCTCTATTTTGCTTGCCTTGATCTCCAACCCCGAGGTTGTGTTTTTTGATGAGATTACGACGGGGCTGGACGCGCAGGCGCGGCACGAGATATGGGGCCTTTTAAAGGGCCTGCGCGAGGAAGGCCTGACGATCGTGCTTGTCACCCATTTTATGGACGATGTGGAGGCCGTTTGCGATCGCGTGGGCGTCATGAGAGACGCGCATATGATCCATGTCGGCACGCAGTATGAACTGCTAAAAACCGCGGGCCTTCTTCAAAGCGTATGCTTTACAGCGGGCGGCGACGCTGTGGAAGGGCTCGACGGCATGGAAGGCGTGCTGAAAGTAATAAAGGAGGGCGACGATTACCGCATATGGGGGAACAACGATAACATGGCAAGCCGTGTGATCGCCTACCTCGACGCGAACGGCGTGCAATATTCGGGCTTTGATACGCACCGTCCGACCATGGAGGACGTTTTTTTGAAACTGACGGACAGCGAGCCTAAAGAAGGGGTGAAGGGATGAAAATGTTTCAAAGCTTATTTCGGTTTGAATTCAGGCTGTTTACACGCAATTTCATCAATATGTTTTTTGTGCTGCTGTTTCCTCCGTTCATGCTGCTTCTTTTCGGAAGCATATACGGAAATGCGCCGAGCGAAATGTTTGGAGGATACGGGACGATCGACGTATCGATCCCGGCGTACATATGCATGATCGTCGCCGTTACCGGTCTTATGAGCCTTCCGATCACACTTTGCACATACCGCGAGGAGAAGGTATTGAAGCGCCTTCGGGCGACGCCTTTAAATTCCAAATCGATCCTCGGCGCCCATTTTGCCGTAAATATTTTTATGACCATCCTAGGCGTCGCCCTTCTTATGCTGATCGGCCTGCTTGTCTATAAAATCAAAATCCTGGGCGAATGGTGGGCGATCTTACTGACGATACTCCTTGTGGTCGTAAGCGTTTTTTCAATAGGGATCCTGATCGCAAGTATTTTCAAGAGCGCAAAGACGGCCATCGCGGTAGCGAACATCGTTTATTTCCCGATGATCTTTTTGAGCGGCGCTACGGTGCCGATAGAGATCATGCCCGACGCGGTGCAGAAAGCCGCTCAAGTATTGCCGCTTACGCACGCGGTCGCCGCTTTGAAGGGCGTATGGCTGGGGAATCCCATAACGGACTATCTGATATCGCTGTTCGTCCTTTTGGGTACCGCAATCCTTTGTACCGCGGTCGCATTCAAAATGTTCCGTTGGGAATAGGCGGATATGCCTTGAAATCGGCTCCTCCGTCACCATAGAAGTAAGCACCCGCCACGGGTGCTTACTTCTATGGTGATATCATGGATGCACGCGCTTCATGGTATAAGACCGGAGGGCTGGATCGTCCTCAAGCGTTTCCGATTAATGTTCGGGCTCCGACCCTCGATTCAATTCCCGCGGCCGATGAAAGAGCCTGCCTGTCAGTATAGATTTTTGCTGATATATTTTGTAAGTTTTTCCATGCAATTGACGTAACAGCCGAACTCGTTGTCGTACCAGCCGAATATTTTAGCGTGCGTTACCGGGATGTTCATGTCCGCGTCAACCTGAAGAGCATGACGGCGGAGCATTTCCGTACCGAGCTTTAAAAAGCCGGTTCTGGTGTGGTTCTCAAGACCCTCGATCACCACGGCGGCGCGGCAGCCCATCAAGTCGGCGGATACGTTCTGCCGTTCGCTGAAAATCAGCAGATCTTTGTGCGCGCCGGCCGCGGCTTTTTTATAAATATCATTGATGAACTCCTGTGTAATAATGGGGTTGCCGCTCTCGTCGTAGATCGTATGAAACGTAAGATTGAGCGAAATCAGCGAGACCGTATTGGTCGGCACGCGGATGGAATCCGCCATGAAGCCGACCCTTTTGATTTCGGGTATGATTTCCTCAAGCGCACTCGCGGCTCCCGTCGACGTGGGTATGAGGTTATTGAATACTGCGCGGTTGCGCCGCAAATCCTTGCTTCCCGCCTTTGGCGGCGCATCGAGAATGCTTTGGTTATTCGTTGCGGCATGCACCGTGGTCATGGAGGCGGTTATGATTTCGGTAGTCTCTTTTGTATCCACAAGCGGTTTTACCATATGAGCAAGGCCCGTGGTCGTGCAGCTTGCCGCCGAAACGAGGTTATGCTTTAGGGGGTCGTAGGCGGAATGGTTTACGCCATAGACGAATGTGGCGCAATCCTCCGGCAGCGCATGGGTCACATCCTTGATTTTAAAAGGCGCGCTTACTACCACCTTTTCCGCACCGGCTTCCAGATGCCCGCGAAGGCTGCCTTGGGGATGGTCCGCCGGAAGCGTGGGGTCTAAAAATGTTCCCGTGCAGTCGATAACGAGCCTTACCTCTTCCTTTGCCCACTGAATATCCCGGGGGTTTCTGGCAGCTGTCAAAAGCTTGACCGGCATGCCGCACAGCTCAAACAGGCCTTGGGAGCGGTTGAGTATTTTTATCTCGCATGATTGGCCGGTATAGCCGAACATAAACTTGTCCAAAGTACCGTAAGTGGAATCCGTCGTAAGGTACGCAAGCGCATCCTCGAGCGTTTTGCCGATTTCGCGGCCCGCATTCAGTACGATACCGTTGTAGTATTTTTGCTGCAGGTTGCTCCAAAGCGTGAGTTTCCCGATCCTCCCGATGCCGTTGATACCCAAGATCCTTTTGCCTTTCCATTTGGTTTCCAAAACGAAAGCCTCCCTGACTTTTTTATTTTTCTATGATCTCATAGCTGCCTTCATAGATGCTGCCATGTTCTCCGTCGATGGAAATTGCGTCTCCGGCCCGAATCGTGCATCCGTTCAGCGTGCACATCTTCTCGGATTCGCTGACCTGAAGCCCGTCGCATTTTACGATACACACCTTGCCCAATCCCACGGCGGTCACCGCCGCGTGAGACGTGCTCCCTCCCTTGGCGGTAACGAGCCCGTCGCAAACGAAGAGCATGGGGATATCGTCAGGAACTGTATCGGGGCGGATCAGGATGAGCTTGGCGTCCGGATTTTCCCCTTTTATCCGGTCCATATCCTCCATGTCAAAGGCGGCAAGGCCGGAGAGGGCGCCGCCGCTGACCCCGATCCCATGACCGATAAGCTTCATTTCATGCGCCGGAGCCGCAAAATAGCGAGTGCTTTTTTGGCTGCTCACTTTCTGGTTGCGCGTCTGCAGGATATATAATCTCGCCGGGTCATCATCCTCAAAGGTAAACTCTATTTCCTGATGCACAAAACCGTGCTGCTCAATGAGCTGTCTTGCGTATTGATACAAGGTCCCATACACCTTAGGGAATGCGGATTCCAGCGAGACATCCCCGTTGCATTGCTTTTTGCGCTGCGTTTCGGAAATCGGCAGCGTATTGACAAGCCCCGAGACGACATCTTCACCCTGGCTGCAGACGGCAAAATCGCCGTACAGATTGATACTGGAATAATCCTTGAGCGGGCTGCTCGTAAAAACGACGCCCGTTCCCGAGTTCCCGGACAGGTTGCCGAGGACCATTTTCTGCACCAGCACCGCGGTGCCCCACTCATTGGCGACTTGCATATAGTCCCGGAAGCTTTTCGAGCTTTCGGAGGTCCATGAATCCAGAACGCACCGGATCGCGACCTTTAACTGTTCTATGGGCTCCGATTCGATGCGAACGCCATGGTCCAAAACGGCCTTTTTGTAATCCGAAGCGATTCTCCGCATTTGCTCCTTGGTAAATTGTATTTTCAATTCAACGCCGATACGCTTTTTATGTTCAAGCATAATTTTGTCGAACGTATCGCGGTCGACGCCGAACGCCATGCCCCAGCTTTGCAGGAAGCGCCTGTAGCAATCCCACGCCGTCCAGCCGAACGGTTCGGACGCGGCCCAGGTCTTCGTGATGGTATCGTTCATTCCAACGTTGAGGAAGGTTTTCATGGCGCCCGGAAAAGAGATAAAAGAACCGGAGCGTACCGAGAAAAACAACGGATTCGACGGGTCGCCGAAATTTCTCCCCGTTTGGCGTTCAACGGCGGCGATCGAGTGCTCGATGGATTTTACGAAATCCCTGTGCATATGGCGGTTAAAATAGATTGGTTCAATGTGCCGGAACGCCTCCGTTGTGATAACGAACCCCGGAGGTACCGGAAATCCGTAAGCGGAAAGCTTTTTTAGGAAAAATGCCTTCGCGCCAAGAAATATCGGGTTGTCCAACTCGCTTGTATCCTGCGAAAGCAAACTGAAGGTAAGATCGGGATCGTAGGTCAGCATGTTTTCGATAAAGCTGTTGGAGAAGCTATCCACCATGCTGCGGAGCGTGCTGATGATGTTCGCGATAAACAAATCGAGTTCTTGCACCAGAAACGTGGAGGAAAGGATGTCGCGGAAGAAATTCTCTTTCTCCATCTGTATTCTTTCCTTCGCGCATTGCTCGGGGGGCACGCTTTGTTTCGCGAGCACCTGCGGGACGATGGCCGCAAGCGGCCGCTCGTAGATGTTGAGAAAATAACCCTTGATGATTTGGCCGACATCCTGCCCGATAAACTGAAAAATGTTGATATACTGGCTCAGGGAAAAGCTCGGCGATGTAAGGCTATACTTGAACATTTCCAAGTGGGAATTAAGGCTTTGATCATAAATTCCGTCAAGGGCAAGCCCTTCCCTGAACAGCAGCAGAACGTCGTAGATCTGCCGTAGTGTTTTCGCCGTAATATATTCATGCGAGATGGCGCCGAGCACGCCCGCCATCAGCTTGGAAACTACGCGCTCCAGCCGGTATGTCAGCCCAAGCGCCTCAAACTTCGGCTCCTTATACTGTCCGTAGGTCGACGGGATCCCCGCCGCGATGTGGCGCTTGAACTGAATGTTCTCAAACGCTTCCGTTTTCTCGGGGCTCAAGATCACGGATTTCAGATGATTCATCATTTTATATAAAAGCGTGATCGCCTGCCCGTTGCGTTCGCTTTGCATATCGGAAGCAAGCTGTTCCAAGTCGCTCTTGCTGAAAAAGCGGGTTTTTTCCACAAGCGCGATAACGTCTTCCGTTTCAAAGGAGTATTTCTCAAGCAGCAGGTTGTAGATCTCCAAAATGTCGATGACCTTGTTCCAATGCACGTTTGTGCCGTCGTCGGGCCGCTCCATTTTTTCCAAGCTTTCGATATTCAGCTTCAGCAGATCCTCAAACGAGAGGAAGTGCTTTTTGCATAAGCTCTTGAGCGCCGCATGCGCATTTTCATGCCACGCGCTATCTTCCTCAAGCGTATGATAAAGCTCTTCGGGCAAAAGCTCTCGGAGAGGCTGTTTATCGCCGTCATACCAGTATTGGATGATGCTTCTCGTTAGCAAAACGTTGGTGTTGTTGCTCTCCACGTGGATCTGCACGCGTAAGAAATGGATGAGGCGATCCTTCCTCATGGAAAGGCCGTCGATAGCGGTCGTTACCTTTCTGAGCTTCCCCTCGGCGCCTATATCCTGAAAAAACACGGGGAAAATACGGGTGAGCTGCTTTATTTCCCTGTAAACGGGCGCGACGTCCGAATTGAGCAGCTTCGTTACATCGCGCTGGAAAAGGTCCGTATCCGAAATGTAGATCCCGCCCAGCTTCAATTCAACGATCAATGTGTTGATAAGCTCCCGCATGGCGAAAGGGTCTTTTTCGACGATCTCAAAAAACACCCGGATGTTCTTGACATGGTTGGGGTTCACCATCACCTGCCAGTCGCTGTTGATACCGATCTGGCCCGGATGGTTGAAGCCGAACAAGAGCATCCGCTTTATAAAATGCGATACCCCCGTCTTATGTTTTGCGTCAAGCACTTCTTTTCCGAGCGTTGCGATGCAATCCAGTACCGTCCTGCCATGCTCCGCTTTCAGTTCTTCAAGCTCTTCAAAAATGGCGTCGAGAAAGGCGGGAATGGATTCCGGCTCCAACTCCTTAAAAACGCTGCGGAGGTTCCTGTTCATGTCGTACAATAGATGGTCGTAAAGGCTGAACATCCCCGGGAGATGCAGAAGATAATAGAGGTAGTGAATGGTTTCCAGGCTGGAAACGATCTCCTTTGTGAAGCTTCGGAAGTGGTTGGAAATGTCCTTGAAGAACAGCATCTGCTTGAGTTCTTCCCATGTGGCCGCGCGCTTCAGCTCATCGTGCAAATGTACAAAAAACGGGTGTCCGATCTGTTGGAGCTGTTCGGCATCCATAACGGTGAAGAGATGCCGCCTCGATTGAAACCACGTCTCCGGTTTGGACGTTTCTTCCCAATAGTCATAACAGCGCTCGAGGATGTACGAAGTAAGCCGCATGATGGGCGGCAGAAACTCACTATACTGCGCAAGCCTGTCGAAACAAGCCTTAAAATAACCTGAAATTCTTATATAGATCTCTTCATGCTGCGGGATATCCGCTTCAATAATGGAAAAGCAACGTGAAATAATGGATTTTGAAAAGCCGCTTCTCGTTGAAAGGCGATCCATGAACTGGATAAACGTAGTCGCCAGAAATTCTCTGTCGGCGTCCTTCTTTACGGAGGCCAGAAGCTCTTCGAAAATATCGATCAGTACCGAAAGCGCGCGTTCCGACTCGGGAAGGGAATGATAAAACCAGAAATCCTCAAGGCATATACTGTGCAACAGATCGATCACATGCTTGTCATTTCGGAATTTGTGGTTCAATTCCGTCAAAAACTCTTTTGCCCTGTTATGGATTCCCCAAGTTGAAGACGAAAGCTCGGCCAGCCATTGCTGCTCCGGGGGAATCGGCTCGACTTTGTTCAGCGTACGCGACAAATTGGCTTCTAACGCCAGGGAAGTGATCGCCTTTTCCAAGTGTGATTTCTACCTGCCTCTATTCATCGTTCCATTCATTATACCATAACAAAAAGAATAACTTCCGATTTTTGCAATTTTTCTTGCATTATTTTATATTCGAGGAAACCGTAAAAAAATGCTTTACTTCAAAGAAATGCTTATGTATGGCCGAAATGTGGCACGCATTGACGATTCGACCCCAAATTCTTAAAAAAGCGCGTTCCCGACCGAGAATACGCTTATATGCATAAACGCTTGCAAAGTAAAATGCAAATATCCCCATAATGCGTAAGGAGATATTTGCATTCGGCTAAGGTTGACAAAATAGATGCAGGGAATTTGTTGTACACTCACCGTTTTTTCAATTCATGTTCCACCGGGACAAGGTGCTGTTGATACCGTTCAATCTTGTCGCTGAGCCGGTCCAACGTTTTGCGCATCTCTTCCATTTTGGCCGCCAGTTGGTCGCGCTGCTCAATCAAAAGCTGTTTCCTGGCTGAGGCGCTTGTGTCGCCTTGCTGGAACAGGTCCACGTATTCAATCAATACTTCGATGGGGAGCCCGGCGCTGCGCATGCACTTTACAAATTCAATCCAGCGGCAATCTTCTTCGTCATACTCGCGAATGCCGCCCCGTGTGCGCTTTACGCGGGGAATCAAACCGACCCGCTCATAATACCGCAGCGTGTCGGGGGTCAAGCCGAATCTTTTACTGATTTCTGCTATCGTCATGGTTTCTAAGCCTCACATCAATTTTTCTGCCCCGCCTCGCGGACGCCCCCTGCAGGAAGTTTTCGCAGAACGTATCGGGATCGCCGCTTTTTCCGGGACCGGCGGAAAGCAAAAGAACTTTTTTACTTATAGGCGGTCCTCCGGTTTACAGGCACATTCTATAGATGTTCTCGATATCTTGCGGGCCCAAGGGCTTAAACGCGTGCATTGTCCCGCCCAATGTGCTGGCTTTCTTTGCCATGGCGGCAAAATTGGCATCGTCTATGCCGATCCCGGTGAGGGTGCTGTTAAGGCCCAGCGTGTGGAAGAAGAAATCGGACAGCAATTGGATGCTTTTTTGGGCAACGTCCATCGGCGGCAATGCCGCATCCAGGCCAAATACGTTTACGCCGAACTGACGGAATTTGGATACCGTCGTCTCGTCCAGCGTGTACTGCATCCAGCGGGGCGTCAGGATCGCAAGACCCAGTCCGTGGGTGATATCGTAGATGGCGGACAGCTCATGTTCCATCGGGTGGCAGCTCCATGCCTGTTGCTTGCCGCCGCGGATGAAGCCGTTGATGGCCCAGCTCGAAGCCCACATCAGGTTAGCGCGGGCTTCGTAGTCGTTCGGCTCCTT
>JAEXEN010000013.1 GCA_023400985.1 Bacillota bacterium
GTTCGGCGGCACGCTCGACTTCTTCGGGCTGCAGGTCCCCGCCATCGCGGGCGCCGCGATCTTCGGCATCCTCTTGAATCTCCTTCTGAGCATCGGCGAAAAGAAGGACGTGAAGCAGAAGACGGAAACGGAACAAACTCTGAACGAAAACGCGTAGACGCGGTGCGGTCCACATAGAAAGCACGCTCTAACGGCGTACGCGAAAACGAGCCCGGACTTTAAGCCGAGGCTCGTTTTTCGTTTGCTTTTTATGCTTTATAAAACTTTTTATTCCGGCTTAGGCGCGCCGACGGGGCAAGTGGCTTCGCAAGCGCCGCAGTCGATGCAGAGGCTCGCGTCGATCACATAGGTTTCATCGCCCTGCGAAATGGCGCTCACGGGGCAGTCGGGTTCACAGGCGCCGCAGCTGATGCAATCCGAGCTGATAACATAGGCCATGGTAGATTACCTCCCAATAGAATTTAGACAATACATATTGTAACATGTTTTGCCTAAAAAGCAACCCGAAGCGGGGGATTTATACATCTTTCGACCCGTTTCTATTCCTGCGGAAGCTCGTCCGAATTAGGTTCGTCTCTCTTTGAAGCGGGTTCATCCGGTTCCGAAACGGGTTCGTCCGGCTCCGAAGCGGATGCATTGTGCTCGGATACACCACCGCGCCTTGAAAGTGTGCGGAATTCGTACTCCTTCACGTCGAAACTGCCGTCGTTTAAGGTCACCTTCACGCGCGTGCGCTCGGTGATGACGTTGTTTTCGATCACGGTGCCGGTAAGGCCCTCGGGCGTCGTTACCTCGCGGCCGATGCGAGGCATCTGGCGGCGCATGCTCTCGTAGCAATCCTGCTCGTATTTGAGGCAGCACATAAGCCTGCCGCATATGCCCGAAATTTTGGTGGGCGAAAGCGAGAGGTTCTGCTCCTTGGCCATTTTGATGGAAACCGGCTGGAAGTCCGTCAAAAACGTTTTGCAACATATACAGCGGCCGCAAGAGCCGAGGCCCCCGAGCATCTTCGCCTCATCGCGCACGCCGATCTGGCGAAGCTCTATGCGCGTTTTGAACACGCTTGCGAGATCGCGCACCAGCTCGCGGAAGTCCACGCGCCCGTCGGCGGTGAAATAGAACACGATCTTGGAGCCGTTGAACGCGTACTCCACGTCCACAAGCTTCATGTCGAGCTTGTGCGCAATCACCTTCTGGCAGCAGATCGTAAAGGCTTCTTTTTCGCGGGCGCGGTTCTTGTCGCGCTGTTCGCGGTCGGTTGGGGTGGCGACGCGGAGCACGCTCTTTAAGGGCGAAACTACCTGCTCGTCACTTAGCTCATGCACACCCGCGACGACGTCCGCAAATTCTATGCCGCGCGCCGTTTCCACGATCACGCCGTCGCCTTCATTTATATCTAAACCGGCGGGGTCAAAATAGTAGACCTTTCCGCCATCCCGAAATTTCACGTCGATTACGTTTTTCATCTATATAGCCTCCCGCATGCAATCCGAACCCGCCTGAATAGCAGGATTTGGACGCTTTCTGCGTTGTCGTCGGTTAGAATAGCACCACTATGCCGCCCTCCTCCGCCTTGAAATCGCCTCAAATCCTGCGACTCAGGTCTGAAGGAACCTCCTGCGCGCCAAAGCCGCCAGCGTGCGGCGAGGCCGAGAAAGCGTAGTGGGTTCTACGGTGAGTTCTACGGTGAGCGGCCTCAACAAAGCTATGGCGGCTTTGGCACACAGGAGGCCGGATCCGGATTATATACGGGAGGCTAATTTAAATTACCTCCGAGATCTCTATAAACAGCCGGTCAAGCGCGGACGCGGGCGGCGTATGCGCTGTCAATCGTTTTCGTGTACCGGCCAGTGTTTCTATGATAGCGTTAATCTGCGTACTTGTAAAGTTTTTCGTCTCAGCGCTCAGCTTATCGTAAAAGTCTTCATTCTCTTTAGCGCGGCCCGTTTCTTTGATGAGGAGCATGTCCCGCGCGAAGGAAAGCATAAGATCCACCGCGTCGAGCGCGGTTTTGTCCTCTTTGTGTTTTTTAGAGTCCGCAAAGGGAAGTTTTCCCTCGATTGCCATGAAAAATGTGGCGAGCGCGTTTTGCCGAAGCTCCTTATAGCCCTCGCGGAAGCAAAACGCCTGCGCGCGCGATAAGGAGCTCGCGCTCAAGCGCGCGGCTTCCATGGCGTCGCTTCCTGGCGCGCCCATCCCTATAAGCGCTTCTTCAATCTCACCGGTCGTGAGCTGCGCGGCGTGGTAAACGCTGCAGCGGGAACGGATGGTGGGGAAGATGAGATGCAAGCTCCCCGTGAAGAGAAAAAGGGTGGAAGCGGGAGGTTCCTCAAGCGTTTTTAAAAGCTTATGCTGGCAGGCGGCATCCACCTTGTCGCCGCCGATATCGCGGATAAGCACGGCGCGGCCCATACCGTAGGGGCGTTTGTTCAACTCCGCGAGAAGCTCTTTGAGTTCGGATACCTTAACGGGCGTTTCGCCGAGTTCGAAATAATCCCCGCTTGCTTTGAGAAGCCCCAGATCGGGTGAGCCCACGCAGTGGAGCGCGGCCGCACGGCGCGCCAAAAACACCGCCGCCGCGGCGTCGCAGCCGGTGATGAGGACCGCGTGCGGGGCGCGGTGATCCCGGATCGCCCGAAACAGACGATTTTCCTTTGCGCTCATCACTTAAAACTTGTGAAAGGCTTCCACGTCCACGATGAACACCGTGGCGCCGCCCAATGTCACCTGTACGGGCGTGGGCGAGCTGTCGATGTAGCCGGGCATGGAGGATGGGATCACCATGTACTCTTTGCGCGTGCTCGATTTACTTTTGATGATCTCGAGTGCAAGTTCCACCTTTTCGTCGTCGAGTCCCATCATGAGCGTCGAGTTCCCGCCGTGCAGGAATCCGCCAGTGGAGGAAATGCGCGTCACACTGATGTTGTTCTCGATGAGTGCTTTGATGAGCCGCTTGGAGTCCTCGTTTTGTACGATGGCGAATATGAGCTTCATCTGTGTCACCTCCGTTTTTCGTTAAGGTAAGGGGAGTCGAATCCCTGCGCCTCAAAACTGCCGGTTCGGCGCACGTCTTTGTCATCGTCGGTCGCCGTAGCCCCGCACGCGAGGCCACAGGTCTCGGCCCAGGGGGCTCCGGCTTCTCCGGACGTTACGGTTCCCTCCTCTTTCGCGACCTGCATCCAAACCGGCAGTTTTGAGGTCGCGGAGCTTAGAGGATCGGAAAGCATGTCAGCGCAAGACGCCGGGCGCAGGCGTAGCGTCCAGCGAAGCCGGAGCCCTTCACGTCCGGCAGAGCCAGAGCCCTTACGGGCTAAGGTCTATGGCATTGCATGGGCCAAGGCCTGCGGCCTTGCGTGTGGTGCCTACCCCCCATTCGGGGGGCACAGCGGCGAGTACCGGCAACACGGCGGTGGCGTGTTTTCCGGCCCTCTAAACCGCAGGGGTTCGGCTCCCTTTACCTTAAGAGATAAGAAGCCTTTCAAGCTCCGGTACGCTTTTTACGATGTGCGTGGGATTGCAGTTTTCTATCTCCGCGCGCTCGCCGTAGCCGTAAAGCACGCCTATGCTGTCGATCCCCACGTTTTGCGCGGCGTTGAGGTCAAAGTAGCGGTCGCCCACCATTACGGGGCGGTTTTCTAAAGTGCAAAACTCCTTTACCGCGATTTGAAGGAGTGCCGTCTTTTCCCCGTTGCCGTCGGAAAACGCGCCTCGGACGAAATCCAGATATTGGGCGATTTGAAACGCCGCGAGCTGCTCGAGGGCGGTAGAATGCACCTTGGAGGTAACGATACCTACGCGGAGCCCGTGCTCCTTGAGCGATTTGAGCATGGGGAGTATGCCTTCGTAGGGCGCGGCAAGCGCGATGCCCATGGTCTTTGCGTTTTCCCGATAACGAGCGATCGCTTCGTCGATACGGTCTTCGGGGATTTTTAAAATCTCGCCGAAACCCATTTTCAGAGGCGGGCCGATGAGCTTATGCATATGTTCGTCGTCCGGGCATGCAAGCCCCATCTCGTCGAGCGTCGCGCGGGTCGTGGCGAATATGGCGGGGCCGGACTTGATGAGCGTGCCGTCGAGATCAAAAAAAACTGTATCGTATCGCAAAGAGTACCCCTTGTTTTAAAGTATAGTATGCCGTTACTGAAATTATAAGGCTTGAAGCCAAAACACGCAACCCGACCGCCGACTTAGCCTTTCCGATTCAGGCTTCTTTCACGACGCAGAGCTTTCCTTCCCTCGCGCCGAAAAGCGGTATATTGAGCTTCTTCTGCAAAAGAAAATAGCCGATATCTGCGTCCGTGATGCGCTCGCCGGGGAACACGGCGGCAATGCCGGGCGGGTACGCGCCCGCCGCTTGGGCAGCTATGCGTCCCGCGCAGCCTTCGATGGGTATGAGCTCAGCCTTCCCTAAAACGGCGTCGCGCACGCTGAGCGCCGCCTCGTGGTCTAAAACCGGCGGGCGGCCGGGCTGCGCTTTACTTTGCCCGTAGGGCAAAGCCTCCGCCGCAAAAAAGAGCATGTCGTACCATTCGTCCTTATCGACGGGGGCCGTGATGAACACGATGCGGCGCGCGTCCGCCATTTCGCTCACCACGCGCATCGCCTCCATGGAAAGCGAAGCCGCGCGGCCATCTATACCGCGCTCGCTCACGTCGAGCACCAACCGCGTCGGGTCCACGGCGTAAATGCCGGCGCGGCCGACCAGTTCGCTTCCAAATACAGTTATGCCGTTAAGCTTTTGTATGCGTTCCTTCACGGCCGCCACGCGCTTTATGTGCGAAGCATAATCCGCGCGGCGGGCGGTGAACAGCGCCCAGTCGAGCGATGTCATGAGGAGATAGGAAGGGCTCGTGGTCTGCGTGAGCGTGATCGTGCGCCGTATGTCGTATTCACTGAGCGGGCAGCGCTTGCCAAGGTGTAAGATCGCCGCCTGCGTGAGGGCGCTGAGCGTTTTGTGGGCGCTTATACACCAAAGGTCCGCGTATTTGGACGGGGATTCCGGGAAAAGGGGCGAAAACGGAAGGTGCGCGCCGTGGGCGCTGTCCACCAGAAGAAGCGTGCCATTTTCGTGCGCGACGCGGGCGATCGCTCCTACGTCTGCGCAGAGCCCATAAAAGTTGGGGCTCGTGATGAACACCGCGTCGGCCTTTTCTTTTTTGAGGGCGGCTTCCACCGCGCGCGCGCTTACAACGCCGTCGATAGTACCGTCAAATTCCGGATATACGAAGGAAGCGCTGTGATTCGCCATAGCGAGGCCCGCGGAAACGGACTTATGGCAGTCGCGCCCCACGAGCACATGCTTGTTTGGACCGATGGCGAGAAGCATCGTTATGACGCATCCCGTGGAGCCGTTGACGCAAAAAAAGCTGTGCTTTGCATTGCAGGCTTGCGCCCATGCCTTTTCCGCATCGAGGATAGGACCTTCGGGCATCTGCAGATTATCGGTCGAAGTGAGTTCCGTAACGTCCCACTGGGCCATATCAAACGGCCACGAAAGCGCGCGGCCCTTATGACCGGGCATGTGGAAACGCGCGGTATCGAGCGCGGCGTAAGCGCCGAGCGCCTCGGGAAGCGTGGGACTTTTACCGCCGTTTTTCATTTCTTTGTCTCCGCGCGCATCTTTGCCGCTTCCGCCACGGCCTCGCTTAAAAGCCGCGCGAGCTTTTTGCTCGGATGGAAATTTAGAGCGTAAAACTTGCCGTCCTTTTGATAGATCAGGCGGTATGCGGTTTTGGCGCTTTTGACGGTCAGCTTTTTAATATGCAGACGGGGCGGTTTCTCGCTGCCTTTGAAGGCAATGCCGAGGGCGGCGCCCGGCTCGATGAGCGCCATCAGGTTTTCAGCTTTGAGAGCGAGCGCCTCGCGGCCCTTGTCGGCAATCATGCGGTCTACCAGAAATGTTCCCTTGGGTCGATCCGCGCCGTCCTCCACGTACAGTGTGTAGCGGTAGGAAACGATGCGGCGCGCATAGAGAAAATAAAGCGCCAAGAGCACCGCGGCGAAGGCGGCGTAGCGGAGTATATTGCCATATGGCAGCGATACTACGAGGTCTCTCAATGCCGTGGCGAAGATGATAAGAAGCAGCAACGCCGCGATCAAAACAAGGTCGAGGGTCTTGGAATCGGCGCTTTGGTTCGTTTCTCTATACATAAATATGTCCTCTTGCACTCCCGTTTCTTGGGGCGGTGATTCAGTACCCGACTGTGTCGGATACTATAGTAACATTCAAAAAACGGGGTGTAAAGTTTTGCGCTGAAATTCCGCCGCATAAACCGCAGGGTTTCGATTTCCCTTGCCTTAAGGGCTGCAAAGCTAGACAAGCGCGCCCCGGTACGATAGAATAAACCATCCGTTTTTATGGAATCATTTTTTATTTGCGGCAAAGGAGAAGGCTATGGCATATAGGATTTTTACCGACGCTACGAGCGACATCACCATGGAGCTTGCAAAGAGCCTCAACGTTACGGTGCTGCCCATGGAATTCACGGTCGGAGGACAAAGTCAAAAGCATGTGCCGGGCGATGCGGGACTTAATTTGAAGGCGCTGTTTGACGCGATGCGCGGCGGTGAGCAAGTCGTGACCTCGCAGATCAACGCATTCCAATTCACGGAGGCGTTCGAGCCCGTGCTCGAGGCGGGGGAAGACCTTATCCATATCGGTTTTTCCACGGCGCTTTCGGGTTCTACGGCGAGCGGCCAGCTCGCGGTGGACGAACTCAAAAAGCGATACCCCGAGCGGAAGATCGCATGCATCGACAGCCGCGCCGCATCGCTTGGCGAAGGGCTTTTGGTGTATTATGCCGCACGGCTTCAAAAGGAACTTGATTTTGACCAAATGGTCGATTGGCTCGAAGTCAACAAGCAGCATTTCTGCCACTGGTTCACGGTGGACGATCTTGTGTACTTAAAGCGCGGCGGGCGCGTAAGCGGGGCCACGGCGGCCATCGCCACGGTATTGAACATCAAGCCCGCGATGCATGTGAACAATGAGGGCCAGCTCATCGCGCTCGACAAGGTAGCCGGCCGCAAACGCTCGCTCAAGTGGCTCGTGGACAGCATGGAGCGCACGATCGACAAAGAGAAGGCGGATACCGTGTTCGTCGGCCATTGCGACGCTTTGGAGGACGCGCAGTTCGTCGCCGGCCTCGTAAAGGAGAGGTTCAACATCGCCGACATCCGCATTTACGATATCGGCATCACCATCGGCGCGCATTCCGGCCCCGGCACGATCGCGCTGTTCCATTACGGGAAGGGGAAATGATCCTCAAGCTGCGGGATGGTGAAAAGGTATGATATATAAGGATACGCTTGAAACGGAGCGGTTGATTTTACGGCCGCTGAGGGCCGATGATTTTGAAGCCGTCCACGCGTGGGCGGGCAATCCCGAAAACACGCGCTATATGGCGTGGGGGCCCAACACCGAGGAGCAGACGCGGAGTTTCTTAGCGTCCGCCGAGCCCGGCAGGGACTTTGCCGTCACTCTGAAAAGTTCTTATAAGGTCATCGGCAGCTGCGGCATATATCCGGATGCTAAAGCCGATACGGGCGAACTCGGCTGGATCCTCAATAAGGATCACTGGAAGCGCGGCTATGGAACGGAGCTCGGTGCCGAATTGATCCGCTACGGGTTTGAAGACTTGAAATTGCGGCGGATATTCGCTCCGTGCGCCGCCGTCAATTACGGTTCTTACCGGATCATGGAACGAAACGGCATGCGGCGCGAGGCTTTGCACGTGAAATCCTTCTTCGCGCGCGTGGACAAAGAGTGGATCGACGGCGCGGAATACGCGATACTCGCCGAAGAGTATAAGAATAAATAAAAAAGCCGGGCTGCTTTGAAAAACAAAGCAGCCCGGTCTTTTATTTTCTTCCAAACAGCGCTTTTCTTACCTTCTGCCTGCTTTCGCCTATCCCCTGCGCCTCGCAATGGTCCAATATGCGTTCTCGCGCTTCCTCGCGCTTAAGACGTTTGCCGGCGAGCCAGTCCTTCGCCCAAAGTTCCGTTAAACAATAGGCGTTGGCGGGCCAGCCGTATTCGAGGCCCTCGAAGCTCAGCTTTCGCTTGCTGCCGCATACGGAGATCAAAAATTGCCGCTGCAGCGACTTGAGTGCAGTATCCGCCTCGGATGCGCCCTGTTTTTTTGTAACGCGCAATGCGCTTCGCACATCGGCCGTGCTTAGGCTCGCGCCGGATTCAAACATGCGAAAAATATCCATCTCCATTTTGGGAACGAGCCCGTTGAGATAGCGCTCCTCCAAGGTTTCCGTTTCGTGGAAAGCATCGTAAAACAAGGAGAACATATCTTTCGACAAAAAACCTTTATAGCCGTTGAGCACACAACCGAACGCAAGCTTATGCTCGGTTACGGCGCGAGCCCTCCACCGCCACGGGTCGGTATCCGCTTCGCCTGTGTGCCAGCTTTGCTCCAAGGTGAGCGCTTCGAGCGTGGGGATGCCCGCGGGTACTTTGCCGTAAAAAGCCAATATGCCTTTGCGGGTTACATGGAATATAAAATCTTCATAGGTTACAAGAAGCTCCATATCGAATCCTTTTCCCTTTGAACTTACCGCTCCGCCCTGAGCGTGGCGACGGCGGTGGGGGCGCTTTTCCCCTCCTTGGGATCGATGGGCTCGTGCACATTATACATGAAGCCTTCGGGCGAACATATTTTTTTGGGCGAGCGGAAGCCCTCCTCCACCGCCGCGTGCACGATGCGGCCGATAACGAGCGTTGTCTTTCCGTCGCTCAGGCTGTGCGCAGCCGAAAAGCTGCATTCCATCGACAGAAACGCCTCCTTCACGCGCGGCGCTTTGACGTCCAACGCCTTTTCGGCATTTAGGCCCGCGCCTGCGAGCTCGTCCCCGCCGGAGGAATTCACCTCCACGGTTTTCAAACACGCGTCGTAGTGTTTTACGCTCAGGAAATTGACGCAGAACTCCTTTTCGCGCAAAATGTTTTGATAGGTGTGCGAGTTGAAATTAAGCCCCGCGATAACGGCGGTATCGCCCGTGAAGCATTGCCACGCATGGAAGCAGGCGTTTGGTTTTCCGTTTTCCTTAACGGTGGTGATAAGACAGAGCGCCTGCGGCACGCCGGCCGTGAACTCAAAATGCGTAAATACCGAAAACTGACCCGGCCAGGTCTCCTTAAAATACGCGGGCAGCGCCGCTGAAACTTCATGCTTCATGAAAATACCTCCTGCTTTTTGTGCCAGTATAGCATGGCAACACGACAAAAACCTGTCATGTTCGATCGTAAAGCGCCGCCATTTTTTTCGCGGTCTGCGCCATCTCATTCGCAAGCTCCTCGGGCGCGAGCACCTTCACGTTTGCGCCGAAGCCCAGAAGCCACGCGATCGTATGGTTTTTCAAGGTATAGCCGTTCTCGAAAAGAAGCATGCCGTCTTCGGTTTCCGTATAGCAGTTCGGCCCGTATTGCTCCACGAGAAGGTGCTTTACGCCGGGCTGAAACAGCGCCGTATAGCGCGTTTGATCGGGAAATCGGGCGTTGAAATCGAGCTTTTCCTTCGGGATGCGCCGCGGTGAAAAACGTTCTTCGCTTGCTTCGAGCGCCCAAAGCCGCGCGAGCTTGAACATGCGGAAATCCCCGCGGTCGGGGCAGTAGCCGAATACGTACCAGCTTGTCCACTGGAACGCGACGCGGTAGGGCTCGATGCGCCGCCGCTCCATGCCCTTCTCGGAGTAGTAATCGAATATAACGATATGTTTTTCGCGGATCGCCGCCTGAAGGCGGGCGATCTTTTTTGTGAGGCTGCCTTTATAGTGGGAAGCGAGGTCGATGAGAAGGCTTTCCTCCGGCACAGGCGTGCCGTTTTTGGGTAGAAGCTTGTCGAGCGCGCGCTCCACGCTCGTTTCCTCCGTTATGCTTTTGATGCCGCGAAGCGCCGCGAGGATAACGGAAAACTCGCCTTCCGTGAGCACGCTGTTTTCGAGCCTGTAACCCTCGGCGATGGAAAAACCGCCGCCGCCGCCCTGCTTCGATACGATGGGGATGCCCGCCATGCAGAGCGATTCGATGTCGCGGTTGACGGTGCGGCGGCTCACCTCAAATTTTTCCGCCAAAAAGGGCGCGGTGACCTGCTTGTTTTTTAAGAGCACCGTCAAAATGCCGAGCTGTCGTTCAAGCCTCATGGCCGTCCTCCTTGAAAAGCGCCTCCCATTCGCGGCGCGGCAGCTTTTGAATGACATTCTCATAGGCGTGCAAAATCAATTTCGCAAGCTCCTCGTCGTTTGAAAACGCGTCGAGGCGTATGGTGTTCTTATAGGGCTTAAGCCGCTCGGGGCAATGATAACCCGGCACGACGACGTCCGGGTACTGTAACCGCAGCGCGTGCGCGAACGCGGCGTCGCACGATAAAGTCACGCGGCGGTTTTCCATATTCGGGTAAAGCTCCGAGAATATCCTGCCGCCTACCTTAAAACAAATAGGCGCAGGCCCGAAGGGCAGGTCCTCGTATGCGCCCCGCTTTTCAAGGCAAAGCGCGCGTATGCGTTCGTTCGTCATGGCGGCCTCCTGTTTTTTTCATTATAGCACAGCAAAAGCCAAGCGCCTCCATTGGTATTTGCGGAGTTTATGACGTGGAATAATATATGATAAAAGCATAATGGCATATCGGATTGCATATACAATGCCTTTGATTTATAATTAACAAAGAGTGCAGGATTTCATGCGAAAACCGGATGTGTTTCGCATATTTCCTGCGTTGCGCGCGCTTTGCGTCTCTAACTTCATAGCAGAAAGGGCTCAAACATGGTAACGCTCAAAATCGACGGAAGGACGGTCCAGGCCAACGAAAACGCGACGGTGCTGGAAGCGGCCCTCCAAGAGGGGATCAAGATCCCCACGCTGTGCAACCTGAAGGACATCAACAACATCGGCGCATGCCGCATGTGTCTTGTGGAGGACGGCAAAAATCATAGGCTGTACGCCTCCTGCGTGATGCCCGTATCCGAAGGGATGGAGGTCGTCACCAATTCCGCCGCGGTCTTGAATGCAAGGCGCGCGGTGCTTGAGCTTATTTTAAGCGACCACGACCGCTCGTGCCTCACCTGCAAACGCAACCAAAACTGCGAGCTGCAGACGCTTAGTGACGAGCTGGGCGTAACGGATATAGAATTCGACGGCGAGCGTATCGTTCGCACCATCGACGACGCATCCCCCGCGGTGGTGCGCGATAACAACAAGTGCATACTCTGCCGCCGCTGTGTCGCCGCCTGCGATACCATGCAGAACGTCTTTGCCATCGGCATGCAGAACCGCGGCTACAAAACGCAGATCGGCTCCTCGTTCGGGCACAGCCTCAACGACGTCGCCTGCATCAACTGCGGCCAATGCATCGCCGCCTGCCCCACCGGCGCCCTTACCGAAAAGGACGCCACGAAGGAAGTTTGGGCCGCGCTGTCGGATCCGGAAAAATTCGTGGTCTTCCAGCCCGCTCCCGCCGTGCGCGTAGCCATCGGTGAGGAGTTCGGCCTTCCCATCGGCAGCCGCTGCACGGGCAAGATGGTTTCCGCCATGCGGCGTCTGGGCGCCGACAGGGTGTTCGACGTGGATTTCGCGGCGGACCTGACCATCATGGAGGAGGGTACGGAGCTTATAAACCGCCTGCAAAACGGCGGCGCGCTCCCGATGATCACCTCGTGCAGCCCCGGCTGGATAAAATTCTGCGAGCACTTCTATCCGGAGTTTTTAGAGAACCTCTCCACATGCAAGAGCCCCAATCAGATGCAGGGCGCTGTCACAAAGACCTTCTATGCCGAGCGCGAGGGGATCGATCCCAAGAAGATGTTCGTCGTATCCGTGATGCCCTGCACCGCCAAAAAATTTGAGATCAAGCGCGAGGGCATGGGGCGCGACGGCTATCGCGACGTGGACGCTTCGCTCACCACCCGCGAGCTTGCGCGCATGATCAAACAGGCTTCCATCGACTTTGTAAATCTGCCCGATGAGGAGTTTGACGACCTCCTTGGCGAATCCACAGGCGCGGCGGTCATCTTCGGCGTGACCGGCGGCGTGATGGAAGCGGCGCTGCGCACCGTGGCGGACGTTCTTGCGGGCGAGGACCTCAAGCGCATCGAGTACTGCGACGTGCGCGGTTTCGAGGGCATCAAGGAAGCTGCGGTGAAAATCGGCGATAAGACCGTTCGCGTCGCCATCGCGCATGGCACGGGCAACGCCGCGAAGCTTCTTGACGCCATCAAAGCGGGCGAGCGAAGTTACGATTTCATCGAGGTGATGGGCTGCCCGGGCGGCTGCATCACGGGCGGCGGCCAGCCTATCGTGAACGCGCGCGAGCGTTATGCGGTGGATGTGCAGAAAGCGCGCGCAGGCGGCCTCTACGGCGAGGACGAGGCGAAGGTGCTCCGCAAGTCGCATCTGAACCCTTCTATCAAAAAGCTGTACGACGAATACCTCGGCAGCCCCAATAGCCACAAAGCGCACGAGCTACTGCATACGCACTATACCGACAGGAGCGCGCTGAAAAACTAAAAGCTTCTATAACAAAGAAACAAACAAAAGGGCCGCTTTGAAGCGGCTCTTTTGTTTGTTTCAAATTTGTCCCTTACGGCGAGGATGTCGGCGTAGGCTCGCTTGAATTGCCCGGCTCGTAGATATCGAGCTCGGAATTGAGGAATACCACATCCACGCGGCGGTTGAGCTGGCGGTTCGCTTCGCTGTCGTTGGGAGCGACGGGGCGATACTCGCCGTAGCTGATGACCGTGATGCGCTTAGGGTCCACGCCCGAAGCCATCATCACGCGCGCCACATTGGCGGCGCGGTCGGCAGCAAGAGCCCAGTTGTCCTGATAGCGGGCGCTGTGAATGGGGATATCGTCGGTGGAGCCCTCCACGCGGATGTAATTTTGCACCGACTGGATAATGTCGATGAGCTGGTATAGGATCACATAGGCATCATCGTTGATCTCCGCGGAGCCTGAGGGGAAGAGCATGCCTTCCACAAGGCTCACCACCACGCCGCGATCCTCGGCGTGCACGCTCGCGAAGCCGTTGAGATTGTTCTTTTCGATGAGTTCGCTGATTTTCATCTGGAGCTCGTCAAGATCGACGCCTTCCCCAGGCTGGGCAGGGAAGTAGATGAAGCCGGGCGGCGGTGTGGATTTGGTGCCGGACAGTCCTGCGCTTTCGCCATCCGCTCCCCCGTTGCCTCCCATGCCGTTGCCGTTGCCGGAACCGTCGCCTATGGTGAGCTGCGAGGGGTTGAAGTATTCGCCGAAACGATCGGACAGATCCTTATAAGCCTGCGCGTCGACATTGCTGATGGAGTACAGCAAAACAAACAGCGCAAGGAGGAGGGTGATCATGTCGGAATAGGTCAGTAGCCAGCGTTCCTGATTGCCGTGTTTTTCCTCGTGGCTTTCACGTCGACTCAACCGCTCACCTCCCGGGAGGAGTTAGCCGCCGCTTTCGCATCCTTGCCGCCCGCGTACTTGAGGTACGGCAGCAAGCGCTCCTTGATGGCCATCGGGTTCTCAAACTCGTTGATGGCGAGCACGCCGTCGATGATGAGCTCCTTACCGAGCATTTCCTGCTTCAGGCGAAGGGTGAGCTTGTTGGCGATGGGGAGGTAAAGTATATTGGCAAAGAAAACGCCGTACAGCGTAGCGATAAACGCCGCACTGATGCCGTGCACAAGCTCGATAGAATCCTCGCCCATGTTGGCAAGCACCACGATAAGGCCCATGACCGTGCCGATAACGCCCATGGTGGGGGAATAGCCGCCCATGGCCTCAAACATGGATATCTGCCGCTTTTCGATCTGCTCGTGAACGTGCAGGTCGTTTTCGAGTATCTCGCGGAGTACCGCCGTATCGAGGCGGTTCAAAAGGAGGTTCAACCCTTTTACAAGGAGCGGGTCGTTTTTCTTGATAAACGCCTCATCGCGCACCACGGATTCGAGAACGAGAATACCTTCGCGCTTCGCTTTCACGGAAAGGTCGACAATGGTATCCATCGTTTCGGTGAGCGACATTTTCGGGTTCGAAAAAGCCTTGCCGAGAAGCTTCGGGATCTTCGCGATATCCGACATGCCATAGGAAATAAATGTCGCGCCGAACGTGCCGCCGAAGATGATGATGATCGGACTCAGCTGTACCAGCATGGACGGACTGCCGTTTTCCAAAAAGAAACCCAGCAGGAGCGAACCGAAGCCGAGCAAAAGACCGATGATTGTGGCTATACCCATTCTTCCACCTCACTATATGCGATGCGGGTCAACCGCAGAGCCGTGGTATCACTACTTTATATCGTCACAAATTGGAGAAAAACTTAACACAAATTCATTATTTCTGCCGCGTAAAATCGTTTTTTCCGCAAAACGGGGAAAAATAGGGTGTTTCCGTGCGTTTAGGTTCCCTATGTTTAGCCTTGACGGGTATAAAAATGTCTTATATAATACACTTACACAGGGGTGAATGCCTTGACGCGCTTGACCGAAACGGAAATGGCATACTGGAAAAAGAATGCGGTGTTTTCCGGCATGGACGACGCCTTTTTCCAGCGCGCGCTCGAAAGCGCGCAGGTAAAATCGTTTCGTGCGGGCGAAAAGCTGATGGAGGCGGGGGCGCATTTACGCGCGTTCGGCGTGATCGTCGCGGGTGAAGCGGATGTCATGAAGCGCACGGAAACGGAGGAAAGCGGTTCTCACGGCGTGTTTATGAGCGTGCTCAAAACAGGTGAAGCCTTCGGCGCGGCGACCATGTTTTTATTTGACGCGTCGGCCGTGACCGAGGTGCGCACGCGGCGCGGCTGCAAGGCCGTGCTCTTTCCCGAGAAATGGCTTACAACGCTCATGCGGGAACGCTTCGATTTTACGCTCAACTATATCGCCTATCTCACGCAGCGCGTCCATTTTCTCACCGGCCGCATCGAAAGCATTGCCCGCCCGACCGCGGCGGATAAGCTTTATAACCACCTCGCGCAGAGCGCCGAAGATGGCGTTGTGCATCTACCTCACGGCATGCGCGCGCTTGCGGACGCGCTTTCCATCAGCCGCGCGTCGCTCTACCGCGTCATGGACGAGTTGGAGGGAAAAGGCATGCTCCGCCGCGAGGGGAAAAACATCTACTTATTAGGGGGGAACTGAAACCATGTTGAAAAGATCCGTAAGTTTATTTATGCTCGTACTCATGCTTGCCGCCTCCGTCCTGGGCTGCGCGCAAGCCGATACCACCGCCGTACGCGTGGCCGCGCTCAAAGGTCCCACGGGGATGGGGCTTGTGGCGCTTATGGGCGAGGAATATAAGGCCCTTTATACCGTTACGCTTTCGGGCGCGCCCGACGAGGTGAGCGCGAGCTTCATCGCGGGCGAAACGGATATCGCCGCGGTGCCCGTCAACCTCGCGGCGGCGCTTTACAACAAACTTCAGGGCGAGGCCGTGATGATCGCCGTGAATACGCTCGGCGTACTCTACGTGCTTGAAAACGGCGATACGGTAAACGCGATCTCCGACCTGAGCGGCAAAACGCTCTATGCCACGGGTCAAGGCGCCACGCCCGAATACGTGCTCAACTATTTGCTCGAGAAAAATGGTTTAACAGACGTAACGGTGGAATATAAGACCGAGCACAGCGAGCTTGCGTCGCTTATGGCGGCGGGCGAGGTGACGCTCGGCATGCTCCCCGAGCCCAACGTTTCGGCTGCGATGGCGCAAAACGCCGATCTTCGTGTGGCGCTTGATCTCACCGAAGAATGGGATAAGGTGAGCTCCACGCCGCTCGTGCAGGGCTGTTTGATCGTGCGCAAGGCATTCCTGGAGGAGCACGAGGCGGCCGTAAAGCGTTTTCTTACCGACTATGAAGCTTCTACGGCGTTTGTGAACAAAAAGCATACGGAGGCTGCGGATCTCATGGAGCAATACGGCGTAGTGCCCTCGGCCGCGATCGCGAAAGGGGCTATCGGGAAATCCAACATCGTATGCATGACGGGCGACGAGATGAAGGCCGCCGCCGCCGGCATGCTTCAGGTGCTGTATGACTTCGACGCCAAGAGCGTGGGCGGCGCATTGCCCGACGACGGCCTCTACTACGGCGCGAAATGAAAAAGCTGCATGCGGCAATAAAAAAAGCGCTTATCGTGCTTTTATATGCGGCCGTGTGGCAGCTCATGGCAACGGCGAGGGGAAACGAGTTTTTGCTCCCCTCGCCCGTTTCCACGTTAAAAAGCCTATTTGTGCTCATGGGGGAAGGCGGTTTTTACGCGAGCGTGGGCTTAAGCCTTGTGCGGGTCGCGGGCGGTTTTCTGCTCGGTGCGATCGCCGGCACGTTCCTGGGGCTTCTCACGGGCTTTTCGCGCGCCGTGCGGGAGATACTTGCCCCGCTCAAAGGGCTTATGAAAGCGACGCCCGTCGCCTCCTTTATTATTCTCGTGCTTTTATGGCTCAGCAATGATGTCGCGCCGCTATTCGCCATCTTCGTGATGGTGGCACCGCTTATATGGGCAAGCGTGGACGCGGGCGTTGGCGCAACGGATAAGGACCTTATCGAAATGGTGAAACTCTTTAAACTTTCGCGGCCTAAAACGCTTACCCATATCTATCTGCCGTCCGTTTTGCCGCAGTATCTCGCCGCGTGCACCACGGCGCTCGGGTTTGCATGGAAGGCGGGCGTTGCGGCGGAGGTGCTGGCGCATCCGGCGCTTTCCATTGGCCAGGGACTGTACGCGAGCAAGATCAACATCGAAACGCCGCAGCTTTTCGCATGGACGCTCGTGACGATACTTCTGAGCATGGCGTTTGAAAAGCTGGTCAAATCGCTTCTGGGGAGGATACGCGCATGATCGAGCTCAAAAAAGTCGTATGCGCCTACGACGGGAAGATCGTGCTCAACGGATTGGACCTTTCCCTGCCCGAGCGCGGCGCGATCGCGGTGACGGGGCCTTCGGGAACGGGCAAGACCACGTTTTTGAAGCTTCTTGCGGGGCTTGTTCCGCCTGCCTCGGGCAGCGTGGAAGGCTTAAACGGCAAGCGCGTTTCCATGGTGTTTCAGGAAGACAGGCTTTTGCCGTGGCGCACCGCGTTTGAAAACGCGGCGCTTTTTTGCGGCAGCGAGGTATGTGCAAAAGAAGTTCTAGTTGCGCTCGAACTCGGCGACGCGCTCGACAAACGGCCCGACGAGCTTTCGGGCGGCATGCGGCGGCGCGTTGCGATCGCACGCGCGCTTTGCTACGGGGGCGATATACTCCTTCTCGACGAGCCGTTCAAGGGCTTGGACGACGCGCTCAAACTCCGCGTGGCCAAGCGGGTGAAAGACGCTTTCCCGCTCACGGTCCTCGCCACGCACGACATGGCCGAGGCGGTTTTGATGGGGTGCACGGAGCGGATAGAGTTGTAATCTGACGGCGGGAGGCTTCCTCCCGCCGTTTTTATTGACATGCATTTCTTTACTTGATGTTCGGAATACATAATATTTTTTAACATTTCTATTTTTATGTCATTTTTGCCCGCTTTGTAATGTCATTATTTATAGCACATTTGTGACAGCCGTTCATATTTCGGGGGAGCTTATGCGAAGGACCCTTATTATCCTATTGCCGGCAATGCTGATTCCGCTCTTCATTTTGGGCGGCTGCGATTCGGGGAAACAAGCGTCCTCTTTTACGGAGGAGGTATTTCTCGAGCTGACCGATGCGGAATATGAGGGAAGGGAATACGATACGGGGGGCAATACCGCCGCGGGCGAATACATCGCGGGCTTGTATGCGTCCCTCGGGCTCGAACCTTTTTTCGAGGACGGTTATTATTACGAGTTTGCTTACAACGGCGGCGTTGAAAAAAACATCGCCGCTTATAGGCCCGGGACCGAGGGCGGGAGCGCGGTCGTAGTCTGCGCGCATTTTGACGGAAAAAACAAAGAGGGCGGCGAAGGCTTTATGGGGGCCTACGACAACGCCTCCGGCGTGGCCGCGATGCTCAATTGCGCGAAGCTATGCAAGGATGCTCCCCTCAAGAGCGACATCGTATTTCTTGCCTGCAATGTGGAGGAATACGGCCTGAAGGGCGCTTATGCTCTGAGGGACGAGCTGAGCGAAAGGTATGCTTCCGTCAATTTGATCAACATAGATTGCATCGGTTACGCGGCCTACGGCGACGACGCGCTGCGCGTCTACGGAAGGGATAAGCCCAACAGCCTGTCGCGTGCCGTATCAGAAGCGCTCGGCATAGAGGAGAGCGGGTTTGGCTATCCCGGGGATTCCATAGCGTTCTCCGAGCAAAACATAGCCGCGTGTACGATTTCGGATGCAAACCTGAGTGAAGAAAGCGGCTTCGCGGAGCCCCTGCACAGCCTCGCCGACACGCGTGACAAGGTGGATTGCGCAAGGATCGAGCGCTTTTCCGAGGCGCTTGTCGCGTTTTTGCTGGAGAGCGGTGATAAGGACTTTGCCGCGCTCAATGCGCAGAGCCATGGGGAAACGGAGGAAGGATCGGCGCTGCAGAAAGAGGCCGACGCGCTTCTTGCGACGGTGCCCGCCGGGCAGGGTCTCGCGTATGACGAGGCGTACTGCTGCCGCCTTACTTCGGACGGTTCGCTTGCGCTCGTCATGGGCATCGGGCAGGTCGACACGGCGGAAAAGGTGAAATACCTTTTTCCGGGCGTTGAAATACCGGAGCGGATCGGGGCCTACACGCTGTCGGACGTCGGCGTAAACGGCGATTGCTATTACGGCGGTTTCAGAACCGTTTGGGAACATAACGGTATACAGACGCTGACGGATACGCTTGAGAATTTCGATGCGGGCACCTTTGAGGAAGGGGGGAAATACAGCTTCGCGCTGCCCGCGCCCGGGACGAGGCTGAAGCATATAACGCTTCAGTATAAAAGCGGCGGGGAAACGCTGATATTGCAGATGTCTCCTTACGAAAGCCCCGATCTTACCATGCTAACGGGATATGCGGACGGGGCCGATAAGTTGGGCGGCGAATTTCAAGGATATGCCGTAGGTTTTGCGGACGGCGAAGGCGCGGACGGGGACTGCTACGGCGCGGTGTACGCCGGGAAGAACGGCGGCTACGTGTATCTTCTCACCGTCAAGCCGCAGGAGGGTGCGATGTGCATGACGTACCGGAATGCGGCAAATTTTGCCGAGCTGCTTCGCAAGCTCGATCTGCCGGCTATACTCGCCGGGGTGCAAAAATGACGATTCCGTAACGGCGGGAGCAAGCCCCCGCCCTACATGGAGGCCCATAGAGCGGGTGCAGGCCCCGTTCTATTTTGAGGCCCGTAAACCTGTAGGGCGGAGGCTTGGTTCCGCCGCGCGTTTCATGCTTTACCTAAAATGCTTCGCATTTCCACCCTTCGGGTCCTACTGATGCCGCCTACGGCGACAATTAAGGTTGCGGGCGGTAAAGCGTGAAAGGTGCGAAAGCCTATGGCTTTCATCCGTTTCGGCACGCAAGGCCGCAGGCCTTGGCCCGTAAGGGCTCCGGCTCCGCCGGACGTGTACATGCCGCCGAAGCCGGAAGAAAGTCAAGGGGTGCGCCCCTTGACAATCCCATAGCTTTTTGGCGTGCGTGTTTCGCTCTATGTTGTGATGCCGCGCACTTTTATATTATAATATTGAAACATTCAACCAAAGGAGGTGGTCGCTACGGACGAAACGCCGAGGTTCACCATGATCGACGAGCCGTTCATATGCCGCGTATGCTCTCATGATGTGAAGGCGCTCCGATATACCGCGCGCGACCATTGCCCGCGCTGCCTTTGCTCGCTGCATGTGGACGATCTCCCCGGCGACCGCGCGAACGATTGCGGCGGGGTGCTGCGCCCCGTGGGCGTGGAAACGCACAAGGGCGAATTCAAGATCGTGTATTGCTGCGAGAAATGCGGCGAGATCAAGCGCAACAAGGCCGCGAGCGACGACGATATGGACCTTATTATAAAGCTGTCGGCAAACCCTATAAGAAGATAAAAAGCCTTTGTTTATCTATGAAACACGCGGATGCGTGTGCATGGACGGCGGGTTTTGAAAAAATCCGCTTTTTCTTGAAAAAAAGCCTTGCAAACGGGAAAAAGTTCATGTATCATTGTATTTGCTGCGCGCGAAGCGTATGTTTTTGCGCGCGAAAATCGTCGGTTCTGCGGGAGGTTGCCGGCGTTTGCCATCCGGGTAATTTCCGCGGAACGCCCACGTAACGGGCAACGGGCTGTGCCCGGCCGTACCTTTTTAGAAATGAAACGCACGGCCGCGTGTACAACCGATACTAGAAGGAGGATAAATAACATGGCAAATCAGAAGATCCGCATTAAGCTCAAGGCCTATGAACACAACCTCATCGACCAGAGCGCCGAGAAGATCGTAGAAACGGCCAAGCGGACGGGCGCGCGCGTATCCGGCCCCATCCCCCTGCCCACCGAGAAGGAGATCGTCACGATCCTCCGCTCGCCGCACAAGTATAAGGACAGCAGAGAGCAGTTCGAGATGCGTACCCACAAGCGTTTGATCGACATTCTCCAGCCCTCCTCCAAAACGGTGGACGCGCTGATGAAGCTCGATCTCCCCGCCGGCGTCGACATCGAGATCAAGCTTTGATTATCGGAGGTGTAAGCAACATGAAAAAGGCTATTTTGGGCACGAAGGTCGGCATGACCCAGCTCTTTCGGGAAGACGGCACCATGATCCCCGTGACCGTCGTCCTCGCGGGCCCCTGCCCCGTGGTTCAGAAGAAAACCATCGACCACGACGGCTACGACGCCGTGCAGGTGGCGTTCAAACCCATCCGCGAAAGACTCGCCACGAAGCCCTTCCTCGGCCATCTCAAGAAGGCCGGCTTAGGCGCCTACCGCTATGTACGCGAGCTCAAGCTCAGCGATTCCGCATCCTACGAAGTCGGACAGGTTATCAAGGCCGACGTGTTTGAATCCGGCGACCGCGTCGATGTGATCGGCATCAGCAAGGGCAAGGGCTTTGAAGGCAACATTAAACGTTGGAATCAGTCCCGCGGCCGCAAGACCCACGGCTCCCATTCCTACCGCGTCCCCGGCTCTTTGAGCGCGAACACCTACCCGGGCGAGGTTTTCAAGACCAAGCATCTGCCGGGCCATATGGGCCACGAGCGCGTCACGGTTCAAAATCTCGAGATCGTCCGCGCGGACGCCGAGCGCAACCTTCTGCTCATCAAGGGCGCGATACCCGGCGCCAAGGGCGGTCTGGTCACCGTGCGCGAAACCGTGAAGTAAGAGCCGATTGAAAGGAGAAAGCAAAATGCCTAAGGTTGCATTGTACAATATTTCCGGCAAGAGCGTCGGCGAGATCGAGCTCAGCGACGATGTGTTCGGCGTAGAAGTCAACACCGCCGCGATGCACACGGTTGTAAAGGCCTACCTCGCCAACCAGCGCCAGGGCACCCAGAGCGCCCTTACGCGCAGCGAAGTGCGCGGCGGCGGCATCAAGCCATGGAAGCAGAAGGGCACCGGCCGCGCCCGTCAGGGCTCCATCCGCGCGCCCCAGTGGAAGCACGGCGGAGTGGTGTTTGCACCCAAGCCGCGCGACTACCGCATGAGCGTCAACCGCAAGGTGAAGCGCCTCGCGCTCAAGAGCGCCCTCACGAGCAAGGTCAACGAAAAGAGCATCATCGTGTTCGACGCGCTCGACCTTTCCGCGCCTAAGACCAAGGAGATGGTCAAGGTGCTGAGCGCCATCAATGTTTCCCGCGCGCTCGTCGTGCTCCCCGAGAAGAACGAGACCGTGGAACGCGCCGCCCACAACATTGAGGGCGTAAAGACCACCCTCGTAGGCACCCTCAACACCTACGAAGTGCTTAAGTATGAAACGCTGATCCTCACAAAGGATTCGCTCGCCAAAATCGAGGAGGTGTACAACTGATGAAAAACGCGCATGACATCATCGTCAAGCCCGTGCTCACAGAAAAGAGCTACGACATACTGCCCGGCAAGACCTACACCTTCATCGTCGACAAGAAGGCGTCGAAGACCGAGATCCGCCAGGCGGTCGAAGAGGTGTTCGGCGTAAAGGTAGAAAGCGTCAACACCATCAACAATCTCGGCAAGATGAAGAGGCAGGGCAACCACGAGGGCCGTCGTCCCTCCACGAAGAAAGCCTACGTGAAGCTGAAGGAGAACTCCAAAGGCATCGAGTTCTTCGACAGCCTGGCGCAGTAAGGAGGCAAGCACATGGGAATCCGTAAGATCAACCCGACCACCCCCGGTCAGCGCTTTATGACCGTTTCCTCCTTCGAGGAGATCACGACCAACGAGCCGGAACGCTCCCTCCTCGAGGATCTTAAGAGCTCCGGCGGCCGCAACAACGCGGGCCGCATCACCGTTCGCCACCGTGGCGGCGGCGCGAAGCGCAAGTATCGCATCATCGACTTCAAGCGCGATAAGGACGGCATCCCCGCTAAGGTCGCCACCATCGAGTACGACCCCAACCGCAGCGCGAATATCGCCCTTTTACATTACGCCGACGGCGAAAAGCGCTATATCATCGCTCCTTTGGGCCTTAACGTAGATGATACGATCATCAGCGGCGAGGGTGCGGATATTAAAGTGGGCAACGCCATGCAGATCAGGCAGATACCCTTGGGTACCATGATCCATTGCATTGAGCTCAAGCCCGGCAAAGGCGCGCAGCTTGTACGCAGCGCCGGCAATGCCGCCCAACTCATGGCCAAAGAAGGCGCTTATGCGCAAGTAAGGCTCCCGAGCGGCGAAGTGCGCCTCATCCCCATGAACGCGAAGGCGACCATCGGCCAGGTCGGCAACGTCGACCACGAGAACATCAAGCTCGGCAAGGCTGGCCGCACCCGTCACAAGGGCTTTCGGCCCACCGTTCGCGGTAGCGTCATGAACCCTGTGGATCACCCGCACGGCGGCGGCGAGGGCAAGGCGCCTATCGGCCGTCCCGGCCCCGTGACACCGTGGGGCAAGCCCGCTCTCGGCTACAAGACCCGCAAGGCCAAGAACGTAAGCAACAAGTTCATCGTCCGCCGTCGCAACGGCAAGTGATAGCGAAAGGAGCACACCATGAGCAGGTCAATCAAAAAAGGACCGTTTGTCAGCGAGCGTCTGCTTGCACGCATCACGGCCATGAACGCAAGCGGCAAGAAGCAGGTCGTTAAGACTTGGTCCCGCGCATCCACCATTTTCCCGGATATGGTCGGGCACACCATCGCCGTCCACGATGGCAGGAAGCATGTTCCGGTGTACGTGACCGAGGAAATGGTCGGCCATAAGCTGGGCGAGTTCGCCCCCACCCGTACTTTCCGCGGCCACAGGGGCTCCGAGAAGTCCACGGGCGCCAAATAAGCAAGGAGGAAGCGAAGATGGCAACCAGATCCAGAGAAAAAGCTGCGGCGCGCCGCGAGAATGCCGATAAGAGGCCCCGCGCGATCGCCCGTTATGTCAGGATATCCTCCCGCAAGGTCAAGATCGTGGTCGATCTGATCCGCGGCAAGAGCGTGAAGGAGGCCGAGGCCATCCTGATGTTCACCCCCAAAGCGGCCAGCGAGCCCATAGCGAAGCTCCTCAAATCCGCCGTTGCGAACGCCGAGAACAACCTCGATCTTTCCGCCGACACCCTCTACGTCGCGGAAGCGTACGCCAACCAGGGTCCGACGCTCAAGCGCTTCACCCCGCGCGCGCAGGGAAGGGCAACGCCCATCCGCAAGCGCACGAGCCACATCACGATCGTACTGGACCAGGCGAAGTAAGGAGGGTTTTATGGGACAGAAAGTAAATCCAAACGGTTTCCGCGTCGGCGTCATCAAAGATTGGAACACGCGCTGGTACGCCTCCAAAAAGGATTTTGCCGATTATCTCGTTGAGGATAAAAAGATCAGGGATCACCTGAAGAAGGTGCATTATGCCGCGGGTGTGGCGAAGATCGATATCGAGCGCGCCGCGAGCAAAATCACCGTAAGCATCCACACCGCCCGCCCGGGCATGCTCATCGGCAAAGGCGGCGTTGGCGTGGACGCGATCAAGGCGGATGTAAGTGCGCTCGTGGGCAAGCCTGTGAACGTGAACATCCTTGAGATCCGCAACCCCGATGCAAACGCGCAGCTCGTGGCCGAGAACATCGCGGCACAGCTCGAGAAGCGCATTTCCTTCCGCCGTGCGATGAAGCAGGCCATGATGCGCGCCACCAAAGCCGGCGCGAAGGGCATCAAGCTTGCGTGCGCCGGCCGCCTCGGCGGCGCGGAGATCGCCCGCAGGGAAGGTTATCACGAGGGCTCCATCCCATTGCAGACCATGCGCGCCGATATCGAATACGGCTTTGCCGAGGCGCGCACCACCTACGGCCGTATCGGCTGCAAGGTGTGGATCTACAAGGGCGAAGTGCTCAACAGGCAGAAGAAAGCGTAAGGAGGCAATAACCATGTTGATGCCGAAGAGAGTAAAACGCAGGAGAGTACACCGCGGCCGCATGAAGGGCACGGCCCACCGCGGAAATACCATCACCTACGGCGAATATGGCCTTGTTGCCACCGAGCCCGCATGGGTCACGAGCAACCAGATCGAAGCCGCCCGTATCGCGATGACGCGTTACATCAAGCGCGGCGGTCAGGTATGGATCAAGATCTTCCCCGATAAGCCCGTTACCGAAAAGCCCGCCGAGACCCGCATGGGCAGCGGCAAGGGTTCGCCGGAATACTGGGTGGCGGTGGTCAAGCCCGGCCGCGTGATGTTCGAGATCGCGGGCGTTGAAGAGGAAGTTGCGCACGAGGCGCTCCGCCTGGCGCTCCATAAGCTCCCCCTCAAGGGCAAGATCATCAAGAAGGAAAACAACGAGGTAGGCGGTGAGAGCGATGAAGGCTAACGAACTGAGAAAGATGACGACGGAAGAGCTCACGGCAAAGGAAAAAGAGCTGAAGGCCGAGCTTTTCAACCTCCGCTTCCAATTGGCCGTCGGCCAGCTCACCAATCCCCAGCGGATCCGTGAGTGCAAAAAGGATGTTGCCCGCGTGAAGACGCTCCTTTGCGAGCGCTCGCTCAAGGCGGCCGAGTAGCTGAAAGGAGGATTATACCGTGGAACAAAGAGGTTTTCGCAAAACGCGCGTCGGCGTAGTGGTCAGCGATAAAATGGATAAAACCATCGTCGTGGCGATCAAAACCAAGGTCCGTCACCCCCTCTACGGGAAAATGGTCAACCGCACCCGCAAGTTCAAGGCCCATGACGAGGAGAACGCCTGCGGCATCGGCGACACCGTGGAAATTATGGAAACCCGCCCCCTGAGCAAGGATAAGCGCTGGAGGCTGGTCAAGATCATAGAGAAGGCCAAGTAAGCCTGAAAGGAGGACCCGAGCATGATTCAGCCACAGACAAGGTTAAAGGTCGCCGATAACAGCGGCGCCAAGGAAATAATGTGCATCCGCGTGCTTGGCGGCTCGTTCCGCCGCAGCGCGAACATCGGCGACGTGATCGTCGCGGCGGTGAAATCCGCCTCGCCCGGCGGCGCCGTAAAGAAAAAGGACGTTGTAAGGGCCGTCGTCGTGCGCACCGTATCAGGCCTCCAGAGGCCGGACGGCAGCTACATCCGCTTCGACGACAACGCGGCGGTCATCATCAACGATCAAAAGCAGCCCCGCGGCACCCGTATCTTCGGGCCGGTCGCGAGGGAGCTGCGCGAGAAGGATTACATGAAGATCATATCCCTCGCGCCCGAAGTGCTTTAATGGAGGAATCCCAATGAAAAAGCTGAATGTCAAAAGAGACGATACCGTTATCGTCATCTCCGGCAAGGACAAGGGCAAGAAGGGCAAGGTCATGACCGCGCATCCCGAAGAAGGACGCGTGGTGGTGCAGAACGTGAACATGGTCACACGCCACACCAAGCCCCGCAAGCAGGGCGAGCAGGGCGGCCGCATCCACAAGGAAGGCTCCGTGGACGCGTCCAACGTCATGCTTATTTGCCCCAAGTGCGATAAGCCCACCCGCGTCGGCCATGCCGTTTCGGGCGATAAGAAGGTCCGCGTTTGCAAAAATTGCGGCAAGAACATCGACTAAGGCAGAAGGAGGAAAAGACAGTGGCTAAGAAGGAAAACGCCGCACAGGCGCCTGCCAAAAAGAAAAAGGCAGCGGAAGAGGCCCGGGCTTTTACCGCTCCTGCCCGGTTGAAGGTAAAGTACGATGAGGAAATCGCACCGCAGCTGAAGGAAAAGTTCGGCTATAAAAACGCCATGCAGATCCCTAAGCTCGAAAAGGTTGTGCTCAACATGCGCCTGGGCTCCGATAAGGATAACCCCAAGTCCATCGAGGCGGCCATCGACGAGCTCAGCCAGATCGCAGGCCAGAAGGCCGTCGTGACCAAGGCCAAAAAATCCGTCGCGAACTTCAAGGTGCGCGAGGGCATGAGTATCGGCGCGAAGGTCACGCTGCACGGCAGCCGCATGTATTACTTTGCCGACAAGCTGATGAATATCGTGCTCCCCCGCGTGCGCGACTTCCGCGGCGTGTCCCAGAAGAGCTTCGACGGGCGCGGCAACTACGCGCTTGGCGTGAAGGAACAGCTGATCTTCCCCGAGATCAACTACGACGATATCGATAAGATCCGCGGGATGGATATCGTATTCGTCACCACCGCCGACACCGACGAAGAAGCAAAAGAACTGCTCAGGCTTCTGGGTATGCCCTTTGAACAGGCTTGACAAGGAGGAAGTAATAAGTGGCTAAGACAAGCATGAAAATCAGGCAGGCGCGCCCCGCGAAGTTCTCGACTCGGGCGTACACCCGCTGCCGCATCTGCGGCCGTCCGCATTCCGTGCTTCGCAAGTACGGTATCTGCCGCATCTGCTTCCGCGTGCTGGCGCACAAGGGTGAAATCCCCGGCGTCCGCAAGGCAAGCTGGTAAGAGGGCGAAAGGAGGAAATTGAGATGTTAGTAACGGATCCTATTGCCGATATGCTCACTCGTATCCGCAACGCGCTCGTTGCCAAGCACGAGGAGGTCAATATCCCTGCCTCTACGCTGAAGAAGGCCATCGCCGAGATACTTCTCGCCGAGGGTTACATCAAGGGCTTCGACATGCGTCAGGACGGCGTGGCCAAGTACATCCATGTCACGCTCAAGTACGGCCCCAACAAGACCCGCGTCATCACCGGCCTTAAGCGCATTTCTAAGCCCGGCTTACGCGTTTACGCCCGCAGGGATAAGCTCCCCAAGGTGCTCAACGGCCTTGGTATCGCCGTTCTTTCGACCTCGCGCGGCATCATGACCGACCGCGAGGCCCGCAAACAGGGCATCGGCGGCGAAGTGCTCGCGTACATTTGGTAATTTGAAAGGGAAGAAAACGCTTCCCGAATGCACGAAACGAATCATGGAGGTGTAAAGCATGTCACGAATCGGAAAACTTCCGATCACCATCCCCGGCGGAGTGACAATCACGGTCGGCGACGATAACACCGTGATTGTAAAAGGCCCGAAGGGCCAACTCAGCGAAAAGATCTCTCCCTCGATCACCCTCAAGGAGGAGAACGCGGTGCTTACGGTAACGCGTGCAAGCGACTCCAAGGAGCATCGTTCGCTCCACGGGCTTTCCCGCACGCTCATCAACAACATGGTCGTCGGCACCACGCAGGGGTTCCAAAAGAATCTCGATATCGTCGGCACCGGCTACAAGGCGCAGAAGCAGGGCAACAAGCTGGTGCTAAACGTAGGATATTCCCATCCTGTCGAGTTTGTTGAGCCCGCGGGCATCACGTTCGACGTGCCCGCGCCGAACAAGATCACCGTCAAAGGCATCAACAAGCAGCAGGTCGGTCAGATAGCGGCCGACATCCGCGCGGTCCGCGAGCCGGAGCCCTATAAGGGCAAGGGCATCAAGTATGATTACGAGGTCGTCCGCCGCAAAGAAGGCAAGACCGGTAAGACCGCCAAATAAGCGTAGAGAAGGAGTGACACCGCATGATTACAAAGATCGACAAAAACGCTGTGCGTAAAGCGCGTCACGACCGTTCCCGCAGGCATATTGCCGGAACGACCGAGCGCCCGAGGCTCAACGTATACCGCAGCCTCAAGCATATCTACGCGCAGGTCATCGACGACAGCGTCGGTAACACGCTCGCCTCCGCCTCCACGCTTGACCCCGAAGTGAAGGCCAAGCTCGAAGGCAAAAGCAAGAAGGAAGCCGCCGCGCTGGTCGGCGAGGCCGTAGCCGCGCGCGCGCTTTCCAAGGGCATCACCAAGGTCGTTTTCGACCGCGGCGGTTATTTGTACACCGGCCGCGTCGCGGAAGTGGCCACCGGCGCACGCAAAGCCGGGCTGGAATTCTGAGGAGGTAGAAGATGAAGCGTATTGACGCATCCACCATGGATTTGAAAGAAAAGCTCGTCTCGATCAACCGCGTTGCGAAGGTCGTTAAAGGCGGCCGCAACTTCCGTTTCTCCGCGCTCATGGTCGTGGGCGACGGCAACGGTCACGTGGGCGTCGGCATGGGCAAGGCGACAGAGATCCCCGAGGCGGTCCGCAAGGGCGTCGAGGATGCGAAGCGCCACATGGTAGAAGTGCCCGTTGTCGGCACCACCATCCCGCACGCCGTGGAAGGCAAGTTCGGCAAGGGCCATGTGCGCATGCTCCCCGCCGAAGAAGGTACCGGCGTTATCGCGGGCGGCCCCGTCCGCGCGGTGCTCGAGGCGGTCGGCATCAAGGATATCCGCACCAAGAGCTTTGGGTCCAACAACCCCGCCAACTGCGTAAAGGCGACGTTGGATGGCCTTACCCAGCTTCGCACCGCCGAGCAGATCGCTCGCCTGCGCGGCAAGACCGTGGAAGAGATCCTCGGCTGACAAGGAGGAACGTTATGGCTAACTTGAAAATAACGCTCGTCAAGAGCACCATCGGCGCGCTGAAGGATCAGCAGGCGACGGTGAAGGCGCTGGGCCTTAAAAAGACCAACACCACCGTCGTACAGCCCGACAATGCCTGCATCCGCGGCATGATCTTCAAGGTGAAGCACCTTGTCAAGGTCGAAGAAGTTTAACGGGGAGGTTTCACGATGAAGTTACATGAGTTAAGGCCCCCGGAGGGCTCCAGAAGCGCCAAAAAGCGCGTTGGCCGCGGTACGGGCTCCGGCTTAGGCAAGACCTCCGCAAAAGGCCATAAGGGCCAGAAGGCACGCAGCGGCAGCAAGAAGAACGGCTTCGAAGGCGGCCAGATGCCCCTCGCACGCCGTCTGCCCAAGCGCGGCTTCACCAATATTTTTGCCAAGGAATACACCATCGTCAACATCGGAAGGCTCAACGAGCTCGAGGATGGCTCCGTGGTGGACGCTGCTTCGCTGAAACAGGCGGGCATCATCAGCAAAATCGAAAAGGACGGCCTCAAGGTTCTGGGCCGCGGCGAGCTCACAAAGCGCTTGAATGTTAAGGCTGCAAAGTTTTCCGAGACAGCCCAGAAAGCCATTGAGGCCGCGGGCGGAACTGCTGAGGTGATCTGATGTTTAGAACGATCATTAACGCATGGAAGGTAAAGGACATCCGCACGCGGATGCTCTTCACCCTCCTGCTGGTCGTGGTGTACAGGTTAGGCTGCTTTATCCCCGTTCCGGGTGTTGACGCGACGGCTATTTCCGGCCTGATCGACAAATACGATATGCTCGGGTTCCTTAACCTGCTCTCGGGCGGTTCGTTTGCGGACTTCACCATCTTCGCGATGGGCATCTCGCCCTACATCACAGGCCAGATTATCATCCAGCTCCTTGCTGTCGCCATCCCCGCGCTCGAGCGCATGCAAAAGGAAGAAGACGGCAAGATCAAGCTCGAGAAGATCACCCGCTATGTGGGTATCGGCCTCGCGCTCGTGCAGAGCGTGGGTATCGTGCTGGGCCTCGGCTCGGGCGTTGTGAAGGATACGAGCTTCCTCACCTATGCGACCATCGGCCTCACCTGTACGGCAGGTACGGCACTTTTGGTCTGGATGGGCGAGCGCATCACGGAGAAGGGCATCGGCAACGGCGTTTCCATGATTATATTCCTGTCCATCTGCTCGCGCGTCGTTCCGGTGATCGTGAGCTTCGTGGAAGGCGTGTTCGTGACTGGCATCTACCAGTGGTGGATATTGATCGCACTGCTCGTATTCGTGCTCGTTCTCGTAACCGGCGTGGTGTTTGTGGATAAGGCGGTTCGCCGCGTCCCCGTGCAGTACGCCAAAAAGGTCGTCGGGCGCAAGCTCTACGGCGGCCAGAGCTCGCATATTCCGCTCAAGGTCAACGCAAACGGCGTTATGCCGCTGATCTTCGCCATGACCATCATCCAGTTCCCCGCGATGATCGTGCAGTTTTTGAAGGAGGATTCGGGCTTTACCTTATTCTATAAGAGCTATCTCTCTGCGGGCACGCCGGTATATTATGTGCTGTACGCGCTGATGATTTTAGGATTTGCGTACTTCTACTCCACGATCGCGTTCAACCCCATCGAGATCAGCAAGAACCTTCAGCAGAACGGCGGGTTCATCCCGGGCATCCGCCCGGGCAGACCCACGAGCGACTACCTCGCCAAAAAGGTAAGCCGCCTGACGCTGTTCGGCGCCATCTTCCTCATGATCCTCGCGATCGTCCCCGAGGTCATCATGCACAGCTTCGGCCTTCGCATGATGTTCGGGCCCACGAGTATCCTGATTCTCGTGAACGTGGCGCTGGAAACGAGCTCGCAGCTCGAGTCCATGATGCTGATGCGCCACTACAAGGGTTTCTTGGGTTAAAGAAGGTTAGGTATTCATGAACATTGTGCTTTTAGGCGCCCCCGGCGCCGGAAAAGGTACGTTAGCCTCCGAGATGTGCCGCGCCTACGGGCTCAGGCACATCTCGACGGGCGATATGCTTCGCGCGCATATGCGCGAGGGAACACCGCTCGGTATGGAGGCGCGTTCCTTCGTGGATACGGGCAAGCTTGTGCCCGATACGCTCATCATCGCTATGGTAAAAGAGCGCCTATTAGAGCCGGACTGCCAAAAGGGCTGTCTGCTCGACGGCTTCCCGCGCACGGTCGCGCAGGCCGAGGCGCTGGGCCAGATCGCGAACATCGATATGGTCATCTATCTGAAAGTGGAGACCGACGTGCTCGTGAAACGCATCAGCGGCAGGCGCGTATGTTCTAAATGCGGCATGGTATCCCACACCTCCTGGTATGATAAAGATACCTGTCACAACTGCGGCGAAAAGCTCGTCGTTCGCGACGACGACAAGCCGGAAACGGTGCTCAACCGCATCGAGGTTTACAACCAAAATACGGAGCCGCTCATCGGTTATTACAGGGAAAAAGGTCTCTTAAGCGCCGTCGACGGCAGCGGAACGCCCGAGGAGGTATTCTTTGCCGTGCAGGCTTTGATGGAGAAGCGCGTATGAGCCTTACCATCAAAACGCCCGAACAGGTCGAAAAAATGCGCATGGCAGGCAGCTTGGTTGCACAAACGCTCATGATGCTCCACGATATGGTCCGTCCCGGCATAACGACGGAAGAGCTCAACAAGGCGGCCGATGCGTTTATTCGCTCCAAGGGCGGCGTGCCCTCCTTCCTCGGATACAACGGTTACCCCAAAAGCATCTGCACCTCGGTAAACGCCCAAGTGGTGCACGGCATTCCGGGCGAATATGTCCTTCGCGACGGCGACATCGTGAGCGCGGACGTAGGCGCGATATTGTTTGGCTGGCATGGCGACGCGGCCAGGACCTTTTATGTGGGCGAAGTCGCGCCGGAGGTAAAAAGGCTTTGCGAGGTCACCAAAGAATGTTTCTTTGAAGGCATCAAGTTCGCAAAACCGGGCTTTCATATCGCGGATATCTCCGCGGCTATAGAGAAGCATGCTACCTCCTTTGGCTACGGCGTGGTGCGCGAGCTCACCGGACACGGCATAGGCACGCACATGCACGAATCCCCGAGCATCCCAAATTTCGTGGACTCCCGCGACGGCCGGGGCGTGAAGCTCGTGAAGGGCATGACGCTCGCCATCGAGCCCATGATCAACCTCGGCAGGCGCGATGTATGGCAGCTCGCGGACGGCTGGACGGTGGAGACGCGCGATAAGTTGCAGAGCGCGCATTACGAAAACACCATCGTCGTCACGGAAAACGAGCCTGAGCTTCTTACGCTTACTAGAGGATGCTGATGGAACATGCTATAATAGGGGTCGTAGCGACCTCGCGCGCAGGACGGGATAAGGGAAGGCGCTTCGCAGTGACGGGAATTGCAGACGAAAGTTCCGTCTACATCGCGGACGGCGATACGCGAAGGCTCAATAAACCCAAACGGAAAAAGCTCAAACATCTTTCTTTGAGCAATGCCCGCATAGCGCTCGACGAAGCGCTGAAAAAAGGCGACAAAGCCGCAGCGGACGCCTATTTAAGAAAGGCGCTCGCGGCGCTTGACACAAACCGGTTCGACAGTAATGAGGAGGGGTAGCTTGTCCAAAACGGATGTTATCGAAGTCGAAGGCGTCGTTACCGACTCGTTCCCGAACGCCATGTTCGAGGTGCAGTTGGAGAACGGACATAAAATTCTTGCGCATATTTCCGGCAAGCTGCGCATGAACTTCATACGTATCCTGCCGGGCGACAAGGTGACAGTGGAGCTGTCCCCCTACGATCTGCAGCGCGGCCGCATCACCTGGCGCGCGAAGAACTAACATTAGGAGGAAACGGATTATGAAAGTCAAACCCTCGGTGAAGGCCATTTGCGAAAAGTGCAAGATCATTCGGCGCAAAGGCCGCGTCATGGTGATCTGCGAGAACCCCAAGCACAAGCAAAAGCAGGGCTAAAAGCTATTCCCTGCCTTTTGTCGGCAAAAACTTGCCGGTGCGGCTGCCGCTACGTCACTTCTTTAAGAGATGCGCGGGATCCGGTAAGCTAACATAGAATCGACACAAATATTACGGAGGTGTACACAGTATATGGCACGTATTTCCGGCGTTGACTTGCCCAGAGAAAAGCGAGTCGAGATTGGCCTTACATACATTTTTGGCGTGGGCCGCAAGACTGCAAACGATATTCTCGCCGCAACCGGAATTTCTCCCGATACCCGCGTCAGAGATCTGACCGAGGCAGAGGTGAATAAGCTTAGGGAATACATCGACCACAACGTTAAGGTTGAGGGCGATTTGAGGCGCGAGGTCTCTTTGAACATCAAGCGCCTGATCGAGATCGGCTGCTACCGCGGCGTGCGTCACCGCAAGGGCCTGCCCGTCCGCGGCCAGAGCACCAAGCAGAACGCCCGCACGCGCAAGGGTCCCAAGCGCACCGTCGGCGGCAGGAAGAAGTAAGGAGGAAGCGAAACAATGGCTAAAGCTACTACAACCGCCGGCAAGGTGAAAAAGAGCGCAACGCGCAAACGCCGCGAGAAGAAAAACATCGAGCGCGGCGCCGCGCATATCCGTTCCTCCTTCAACAACACCATGGTGACCATTACCGACGTGCAGGGCAACGCGATCGCGTGGTCCTCGGCGGGCGGCCTTGGCTTCCGCGGTTCCAGGAAGAGCACGCCCTTTGCGGCGCAGATGGCTGCCGAAACGGCCGCCAAAGCCGCGATGGAGCATGGTCTTCGCACCGTGGAAGTGTACGTGAAGGGCCCCGGCTCCGGCCGCGAAGCCGCCATCCGCGCGCTTCAGTCCGCCGGCCTCGAGGTCAACATGATCAAGGACGTGACGCCCATCCCGCACAACGGCTGCCGTCCGCCCAAGCGCAGAAGAGTTTAAGGAGGCACACAATGGCCAGATATACAGATTCCGTTTGCAGGCAGTGCCGCCGCGAGGGCACCAAGCTGTTCCTCAAGGGCGACCGCTGCTACAGCGCAAAATGCGCCGTTACCAAGCGTCATACCCCTCCGGGACAGCATGGTCAGGCGAGGGCGAGGAAGATGTCCGAATACGGCATCCAACTTCGTGAGAAGCAAAAATGCCGCCGTGCCTACGGTGTATTGGAATCCCAGTTCAGGAAATACTATACAATGGCAACCAATATGCGTGGCGTAACCGGCGAAAACATGCTTGGGCTTTTAGAGCGCAGGCTTGATAATGTAATCTACCGTTTAGGCTTTGCCGACAGCCGCCCGCAGGCGCGTCAGCTCGTTACCCACGGGCATTTCCGCGTCGACGGCAAAAAGGTGGATATCCCGTCGTATTTGGTGAAGCCCGGTCAGACCGTCACGGTGCGCGATCGCAGCCGTGATTTGGATCACCTTAAGGAACTGCGCGAGCAGGGCGCCGCGAAGCCCATCCCCAAGTGGCTCGACCTCGACGCCGCAAACCTGACGGGCAAGGTCGTAACGATGCCGCAGCGCGACGATATCGACCTTACCATCGAGGAGCACCTCATCGTTGAGTTCTACTCCAGGTAATGCCACTCGTGCCCTTATCGACTGACCAGAGATCAAGAGAGGGGATATGGATATGATAGAAATCGAAAGACCCAAAATCGAACGGCTGGAGATGGCGGAGGATTACGGCAAGTTTGTGGTGGAACCGCTCGAAAGAGGCTTCGGCATTACTTTGGGCAATTCGCTGCGCCGGGTGCTGCTCTCGTCCCTTCCTGGCGTCGCGGTTTCATCGGTCAAAATAGACGGCGTCCTGCATGAGTTTTCCACCATCGAGGGCGTGAAGGAAGACGTCACCGAAATTATCCTCAACCTCAAGGAACTTTGCGCAAAGCTGCATTCCGAGGGGAGCAAGAAGGTCATCATCGACGCCAAGGGCGAATGCGAGATCAAGGCGGGGGACATCATCGGCGATGCCGACGTGGAGATCATCAATCCCGATCTCCACATCGCGACGCTCGGCCCCGGCGCCAAGCTCTATATGGAGATCGTTCTGGAGCACGGCCGCGGCTATGTGACCGCGGAGCGCAACAAAAAGCCGGATATGCCCATCGGGCAGATCGCGGTGGACTCCATCTTTACGCCCATCCGCAAGGTGAACTTCCGCGTGGAGGATACCCGCGTCGGACAGATCACCGACTACGACAAGCTTACGCTCGAAGTGTGGACGGACGGCAGCATCAAACCCGACGAGGCCGTGAGCCTCGCGGCGAAGATCCTCTCCGAGCACCTCATGCTCTTCATCAACCTCACGGAGCACGTGCAGGGCGTGGAGATCATGGTGGAGAAGGAGGAGGACAAGAAGGAGAAGATCCTCGAAATGACCATCGAGGAGCTCGACCTTTCCGTCCGCTCGTACAACTGCCTCAAGCGCGCCGGCATCAACACCGTGGAAGAGCTGGTGATGCGCAACGAGGAAGAGATGATGAAGGTCCGCAACCTCGGGCGCAAATCGCTCGAGGAGGTTCAGCAGAAACTGCTTGCGCTGGGCTTGTCATTGCGTCATAACGAAGACTAACTTAGGAGGAAGGAACCATGCCAAACCGTAAGCTGAACAAGTCGTCGGATCAGCGCGTCGCCATGCTTCGCAGCATGACCACGGCTTTGATTTGGAACGGGAAGATCGTCACGACCGAAGCGCGCGCCAAGGAAGTGCGTCCGATCGCCGAGAAGCTCATCACGCTCGCCGTGAAGGAGCATAAAAACACCGTAACCGTAGAAAAGGAGACCCGCAACGACAAGCAGCAGCTCGTGAAGGTCGAAAAACAAAACGACCTTCCGTCTAAGCTTGCCGCTCGCAGGCAGATCATGTCGTACCTCTATGACATTCCCCTGCCCCGCAAGGAGAAGGAATCCAAGACCGAGTATGCCGAGCGCTCCAGAAAGAGCCCGCATCCGGTCGTGGAGAAGCTCTTCAACGAGATCGCGCCCAGGTATGAGACCCGCAACGGCGGCTATATCCGCATCCTCAAGATGGGCCCCCGCCGCGGCGACGCCGCCGAACTCGTCGTACTCGAGCTGGTCTGAATTTAAAGCATTTTAAACAAGGTGTGCCGCCACAGAGAGTTGTTGCGGCGCGCCTTTTGTTTTGTTATGCTTTATCAGGAGAAACGGAACAGAGAAAAATGTGGATGATTTATATAACAGGTAAATAAATTGTAGGCTGATTCTGAACTGCGTTTTATTTACATTTACGAGGCGCTTATCTCAGAAAGCGAGAGGACCAAGTGAAAAAAAGTATTTCTGCCCAGTTTCTGTTGTTAACCGGTGCTATTGCATTTGTGAGTTGGGGTGCCTGCGTGGCTTTCAACCTATCAGGATTTTCTCTAAATCAAGATTATTGGATGTATCTGCCGTACATGGCAGGAGTATGGTCGCCCACCATCGCTTCCTATTTCGTGCTAAAAAGCAATCACCAAATATCAGGATTCAAAGAATGGTTAAAGAATGTATTTGATGGGAAAAGGCCAATTTGGATGTATCTATTTGTGATACTTCTCGCTTCTTCATATTTTATCCCCCAGATTCTAATCTTCGGAATAACGGAAATGAAACCGGCTTATATGCTGATCATCTTGGTTCCACTGATGTTGTTTTGCGGCGGGTTGGAGGAAGCAGGGTGGAGGTATATCTTGCAACCGGAGTTAGATACAAAAGTGGGCTACATTTTATCCTCCATCATTGTATCTGCCATCTGGGCTGTTTGGCATTTGCCGCTTTTTTTTATTGCCGGTTCAAGCCAGAGCGAAATGAATTTTGGAGTATTTGCTATCGGCATTGTAGGCTTGACATTTGTGCTTGGAGCGCTGAGAAAAGTAACAAAAAGCGTCTTCCTGTGTGTTTTGCTCCATTGTTTGGTGAATGTCGGCAAAGGAGTATTTATATTTGAGGATACGCTTTGGGGTTCTGTCGTTGAGACCGCTTTGTTGATAATCATATCAGTCTGTGTTGTGGCTTTTTACGAAAGAAAAGAACAGGCAAAACCGCACCTTACATGAGGAAACTATCCGATTGCTCGCACTCTCCGATACCGACAGCATATTGCGTTTTGTATCATAAAACAAACTAGAGTTAACCCCGCAGTATAAGCATAATGCGAAGTCTCCAAGTTCACATTTATCGGCTGACCCGTGCATGCTGTTACAGAGAACTGTTGCGGCGCGCCTTTTGTTTTGCTATGCTTTATGGAGGAGGAACGGAACAACGGGAATTTGAAGGGGAAATTCTATGGAAGTTCTATTGGAATTGGGGTATGGCAAACCGCAGGAAATCCTTCTCTTATTTACCGAATATACGGATGATATCCTTGCAAAAGGCCCGGAGGTCAAAAGCTGTCTTCAATCGCAGAATTATGAGGGAGAGGCGGAGCAGCTACAGGAAAAATACGGCGAACCGAACGGTTGTTTGTATTTGGCAAGTTACGGTACAACTGCAGCCGGCTGTGTCGCGCTTAGGAAACTGAACGATGCCTGCTGTGAAGTGAAGAGGCTTTATGTGAGGCCTATGTATCGCGGCCTAGGCATCGGAAAGATGCTGATGGAAAAAATCATATCGCATGCCAAGCAAATCGGCTATCGGCATATCCGCCTCGATACGTTTCCATTTATGCAGGAAGCCATACAAATGTATGGGAGATATGGCTTTTATGAGATAGAACGGTACAATGATAATCCGGCGCCGACCGCCGTTTTTATGCAGATGGATATATAGTATCAAATTTCAATTTGTAAAATTACGGGGGAAGAGCCGTGAAAGACTTCGAAAGAAAAGACCTGCAGTTTTCTTTGTGCGGGCTCAACTGTGCCTTGTGCACCATGAAGCTGGACCGTTATTGCCCCGGCTGCGGCGGCGTGGGCAATCGGGGCTGCGCCATCGCAAAATGCAGCTTAAATCACGGCGGCTTGGAATATTGCTTCCGATGCGGGGAATACCCTTGCGAAAAGTACGATAACATAGAAACGCTTGATTCTTTTATCACCCATCGCAATCAGCTTAAGGATATGGAAAAAGCACAAAAGATCGGTATAGAACAATATCATTCGGACCTACACAAAAAGGCCGGGATATTGCGGCATTTGCTCTTGGGCTATAACGACGGACGGCATAAAGGCTTTTTCTGCATCGCCGTAAATCTTTTGGAGTTGCAGGATCTCGAAACTGTCATGGAACAAATTTTACTTAAAACATCCTCCGGCAACCTATCTATGAAAGAAAAGGCGGCCGTCGCTGCCGGATTGCTCCAAGCCGTGGCGGAGCAGAAATCTGTTGTATTGAAGCTCAATAAGAAGCTCTCGAAAAGCGGCATGCCTTTGCAGGCAAAATAAACATGATCCATAGAACGAGGGCAGACCCGAAACCACTTATTTTTATAAAAGAAATTGCGTGAGGACAAAGCGATGGGGCATTTTGGCTTTTCTTATATAGGGTTAATCTTTCTTCTGATGCTGTTCATCCCGAACATTTTCTGGACAAAGCATAAGCCGAAGAATTACGACCCGCAAAACGAAAACAGGGTTTTGCTGGCCTTTGAGCGTGTGGGGCAGGCGCTTGTCGTCTGTACGGCGCTTATTTTTTCGGATATCAACCTTCGCCCGTGGTCCTTATGGTCGCTGTGGCTCGTCGTCTCCGCACTCGTCATGCTTTTATATGAGCTTTGGTGGGTCCGATATTTCCGCAGCCAAAAGACATTGGGGGACTTTTACAGCAGCTTTTGCGGCGTCCCCGTAGCCGGCGCAACGCTGCCCATTCTGGCGTTTTTTCTGCTTGGCATATACGGAAAGGTAGTTTGGCTTATGATCTCCACGGTGATCTTGGGCATCGGGCATATAGGCATCCATTTGCAGCACCGCAAAGAGATCAAACGCTGATGCTATTGGCTACTCCCGCCATTCGACCATTTTTCCGAGCGCGCGCCTCGGACGGGCCTCCGGCGCCTCGTCGGCATAGCCTAAGGTAACGGCGGCCAGAAGCAAGGCGTCTGTTCCGAGCCAGGCGCAAAGCTCCTCATAAGCAAAGAAGGTATCGGCGATCCAGAGCGAGCCAACGTTGAGCTCCGTCGCGCGAAGCAGCATATGCTCGATGGCGCCGCCGACGGATTGCGCGTCCACAAGCGACATCACATAGTCGGGTATGGGGCGCTCTTTAGGATGAAAGCTGTCGCGGCGGCTGAGAACGAATACCGTGACGGGCGCTTCCTTCATGATGCGAAAGGTGTTTGCGGCGCTTCCCGGCCGCACGCCCTCGGCCGCCCTGTGTTCAAGCGCGCGGTCGAGGCAGGCGCCCATTTCCTTAAGCGCGTCGCCTTGCACTGCCACAAACCGCCACGGCTGCATGTTTTTGCCCGAGGGGGCAAGGCGGGCGGCGTTGAGGATCTCGACGACGGTTTCGCGCGGGAGAGGGTCGCTTTTAAAACGGCGGATGCTGCGGCGGGTCTCGACGGCTGTCATGAGTTCCATAGAAAAACATCCTTTCTATTTTTGTGCGGCTAAAGGTGGATCTGAAAATCCCCGAACGCGAAAACGCCCGCGCCCGTGTATAGTTTATTTTGCCCGCAAATCGACCGGAATGCGTTTTGGATGCGTTTCGGAAGGTCCTGAGGCACGTTTAGCGCGTGATGTCCCGGCAATATGCGCGAAACGGGAAGCGCCGCGACGCGGCTGACGGAGCGGTAAAAGGCGGCGGGGTCGGTGGTGGGATAGTAGGCATCCAAACACCCGAGATACATGAGATCGCCCGTGTACAAATAGCCTTTTTCCGGTTCATAAAAGCACATATGCCCGGGCGAATGGCCCGGCGTATGCAATACCTGTACAAGCCTGCCGCCCAGGTCGAACATGTCGAGGTCGTTTAAAACGCGGTCGGGCGCTCCCTTGAACAGGCGGTAGGAAGCTACGTCAAAACCGGGAGGGAAATCACAAGGCTCCTTTAATAGCAGCGCCTTTACGGCCTCGAGCGGCAAAGGAAACGATTCGGACAGCCAGTCCGCCTCCAAATCATGCACGGCAAAGCGGGGGAAAAACGCGTGTCCGCCGATGTGGTCCCAATGCGCATGGGTGGCGGTTACGTAAACGGGCAGGCTCGTGAGCCCGGCCACGACGGCGGAAATATCATTTACGCCAAGCCCTGTATCGATCAAAAGCGCGGAGCGCATTCCGAGCAGCAAATACGCGTGCGTATGCTCGTAATGCCCGTACTCGCTGAGAGCGTACGTCAATTCGTCGATCTTCTCTACGGTGAACCAGCTTTTCAAGGCGTTTCCTCCGATAAAGACAGGCCCTCTTCAAAAAACTTTCCGATCCCGTCAAACGAATCTTCGGCGACAAACGGCGCGTTACGCGCCCATTCCCCGTCAAAATAAACCGTCGCATAAGACGTGCTTTTGCGGTACTCTGAATCCGCCTCGTTCACATATGCGCTAAGACTGCCGAATATCCCGTCCCGAAAGCTGTAATTTTTCGCAGAAAAGTCGAGGACATGCCGGTTCCCCTGCCCGTCGTAAAAATCGCTCAAAAAGCTGAGATAGGGGGAATAGGGGGAGGCGCATACGAGGCTTTGATATACGACATGTCCGTTTAAATTGCCCACGGGAATTTTCAGTCCGTAGCTGAAGGGGACGCCGGGGTAAATCCCTTCGGCCGTGCCGTACTCTTCCGCAAGCGGGTAGGATGCCGCGACGGAAAGCGTCCATGTGTCCGCTTCATCGGTCACGCCGTAAACAAACGTAAGGCCGCGCCTCTGTCCTGCCTTCAAAAAGCTCAGATGCAAAAACATAACGCGTTCCTTGCAGGTATCCATATCGACGGTGCATGAAACGCCGGAAATACCTTCGAGGGTTTCTCCGAGGGGGTCGCCCTCCGCTTCGAAGGAAACGCCTATGCCGTTTGCATCGAGCAGCCGTTTTATGCCCGCATAACCGCCCGCCTCAACCCCGTTCAAATTGACGCAAAGCGCGAAAAGCTGATCGAGCGTGCGCTTCTGCCCGTGGAGCGGCAGCGGTTCGATTTGTGGTTCTTCAAGCTTGAGCACCTTGCGGTCGCTTTCGTCGGGCATGGGGTTCGCGTCCCTCTTGCGCAGCCCGTCGATATATGCTTTGCGGCGCGCCGCCCACGTCCGTATCTCCGCATAGGAGCTTTTTTCGGCCTCCGCATAGAGGGGGAGAAGCGCGTCGTATGCGGTGTAGAACTTACGAAGCTGTTCATCGTAGTAGATACGGTAACCGTATTCGTAAACGATCTCCGCCGCGCCGGTCGGAGAAAATGCCAAACGAGTGCGCGCATCCAAATAGAAGTCGCCGGAGAAGGGGATGGCGGCGGGCGCATAAGAAACGGAATCCTTCCAGGTGTACATATCGAAGGTATCCATCTGCCATTCGGCGTCGTAGCCGTCGGTAGAATAACTGTACACGCATAGGCCCGTGTCCAAGTCGTACCAGGCTTCGCCGTAGTCGAGAAAGCCCGTGCCGTGGCCGGAGAGGCCGTTCCAAATGAGATAGGTCGTCTTTCCCAGCTTTTCAAAGCGGAAGGTCGGTGATTCCGCGTAATAATCCTCCCGCAATGTTACGACGCTCGACGCGCTGTAATCGCCACCGTCCGTCTTTTGAAATACAAGCAGGTAATGCATGCCGCTCTGATGGTAAAACTGCGCGATATCGATGTAGGCTACGCCGTGCGCCTCGTCGTAACAGGGCGTTCGTATATAGAATTCGGAGGTGTGCCCATATTCGTAAGCATTTGTAAGATCGCATTTTCGGATATCGTTTATCGCGGCGTCCTTCCACTCGACGCCGAAGGCCCTAAACACCCTGGCGAGGCTTTTCCATTCCCCAAGGCGCAGCTCGGTGGCGAGCGCCTCAATCCCTTGCCCCGTAAGCCTGCCGCTTAAATAGCGGTACGTGCCCTCGGGTTCGTAATAGCGGCGGTTTTCGGCGGGAGATATCCCCGTATCCCGCGTTTGCGGCGCGGGGGAAACGGAAGCCTGCGCCGTGGGCGCGGAGGATGGAGCGTACGTCGCGTCCGCCGAAGGGAGCGTATCTGCAGAAGGCGGCACATCCGCCGGGAGGGACGGGGGCACGCAGCCCGTGCAGAGAAACAAAACAAAAAGCGCAAGGCAGATCAGTTTTCTCATAAAGTACCTCGGACGTTTCAAAAATACGGCGGCGGCCTTGAGACCGCCGCCGCAGGCCGTTGAAAAACCATGGGATTGTCAAGGGGTGCACCCCTTGACTGTCTTCCGGCTTTGGCGGCATGTACGCGTCCGGCAAAGCCGGAGCCCTTACGGTCCAAGGCCTGCGGCCTTGCATGCCGAAACGGATGAAAGCCGCAGGCTTTCGTACCTTTCACGCTTTACCGCCCGGAAATGCGAAGCATTTCAGGTAAAGCGTGTAAACTCACAAAAGTGGCGAAGGTCACTTTTGTGAAAGCCGAAGGCGCCGCTATGCGCTTCTCTGCGATATCCCCTTGATAGAGGAGATCACCCAATCGTACTGTGAATTCACCGTAACGGCGCCGCAGTATTCGCACTTGGCGGAGTAGCTTATTTCAAGCGGCGCGCCGCAGTTGGCGCAATGCACGGTCTCGGGGTGGTCGCTGTGCTCGGTCTTTGCGCCGCGCGAGCGAATGAGCGTCCACTCGTATTCCATGAAGCGCTCCGTGGTCTTGCTGCCGCTCACGACATTGCCCGTCGCGTCGTCCGCCGTGTAGTCCACGATGCGTGTTTTGACGCGGGCCACAAGCGTGTCGTTCACCTCATCCTGCGCGATGCCGAGGAGGTCTACGCTCAATACGGCGATGCGCTCCACGTAGTTGGTGCGGCGGTTCCTTACGAGCTCGTCGAGCTGGCGCGCAAACTGGTTGTAAAGCTGGTCCGTCATGTGCGCGCGCATGGGATCCCACTTTTTGTCCTGCCAGGCGTTTTGCAGCTTGATATAGAGGTTCCCTATCTTCTCCTTGAGTTCGTTTTCCGAGAACTCCGGATCGGTCTCCAAAAGCTTCGATACCGGCATCAGGCTCGCGCGCGGCGTCGCCGCCGTCACGGTCCCGGCGCCTTTCGCAGCATTGTTCATGCCTTTGCGGAACCTCGAGAGGAAGATGATTACGATTACAATGATGACGATGACGGGCAGGAAGCCGATATCCGAACCGCCGCCGGAGACATAATACCCGTCGTCGCCCCAGCCGCCGCTGCTGCTCCCCCAGTTGCTTCCGCCCCAGTCGCCGCCTCCACCGTAATCGGAATCACCGGAAAAGTTTCCTGCGTCCGCAAGGGAAAGCGCGGGAAACGCAAATAGGATAAGCATCGCAAGCGCTATGCCGAACAGCCGTAAAAACCGTTTATGCTTCATGAACCGATCCTTTCCCCGATAAGGATGTAGTGTTTTCATTATACAGTATGCTATGCCGCGCGACAACCGCGCTGCATAGCAAGATCATAAGTATACTTGCAATCTTATTGAGCAAAGGGTGAAACTATACTTTACACCTTTGCTTTTCAAGCTCCGGCATCGTCGCGTTCCCTTGCGAAAGCGCGGGTGCTGTGGTATGCTTCTAGAGGTAATAGGATGCGCAAAACAGGGAATCAGACATTGAACGGGGAAACATGATCGAGGTTAAGGACATTACCTACAAATACGAAAACGAAGGTCCCGCGGCCATCGAGGGGCTTTCTCTTACCGTAAACCGCGGCGAGTTTCTCGCGGTGGTGGGGCATAACGGCTCGGGGAAAAGCACGCTCGCCAAGCATTTGAATGCGCTCCTTCTGCCCGCCTCGGGCGACGTGATCGTGGACGGGATGAACACCAAGGACGAGAAAAACACCCTTGCCATACGGCAAAAAGTGGGTATGGTGTTCCAAAACCCGGATAACCAGCTCGTTACCACCGTGGTGGAGGAGGACGTTGCCTTCGGGCCGGAAAACCTGGGCGTGAAGCCGGACGAAATAAGGAAAAGAGTGGACGACGCGCTCAAAAGCGTGGGTATGTCCGAGTTTGCTTCAAACGCGCCGCATCTTCTTTCGGGCGGACAGAAGCAGCGCATAGCCATCGCGGGGATGCTCGCCATGCTGCCAGACGTATTGGTGCTCGACGAGGCGACCGCCATGCTCGACCCTCGCGGGCGGCGCGACGTACTGAAGATCGTCTCCGATCTCAACCGCGAAAAGGGCATCACCGTGGTGATGATCACGCAATATATGGAGGAAGCCGTTTTTGCCGACCGCGTGGCGGTCATGGCGGAAGGGCGCCTCATTTTGGACGGTACGCCGAAAAACGTGTTTGCGCAGACCGCGCTTTTAAGGCGGCATAGGCTTGATGTGCCCGCCATGGCGAAGCTAAGGGACGCGCTTTTGCTCGAGGGGATTGAACTGCCCCGCGACGCGATCACGGTAGAGGAGATTGCGGACGCTTTATGTCCATTGTTGTTGAAAAACTGACGCATACTTACATGGGCGGGAGCGCCATCGCCTTCAGCGCCATAAAGGATATCGACCTCACGGTGTATGAGGGGGAATTCCTCGGCATCATCGGGCATACGGGCTCCGGCAAATCCACACTCATCCAGCATCTCAACGGCCTCATACAGCCGACAAGCGGCAAGGTGACGGTGGACGGCTTCGACATGGCCGATAAAAAGCAGCGGCTCTTGGGGCGAAAGCTCGTGGGGATGGTGTTCCAATATCCCGAGTACCAGCTTTTTGAGGAGACCGTTGCAAAGGATATCGCCTACGGACCCAAGAACATGGGCCTCAAGGAAGACGAGGTCGCCGAGCGGGTGGAGGAGGCCATGCGCCTTGTTGGGTTAAATTCGGACCGCTTTGCAAATAAATCGCCCTTTGAGCTTTCCGGCGGCGAAAAGCGCCGCGCCGCGCTCGCGGGTATCATCGCCATGAACCCCAAGTATTTGGTTCTGGACGAGCCCATGGCGGGGCTCGATCCGCTCGGACGCAAGGAGATATTGAACACCATCGATTCCTTGCGAAAAAGCATCCACTGTTCGGTCGTGATGGTTTCTCACTCCATGGACGACGTTGCGCGCTGTGCCGACCGCATTGCGGTGCTTTCGGGCGGCGAGCTCGTGATGGTGGACGAGGCCGAAAAGGTGTTTCAAAAAACGCAGATGCTCTTAGACGCCGGGCTTGACGTGCCGCAGGTCTCCCGCCTTGCGCTCCTTATGAATAAGCGCGGCGTGGAGATCGACGAAGGCATCTACAAGCTCGACGATATGGTTCGTTTTATCGTGAGGAGGGTGAAAAATGTATAAATATATCTCACCCATCCTAGCCCGCCTGAGCCGCATGTTTTGGGCGGCTTTCGCGTTGTCGTCAGTCGGAATAGGCACCGCTATGCCTTCTTCCTCCGCCTTGAATCCGCCGCAAAGCATGCGGTTCAGGTCTGCGGAGTCACCCGTGCGCAACCGGCTTCAGAGCGCGGCGAGGCCGAGAAAGCGTGTCGGGACCTACAATGAGCGGCATCAACAAAGCTATAGAGCCGGTTGCACGCGGGTGACCGAGTTAGGATGGGCGAGATATGTTTAAAGACATCACCCTCGGCCAATATTACCCTGGGGATTCGCTCGTACATAAGCTCGACCCGCGCACGAAGATCATTCTGATGTTCGCCTATATCGCGGTGGTGTTCGCCATCAGCGAAATGTGGCTGTTTACCGTTGCGGCGGCGTTTGTTGTTGGGACGGCGGCGCTCTCGAAGCTTCCGTTTTCGTACCTTTGGAAGTCGTTAAAGCCCTTAAAGTGGGTGCTGGTGTTCATGTTCGTATTGAACCTGTTCACCATAAAAACGGGGGAGAAGCTTGTCGACTGGTGGATCATAACGATCACCCTGGACGGCGTTTTGCAGGCCGTATTCGTGCTTTTAAGGCTTACGCTCCTCGTGGCGGGCACTTCGCTCATGACGCTCACCACAACGCCCATCTCGCTGACGGACGGTCTTGAAAAGCTCCTTTCGCCTTTCAAGCGCATCGGCTTTCCGGCGCACGAGCTCGCCATGATGATGACCATCGCGCTCCGGTTCATCCCTACGCTTCTGGAGGAAGCGGATAAGATCATGAAGGCGCAGATCTCCCGCGGCGCGGATTTTGAAACGGGCGGCCTCATCAAGCGCGCCAAGGCGATGATCCCCATCATCGTGCCGCTGTTCGTGAGCGCGTTTCGCCGCGCGGACGAACTTGCCATGGCCATGGAAAGCCGCTGTTACCACGGCGGCGAGGGCCGCACCCGCATGAAGCAGCTGAGGTTCACGGGCGCCGATGGCGCCGCGGCGCTCACGGTGTTTTTTATGCTCGGCGCGATCATAGCCGTGCAATCCATATGGTGATAAGAGTAAGCATAGCGCGCCGCGCCAATCCGAACCCCTGCGGTTTAGAGGGCAGGAAAGCACGCCATCGCTGTGTTCCGGTACTCGGCGTAGGCGCGCACACGAGGCCACAGGTCTCGGCCTGGAGGGCTCCGGCTTCGCCGGACGCTACGCCTGCGCGCGGCGCCTAACTCTGACATGCTTTCCGACCTTCTAAATTCTGCGACCTCAAAACTGCCAGTTTGAATGCAGGTCGCGAAAGAGGAGGGAACATTGTAGGGCGGCATGCCCACATGCCGCCGAACCGACCTTTACAAAAGTCCCTCGGCGGGATGTGGGTATCCCGCCCTACTCGATGACAAAGACGTGCGCCGAACTGGCAGTTTTGAGGCGCAGGGGTTCGACTCCCCTTACCTTATGCTAGTAAAGGATAAAAAAACAAGGGCGATACTTCTCATCGTGGCGGCGGCGCTTCTCGCCGCGGCCGCTTTTTTATACTTCGCTTCGGGCAATGGCGCCTTAAAAGCGGTGTGCGAAGAGGTGAACGCATTCGGTTATGCCTTTTTGCCGGACGACTGGTATACTGCGGGCGGACAGGCGGATACTTCGATCGCGGCGCTTGCGGGCAGCGAAGATCTATCGGAGGCTGTGGCGGCAAGCAAGGCCGCCGGATTCCCCTCCGATACGGAAAAGCGCGGCGAAGTGGTGCTTCTTTTGGGGCAGTTAGCAAACGACGACGTGGTTACCGTATACATTGTGAACGGGGAGATCGAGCTATGCTTTGTGCAGACGCTCGGGGGCGATGTATTTTCGCTCGGAGGCGAGTCGTGAGGGTAAGGCTCGTTATCCAATACGCAGGCGCGAATTATGTGGGCTGGCAGGTACAGCCTAACGGCGTTTCTGTGCAAGCGCTTATCGAGGCAGAGCTATATAAGCTCACAGGTACCCTCGTGACCTTGCACGCTTCCGGAAGGACCGACAGCGGCGTGAACGCGCGCGCACAGGTGGCGCATTTCGATACTCCCGTGCTTATACCCGCCGAAAAGTATGCCTACGCGCTCAACACGGGGCTTCCCCGCGATATCCGCGTGATGTATAGCGGCGAGGCGGAGGGCTTTCATGCGCGTTTCGATGTAGTAAAAAAGCATTACCGCTATTGCGTGGAAAACCGTCCGCACGCGAGCGCGTTTTACCGCGATACGGCGCTTCATGTACACGCGCCGCTCGACATTGCGCTTTTGAACGAGGCGGCAAAGGACGCTTTGGGCACGCACGATTTTTCGGCATTCAAGGCTGCGGGCACGAAGACGGAAAACGCCGTGCGGACCATTTACAAGTCCGAATGGACGGAACAGGGGAGGCAACTTTGCTACGACGTGGCGGGCAGCGGCTTTCTTTACAACATGGTGCGCATACTCGTTGGGACCATGCTGAGAGTCGGCATGGGAAGAAGCGATAAGGACGCGGTCAAAAAAGCGCTTTTGGGCGGAAAAAGGTCCGACGCCGGGCCTACCGCGCCCGCGCACGGGCTCACGCTGTACCGCGTTCAATATGAGGGGTTTGATACGGAGGATTATGTATGCTGAACATTCTTGTGGCGGTTCCCGTGGACGAAGGGCATAAAAAGCGCCTGGAGGGGGCCGGTAAGGGAAGCTCTATCGTCTATGTCGATAAGGACAATGCGACCAAAGAGCTTGTGGAAAACGCGGATGTGATCTTCGGCAACGTGGACCCGAAGCTTCTTGTCCACACGAAAAAGCTTAAGCTTTTGCAGCTTTTGACCGCAGGCACGGACGGCTATGTGGGTACCCTGCCTAAAGATTGTGCGCTTTGCAACACCACGGGCGCGTTTTCGCTCGCCATCAGCGAGCATCTTCTCGCGATGCTATTGATGCTTTTAAAACGCCTGCACCAGTACCGCGACAACCAAAATAAGGCGCTTTGGCGCGACATGGGCAACGTCCGCTCCGTGGAGGACCTTACGGTACTCATATTGGGTATGGGCGACATCGGCGGCGCGTTTGCGAAAAAGATAAAAGCTCTGGGCGCGTATGTGATCGGCGTGCGCCGTAAAAATGCCGAAAAGCCGCCGTATTGTGACGAGGTGCATGCGAATCTTTCGGACGGGGAGCTCGATAAGCTCATTTCGCGCGCGGATGTGATCGCGCTCGCAATGCCCGATACCGGCGAAACGCGCGGGATTATGGGCAAGGAGCGTATCTTACGCATGAAAAAGGGCGCGATTTTGCTGAATGTGGGCCGCGGGAACGCCGTAGATATCGAAGCGCTGGCGGACGCCGTGGAACGTTTCGACATCCTGTGCGGGCTCGACGTGACGGACCCCGAGCCGCTTCCCGGGTCACACAGGCTCTGGCGTATGGAAAACGCGCTCATTACCCCGCATATATCGGGCTTTTTCCATCTCAAGCAGACGCACGACAACATGGTGGAGATCGCCGCGGAAAATATAGAAAGGCTTTTGAGCGGAACGGAGTTCATCAACGTGGTGGACCTTACAACGGGTTATAGGAGGACGCAGAAATGAACACGAAAAAACTTGTGCTTTGCGGGCTGTTGACGGGCATCGTGACGGTGCTGACGCTTATCGTCATACCTATGCCGATTTCCAACGGCTATGTGAATCTGGGCGACGCGGGCGTATTCTTGGCCGCCAACATGGTCGGCGGCGTTTGGGGTATGCTGTGCGCGGGCATCGGAAGCGCTTTGGCGGATCTCATTTTGGGTTACGCCGTGTACGCGCCGGCGACCTTTCTCATCAAGGCTGCGGCGGCGGGAATATCGATGCTTCTTTACAAAAGGCTCAAGAAAGGGTACCGCTTCCTCGCGCTTTTGATAGGCTCTCTCGCGGTGCCCGCGGGCTATTTCCTGTTCGAGGGCGCGTTCGTACTCGACAGCTTCGCGGCCGCGGCGGTCAACCTGCCGTTCAACGCATTGCAGGCGCTCTTGGGGGCGGTGCTCGGCTTTGCGCTTTTGAATGTGGCGGAGCGCGTGTACCCGGAGAACAGATCGTGAATTTTTCGGGGGATTACTCCGGCAGTAAACAGTCGGCAAAAAGACAAGGGTAGATTTTCGAATGTTTGCTGCCGGGGTAATAAAGGGGGGAAGGCTTACGGAAGGACTTTTATACGCGATACTCGTTTTGCTCGTGCTCTCGATAGCGCTTCTTGTCGTGCTTTTGTTCAAACAAAAGAGCGATAAGGATACGCTTTCGCGCGTGGAACACATCCGCCGCGAGATGAGCGAACAGCAGACGGCGCTCCGCTTAGAGCTTGCGGATACCACGCAGCGCGCCGTAAAAAACATGGGCGAAGCCGTGGCGGATAACCAAAGGCGGGCCGACGAGGCGCAAACATTGAAGCTTTCGGAGCTTGACAGGCACCTCATGGCAAAGCAGGAGCTCCTGATGCAGACCCAGCAAAAAGCGGCACTCCAAACGGAGGAGCGTTTCAAGACCTTTGCGCTCGAAAACGAGCAGAAACTCGAGCAGATACGCTCCACGGTCGAAAAAAAGCTCGCTTACATGCAGACGGACAACAACGAGAAACTCGATCAGATCAAAAACATCGTCGATGAGAAGCTGCAAAAAACGCTCGAGGAGCGAATGACGCAGTCTTTTATGCTGGTCAACGAGAGGCTCGAACAGGTGCATAAGGGCCTCGGGGAAATGCAAAGCCTGGCCGTGGGCGTGGGCGACCTCAAAAAGGTGCTCCAAAACGTGAAGACGCGCGGCATCGTGGGTGAGATACAGCTTGGGGCCATCTTGCAGGAGATATTGGCGCCCGAGCAGTATGAGAGCAACGCTGCGGTGCGCGAGGACAGCCGAAACGTAGTGGAATATGCCATCAAGCTCCCTGCGGACGACGGAAAGCACATCTACCTGCCTATCGATTCCAAATTCCCCGCGGAGCCGTATGTGGCGTTGATGGACGCTTACGACGGCGGCTCGCAGGACGCCATACGCCGCGCGCAGGAGGCGCTTCGCTCACGCATCGTTTCGTTTGCGAAGGACATCCGCGATAAATACATCTACCCGCCGGAGACCACGGATTTCGCCATCATGTTTTTACCTACGGAGGGGCTTTACGCGGAGGCTGTGAAGCTTGGGCTCACGGAGCAGCTGCAGCGCGAGTTCCGCGTGAACCTCGCCGGACCTTCCACCATGGCGGTGATGCTCAACAGCCTGCAGCTGGCGTTTCGAAGCGTCGCCATCCAGAAGCGAAGCGGCGAGGTGTGGAAGGTCTTGGGCGCGGTCAAGACGGAGTTCGAAAAGTTCTACGACGCGCTCGCCCTCACGCAAAAACGCATTTCAAGCGCCAACGAGGAGCTCGATAAGCTTGTGGGCACGCGTACGCGCGCGATCAGGAAGCGCCTGAGCGACGTGACGGCCTTGCCTGAAGACGAGGCAAAGCAATATCTGCCCGAGGGTCCGCAGTTCCTTTCGGATGACGAAGATACAAAGGAGGAAAATTTATGAGCATCCCGACCCCGCACATCAACGCCAAAATAGGCGACTTTGCCAAGACTGTTCTCATGCCCGGCGACCCGCTCAGGAGCAAATTCATCGCCGAAAATTTCCTTGCGGACGCCGTGCTTATCAACAATGTGCGCGGCATCCAAGGTTATACCGGGACTTATAAGGGGAAGCGCGTTTCGGTCATGGCGAGCGGCATGGGCATGCCGACCATCGGCATCTATTCCTACGAGCTTTTCAACTTTTACGGCGTTGAAAACATCATCCGCATCGGCTCGGCGGGCGCGATAAGCCCCGATCTTAAGCTTCGCTCCATCGTGATCGGCATGAGCGCGAGCTTCAATTCGAGCTACGACAAGCAGTTTGGCCTGCCGGGCACCTACGCGCCCACAGCGAGCTACGCACTCTTAAAAAAGGCGGCCGACGCGGCAGAAAGGCTCGGCATCCCCGTGACGGTGGGGAACATCCTCTCAAACGACCTTTTTTACGACGACGGCAACCGCACGCTCGAGTGGCAGAAGATGGGCGTATTGGCCGTGGAGATGGAAAGCGCCGCACTTTACATGAACGCCGCGCGAGCAAAGAAAAACGCGCTTTGCATCTGCACCGTGTCCGACAGCCTCGTGACCGGCGAAGCCTGCACCGCGGAGGAGAGGCAGACGACGTTTACGAAGATGATGGAGCTGGCGCTCGAAATAGCCTGACGCCCTGCCCTCCGCGATAATCCGCAAGGTGAAAGGACGGCGGCCTGTCCGGAGGCCAGCCACGACACGGCACCCCGTTACCATCAAGCACCACGCAGTGGCCGTTTTAAGGAGGATAAGGGATTGTTAAGGGACCTAAGGGGGCTGTCACGGCGTTTACGCCGTGACAACGGGTTCGGTGCCCCGAAGGGAAAAAAAGGCACCGGTGACGCCTTTTTAGAACCCCGGGGTTTCGCCGCAGGCAAAACATCCTTGCATTATGCATTGCAAATGCTTAATGCGGCATCCTTCCTGGTCCCTTAACGCCTTTCGTCTACAATTTAAGGAATATCTTGACCCACGGCATCTCTCATGCAACCCGTTTGCCGCAATGGCGGTTTCCGCGGGCGGATATGGCCCTCGGACCCAGCGGCGGGATACGCCGCGGCACTCGGCTTGTGGGCCTTCGCGAGGACGCCTTCGGTCACTTTATTTTCCGCCTTTGCTCTAGGCAATCAGGTCAGACATTATTGCGACACGAATTCCGCGCCGCGCTCGGCTTTGACCGTCAGTGTATCGAGAACGATCCGCAGATAGCTTTGACCGAATTCCTCATAGCTTTCAAGCGTGCCGACGACTTCACACCAATCGTTTTCGCTCGGGTAGGTTTTCTCTGAGCCGTCGGGCCAGACGATTTCGAAACCCGCTTGACCGTCGGCGCCGCAGCAGCCGGGGGACTTTCGGTATACCAGGTAATACGTCATGTCCATTTCGTCCCAAGTGTACTGGGCGAACATGCCTTCGTACCGGATGGTTTTGCCGAGATAGTCGTCCGAGTTCAGATAGATGTCGTTCAGCTGCGCGATAAACAGCTTTTCTTTGATTTCGACGACATCATCATCGGTATTCTGCGTTTGAGTTGGCTCGGCGGATCGAACCGTCTGCTCTGCGCCGTCGGGCGAATTTGAAACCGCCGGCGAATCGATAGCGGCTGACTCCGCCGTGCTGCCGTCTAGGGCGTTCCCCTGGCAACCGGACAGCGCGAGCAGCAGGCAGACGGCGAGAAGCATGGCTGTTTTTTTCATTTCCGAATTCTCCTCCCTTTGACGGCGCTTGCCGCCCAAAACAGCAGGAATGCCGCAACGTTCACGATGACGACGCTCGCCCCCGTAGGCGTTGCCTTGACGTAGGAAAGTATCACGCCGGTAAAAAAGCAAGTTAGCGACACGATGGCGGAACATATCGTCACCGTCTTAAACTTCTTGCACAATCGCATCGACGTGAGAGCGGGGAATATGATAAGGCTTGAGATAAGCAATGCGCCCATCATCCGCATTCCAAGCACGATCGTGATCGCCGTGAGAAAGGCGATCAGCATATTGTAAACGTTGGTTTTCACACCCGTCGCCTTGGCGAAGTTTTCATCAAAGGTGACGGCGAAGATCTTGTTGTAAAACAAGGCAAACATCGTGAGCACTACGACAGCAAGAACGATGGAGAGCGTCACATCGTCCTTGCTCATCGCCAAAATGCTTCCGAACATATAGTTGCATACGTCGGTATTCATGCCCGTGGTCAACGAAATGACCACCACGCCGATCGCGAGACTGCTTGTGGAGATGAGTGCGATCGCCGCGTCGCCCTTGATTTTGCTGCTTTCGCTGATGCGAAGGAGCAGGAATGCCGCAAGCACCACAACCGGGATCGATACCGTCAGCGGCGCGGCGTTCATAGCCGTGGCAATCGCCAGCGCTCCAAAGCCGACATGGGAAAGCCCGTCGCCGATCATCGAGTAGCGTTTGAGCACAAGGCTCACGCCAAGCAAGGCGGCGCATAGCGAAATGAGCAGCCCCACCACTACGGCGCGGGCGAGGAACGTATAGGAGAACATCTCCGTCAAAGTGTCAATCATTCCGCTCGCCTCCCATAAACGCCTTCCCCATGGGCGAGTTCAGGTAATCGGCGGTCGTGCCGAAAAACGCCTGCTTCGTTTTCAGATGCAGGATATGGCTTGCGTACTGTACAGCGCTATGGATATCGTGTGACACCATAAGGATGGTGATGCCCGTTTCGCGGTTTACCTTTTCGATGAGCTTATAGAGCTCCTGCGTGACCACGGGGTCAAGTCCCGCGACCGGTTCGTCGAGGAGCAGGACCTTTCTTGTGGCGCACAAGGCGCGCGCGAGCAGCACCCGCTGCTGCTGACCGCCTGAAAGTTCGCGGTAGCAGCGGTTCTTGAGCGGCCCGATGCCTAAACGCTCCATATTTTCGTTTGCCGACGCTTTGTCCTTGCGAGAGTAGAATGGCAGAATGCCCCGCGCCGACAGCCGCCCAGAAAGAACGACCTCATACGCGCTTGCTGGGAAGTCTTTCTGGGCGGCGGTCTGTTGGGGAAGGTAGCCGATTTCGGCGGACTTTAAGCCGTCACCCATCAGGACGCTTCCCGCAATAGGGGCTTTCAGACGCAGCAATCCCTTGATGAGCGTGCTTTTGCCGGAACCGTTCTCTCCGACGACGCATACGTAATCCCCGCGCCGGACCTCGAAATTCAGTCCGCTGACGGCGGTGGTTTCCTCATATCCGAAGGATGCGTCCCGACAGGTGATAAGAGCCATATCAGTTCAAAGCCTCCTTCAGAGCTTCCACGTTGGCGGTCATCAGATCGATGTAGCTTTTGCCCGCTTCAAAGTCCGCTTTTGAGATGTTGTGGCAGGCGTGGAGCAGCTTTACCTCTGCACCGGTGGCTTCGCTGATGGCGTTTGCTATTTTCTCGTTCGAGAGTTCGATATGGAATACCACGGGGATCTTTTCGGCGTTGATCTTGTCGATCAGAAACTTGACCGTAGCCGCGCTCGCCTCCGTTTCGGTAGAGCAGCCGGGGAAAGCGGCGAAGCATTCAAGTCCGTATGCGTCTGCGAAGTAGCGGAACGGGAAACGGTCGCCAAACACGATCGTCTTGCGGGCGGCGTTGTCCATTACCGCTTGGAACTGCGCGTCCAATTCGTCCAGCCGCGCAAGGTACGCCGTGGTATTCTCCCGATAGGAGCCGGCGTTGGCGGGATCGACCTCGCAGAGCGTGTCGGAAATCTTCTGAACGATCAGCTTGGCGTTACGCGGCGAAGTCCAAACATGTTCATCATACTCCGGCTCCCCGGCTTCGCCCTCGGTGGGTTCTTCCTCCTCATCCTGCATACCCTCGATGATCTCCTCTTCGACGGTTTCAACGCAGTCCATCAGCGTTATGATCTTCATATTGGAAGTGTCCATGGAGCTTAGCACGTCATTCACCCATTCGTCGGACTCGCCGCCGACATAGATGAACACGTCGCAGTTTTGGATCTTAATGACGTCCTGCGGCGTCGGCTCGAAGGAATGGCTCTCGGACGCGGGCGGCAGGAGCATCGTTATGTCCGCTTTTTCCCCGGTGATCTCGCGGGCGAAGTCATAGGGCGGGAATATCGTGGCGACGACGCTGATCTTTCCGTCGTCCCCATTGTCGGCGGGAGCGGCTGCTTTGCCGCACCCCAAAAGCATTGTGGCGGCGAATAGTGCCGAGAGTGCGATGCATAAAATTCGTTTCATAAGAAAAATAACCTCCGAAAATTTAATTTTGGGCGTAAGAATACAAGGGAACACCAAATGGCCGCCTGAAACGGGGCTGTTCCATGCACACGCAGGAACGTTTCGCCTGCGGCGAAACCCTGTCAAACGGGTATGGCATTCCTATGCCGGGGTTATTTCAATTGTTGAGCCGGACTTTGAGTGTGACGGGTGTGGAAAAGCCGTTGTACAGAATGGGAGTTTTATGGGAAAAAAGTATGCCATATAGGCTGCCGGCGGCGGCTGCAGCTGCGACGATGGCGGAAGAAAGCTGCTTTAACAGGTTCTCGGCCAACTTTAGGTGCATACAGGTCGCACAGCCGCCGCCGGGACCGTCATGGTCATGGATATGGTTCGCGTGGGTCAGTATGTATGCGGCGGAGAGAAGCGATGCGGCGACGAAAAGGACGCACAATAGGAAAGCTGCCATCCTTAAGGTTGACCGCTTGCCTTTGCCGTTTGTCCTAAGGTTCATCGCTTCACAGCACATCGCGTTTCCTGCCTATCGACTTATCATAGCTGCGTCTTGTCGGAGCAAGCCCGGCATTTTCCGTAAAATACGGTCTTGCCGACATCGATTTCGAACGCATAGTTCTTAAGGATGCCCTTCTCCACGTAAGGCATAGCATCGTTGTCTACGTGGATGAGTTTCCCGCATGCCTCGCATTTCAGGTGAAAGTGTTCTTTCGCGCCTCCGTCTTCATCGACGTACTGGAAGCAGGCGCCGGAATTCTCGTCGAAAACATATTTCCGAACCGCTCCCCGGTTCACCAGCTTGTCAAGCTGGCGATAGACCGTCGTTCGCCCTACAGCGGCTTCTCCGCTCCCAAAATGCGCCGCTATCTGTGCGGCGGTAAGGTGGTTGCCCTGTTGGGATTTCAGAAAATCCAGTATGGCTTTCCCTTGTTTTGTTACGTAGGTGGACGGCCGTGTCGTCAATCCATTACCCCCAAACGCAATAGAAATATGAAACACGATGTCATTTTAGCACGGGGGCTTTGAGGGGTCAATACGGAATATTGTTTCAATTTTGATTTGCTGTTAAAGCAAGAACACCCGCGAGGTGTTCGCCTCGCGGGTGTTCTTGTTATTGCATGATCTTACTGGATCTCGATCCGCTTGCTGACGGGGGTGGCGGGGGATTTCTTGGGGAGGGTCATTTCGAGCACGCCGTTGTTGTAGTTGGCGGCGATCTCTTCGGTCTTCACTTCGGAGACGTCGAAGCTCCTCTCATAGGACGAGCAACTGCGTTCGCGGCGCACATACTGCTTATCCTTTTCTTCCTTATTTTCCTCGTGCTTTGCGGTGATGGTCAGAAGATCGCCCTCGATGTTGAGGTGGATGTCTTCCTTCTTGAAGCCCGGGAGTTCCGCTTCCAGCAGGTAATGATCGCCCTTATCGGTGATATCGGTGCGGAAGCCGCCCAAGCCGCCGAACACGGGCCTGAAAGCGCTGTCCATCATCTTTTCCATTTCGTCGAAATAATTCGACATGCCGTTAGAGCTCCTGTACGGTACGAGACTGAAAATACTCATAAATTTGCCTCCTGATCTTTTATGGTATGTTGGATACCTTTTAGTGTGAAGCCGTTTAGCGCTCCATATGCGCCCATCGGCTTCTTTTGTTGTATATAGCATACAAGACCATTGTTGCAGGAAAATGAAGCTTTTTTGATAAGAATTCAAAAAATTAGCACTCGATTGTGTCGAGTGCTAAAGAATTTCATCCCGAGTTCAAAATTCAAAGTTTAACGGTGCTCGTCAAACACCTTTTTGATGATGGCCGCGGCGCGGTCGATCTGCTCGCGGGTATGGGTGGCGGTGTAGCTCGTGCGAAGCAGGCACAGCCCGTCGGGCACGGCGGGCGGCAGCACGGTATTCACGTACACGCCCTCTTCCAAAAGCGCCTTGGCGATAACGAGCGTACGCGTCGCGTCGTAGGTGTAGATGGGGATGATGGCGGTGCTGCCCTCCATGATGGGGATGCTGTAAGCGTGCAGCAGCGAGCGCATGTAGTTGGCGATATCCATGAGCGCCTTTACGCGCTCCGGCTCGGCCTTCATGATGCGAAGCGCCTGAAGCGCGGAAGCCGCGTTTGCGGGCGGTATGGACGCGCTGAAGATGAACGGGCGGGATTTGTGCATCACGTAGTTCACCACATACGCATCGGCAGCCATGCAGCCGCCCAGCGAGGCGAGCGATTTGGAGAAGGTGGTCATGATGATATCCACCTCTTTTTCCAACCCGAAATGCGAGGCGGTGCCGCGGCCGTGGTCGCCGATCATACCGACGCCGTGCGCGTCGTCCACCATCAAGCGCGCGTCGTACTTTTGTTTGAGGCGCACGAGTTCGGGGAGATTGGCGATATCGCCCGACATGGAAAATACGCCGTCGGTGACGATGAGCTTGGGTGCGTCCTTGGGCGCGCGGGCCAAGCGCTCCTCAAGGTCGTCCATATTGCTGTGCTCAAACTTCGACACCTGTTTTGCAAAGCTCAGCCGCGCAGCGTCTACGAGGCTCGCGTGGTTTTCTGCGTCGGCAAAGATGTAGGCGTGGCGGTTGGCAACGGCGGATACGATGCCGAGATTGGTCTGAAAACCGGTCGAAAAGGTCATGGCCGCTTCCTTGCGGAAAAAGTCCGCAAGCTCTTTTTCAAGCTCCATGTGCAGCACGAGCGTGCCGTTGAGGAAGCGGGAACCCGAGCAGCCCGTGCCGAACTTGTCGAGAGCGGCGTGTGCGGCGGCGATGGTGCGCTTGTCGTTGGTGAGTCCGAGATAGTTGTTGGAACCAAGCATGATAGTTTTTCGGCCGTGGATAACGACCTCCGTGTCCTGTGCGGTCTCGAGCGCGTTGAAATAGGGGTAGAGACCGGATTCCATCAATTCTTGCGGTTGGGTGTAGCTTTTGCAGCATTCGAACAGATCCATTCCGTCAGCTCCTTAATAAAAAATGAATGGGTAGTAAGGTATAAGCAATGTATTATACCTTAATTTCGATACACCTGTAAAGTTAACAGTTTGGAAGGGATATGAAAAAATTTTTTATCACAACACGCTTTATGTTGACACCGTTCGCGGAGCGTGTAAAATGATTCTAGCTTTATATTTTAAGTAAATGGAGAAACCCCTTGGCGCAGATTGCCATACGTCTTGACGCGCGGCTTGAAAAGATGCTTGCGAGCCCGCTGATGAGCAAAAAGAGAATATTTTCCATCATGCTGCCCCTGTTTTGGGATCAGGTTACCTTCGTCGCGCTCAACATGTTTAACTATGGCATGATAAGCTCCACGGGCATCATGGCCGTGAGCGCGGTCGGCATGGTGGATGCGCTCAATAACGTTATCTGCCAGATCTACCTCGCCGTCGCGATGGCGGGCACGGTGCTCGTGGCCAAGCATTCGGGAGCGAACAACCCCGGCATGGTATCGCGCTCGGGCGTGCTGGCGCTCGTATGCGCGCTCATAGTAGGCGCCGTGATCGCGTTCGTTTTCGGGCTGTTCCGCGGGCCTGTTTTAGAGCTCGTATACGGGAACGCGGACCCCGAGGTGCTGGAGCTTGCCAAGGTATATCTCTTGGGCATAGCGCTTTCAAGCCCGGGCAATGCGATCATCAACGCGGGCAACGGGGCTTTGCGCGGCATGGGGGAAACCAAAAGCTCGCTTGGGGTCTCCCTCGTAACCAATATTTCTTATGCGCTTTTGAATCTGCTGTTTTTGCCGGTTTTGCACCTCGGCGTGCAAGGGCTTGTTTACGCGCTCGTCATTTCAAAGCTTCTGGGCTGCTTTTTCGTATGGCTGTTCCTCTCGCGCAGACATTTCTTCCTGCAAATGAGCGTCAAGGCCTCGTTGAAAGCCTCGAAAGGACTTATGGGCGACCTCTTGCAGTTCGCGTTTCCGTATACTGTGGAAAACCTGTTTTTCTGCGGGGGGCTGCTCGCCGTGCAGATGATCCTCGTGGGCTTTGGCACCGCCGCCATCGCCGCCAATACCATCGCTTCGTCGGTATTTGCGCTCATGAGCTCCGCGGGTGACGCGCTGTGCAACACGACCGTCACCGTCGTGGGACAGTGCGTGGGGCAAAACGGCGTGAAGGAGGCCAAGCATTATGTAAAGGTGTTTTTGCATTTCGCAAGCGTCGCCACCTTCGTCCTTCTGGGCCTCATATTGCTGTTCTTCCAGCCTATCATCCAAATGTACGGCGCGCCAAAGGAGATCGGGAGCACCGTGTTTTGGCTGCTCTTTGGCTCCGGTATCGCATACGTCTTGTTCTGGCCGCGCTCGTTTGTGATACCGGCCTGCCTGCGCACGGCGGGAGATGTAAGGTTTGCGTCGCTCGTGGTCCTCACCTCCGTGTGGGTGGTGAGGGTATCTGTCTGTTATCTGCTCGCGGTGGTCCTTGACCTCGGCGTGTACGGCACATGGGGCGCCATGTGCTTTGAATGGGCGGTCAGAAGCCTTGTTTTTTCACTGCGGCTAAACTCGGATAAGTGGCATAGGCGGCATAAGAATGTGATGGAGAAGGCGGGATAGCCGTTACCATTTCACGATCCTGTAATACACATGCGCGGTAAGTTTGTAAACCACGAGATAGAGGATTGCGAATATCGCGCAGCTCCCGCCGATGCAGCTAAGAACGAGGCCCCAGTCGTACAGCATGAAGCTTTTCAGCATCACCGCCATGATCTTTGAGGCAAACAGCATGTGCAATATCGTCGTCCCGAGGGGGATGAAAAACACCCATAGCACTTGCGTGTTGATGGTGGACTTTACCTGCGCGTCGTCCATCCCAACCTTTTGGAGGATGGCGAATTGTTCTTTATCCTCATATCCTTCGGAGACCTGTTTGAAGTAGATGATGAGCACCGTCACCGCCAGAAACAAAATGCCGAAAAACGCACCGAGAAACAGCAGTCCGCCGTAGACCGCGTAACCGTCCTGACGCGCTTCAAACACATTGCTCGAACTGAGGCTTTTGTCGGGAAACGTGTTCACATAAAGCGCTCGGGCGTCTTGTACGAACTTCAGGCAGTTTTCCTCCGCACCCTTCGCGTCGAAGACCATTGTCCTGTCGATGAGCAGTGCCTTTTCAAGCTCCATCACTCTGGCGTTTTCCGGCACGTAGCGAAGCCCGGGGAGCTGCGAGCCGTCGCTTGCACGCTCGTAGGTAAGCTTATCCGTATCCGCGCTCAAAAGCACCGCGCGTTCTTCGGCAAGTTTCATTAGCGCCTGCCCGAAGGCGCTGACATCGTCTACACCGATGGTTTCGTCAAAGCGCAGCGCAACGTCGTATGGATGATCCGTCTTTAAAATGCTTTCCTGCCCGAGGTAGAGCGAAAGCGTGCCGGACACCGTAACGAGAAACATCGTGGAGAGTATACAGATGGTGGCAAGCGATCTCGCGTTTTGGCGCATGCGCTGGAACATGCCGCCTATGGCGATGAAATTGCCCGTTTTGTAATAGAGGCTCTTGTTAAAGCGAAGCGCGCGAAGCGCTGCGATGCTGCCCGAGGTGAACAAAAGCTCCGTGGCAAGTATCACAAGTATCGCGAGCGGGAAGAAGATGCCGAGGGCCGTGCCGCTAATTTGTGTCGTCCATGCGAAATAGTACGCCACGGCGAGAAAGATCACGCCTAGGACCGCCAAGGGTATGAGAAGCTTGGAATCCTTCTGCCCCTTGCGTTCGCTTTTCATAAGTTCCATGGGGCTTGTAAGGCGCACCTGGCGGAGGTTTATGAGCGAGGTGAAAACGAACACGGCAAAAAACAGCGCGCCCGTTAAAAGATAGGCTTTGGGATCGAGAGAAAAGCTGCTGCCCGGCGCGGCGTGGATGAGCTTCAAAAGCGTCAGGAACAAAAGCCTTCCGAACACCAGTGCGATGACCGCGCCAAAAAGTACTCCCACGCAGAGCGTAATGAGATTTTCCCATACGAGCACGCGCCCGACATGCCTGCGCTCGAGCCCCAATATGCCGTAAAGCCCGAATTCCTTCTTGCGCCTGCCAACGATGAAGTTGTTGATGTACACCATAAAGAAGAACGCGAATATGGCGAACACCACGATGCCGAAGCTGAAAACCGACTGCGCCGTGCCCCCGCGGGGAACGTTGGATAGGCCGTCGGAAAACAAAAGCCCCGAGATCAGGAGAAACACGCCCGATATGACGGCCGTGGTGAGGATGTAAGGGAGAAATGTCCTGCGGTTCCTTTTTAAGTTGCTCCACGCGAGCTTGAGGAAAAACAGTTTAGCCAACGTCCGCACCTCCGTCGGAGAGCACCGAAAGGTTCTGCACGATGCGCTCGAAAAATGCGTGGTTGGAAAGGCTGCCCCGGTAAATCTGCGAGAAGATGTTTCCGTCGCGGATAAACAGCACGCGCGAGGCGTAGCTCGCGGCAAACGCGCTATGCGTTACCATGAGTATGGTTTTGTTCTGCTCGTTGAGGTTGCCGAAGTTCGATAAAAGGCTTGCGGACGATTTGGAATCCAGCGCCCCCGTCGGCTCGTCCGCAAGGATGATGCGCGGGTCGGTGATGACCGCGCGCGCCACGGCGGCGCGCTGCTTTTCGCCGCCCGACACTTCATAGGGATATTTCGATAAAAGCGGCGTTATGCCGAGCATTTGCGCGACGGGCGCAAGGCGGCGTTCCATTTCTTCAAGCGACGTCTGCGAGAGCACGAGCGGCAAAAGTATATTGTCCTTCAGGGAAAAGGTATCGAGCAGGTTGAAATCCTGAAACACGAAGCCGAGATGCTTCCTCCGAAACTGTGAAAGCTCGCGCTCGCGTATACGGGAAAATGCCTTGCCGTCCAAAAGCACGTCGCCCTCGGTGGGGCGGTCGAGCGAGGCGATGATGTTCAAAAGCGTTGTTTTGCCGCTGCCCGAAGCGCCCATGATGGCTAAAAATTCGCCCTCCTCCACCTCGAAACTCACGCGGTCGAGCGCGACGCACGGCTGCGTGCCAAGCTTCGCCCCGTATATTTTCCTTACGCTGATTACCTTTAAAAGCTCCATAGCTACCTCCATTGATCGTATGAGGCCATTTTACACAAGAATGGCGCGGTCAAACCATAACCCCGCCTTACAGTTCCGCGCCGCAAACGAACAATTTTGTCACTTAAATATGGAAGTATCGGTGCTGGGGAAGCGGAAAAACACCTTGGTGCCTTTGCCCGGAGCCGATTCCACCCTGAGCGATATCTTAAGCGCATCGGCAGTTTTTTTGGCGAGGTACAGCCCTATGCCCGAGGCCCGGTTATCCGTGCGCCCGTTAAACCCCGTGTAGCCCTTGGTGAAAATGCGGGGCAGATCTTCGCTCCTTATGCCGATGCCGCTGTCATGAACCACGAGCGCGCCGTTTAGAGTATAGATTCGTATACCGCCGGCGCTCGTATATTTGAGGGCGTTGGAGAGCACCTGTTCGAGCACAAAAGCAAGCCAGCGCTTATCGCTTAAGACTTGCCACTGAAAAGGCGCGATCTCGACGGAGAGCTTTTGGTAAACGAACAGCACGGAAAATTTCTTCACGCATGCGCGCGCAAGCTCGTAAAGGTCGCAAGGCTCGATAAGAAGATCGGAGGAGATGTCCTCGAGCTTCACGTAGCGAAGCGCCAGATCCGCATACCGCTCGATCTTGAAAAGCTCCTGTTTGATTACGCCCGCCTCGTCGCCGTCCATCTGTGAAAGCACCAGATGCAGCGCTGCGATGGGCGTTTTGATCTGATGCACCCAAAGCGTATAGTACTCGAGCGAATCGAAGCGCGCCGTTTCGAGCTGCTTTTTCGTGGCCCCGTATGCGTGGAAAAGTTCGTTGATAAGCGCCGTATAATCCTCCTCGAGCGCGTTATCGGGTACGGGCAGCTCGTTTGCGGCATGCAAAACGGAAGCGGAAAGCCGCGCTAGGGCGCGCCGCTTCCTATAAAAGCGCGCGCCGTCTATGAGGAGGATGAGAAGAAAAAAGAAGCTTATCAAAAGCGCCGAGTAACGTGCGTAGGCCATGTCCTGACCGCCCAAATACGCGACAAGAAGCGTCGCGCCCACGGCAAATACGTAAAGGAGAAGAAGCGCCGCGCGGTATTTTAAGTAGGCGAAAAGCTTACGCATGGAACGCACACCTCCCGTTCATGATTCCGCTTCGGGAACAATCGCGTAGCCCTTTCCCTTGTGCGTTACGATACAGTCGCCAAGCCCGGCGTCCTCAAGCGTTTTGCGAAGCCGGTTCACGTTTACGGTAAGCGTATTGTCGTCCACAAACGCGTCAGACTCCCATAATCCGAGCATGAGCTGCTCGCGGCTCACCACGTTTCCTTTGTTGGACAATAGAAGCTGCAAAACGCGCGCCTCATTTTTGGTCAGCTCCGTGCGCGCGCCGTCCTTTATAAGGCAGAGTCCGCCCGCGTCGAGCATCGCGCCGCGGAACGCGAGACGGTATTCTGCTTCGTAATCGTAAGCGCGGCGCAGCATCGCCTGTAACTTTGCAATAAGCACCTCCATGGAAACGGGTTTTGTTATATAGTCGTCGCCGCCCATGTTCATGGCCATCACGATATCCATGTTATCCGTGCGCGAGGAAAGGAATATGACGGGAATCTTGGATATCTCCCTGATCTTTGAGCACCAGTAAAAGCCGTTGAAAAACGGCAAAGAGATATCCATCAGCACCAAATGGGGCATAAAGCGTTCAAACTCCGCAAGCACGCCGGAGAAATCCTTGACGGCATAAGCCTCAAAGCCCCAGCGCGCAAGGCTCTGCGCGATCTCCGACGAGATCACGCCGTCGTCTTCGACGATAAAAATACGGTATGCCATAGACCGTCCCCCAGTAAAAGAGATTTTCAACAAAAGTATAGCATAGCATGCGGTGCAAAGGGGACATGTTTACAGAATGTTTGAAGACGGCCGGAAGAAAACAGCGGGCCTAAAAAAGCGCGCCCCGTTACCTGGGGCACGCTTTCCATCAAGCCTTAATCTTATATATTTGCCATAAAGTTCTTTTGACTCTTTCCTTTCAAGAAAAGAATCGTTCCCTTACATCTTCTCCAGCACGCCGGTCTTTTTGTTGAATGCGTTGATGAGCGCGTCGACTTCGGTGACCTGGCCGTGGATGCCGGTCCAGTAGCGATCGTCGTACCACTGGGCGTTGATCTCCTCGACGGTCTTGCCCTGCTGCTCGACCCAGGTGTAGTACTTGAGATTGTGGATGCGCTTGCGGGCCTCGTAGGAGAGCTCCTCCATGTTGTCGGTGCGGACGCCGTGCATGTGTTCGGCGTAGTCGCGCGCGGCGACGAGTTCGCTGTAAGCGCCCTGCTGCTCGTTGAGCTCTTCAATGCGCGAAGTATACATAACGGAGGAGTCGGTGAGGACGGTCGCGACCACGTCTTTTTCGGTGAGCTCGTAGTACTTGGCCATCTTGATGCAGCAAAGGAGATTTGCTATACCGGAGATGCCGAGGAGCTCGAGCTGCTTGATAAAGCTTTCGGGAACGCCCACTTCCTCGCGGAGATACTTGTGGCCGTCCTTGGTGTTGAACAGGCGGAGGAGGTTCTGGCTGTCCTCGTCGTCGATGGCGATGACCATATCGGTGTTCTTCACGTTATGCACCCAGGGCACGTGCTTGTCGCCGATGCCTTCGATGCGGTGGCCGCCGAAGCCGTTGTTGAGGAGGGTGGGGCATTGGAGCGCCTCGCCCACGGCGAGCTTCATATGCGGGTGCTGTTCCTTTAAATAGTCGCCGCTCGACATGGTGCCGGCGGAACCGGAGGTGAAGCACGCGCCCGCGAGCCTTAGGCCCTCGCCCTTGAGGTCGTGGAACGCCTCGTCGATGGCGGGGCCGGTGACCTGATAATGGAAGAGCACGTTGCCCATTTCCTCGAACTGGTTGAAGATCACCACGTCCTTGCGGGTGGCGCGAAGCTCATGGGTCTTGTCGAAAATTTCCTTGACGTTGCTTTCGCAGCCCGGGGTGGCGATGACTTCGCCCGCGATCTGCTTGAGCCAGCCGAAGCGCTCCTTGCTCATTTCCGCGGGCAGAATGGCGATGGAGTCGCAGGAGAGGAGCTTGGAGTTGTATGCGCCGCCGCGGCAGTAGTTGCCGGTGGAGGGCCATACGGCCTTGTGGTAGGTGGGGTCGAACTGGCCGGTCACGAGACGGGGCACGAGGCATCCGAAAGATGCGCCCACCTTATGGCAGCCGGTGGGGAACCACTTGCCTACGAGCGCGATGATGCGCGCCTTCACGCCGGTAAGCTCGGAAGGGAATTCGATGTAGTTCACCTTCGAGTAAGTGCCGCCCCGCATGGTGGGTTCGTTATGCCAGTTCACGCGGAAAAGGTTGAGTGGGCTGATGTCCCACAGGCCCACATTCTTGAGCGCTTGCTTGATCGCATCCGGAATAAGGAAAGGATCGCGCATCTGGGCAAAGGTCGGAATGACGATATTGTTTTCCTTCGCGCGCTCTACAGCGCGCTCGAGGCCCTGCTTGTTTACCGTTAAATCGATCATTTTTGTTGCACCCCGCTAGCAATATTTGTTGATGTGGCGGAGGAAAAATCATCCCGCCGCATTCTCAGTTTAGCTTGTTTCGTGCCGCTTGTAAAGCGATTTTCTAAAAATTTTTTAGTTTTTCAAAAAATATTTTAGCACTATTTCTCCGCGTACGTCAGCTCGACGATCCTTGTAAGGATCTCGGCGGTTTTTTCGAGCGACTGCACGGGGATGAACTCATACTTGCCGTGGAAGTTATGACCACCCGTGCAAAGGTTCGGGCAGGGCAAGCCCATGTAGGAGAGGCGCGCGCCGTCGGTGCCGCCGCGCACGGGCACGATCTCGGGCTCGACACCGAGAGCGCGCATGGCGTCTGACGCGGTATCGATGAGATGCATATGCGGGAGGATTTTTTCCTTCATATTGTAATAGGAATCCTTCATCTCAAGCATGAGCGTGTTTTCGCCGTATTTTTTGTTGATGCACGCGGCCGCCTGCTCCATGAGCGCCTTTTTTTGCTTGAACAGCGCCTTGTCGTGGTCGCGGATAATGTAGCCCAGCATTGCCTTTTCTATCTCGCCTCTCATCTGCGTAAGGTGGAAAAACCCCTCGTAACCCTCGGTGTGCTCGGGGCGCTGCCACGATGGGAGAATACTGTCAAACTCCATAGCCACATGCATGGCGTTGAGCATTTTGTCCTTCGCGCTGCCGGGATGGATGCCGCGGCCGTGGGCGGTGACGCGCGCGTTCGCGGCATTGAAGTTTTCGTATTCGAGCTCGCCTAAGGCCCCGCCGTCCACGGTGTAGGCGAAATCGGCGCCGAAGCCCTTCACGTCGAACATATCCGCGCCGCGGCCGACTTCCTCGTCGGGCGTGAAGCCGATCGATATCCTGCCGCGCTTTAACTCGGGGTGGGCGAGGAGGTATTCCGCCATGGTCATGATCTCGGCGACGCCCGCCTTATCGTCCGCGCCTAAAAGGGTGCTGCCGTCGGTGACGATGATGTCCTGCCCTATATAGCGTTTCAGATCGGGAAAGCGCTCGACCTTCAGCGCGTCCGTTTTGCTTAATGGGATGTCTTTACCGTCGTAGTTTTTCACGATGCGGGGTTTTACATGCGCGCCGCTAAAGTCAGGGGATGTATCCATATGCGCGATAAAGCCGAGCGCGGGAAGTCCTGCCTTGGTTTCCGGCAAAAAGCCGTATACGTAGGCATGCTCATCCACGCGCACGCCGCTTACGCCCATCTGCCGCATCTCGTCGGCGAGGGCGTTGGCTAAAGCGAATTGCTTTTTTGTGCTGGGTACGGTTTCCGACTCGGGATCGGAGCCGGTATCGTAAGCGACGTATTTCAGGAATCGTTCGGTGGCGGTCAAACCCATAAATTATTTCCTTCTTTCTCAAAAACTACATAAAGCGATATCGTCTTATTTTATCCCGTATGGAGCTTTAAAACAAGACAAACACGCGGTTTTGGGCGAAGCGCGGCGCGAGGTTTTGCAAAAATTTTCACGGGGAGCATTATAAGTTTTGGCTGTACAAACGCAAAAAGATGGTGTATGATGAGGAAAGTACAAAAAGATTTTGCACAGCACTAATTTTTTGTTTGAGGCACGCCATGCAACAGCCAATTCTTGGATACAAATGCACCTTGTGCGGTACCGAATTCCCCTACAAGGAAATGCTTACCTGCCCGAAGTGCGGCGAAAAGGGCATACTCGATATTCGCTACGATTATCGTGTTATTTCCTCTTACTTTACAAAGGAAAGCCTTCAAAAAAATCGAGATAAAAGCATGTGGCGCTTCAGCTCTCTTATGCCTCTGAACGAACGCGATTTCTCGCCGTTTCTGCGCGTGGGCGGATCGCCGCTTTACCGCTCCGAACACCTAAAAAACGAACTCTCGATCAAGGCGCTCTATATCAAGGACGACGGTATCAACCCCACGGCCTCTTTGAAGGACCGTGCCAGCGGCGTTGCGGTCGCCAAGGCTATCGAACTTGGCTACGATACCATCGCCTGCTCCTCCACGGGCAACGCGGCCTCCTCCTGCGCGGGCAACGCCGCGCGCATGGGATTAAAGAGCGTGATTTTCGTGCCGGAGCGCGCGCCCGAGGGCAAGCTTGCGCAGCTTCTCATCTTTGGCGCGCGCGTGGTGAGCGTGAAGGGCGATTACCGCGCCACCTTTGAGCTATCAAGGGCGGCCATCGACAAATACGGCTGGTACAACCGCAACGCGGGCATCAACCCCGTGATGGTGGAGGGCAAAAAGACCGTTGCGCTCGAGATCGCCGAGCAATTGAACTGGAACGTGACCGATTGGGTCGCGGTGAGCGTGGGTGACGGCTGCACCATCGGCGGCGTATACAAAGGTTTTTATGATTTGAAGGAACTCGGTTTCATCGATCGTATCCCCAGGATACTCGGCGTACAGTCCACCGGCTGCATGCCCTTCGTGGAGGCCGCAAAACGCGGCGGCGATCTCACGCCTGCGGAGGAAAACACCCTTGCCGATTCCATCGCCGTGGGCGTGCCGAGAAACCCTGTAAAAGCGCTCCGCGCGGTAAAAAACACGAACGGCGCATGGACCGCCGTGAGCGACGAGCAGATTTTGGATGCTATGCGCGTACTCGGACGCACCGAGGGCGTGTTCGGCGAACCGGCGGGCGTCACCGCCACGGCGGGCGTACGGGAAGCCGTGCGGACAGGCCTTATCAAAGGAAGCGAGACCGTAACGGTCATCAGCACCGGCAGTGGATTAAAGGACGTGAAAAACGCGCTTCGCGCGGCGGGCAGGCCCACAGTCTCGGAACCGGAGTTAAGTACGCTGGAGAAAAGCGGCATCCTAAACGGTATCCTGTAAAAGAAGTATCGCATTTTCCGCGGCATTTCAAAATGCTACACCATGTGGTACAATAACATTTGGTTTGCAGAGAGGGTATATTCGGGTCCCCTTCGACCCCCTGCGAATGTGATTGGTTGCTATGCCCGAAAGGGCGTAAAATAGAGCAACTAAAATCTAAGGAGGATTCAAATGAAGAGGTTTCTTGCAATTGCAATGGCGCTCGTAATGGTTTTTGCCGTAGCAGCTTGCTCCACTCCCGCTACCGACGATACCAGTACGCCCGCCCCCGCTGACAGCGCGGCGCCCGCCGACAGCGCAGCACCCGTCGACAGCTCCGAACCCACCGGCACCGAACGCGCGCCCATCGCCGCGGCTGATCTGAAGATCGGCGTCATACTGGTGCACGACGATAACTCCGGTTATGATGCGGCCCATCTCCAAGGCATCAAGGGCGCTATGGCCGCTCTCGGCATTGCGGAGAGCCAGGCTGTCTTCAAGTACAACATCCCCGAGGACGAGACCTGCTACGATACCGCGGTCGATCTTGCCGAACAGGGCTGCCAGATTATCTTTTCCGATAGCTACGGCCACCAGTCTCACATGATGGCTGCCGCCGCCGAATATCCCAATGTCATCTTCGTGGCCGACACCGGCGATACCGCCGCGTTGGAGCCTGTGACGAATGTCGCCAACATTTTCCCGTACACCTTTGAGAGCCGCTACGTGTCCGGCGTTGTTGCCGGCATGAAGCTTAAGGAACTCATGGATGCGGGCACCGTTGCCGATCCTTATATCGGCTACGTCGGCGCTTACCCCTATGCGGAAGTGGTTTCCGGCTACACCGCCTTTTTCCTCGGCATCCAGAGCATCGTGCCTACCGCCCATATGGACGTGCAGTACACCAACTCCTGGTATGATCCCGTCGCCGAGGGCGAAGCTGCCAACGCTCTGATGAGCAAGGGTTGCGTCATCATCGGTCAGCACGCCGATTCCACCGGCGCCCCCTCCGCCGTACAGGCTGCGCAGGATGCCGGCAAGGTGGTTTACAGCGTAGGCTACAACATCGATATGCTTTCCGTGGCTCCCAAGGCCGCTTTGACCTCTGCCCAGAACAACTGGGTGGCTCTCTACACCCCCATCCTCAATTGCATGCTGACCGGCGAGAAGGTCCCCGTTGACCTGGCGCTTGGCTATGCCGATGACGCCGTTATGATCTCCGCCCTGGGCGAGAGCTGCGCGGCCGGCACCGCCGAGAAGGTAGCGGAAGTTGAAGCCGCCCTGAAAGACGGAACGCTGCAGGTATTTGATACCTCCAAGTTCACCGTGGGCGGCGCCACCGTTACCACCTATGCTTGGCAGGATACCGACGGCGACTTTGTCGGCGATAGCGGCGAAGCCATCGAGAACGGCGTCTTCGTGGAATCTGTATTCCGCAGCGCGCCCTACTTCGCTCTGCGCATCGACGGCATCACCGAGCTCAACTAACCTCGATTCAAAAGGGAGAAGCAGCCTTGCTGCTTCTCCCTTCCTTTCAACGACCGATTTTCTCCGGCCGGCTCCCCTTTCTCACGGCCGGAACGCCGGAATATCTGAAATTACCCAATCCCGCATAAAGCCGCCGCGACCTGCCAAATGCGCGCGCAACTAGAAAGGACGTTTACCTTGGAAGCCCGAAAAGAAATTCGAATGGTGGATATAACCAAAACCTTCGGTGAGGTGGTCGCAAACGACAAAGTCTGCTTGCTGATCCGCCCGGGCGAAATTTTGGCTCTGCTCGGCGAAAACGGCAGCGGCAAAACGACGCTGATGAACACGCTGTCCGGTATCTATCTGCCGGAAGGCGGCCATATCTGCATAAATGACAATCCCGAGGTCATCCGTTGCCCAAAGGATGCCTACAATCTCGGCATCGGTATGATCCACCAGCATTTCAAGCTCGTGGATGTACTGACCGCCGCGGAAAACATCGTGCTCGGCCTCAACGAGCATAAACTTGTCGATCTCAAAAACGTGCGTGTGCAGGTAAAAGAGATCTGTGACCGCTATGGCTTTGTTGTGGAGCCGGATAAAAAAGTTTACGATATGTCCGTTTCGGAAAAGCAGACCCTGGAGATCGTCAAGGTGCTGTACCGCGGAGCGGATATTCTGATTTTGGATGAGCCCACGGCGGTGCTTACGCCGCAGGAAACGGACAAGCTGTTTGCCGTGATGCGAAATATGAAGGCCGACGGCAAATCCATCGTCATCATCACCCACAAGCTGCACGAGGTAATGGAGATATCCGACCGCGTGGCAGTGTTGCGGCGCGGCAAATTCATCGGCGATATTGCCACAAAGGATACGAATCCGCAGGAGCTCACAGATATGATGGTGGGCCGCGCGGTCGCCTTGAACATCGACCGGCCGGAGCCAAAAGAGCCGGAAGAACGGCTAGTGGTCAAGGATCTGACGGTGCTCGACGCGGACGGCGTTAAACGCCTCGATAACGTTTCCTTCACCGCCTACGGCGGCGAGATACTGGGCGTTGCCGGCATCACGGGCAGTGGTCAGCGCGAGCTCTTAGAAGCCATTGCGGGCCTGCAAAAGAGCGAGCCGGGCAGTTCCATACGCTTCATGCCGCCGGGCAAGGAAGAAGTGGACCTGGTGGGCAAGGATCCCTCGGATATTTACAGGCTGGGAGTCGGCCTCGCTTTCGTGCCTGAGGACCGTTTCGGCATGGGTCTGGTGGGTTCCATGGACCTTACGGACAATGTGATGCTCAGAAGCTATAAGCGCGGCAAATTTGGCTTTACGGACCGCAAGACCCCGAGGGCGCTGGCCCAAAAGATCGTGGATGATCTCGAGGTGGTCACGCCCGGCCTTACGATCCCCCTGCGCCGATTGTCCGGCGGCAACGTCCAAAAAGTGCTGGTCGGCAGGGAGATAGCCTCTTCACCGTCGCTCCTTATGTCCGCTTACGCGGTGCGCGGCCTTGACATCAACACCTCCTACACCATCTACAGGCTTTTAAACGAGCAGAAAGCGCGCGGCGCGGCGGTGGTGTATGTGGGCGAGGATCTTGACGTGCTGCTGGAACTGTGCGATCGCATTTTGGTTCTGTGCGCCGGCAAGGTGAGCGGCATCGTAGACGGCCGCGGGGCCAAAAAGGAAGAGGTGGGCCTTATGATGACGCACCTTGGCGAGGAGGCGGAGGCATGAAAAAGGAACGCAATTGTAATCCGGAGCCCTTCGTGCGCATTTCTAAGAGGGGCATCGTCATGCCTTTTTGGAAATCCATGAGTATACGCGCTTTGGCGCTTGCGGCGGCGCTTGTTATCTGTGCCATCGTCATTTTCGCCGTGGTAAAGATGAACCCCCTGACGGTTTACGGCGCAATGTTCGAAGGCGCTTTCGGCACCGACAAGCGCATGTGGGTCAGCATACGCGATATGATGATGCTTTTGTGCATCGCCATCGGTCTGGCGCCCGCTTTCAAGATGCGCTTTTGGAACATCGGCGCGGAGGGGCAGATACTCATGGGCGGCATTGTTTCCGCCGCCTGCATGATCAATTTGAGCAAATACATGACGACTTTGCCTATGATGCTTTTGATGCTGGCGCTGAGCATCGTAGCGGGCGGCCTCTGGGGCGTTATTCCCGGCATCTTCAAGGCGAAGTGGAACACAAACGAGACCCTCTTCACCTTGATGATGAACTATATCGCCATTCAGATCACGTCCTTTTTCGTGGCCATGTGGGAAAACCCCATAGGCTCCAACACCGTGGGCGTCATCAACTCCAAAACTAAGATCGGCTGGTTTCCCGAGATATTCGGGCAGGATTACGCCCTTAACGTGATCCTGGTGCTGACTTTGGCGATAGGCATGTACGTTTATCTTCGCTACAGCAAGCAGGGCTACGAGATAGCCGTGGTGGGCGAGAGCGAGAACACCGCCCGCTATGCGGCCATCAACGTGCCCAAGGTCATCACGCGCACCATGTTCATTTCGGGCGCGCTGTGCGGCATCGCGGGATTCTTGGCCGTGTCCGGCGCAAGCCATACCATTTCCACCAGTACAGCCGGCGGGCGGGGCTTTACGGCCATCATCGTCTGTTGGCTCGCCAAGTTCAACCCGTTCGTGATGCTTCTCATCTCCGCCCTTTTGGTATTCATGGACAAGGGCGCCATCGAGATCGCCTCGCGCTACAGCCTCAACAACCACGTTTCCAACATGCTGACGGGCATCATCCTGTTCTTCATCTTGGGAAGCGAGTTCTTCATCAACTATCAGGTAAGCTTCCGAAGCGGCAAGCACAAGGAGGTACGGGCATGAATCAGATCATATCCCTTTTCCAGGCCGGCATCATGTTCGGCACCGTGATCCTGTTCGGAGCCACGGGCGAAATATTGACGGAGAAGTCCGGCAACCTCAACCTCGGCGTGCCCGGCATCATGTACATGGGCGGCATCATGGGGTTGATCGGCGTGTTCTTCTATGAAATGAACACCCCCGAGCCCAATAAGATGATCTGCATCCTCATCGCCATCACCTGCGCTTTTGCGGCCTCGATACTGGGCGGACTCATTTACAGCGTGCTTACCATCAGCCTTCGGGCCAACCAGAACGTGACCGGCCTCACCCTTACCATCTTTGCGAGCGGCTTCGCCAATTTCTTCGGCGGTTCTCTCAACAAGCTGGCGGGCGGCGTAGGGCAGATTTCCGTGGCGACGACCAGCGCGGCATTTCGCGCGACTTTGCCTTTCGCGCAGGACCTGCCACCGGTTTTGAGCATGATCTTCGGCTACGGCTTTATGGTCTATCTCGCCGTGGTGGTGGCCATTGCGGTCAGCTGGTTCATCAACCGCACCAGCGTGGGGCTTAACCTCAGGGCCGTGGGCGAAAACCCGGCTACCGCGGACGCGGCGGGCATCAACGTGACCAAGTACAAATACCTTTCCACCTGCATCGGCGCGGGCATTTCGGGCCTCGGCGGCCTTTATTACGTGATGGACTACACCAAGGGAACATGGGATAGTGACGGCGGCATCGAGCGCTTAGGCTGGCTGGCCGTTGCGCTGGTCATCTTCTCCGGCTGGAAGCCCAAGCGCAGCATATGGGGCGCCTACCTGTTCGGTATGCTCTCCTGGCTCTATTTCTACATCCCCGGCCTTACGCGGCAGTCCATGGAGCTCTTTAAGATGCTTCCGTATCTTGTTACCGTGATCGTGCTGGTGGGCGTAAGCCTCCGCCGCAGCCGCGAAAACCAGCCTCCCAACGGCCTCGGGTTGCCGTATTTCAGGGAGGAACGGTAGAGGGCCTAAAAAACATATATCCTATGCAGGGTGTGTTGTAACGCGTAACGTTGCGGCACACTCTGTTTTTTGCTATTCTTTGGATAAATAGGGCGACTGTTTAAACAAGGTGGTGACGGTATGAAATTGCCCAAACGCAAGCAGATACGACTGAAAGATTATGACTATTTACAGAACAACGCTTACTTTGTGACGATATGCACGCATAATCGCAAAACGCTGTTTGGCGCCGTAGGGGGCTGTTGCGTTAAGTGCATACAACGTATAAACATTCAAATGCACTTAACGCGACAGCGGGTTCGGTGCCCCGAAGGGGCAAAAAAGGCGCCAGTGACGCCTTTTTAGAACCCCGGGGTTTCGCCGGAGGCGAAATATCTTTGCATTATGCATTGAAAATGTTTAATGCAACAGCCACGCTTGATCGATGATATCTTTCAAAAGACCACCGAGCAATACCCGAATGTACATTGCCCCAAGTATGTGGTTATGCCAAATCGTCTTCATGCGATCCTTGTAATGGATCGGGCGGATATGGAATCCGCCCTACGCTGTCCAAGGTGGTGCAATCTTTCAAACGGCATTCGACGATCGAATATATCAAGTTGGTAAAAGGCGGCGTTTTACCTGCCTTTGAGAAGCGGGTATGGCAGCGCACCTACTATGAATGACCATGTTATCCTCAACGAGCAGGATTATCAAGAAATATGGAAGTATATCGATGAAAACCCTCTTAAATGGCAAGAGGACGAACTGTACAAATTGTAGATGGCTCATAAAAAGCGCTCCTCGCCTTTTACGGTGGGAGCGCTCTTGTTGTATATGCTTTTATGCTTTCGTTACTTCCCGAAGTTCGCGATGATCTCCACGATTTCCTCGCCGATGCGTTTTTGGGCTTCGGCGGTGGCTGCGCCGATGTGCGGCGTGCAGGACACCTTGGGGTGATGGAGGAGCGCTTCGTTCTTGCTGGGTTCTTCGGCATATACGTCGAGGCCCGCGCCGCGAAGCTTGCCGCTGTCCAGCGCCGCAATGAGCGCCGCCTCGTCGATGTTGGTGCCGCGCGAGGTGTTGATGAGCACCGCGCCCGTCTTCATGGTCGCGATGGTTTCCGCATTGATGAGGGGCTTGCCCTCGAGGCTCGGGGTGTGCAGCGACACGAAATCGGACTTTTCCAAAAGCTCATTTAGTTCCACATACTTCATGCTCTCGCACTCGAGCGAGGGGACCTTGTATACGTCGTAGGCGAGCACTTTCATGCCGAGCGCCATGCAGCGACGGCCGAGCGCCTGCCCGATGCGGCCGTAGCCGATGATGCCGATGATTTTGCCCGAAAGCTCGATGCCGGCGCCGTAGGCCTTCTTCTCCCATTTGCCTTCGCGCATGGTGTGGCCGGCGATGCTGATGAAGCGCGCGCACGAGAACATGTGTGCGAGCGCCAGCTCGGCGACCGAGTCGGAGCTTGCGCGCGGGGTGTTGCGAACCGCAATGCCGTTTGCCTCTGCATAATCCACGTCGATATTATCCACGCCCACACCGCCGCGGATGATGAGCTTTAACTTGGAGCCCTTCGCCGCGTCGATGATGGGGATGCGCACCTTGGTTGCGGAGCGCACCACGAGCACGTCGAAGTCCTTCACCTTCTCGGCGAGTTCCGCGGGCTCATAGAACTGCTCCACGACCTCGTGCCCCATTTCCTTGAGCGCGAGCACGCCGGACTTATCCATTCCGTCAGTTGCTAAAATACGCATATCGAACCTCCGTCAACCGTTGTTTTTCTCGAAATCCTTCATGAAGTTCACGAGGTACTCTACGCCCTCGTAAGGCATCGCGTTGTAGATGGAAGCGCGAAGTCCGCCGGTGGAGCGGTGCGCCTTGAGGTTACTCATCCCCGCCGCGGCGCTTTCCTTCACGAACTTCGCATCGAGCTCCTCGCTGCCGGTAGAGAAGCGCACGTTCATGATGGAGCGGCTTTCCTTTTGGATGGCGCAGGAGAAAAGCTTGGAATTGTCGATGCAGTCGTAGAGGAGCTTCGCTTTCTTGTCGTTGATCTTCTTCATTTCCGTAAGGCCGCCGATGCTCAAAAGCCACTCCATTACGAGCCCGCAGATATAGATGGACCAGCAGGGAGGCGTGTTGTACATGGAATCATTCTTGGCCATGACGGCATAATCCATCATGACGGGCGTGAAGGGCATGGCATGGCCCAAAAGGCCCTCGCGGACGATGGCAATCGTAAGGCCCGCGGGGGCGATGTTCTTTTGCGCGCCCGCATAGATGAGGTCGAACTTGCTCACGTCGATGGGCTCGCTCGCGATGCAGGAGGAAAGGTCCGCTACGAGAGGTACATTGCCCGTCTCGGGGATGTAGTTATAGCGGGAGCCGTAAATGGTGTTGTTGAAGCAGATATGCACATAGTCGGCCTCGGGATCGAGGTCCAGCTCGTTCTGCTGCGGGATGCGGCAGAACTTTTCTTCCTTGGTGGAACCGGCGACGCGCACCTTGCCGTACTTTTGCGCTTCCTCATAAGCCTTGGTGGAGAAATTGCCGCTTAGGATATAGTCGGCCTTGCCGTTTTTGGTCATCAGGTTCATGGGCACCATGGCAAATTGCAGCGTGGCACCGCCCTGCAAGAACAATACCTTGTAGTTATCGGGGATGTTCATGACCTTGCGCATGGACGCTTCCGCCTGTACGATGATGTTGTCGTACACCTTGGAGCGGTGGCTCATTTCCATTACGGACATGCCGGAACCTTCGAAATCCATGAGATTGTCGCGCGCGCTTTCAAGCACGGGGATCGGCAGCATCGAAGGACCCGCGGAAAAGTTATAGATCCTGGCCATTGTTCTTTCTCCTATTCCTCATAGTAGTTTTTATATCGTTCGGGTACGCGGCCCGAAGGGTTTCTAGACAAAAACAGGGTTTGCGGTAAGAAAACGCCTGAAAGGAAGTGAGGAGACCTAAAAAAGAATTTTCCTCCCTCAAAATTTATTATATCCCCTTTCCGGCCGAAAAGCAAGGAAGCAGCCTGTTTTTGCGTGAATATATTAAATTTGAAATATCCGCCAAAAAAATATACGCTTTTTCGCAACAGGACCGCGCGGTTTTGCTGGACTTCATGGCGGCGGGCATGTATAATCAAGCTGTATATACAATAAAAATATGCAAAACGGGGGAACCATGGAAGCTTTCGTAAGCCAATCTTCCGAAATCGGCAGGCTCAGAAGCGTTCTGCTGCATCGGCCGGATGTTGAAGTCGCCCAAATCATGCCCGAGTACCTCGAACAGATGCTGGCAGAGGATACGCCCTATGTCCCCACGGCACAGAAGGAGCACGACGTTTTCGCCGGCACCCTTCGCAAAAGCGGCGTGGAAGTGCTGTATTTGAAGGACATGTTCTGCCAGGCGCTCTTAAATCACCCCGAGGCGCGCGAGCCGTTTGTGGACGATTATGTCGCCGCCGCGGGCGTGCAGGGGGAAGGCCTTCGCCGCGCCGTGCGGGAATACCTTTTAAAAAAGGACGCCGCGGGCTTATTTTTTGAAATATCCAAGGGCGTTATGCGCAAGGACCTCGGCGCGCTTGAGAAAAAGCCCATACAGCTTCTCGTGAACGACCCTTATCCTTTTATAACCGATCCCGTACCCAACGCCTACTTCACGCGCGACATCGGCGTATGCGTGGGGCACGGCATGATCATAAGCTCCATGAGCAAGCCTTCCCGGATGCGCGAAACACTGGTGCTGCGCTACATCCACAAGTACCATCCGCGCTTTACCGAAACGGAAGTGCCCCTTTGGTACGACGGCGCGCCGGGCTATAAAATTGAGGGCGGCGACGTGCTCGTACTGAGCGATAAAACGCTTGCCATAGGCTGCGGCGAGCGCACCTCGGTAAGCGCGGTGGAATGTGTGGCCAACAGGCTGTTAAAAGAGGGCTATGAGCGCATACTTTTGTTCAACAACCCCCGCTCCCGAAAGTTTATGCACCTCGACGTGCTTTTCACGATGGTGGACTACGATAAATTCCTCGTGCACCCGTACATCGCCAACAAGGAATGTGAAATTTATGAGCTTACTGCAAACGGCGGTTTGGGCGTTTCGTACGTGACCGAATCGGTGGAGGATATGCTGAAGCGCACATTAAAACTTCCCGCCGTAAAGCTCATCCACGTAGGCGGCGACGATCCCATCGCCACGGCGCGCGAGCATTGGAACATGGGCTCGAATTCGCTCACCGTTTCGCCCGGCAACGTGATCACCTACGACCGCAACGACGTGACCAACGAACTTCTCGTGGAGGCGGGCGTGAAGGTGAGTACCATCCCAGGCAGCGAGCTTGCACGCGGCCGCGGCGGGCCGCGATGTATGAGTATGCCTATATATCGCGAGGGCTAGCCTCGCGGTCAAACAAGTGTCCTGCGGGCCACTTGTTTGAGGCGCTGCGGCGGGTTTTCCACGGTTTGCCTGAAATGTTGCGCATTTCCGGGCGACAAACCGTGAAAGGAACGAAAAGCTCCGCTTTTCATCCATTTCGGCACGCAAGGCCGCAGGCCTTGGCGCGAAGGGCTCCGGCTTCGCCGGACGCGTACATGCCGTCGAAGCCGGAATAAATTAAGGGGCCTCGGCCCCTTAATAATCCCCATGGCTCGGGGGCTTGGCCCCCGGACCCCCCGGAACGGCTTTGCCGTTCCGTAAGAGTTGTAGGGCGGGATGATTTCATCCCGCCGCGTGTTACCGATGAGGCCGCGTATCCCGGTAGCGGGCGGATATTATCCGCCCGCTTTTTTTACGCTATTATTCTCTGTACGCCCCCACGACTTCGCCGAAAAACGCTACGTGGGGGTCGCCGTTGCCTAGTTTCTGGTTTGCGCCGTAAAAGCGCTTCAGGGTATCCGCATCCATAGCTTTTTGCATCTTTTCCGCGTCAAAATCCATATGAAACAGCGTTTTGCAGGCGAAATGAATCGTGCAGCCCGAGAGGGCGGGAACGAGGCCCTCGCCTATGGGGGTGAAGGAAAGCTTAAGCTCCTTCGCCTTGTTCACGTCGCGGCCGGATTTTGTGCCGCAGTAGGTCAGCTCTTTTTTCATGGTTCCCGGTTCGGGCACGGATACCGTGAATGTACCCGACTGCATCAGATCATAGGTGTAGCGCGATTTTCGCACGAACACCGTGCAAACGGGTCTTTCCCAGACGACGCCCCATTGGCACCAGCCGATGGTCATGGCGTTTAAAACATCGCCGCCCGTAAGCAAAAAAGCGCCCGCTTTCAGTTGTCGTGTGGCCTCGGCCACCGCTTCCTCCATGGCGATCTTTTTCATATATGCATCCCTCCGTTCCTTATTATTAAAAGTATAGCATGCCGCCCGCATAGACGCGAGGGGCGGGACCCATTCTAAAAGTATGGGGAAATATGTTTTCGGAGGCGGCTATGGAAAGCTATTGGAATCAAACGGCGCAGGCAAAAGAATATCCGGCGCTCACGGGCGAGCGCGAGACGGACGTCGTAATCATCGGCGGCGGCATTACGGGAGCGCTTACGGCGTACAGGCTCAAGGAGATGGGGACTGAGGCGGTTATTTTGGAGGCGGACCGGGTCGGGAGCGGGACGACGGGCGGCACTACGGGCAAGATCACCGCACAGCACGGGCTTTTGTACGCAAAGCTCATTGCGGATTTCGGCAAGGATTGCGCGAAGGAATATGCAGGCGCCAATGCGCGTGCGGTAAAGCGGCTCAAGGGGATCGTCGACTCGGAGCATATCGAATGTGATTTTACGCCGGCGGATTCATTCGTTTATTCTTTGAGAGATGCGGATGCGCTCAAGGAAGAGGCCGAGGCCATGAAGCGGCTCGACCTCGACGCGTCGTATGTGAGTAAGACCCCAGAGCTGCCCTTTTCCACATTGGGGGCGGTGCGGCTCAAAGATCAGGCGCATTTCCACCCGCTCAAGTTTTTGTACGCGCTCACGGAAAAGCTTACGGTGTTTGAAAATTCGCGCGTCGTCGAGGTGAAGGACGACACGGCGTACACAAAGCTTGGCAGTGTGCATTTCAAACGCGCTGTGTTCGCGTGCCGCTACCCCATTATCAACGTGCCAGGGTACTATTTTTTGAGGATGAGCCAGCAGCGCTCCTTCCTCGCGGCGCTTCGCGGCTGCGGCGAGATCAAGGGCATGTACGTGGACGAAAACGATAACGGGCTCACGCTCCGGCCCTATAAGGACGTGCTCCTCTTCGGCGCTTTCGACGTCCGCTCGGGGAAAAACCCGGCGGGCGGCAGGTTCTTAAACCTTCTTCAGCAGGCGCGCGCACTTTGGCCGGAGCTTGAACTTACGGTGCAGTGGTCGGCGGAGGATTGTCGCTCCGTCGACAACCTGCCCTATATCGGCCGCTACAGCGAGGCGCAGGAGAATTGGTATGTTGCCACGGGCTTCAATAAATGGGGCATGACCAACGCCATGGCGGCGGCGGATATACTAAGCGGCATGATCGTGGAGGGCAAGGAAACCAAAAAGGTGTTTTCGCCCGGGCGGTTTGCGCTTGCGCCCAGCGCAAAAAACCTCGCGTCCGACGTGGGAGAGAGCGTTTCGGGGCTTTTAAAGGGCGTTTATTCCGTGCCGGAGGAGGCGTTTCCGAATATTGAGCGCGGAAAGGCGGCGCTTGCGGAGTTTGAGGGTATGCGTGTATGCGTTTACCGCGATGCAGGCGGGCGGACGCACATCCTCCCCTCGCGCTGCTCGCACTTGGGGTGCAGGCTCGAATGGAACGCGGACGATGCCGCGTGGGAATGTCCCTGCCATGGCTCGCGCTTCACCGTGGACGGCGCCATATTGGACGGGCCAACCGTAAAGCCTATGGGAGGGGAGGATAAACCGTGATATAATAACCGCATATAAACGATTCTTTTATTTGGGGGATGCGGCATGGAACTTCGCGGGCTGAAACGGAAATTCGCCGAGCTTTACGGGGGAATGGAAGAAGGCGTACGGCTGTTCTTATCGCCCGCGCGTATCAACCTCATCGGCGAGCATATCGATTATAACGGCGGATTCGTGTTTCCCGCGGCCATCGAGCTTCGTTCGGCCTGCGCCGTGCGCGTGCGCGAGGACGGGGAGATTAACCTTGCCTCCACCTCCTGCGCCCATCGCGTACATGCAAACGTAGAAAATTTAAAAGGCTATGCTAAACTGCCTTGGGGCAATTACCAGATGGGCGTGCTCTCTGTTATGAAGGATATGGGCTACGCGGTATACGGCATGGACATGCTGTTTGACGAAACCGTGCCGCACGGCGGAGGGCTTTCGGCCTCCGCGGCCATCGAACTCGCCACGGCCATCGCGGTCGCCACCGTATCAAACGAGCGCAGCGAAACGTTGATCGACAAAGTGGAGCTTGCCGTCATCGGCCAAAAGGCCGAAAACGAGTATGTGGGCATGAACTGCGGCATCATGGACCAGTATGCCTCCGCCATGGGAAAGCGCGGCCACGCGATGCTCCTCGATTGCGTTAAGCTCACCAGCCGATATGCGCGCGTGGACCTTCAGCCGCACGGCCTAAAGCTTGTTATCATGAATACCAACAAGCCCCATTCGCTTATAGAAAGCGCCTACAACGTGCGCCGTGCGGAATGTGAGGAGGCGCTTGCGGATTTGAAAAAAGCCGTCGATATCGAGCATATTTGCGATTTGGACGAGGCGGGATTCGAGGCGCATAAGGGCATAATAGCGCGCGAGGTATGTGCGAAGCGCGCGCGGCACGCCGTATATGAAAATCAAAGGACGCTCCGGGCGTTTGATGCGCTCAACGCGGGCGATCTTTCGCTTTTTGGGAAGCTTTTGATCGCCTCGCACGAATCCCTTCGCGACCTTTACGAGGTGACGGGCGCGGAGCTCGACGCCATCGTGGACGCGGCGCTTGCCCAAAAGGAGTGTATCGGCGCGCGCATGATGGGCGGCGGCTTCGGCGGCTGTGCGCTCGCGCTCATAAAAGAGGGGCCCGAGGAGGCGTTCAAAAAGGCCGTGGGCGAACGCTACGAAAAGGCGACGGGTTATGTGCCGGGCTTTTACGAAACCGGTATCGACGACGGGGCGAGAGAGGTTTTGGGGGTATAATGACGGAAGTCCGCCAAAGAAAGCATCCGAGACTCAAAAATTATGATTACGCGCAAAACGGCGCGTATTTTGTGACGATATGTACGAAAAATCGGGTAAACATCCTCTCTCACGTAACCATCTCCGGTAGGGCGGGATGATTTCATCCCGCCGGCGAATATTTCGATTACCTCCTGCGGTAAGGTAGTGGAAGAAGCTATCGTCTCCATACAGAAGACGTATCCTTCCGTTGCAGTCGAAAATATGTGATCATGCCAAACTACGTGCATTTGTTGTTGACGCTTTTGCCTGTTTCCAATGACGGGTTGGGCATGTCCCACGGCGGGATGAAATTATCCCGCCCTACATTGATGACGGTTGTACGGGTAATGAAAAGCAAAGGAACGTTGGCAACGAAGCAATCCATTTGGCAGTACGGGTTTTACGAGCATATCATCCGCGACGAGAAGGATTTTCTGCGGCATTTGCAATACATGGAAAACAATCCCTCCAAGTGGACGGAGGATGAATATTTATGGAGCGGCAGCCGGCTGGACCGGCGGTATGGGATGGCACTATTTGGGGGTGAGAAGGATTGAACAGCAAAGTATTTAACAATATTATTGCCGATTACGAATTTGCCCGGCCCGGCTATCCGGAAAATCTGTTTGAGGAAGTACTTGCCTTTGCAAAACTTTCCCAAGGGGCACGGCTGCTGGAGATCGGCGCGGGCCCCGGGCAGGCGACCGATTATTTTGTGAAACACGGATATTATGTAACTTCCATTGAAATCGGGAAAGATCAGGTAAATTTCCTGCGAGAAAAATATGCTTCTTTCCCGAACTTTCGGGCTGTACATTCTTCGTTTGAAGAATACGCCGCTTCGGAGGAGAGCTTCGATCTCGTTTTTTCCGCCACCGCCTTTCACTGGGTCGATCCGGCTTTCGGAATTCCCAAAGCTTATCGGCTTCTCAAAAAAGGCGGAACACTCGCGCTGTTCTGGCATCTGGAATCCGTCGTTTCACAAGGGACGGAACTTCAAAACGAGTTGTCTCGCATTTTTCAACGTTACGCGCCCGAGCTTGATGATTACATCTCCCCTGTAGAGGGCGGGGAGCTCCATTTGAAACGGGTAGCACAGATGAAAACAGACGGTCTGTTTGGCCCGGTCAAAACGAAAATCTACCGCTGGAAAGAGGAATACGCGACCGAGCGGTATAGAAGGCTTCTCAATTCCTACTCGGACATGCATGAAATTGGAGAGGATAAGCGGAAAGCGATTTTTGATGACGTCGCGGCCTATTTCGCGTTGAAAGGCGGCAGGATCGAGGTGCCGATGGAGGTCCGGCTCTACATGGCTTCAAAATAACTTGCCAAGTTCCCTTATATTACACCACATAAACACGGCGGCACATCTCGTGCCGCCGTGTTTATGTGTAAGGTTTTACTTGATCCCGAGCGTCGTATACGCCCTGTCGAGCGTGGCCCTCGCGTGCTTTCGCGCGGCGTCCGCACCGTCTTTTAAGATGCGCGTGAGCTCCGCCTTGTCGTCCATGTAGCGGCGGTAAGTCTCGTGCACGGGGGCGAGGGCGGCGATGACGGCGTCCGCGACGCCGGTTTTCAATTGCCCGTAGCCCTTGCCGGAAAAATCCGCTTCCGTTTCGACGATGGTCTTATTTGTGCAGACGGCGTAGATGGAAAGGAGGTTCGATACGCCGGGCTTGTTTTCCTCGTCGTACACGATGGCGGTATCGCTGTCGGTCACGGCGCGCTTGAACTTTTTCAGTATTACGTCCGAATCGTCGAGCAAGCTTATGAAGGCGTTTGGGTTGGGGTCGGACTTGCTCATCTTCTGGAGCGGGTCCTGCAGGCTCATCACCTTGCCGCCCTCTTTTAGTATGTACGGCTCCGGCACCGTGAAGGTTTTACCGTAAGCATTGTTGAAGCGTATCGCGATGTCGCGGGAGATCTCGAGGTGCTGCTTTTGATCTACACCCACCGGCACAAGATTCGTATCATATAGGAGGATGTCCGCCGCCATCAAAACGGGATAGGTGAAAAGCCCCGCGTTGATGTTTTCCGCGTGCTTGGCGCTTTTATCCTTGAACTGGGTCATGCGTGAAAGCTCGCCCATATAGGTGTTGCAGTTGAGCGCCCAGTTTAACTCCGCGTGTTCGGATACGTCGGATTGTACAAAGATGGGCGAGCGGCTCGGGTCGATGCCGCAGCCGAGGATGAGCGCCGCCACCTCCAACGTACGCTCGCGCAAAACCTTGGGGTCCTGCCGCACGGTTATGGCGTGGAGGTTCACCACGCAGTAATAGCAAAGCCTGTCGTCGCGCTGCAAGAGCGCCCAGTTGCGGAGCGCCCCCAGATAATTTCCGAGCGTCGGGATGCCGGAAGGCTGTATTCCGCTGAAAATGACGGTTTCTTTGCTCATGGCCGCTCCTCCTTTTTCCATAATGTATGCTTATTTTAGCCCATCGCCCACAAGTTGGCAACCGCTTTTGAAAATGGTACAATGATTATGATATGGCATAGGCTTTGCTTTACACAAGCACTTTTTTGACATGCGGAGCATGTTTTGGAGGTTTTTCATGGCATACGAGGCGCTTTACAGGCGGTACCGCCCGCAGACGTTTGAGGGTATCGTTGGGCAGGAGCATATCACCACCATTTTAAAAAATCAGGTGCGGTCCGGCCGCCCGGCGCATGCGTATCTGTTCGTAGGTTCGCGCGGCACGGGTAAAACGAGCACCGCCCGCATACTCGCCCGCGCCGTCAACTGCCTCGACCCGCAAGACGGCGAGCCTTGCGGCGTATGCGAGGCCTGCCTCTCCATGAAGGAAAACAACGTCGATATCGTGGAGATGGACGCCGCTACCAATTCGAGCGTGGACGATGCGCGTTCCCTCATCGAGAAGGCACGCTTCATGCCCATGCAGCTCAAAAAGAAAGTGTACATCATCGACGAGGTGCACGCACTCTCGGGCGCGGCGTTCAGCGCGCTTTTAAAAACGCTCGAGGAACCGCCCGCGCACGTGCTATTCATCCTCGCCACCACCGAGCCGCAAAAGGTGCCCGCCACCATCATATCGCGCTGCCAAAGGATGGACTTTCACCGCTTGAGCATCGCCGCGATGACGGGCTGCATCAAGAAGATACTCGAGCTTTCGAACGTTACCATTTCGGACGAGGGCATTTCCGCCATCGCCCGCACGGCCGAGGGTGGCATGCGCGACGCGCTTTCCCTTGCCGATCAATGCATTTCCTTCTGTGGGGAACATGTTACGACCGAGGATGTTTACAGCGTGCTCGGCAGCATGGATGCGGATTTCCTTTTTGAAACGGCGGACGCGCTTTTGAACTTCGAGCCCGGCAAGGCCCTCGCGCTTCTCGACAAGGTCGTGAATGACGGGCGCGATCTGAGCGTTTTTATGCGCGACGTCACTTTCCACTTCAGGGCTTTGCTTCTGGCCAAGCTCTGCGGGGATTGCAGCGAGCTTTTAGACTGTACCGAGGACGCCATGCGCCGCTACCTCGCGCAGGCCGGGCTTGCGTCGGAACTCAGGCTCCTCCGCGCGCAGGAAACGCTTTTGAAGGCGCAGAGTAGCGCGCGCATGGTGGATATGCCGCGCGTGCTCTATGAGGGGGCGCTCGTGCGCATTGCGCGCGCGGAGGAAAGCGAAAAGGATGTCGAGGAGCTTTCCATGCGCGTCGAGCGGCTGGAGAAAAAGGCGGAGAAGCTCGAAAAAGAGCCTGTGGCCGCACCGCGCGAGCATGTGCGGACAGCGGAAACCCCCGTATTTGAAGAGGTTCGGGATACCGCGCCGTGGGAGGAACCGGCTAGGCAAAAGCTTACGCAAAAGCCTAAGCCGGAACCCGGGAAAGCGGCGCCCGCCGTGAGCGCGGAACCGGACGCGAACCGGATCGGAAAGGCTGTAAACGGCGCATGGACGGCGGACGCCCTGTGGAAAAAGCTCCTCGAACGGCTTTCCGAGGAGGATCGTGCTCTGCAGGTAGTCGCTATGTCCGGGAAAGCGCGATCTATAAAAGACAATGTGCTTACCGTGCTTTATGACAGCGAGACAAGGCTCAAGGCGGTGCAGATGCCGAAAAACGCCGCGCTCATAAACGAAGTTTTGCAAACCCTTGCGCCCGAAATGAAGCTTGCGGCCGTATTCGGCGAGCAAAACGACGATTTGCGCGAGCAGATGAAGAGTCTTTTCGGCGATGGCGTGGAGATCGTGGACTAACGTTGCGTTTACATGGTATAATTTTATTTTAACAGATATTTTGGAGGTAACTATGCAAAGAGGCGGTTTTCCGGGCATGGGCGGCGGCAACATGCAGCAGCTCATGAAGCAGGCGCAAAAGATGCAGCAGGACATGGCGCGCATGCAGGAGGACCTCAACGCGCGCGAATTTAGTGCGTCCTCGGGCGGCGGTATGGTGAAAGCCACCGTGTTCGGCCGCAAGGAGCTGAAATCCATCGAGATCGATAAGGCCTGTGTAGACCCCGACGATGTGGAAATGCTGCAGGATCTTGTGCTGAGCGCCGTCAACGAGGCGATACGCCTTGCGGACGAAACCGTGAGCGCGGAGATGGGTAAGCTTACGGGCGGCATGAACCTGGGTTTTTAACGTATGGGCCTTGAACCGTTGCTCGTACTGACCGCGCAGCTTGCGCGTCTGCCCGGCGTGGGCGCGAAGAGCGCGCAGCGGCTTGCTTACCATATCCTCGATATGCCGGAAAGCAACGCCCGCGAGCTTGCCGCCGCCATCGTGCGCGCGCGGGAGGAGATAGGCTTTTGCCCCATCTGCGGCGGCTATACCGACGTGGAACCCTGTGCGCTGTGCACGGATGAAACGCGGCACAACGGCATCATTTGCGTGGTGCGCGATGCGCGCGACGTGCAGAGCATGGAGAAGATGCGCGAATATCACGGGCTCTACCATGTGCTTGGCGGCGCCATTTCTCCCATGGACGGGGTGGGGCCGGACGATATCCGCATCAAGGAGCTTTTGGAACGCGTGGACGCGGGCGGCGTCAAAGAGGTGATCCTCGCCACCGACCCCGATGTGGAAGGGGAAGCGACGGCGGTATACATCTCCAAGCTCTTAAAGCAAAAGGGCGTGCGCGTTACGCGCATAGCCCACGGCATCCCCATCGGCGGCAACTTAGAGTATATCGACGAAATGACGCTGATGAAGGCTTTCGAAGGCCGGCGCGATATGTAATAAAAGGTAAATTTTAAATCAGATGTTTAAAAAATTTTATGTTTTGTTCACAAGCGCGCAACCTTTTGGAGAGAAAATGCGTCTATAATGTATAGGGGAACTTTCTGGCCCATACGTATTGTGCCGGATAGGAGGGATAGGCTTGAAGGGTTTTTGTAAAATCCTTTCGGCGGCATGCGTCATCATGCTGCTGGCCTCCGCATGCGCCGTGCCTGCGGGCGTAAGCCAACCCTCAAGCGCAAACGAGCACGAGCTCGCGGAGATCCGCCAAAGCTACCGCAACGCCGAACTTGTGGTACGCGGCGTTTGCGTGCAAACCCATGCCGATAAGTCCGGCGCGATTTGCGCCGATGTGGAAATATCCGAGGTGATTGCCGGCGGCGCCAAGGCCGGCAGCACCGTGCACTGCGTTTCGGGCAGTCTGAAAGAGGGCGGCGCGTATCTGCTTTTTTTGGGACTCAATGAGGACGTGCATTATGCCGAGGATGAGGCCTCTTATAGCGTAATCGACGCCGACGCGGTGGATACCGACGGCAGCTCCGTGATTTTGAAAGACACGGGCATGACGCTTACCGAGGTGCGCAAGGAGCTCAAAAAGCTTGACGCGGTGATCAGCGCTCCCGCCACCGGCTACTACTATACGGCGCTTGCCGAAATGGCCGCTGCGGCCGATGAGATATTCATCGGAAAAGTGGAGGATGAACCCGCGTTTACAGATACGTCCTTTCGTTCGCAGGAGGGCGGCGGCACGGTGGAGCAGCAACTTCCCGCCGATATCGTGCGCGTTTTAGCCTACGGCGCCGTGAAGGGCGCGCTTAAATACGGCGATGCCGTGGACCTCGTTTACGCGCCCGCCATGAGCGCGGACGTGGTGGACGCCGCTACGCTTACTGCCATCACCTATGCCGAAAACGCCGTGCCTAAACTCAAGGAAGGCGGCGTTTATCTGTTCTTCCTCGTTCACGGGCCTGACCCGAAGCAAAGCTATTTCTTTCCCATCAACCCGTTCCAGGGCTACGTGCGCGTGGAAAATGACGACCTTTCGGTTTCCTTTGTGAATAAGGCGATCTTACCCTATACCACGCTTACGCCGCTTGTGCAGGATATACGGGCGGTACTGGGGATATAAAAATCGCAACGGTGTTATAGAAAACAACGGGCAATATCGTTTTTTCGCGATACCGCCCGTTGTTTTTTATGGATTGGTGCCGCCGGGTTATACTGCGAAATCAACCTCCGCAAGTAAGCCGTAGTGATCGCTCGGTGCGTATCCCGTTTGGGGCGAGACCTCCTTGCCAAAAACACTTACGCCGCGCAACTTAAACGCATGATCCCAGTTGAAGCTCTCCATTATATAAATCCTATCGCAAACATCCGGCACATAATTCGTATTCGTTCCGCGCCATCTCGGATTGTTTACAAAATCAAGCGTCGGGACAACGTTGTAACCATTCAGCGCGGCGTGCACACCGGCTAAATCGTTCCAATAGGGCTTTGCTTCAAAACCTGATAGTGTCCGGTCCCCCAACAAATAATGATGAACGCTCGACTCTAAAGTGCAATTAAAATCCCCCAACAAAATAAAAAAGTGGGCTTTATCCCTTTGCGAGTGGATATATCTGTCGATAGCGACGATTTGCTTCTCTTTTGCCAAGACCGAATCCCAAGGCAGGTGCACATTGGTTATCGAATATTGAATTCTATTTGCCTCGAAGATTACGTTATAGGCTACGCTATTATCAAATTCCACACTTTCGAATAATGAAAATTGCTCGGAAAATGAATACTTGCTCAAAAAAGCCAGACCTAATTCTGCATCATCGTCCATGTAAAAAACACAGCCGTGATAAGGGAATTCGGTATTCTTGATCAGATTTTTATAAAAAGCTTGCGGAACTTCTTGCAAGGCAATAATATCCGCGTCGGTGCTATTTATTTCCGATATGAGCTGCTCCGCCCGAACATCGATATTTGGATACCATACATTGTAAGTTGCGATTTTCATATATTGTTACCTCTGTTAATATAAATTCCTGCTTGGTTTATTGATGAGCTCCAGCAAAACATAATGCGAAGCCAAACTACATGATGAATTGAAATTTACTTGCCGCCTGACTTATGATTTTCTGCCTGCTCTTTTCTCTTTTTATTTCCAAAGATGCAAAGCACAAATAACAAAACGGAGAAAGTGATAAGAGAGGTGACAAGAACATGCGGCAGTTCAAAAATAAAGCTATGAATGATAACCGTGGCGATAAAGACAACCGTGGCACTTACTATGCCAATTATAACGCCCGTTTTCATCATGCAATCTTCCTCCGATAAATTGGAAGTTTAGCCGTTCGCTTGCTCAAGTATCATATTGACAATAGCTTCTGCTGACATATCTTTGTTTATCGTGAGCTCGGATATGTTTTTCAGATAATCTTTTTCTCTCCACCAGCGTTTCATTTCCGTTTCGCCAAATTCTCCGGCATTGGGTTTTGTTGCATGCCGAAAGAGTGTTTCTTCAAAAGGAATATCAAAATAGTACGCATAGACATTATTTCCAAATTCATCTTTTATTGCTTCAAACAGCCTTTGATACCAATCCGAATTTAAGATACCCTCTAATAGGATCGTTGCGCAGTTTTCCCTTCCATGCCGAACAAGCGTGATCAGCAAATCGATGGCTTTTGTTTCCGGCCCATCCTTTACATAGAGCATTTCCCGCCTGACTACGTCCTGTGAAAGGAGCAGAGTGCCGCTTCCGCAGCGCCTTTGCAGCTCTTTTGCAACGGTCGTTTTGCCGCATCCTGAATTTCCTCTGAGTATAATGATTTTGGGGTTTATACCCATCTGCTTCTCCTCTGAATTTCCGCTTATCTGCTTCTCTTTAAGAGCGTAACAAATCAAAAGGCGTGCACAACAGTTTCCTATCACAGCACGCTTTTGCGGGGCCGTTATTTTATTCCCTTCGCAACTTCAACCCTATAAACCTTAAAAAACCCCATAAACTCCGCGACGCGCGGGGCTTTTTGGGCGCGCCGATCTTCTCCACGTCGCGGCCCATGCGGATGAAGCGGAACATCCTGTCCGCCGCGCCGTCAAACAGCGTCTCGGCGTTTTGGATGGCGAATTCGAGGCTCATCGGCCCGTCTGCCGTGGGCATAACGCCCGCGTTTCCCAATGCGTAAAGCTCGTTGCCCCCCTCGCCCATGCCGCCCGTGATGACGGCCACGGGCACTTTGCGCGCGGTGCTGCGGCGCATGATGCCCGCCACCGCTTTGCCGTAGCGGACGCTCTGCGCGTCGAGCCTGCCTTCGCCCGTCACCACCAGCGCCACGCCTTTTAACATGCGCTCAAAATCCACCGCGTCGAGCACGGCGTCGATGCCCTGCTTCACGGCCGGGTCGAGTATGGCCATGAGCATTGCGCCCAGGCCCCCCGCCGCGCCCGCGCCGGGGATGCTTGCCACGTCGCGGCCCACGGTATCGCAAAGAAGCCTGGAAAAGCTTTGCATGCCCTCTTCCAGCATGTCGAGCTGCTCCTTTGTGCCGCCCTTTTGCGGCCCGTACACATAGGTCGCGCCCTCTAAGCCGCACAAGGGATTCGTCACGTCGCACATGAGCGTGAAGCGCGCCTCATTAACGGCGGGATGCAGGTATTCGAGGTCGATCTTTTTCACCTTGATGAGATCCGTGCCGCAGCCCATGAGTTCCTCGTCGTTTTCGTCGAAGAATTTCACGCCGAGCGCCCTTGCGCAGCCCATGCCGCCGTCGTTGGTGGCGCTGCCGCCGATGCCGATCAGGATGTCCCTTAATCCTTCGTCGAGCGCGCGGCGGAGAAGCTCGCCAAGGCCGAAGGTGGAAGCGGCCATGATGTCGCGCTCGTCTGTGGCTATTAAGGAGAGGCCCGATGTCTCCGCCATCTCAACGACCGCGGTCTTGCCGCGAAGCACGCCGTAAACAGCGCTCACCTTTTTCCCCAACGGCCCCGTGACCTGCGCCTTCCTGTATGCGCCGTCGCAAGCGGTAACGAGCGAGCGCACGGTGCCTTCGCCGCCGTCGGCAATGGGCAGCGGGACGATCTTGCAGCCAGGGAAATGGCGGCGCGCCGCGAAGGTGAGACGCTTGATCGCGTCGGTGGAGGAAAGCGTGCCCTTGAAGGAGTCGGGAGCGAGCAAAATTTTGATGCCCTTGCCTACGGGGCGGCGCTTGCCGTGCTTGCGCGGCACGGTGAGGCCGAAGCAATCCATATCGCCGCCTGCGATCTTGCCGCTGTTTTGCACCGTACCGAAATAGGTCAGCTCCTCGATGCCGAAAAGGCGGTTGTTTTCCAAATACGGGTGGTTGTGTGCGAGATACATGCCGATACCCGCGTCGTCGTCGATCTTCTGGAATATGCGGCGCATGGCGGAAAGGCTCCCGCCCATGATGACCGTGAGGTAGATGTTCTCATCCGCACCTGCGGTGGGGTCCAAGCCGCCGTAGAGGGAAAGCCCCTTCACGTCGTTGAGCGTCACCACGGAAAATATTTCTTCAAAAAGGCGCTTTACATAGCTGTCGTCCGGCTTTTCCTTTAAAAGGTCGAACCGGATGCCCAACGCGAACCGCTTGATTTGCATGATATTGCACCCCCAATGAAATCATGAATTCAGATTGGCGAGGATATTTGTCGCCGAACAAGGAAAAAAGCGCAGGCATACCGGAACGTATTCCGAGCATTTTTGACGCAGGCCGGCGGCAAATAGACCGCCAAGATGTTTCAGGATTTTGTTGGAGGTGCAATGCCGCTCCCCCAGCCAAGTATTTACATTTGCTCCGTCATATAGGTTTGTTGTTCCTCCGTGAGCGCGTCGAGCCCAAGACCCATGGCGTTAAGCTTGAGCATGGCGACCTCATGGTCGATCTCTTCGGGGACGTTGTAGAGCCCCGGGGCGAGGCTTTTTCCGTTAAGCGCGATGTAGCGCGCGCTCAAAGCCTGTATGGCGAAGGAGAGGTCCATGATGTCGGCCGGATGGCCGTTGCCCGCCACGATGTTGACGAGCCTGCCGTCCGCGAGCAGGTTCAATATCCTGCCGTCGCTGAGATAATATCCGTCGATGAAGGGTTTCCGCGTTTCCATGCGCTCGCTCAGGCCCTTTAAATGTTCCTTGTTGATCTCCACGTCGAAATGGCCGGCGTTGGCGAGGAGCGCGTTGTGCTTCATCTTTTCGAAATGGCGGCGGGTGATGACGTCCCTGCAGCCCGTGGCGGTCACGAATATGTCGCCCAAAGGCGCTGCGTCGTCCATCTTCATTACGCGGAAGCCGTCCATGGCCGCCTCGAGGGCGCGGTAGGGGTTCACCTCGGTCACGATCACGTTTGCTCCAAGGCCCTTGGCGCGCATGGCGATGCCACTCGAGCAGAAGCCGTAGCCTGCGACCACCACCGTTTTGCCCGTGATCATGTTGTTGGTCGCGTACATGATGGCATCCCATGTGGACTGGCCGGTGCCGTGGCGGTTGTCAAAAAGATGCTTGCAGTTGGCATCGTTCACGGCGAGCATGGGGAAGGGCAAAAGTCCCTTCGCCGCACGGGCGCGAAGGCGCGTAATGCCGGTGGTCGTTTCCTCACAGCCGCCCAGAAGGCAGTTCGCATATTCGGGGTGCTCGCCCGTGAGCATGGATACAAACTCGCCGCCGTCGTCGATGATAACATGCGGGTGGAATTCGAGCGTACGGCGGATGTGCTCATGAAACTCATCTTCGGTCGCATTGAACCAGGCGTGTACATCCATTCCCAAGGTCGCGAGCGCCGCGCAGACGTCGTCCTTGGTGGAGAGGGGGTTGGAACCTGTGACGCTTACAGTCGCGCCCGCCTCCCGAAGAAGCAGCGCGAGGTAGGCGGTTTTCGCCTCCAGATGTACGCTGACGGAAACACGAAGCCCCAGGAAAGGTTTTTCCTGACGGAAACGCGCTTCGAGCGTGCGCAATACGGGCATGAAATCCTTCACCCATTCGATGCGCTTCAGGCCCGACGGCGCGAGGGAAAGATCGCGAACGGTACTCATAGTAGCCTCCTGAAACAGAATAAATAAATACAGCTTGATTATGCCATGAATCGAATCAATACGCAACGCGGGCGTTTTCAACCGGGCGGAAATATTGTATGATGTTTGTAAAGTTCGGCTTAAGTCCGGAAAGGACACTTCCTCAAATGAAAAACGTCGCCCTCAACGAAAAAAGGGATGCGCTTGTCATACTCGACCAGACGCGTTTGCCGGCGGAAACGCATTTTTTGGAGTTGAATACGATCGATGAGATCGTCTTCGCCATACGCCGCCTCGCGGTGCGCGGCGCGCCGGCCATCGGCATCGCGGCGGCTTACGCGTATTATCTAAGCGCCCGCCGCGCCGTAAACGAAGAAAACCGCTATAAATACCTCGCGCGGCAGAAGGCGCTTTTATTGAGCTCCCGTCCCACGGCGGTGAACCTCGCGTGGGCGCTTGAGCGCATGGAGCGCACGGCGAACCTGTGCGCCCGTTTCCCCGACCACGCTTTTTTGAGCCGTCTTTTGGAGGAGGCGGAGCTTATTCGCGAAGAGGACGCGCAAAACAACCGCAAAATGGCTGAATACGGGCTTTCGCTTTTGAAGGAAAACGACGGGGTGCTGACCCACTGCAACGCGGGCTGGCTCGCCACGAGCGAATATGGCACGGCGCTCGGGCCCGTCTACCTCGCCAAGGAACACAACATACCCTTGCGGGTGTATGCCGACGAAACGCGCCCGCTCCTGCAGGGCGCGCGGCTGACCGCGTATGAATTGAAGGAAGCGGGGGCGGACGTAACGCTCCTTTGCGATAACATGGCCTGCTCGCTCATGCAAAAAGGCCTTGTGCAGGCCGTGTTCGTGGGCTGCGACCGCGCCGCGAGAAACGGTGACTGCGCCAACAAAATAGGCACGGCGGGCGTGGCGGTGCTCGCCAAACACTTTAAAATACCCGTTTACTTTTTCGTGCCGGTCTCCACGGTGGATATGCGCTGCAAATCGGGCAGGGATATCGTGATCGAGGAGCGCGGCGGTGAGGAACTGACGCATCTTTATTATGCAAAGCCCATGGCGGCCGAGGGCGTAAAGACCTACAACCCCGCGTTCGACGTTACCGATCACAGCCTTATTACGGCCATCGTGACCGAGCGCGGCATCGTTCGCGCGCCGTTTTCAAAAAATTTAAAGGCGATCATGGAGGAGAAAGCCGATGTTTGAGCTCAAGCATTACGAGGAAAGCGCCAAATACATACAAGGAAAGCTTAAAGGCTTCACGCCCGAGGTGCTGCTCATTTTAGGCTCGGGCCTCGGCGGGCTCGCGAACGCCGTAGAGGACCCCGTCTACATCCCGTATACGGAGATACCGCACTTCAAGGCCAGCACGGCCATCGGCCACGCGGGGCGCTTTGTGGCAGGTATGCTCGGCAACAAGCGCGCGCTTTTGATGCAGGGCCGCCTCCACGTATACGAGGGGCACAGCATGGAGGAGGTCGCCTACCCCGTACGGGTCGCGAAGCTTCTTGGAATCAACAGCTTCGTCGTGACCAACGCCGCTGGCGGCGTGAATCTCAGCTTCCACGCGGGACAGCTGATGATCATCAACGACTACCTCAAATTCACGCTCAATAACCCTCTTATGGGGAAAAACCTCGACGAGTTCGGCCCGCGTTTCCCCGATATGAGCTATACCTTCGACAGGGAATATAAAAAACTGTTCCGAGAGGCCGCTTCGGAAAACGGCGACGCGGTCACGGAGGGCAATTATTTTTATATGACGGGCCCGCAGTACGAAACGCCCGCCGAGATACGCGCCATCCGCATTTTGGGCGGCGACGCGGTGGGCATGAGCACCGTGCCCGAGTGCATCGCGGCAAACCACTGCGGCATGCGCATTTTGGGCGTAACGCTTATCACCAATATGGCGTCGGGGGTGCTGGATCAGCCGCTTTCGGGCGAAGAGGTGATCGAGGCCGCGAACGCTGCGTCCGCGCGGTTTGAAAAGCATATGGTGCGCTTTTTGGAAAAAATCTGAGGAAAGCGAGTTACCTTCATGTTCGATACGCTCTTTTCAAACGCCGATATCCTCACGATGGACAAAAGCCGTCCCGTATTGCGCGGCGGCTTCGTGGGCGTGAAAAACGGAAAGATCGCCTATGTGGGTGCGGAGAAACCGGAGGAAAGCGCCAAGCGCGCGATCGACTGCGCGCAAAAGGTTCTCATGCCAGGGCTTGTCAACACGCATGCGCACACGGCTATGTGCGTGATGCGGGGGTATGCGGACGATTACCCCTTGCAAGAGTGGCTGTTCGACCACGTGTTCCCCGTGGAGGCACGGCTTGACGAGCGCGCGGTGGTCGCGGGGGCCCGTTTGGGATTTGCGGAAATGCTTAGTACCGGCACCACGAGCGTGAGCGACATGTATTACTATGAGACCGCCGTGGCGGAGCTTGCGCTTGACGTGGGCATCCGCGCATCGCTTTGCAACGCCGTGGTCGCGCTCGATCCTGAACATTTCGATTACGAAAACGACCGCAGCATGAAAGAGACCCGCGCTCTTATTTCGGATTTTCATGGCGCGGGAAAGGGCAGGATCAAGGCGGATGTTTCCATCCACGGCGAATACACCTCTGCGCCGGAGATCTGGCGCTACGTGGCGGAGCTCGGCAAAAAGCACGGCCTGCATATGCAATTGCATCTTTCGGAGACGAAAAAAGAACATGACGAATGCGTGGAAAAACACGGTAAAACGCCCGCGCGGCGATTTGCCGAAAACGGCGTGTTCGACTTAAAGACCATCGCCGCCCACTGCGTGTGGGTCACCGAAGACGATATGGATATCCTCGCCCGATATCATGTGAGCTGCGCGCACAACCCCGTTTCCAACCTCAAGCTCGGCAGCGGCATAGCGCCCGTAAAGAGGATGCGGGAAAAGGGGGTGAACATATGCTTGGGCACGGATGGCTGCTGCTCCAACAATACGCACGACCTTTTCGAGGAGATCAAGCTTGCGGCGCTTCTCGCAAAGGGAGTGGCGCTTGATCCCACCGCCGTATCCGCCTACGAGGCGCTTACGTTCTCAACCGTCAACGGTGCGCGCGCGCAGGGAAGGGAAAATGAGGTGGGGAAGATTGCGGAAGGCATGGAGGCGGATATCATACTCGTGGACCTTAACTCCCCACTGACGCGGCCTTATTATAGCCCCGCAAGCGCCGTTACTTACAGTGCCACGGGCGAGCGCGTATGCCTTACCATGGTGCAGGGCAAGGTGCTTTACGAAAACGGAGAATTCACCACAATCGACATCGAAAAGGCTTACGACGAGGTGGAACGCCACGCGGTAAAGCTCGTTCTGAATATCTGATTTTTAAAATAGGATGGCATATATGGAAAGACGTATCGTTTACGTGCTGCTTTCGCGCACGCATACGGGCATCGGCAAAATCATCCGCATGTTCATGCGCGGCAGGTACAACCACGTTTCGCTTGCGCTCGACAATTCGCTTCTTACCATGTACTCGTTCGCGCGGCTGCATATCGACGCGCCGCTGGCGGGCGGGTTTTTGACGGAAACGCCCGCGCACTATCTCTACGGCGGGCACGACGCGGAAATTAAGCTCCACGAGGTGGAGATGACGGAGCCGGAATATGCGGATTTCCGCCGCGAGCTGGCGCGGTTTTTAAACGACCCAAGGCATATGATCTACAATCTGCTCGACGCGCTCTATCTCCCGTTCGGGAGGCGCAAGCGGATCTCGGACGCGCACACCTGCGTCTCCTTCGCGGCGCACATGCTTTGTATGGAGCACATAGGCGCGGTGATCGATATGGAAAATGCTCTGAAGGGAAAAGAAATCTACTGCGGCTCGCTTCGAGAATATCTCGGCGGCACCTACAGCGAGGAAGACTTAAGGCGCGACGAGTATTTCGTTCGCCGCGGTTTCTGGGGCGCGGCAAGGGATACGGCGAGCCAGATGCGGCGATTGTATTATAGGATGAAAGGCAGATAAAAGCTGTCACGCCTCCGCTATATCCGAGATTTTTTCCCCATCAAACGAAAACTCGTACAGTCTCGCCGTGCTCAGGCGTTCGCCTTCCATCTCGATGAGGCCCATATACCGTCCGCTTTTGTCCGAAACTGGCGGGCGCACCGACGCAAAATTTCCCAGGAAATCTTTTATTTCGACAAAGGAAAACTCGGCGTTGAGATCGTCTGTCAAATAACCGCGGGCTTCCTCCTCAAAACCCTCGCGCACCGCTTCGCAGAAAGCCTGCACCAAAAAAATGCGGCTGTTCGGGTAGGCGTAGGCATGGGTAAAAAACCCCGTTTCCTCTTCATAGGCTTCAAATGCGTCCCCTGCGAGCCGATAGCGGGTGACGCGTTCGTGTTTTTGCAGCGTATCGAGATACACGATCTGCTCCACTGTTTCTTCCGTTGTGCGCACCGCGTCGGCGGTTATATCGAGCGCGGCGTCGAGATTTTGATCCAAAAGGAGAAGCCGCACCTGCTTGTCGTCGAGGTTGGCGGTCACCTTGGCAAAACGCTTTTCCCCCGCGGAAAACATTGAGAGGCTCCCGCCGTCGCCTTGGCCTAGCGCATAGGCCGCGAGCGTGCGCTCATTCTCATCTACGCTCAGGCGAAGCCCGTTTTCGTAGTAGAGTGTAAGCGAGCGGCGGTGCTTGTTTACCGTGTATTCGAGCGTGTCTATGGTATGCGGGAAAGCCGGGCGCGCGTGTTTTAAAAAGCTGCCCGTTTCCAGGAAAAGCTCGTACACGCCGCCGGGCCATGCGCACAGCGTTACGTCCGATGCGCGCGGCGCGGTGACCGTGCCGGATTCAAAGCTGAGCTTTCGGGTCACGGGATAGCGAAGCTCCGCATCCTCGAGCGGGAGCGCGCATACGTAATAGTCGCCGCTGTCGGAAACAGGCATGGCAACGTAGCTCAGCTTATCGCATTCGCCGATATATTGGCCGTTCACTTCGATGAGCGCGTGGGTATCTGCGCGGATGATGATAAGCGGCACGGGGCTTGCATACATGGAATTCACCTCAGTTCATATTTGGTCACAAAAGTGGCCTTCGCAACTTTCGTGAGGTTTCATGCTTTACCTAAAAATGCTCCGCATTTCCACCCTTCGGGTACTACTGATGTCGCCTGCGGCGACAATCAAGGTTGCGGGCGGTAAAGCGTGAAAGGTACGAAAGCCTGGGCTTTCATCCGTTTCGGCACGCAAGGCCGCAGGCCTTGGCCCAAAGGACTCCGGCTCTGCCGGATGCGTACATGCCGCCGAAGCCGGATTTAACGTCAAGGGATGCGCCCCTTGACAATCCCAAGGCTCAGTCTCGGGATGCTACGAAGGGTAGGCACTTCGACCTGCGGTTGTGGTCGCCGCAGGCTTGTACCGTTTCATGTATATGCTGTTGCGGCGGATGATATGCAGCCCTCGGCCGCGCGGCCGATTGCAAAAACGGGGCTCTTGGGGTATAATTACCTTCAATCTTTAGATTTGCTGCATGTGGGAGGGCTTCCTGTGATCAGGCTGAGCGAGTTTTTTAAGGACCCCGCGAGCTATGCGGGTGAGGTGCGCGTGGGCGGTTGGGTCAAGACCGTGCGCGAGAGCAAAAACGTGGGCTTTTTGGAGCTGACGGACGGCTCTTGCTTTAAATCCGTGCAGGTGGTGTTCGAGCAGGAGCGCATCCCCGAGGAGGTCAAGCGCGAACTGTCCACCGGCTGCGCCGTATACGTTTCGGGCACGCTCGAGCTTACGCCGGAGGCGAAACAGGCTTTTGAAATCAAAGCGGAAAAAATTGAGATCGCGGCTACGTGTGCGGCCGATTATCCTTTACAAAAAAAGCGCCACAGCTTTGAATACCTTCGTACTATCGACCACCTCCGCCCGCGCACGAACGCCTTTATGGCGACGTTTCGCGTTCGCAGCGTGGCGGCGCAGGCCATCCACCGCTTTTTTGACGACCGCGGCTTCGTATATGTGCATACGCCCATCCTCACTGGGAGCGACGCCGAAGGTGCCGGCGAGATGTTTCAGGTGACCACCTTGCCGCTCGACAAGGTGCCGAAGACCCCTTCGGGCGCGGTGGATTATAATGAGGATTTCTTTTTGAAACATGTGAACCTCACCGTGAGCGGCCAGCTTTACGGCGAGGCGTTCGCGCTTGCGTTTCGCGACATCTACACCTTCGGACCCACTTTCCGCGCGGAAAAATCCTTTACGGCGCGGCATGCGGCCGAGTTTTGGATGATCGAGCCGGAAATGGCCTTCTGCGATCTCGATCGCGATATGGACGTGGCCGAGGAAATGGTAAAATACATCATCAGGATCGTTATGGAGCGCTGCCCCGACGAGCTCGAATTCTTCAATTCGTTTGTGGATAACGGGCTTCTCGACAGGCTCAAAAACGTTGTCGACAACGAATTTGCCCGCATCACCTATACTGAGGCCATAAGGCTTTTGGAAAGCTCGGGCGAGGAATTCAAGTATCCCGTCAAATGGGGCGCGGACCTGCAGACCGAGCACGAGCGTTACATCGCCGAAAAGATATTTAAAAAACCGGTGTTCGTGACGGGTTACCCCAAGGACATCAAGGCCTTCTACATGCGCCTCAACGACGATGGGAAAACTGTGGCCGCGGCTGACCTTCTGGTGCCCGGCGTGGGCGAGATCATCGGCGGCAGCCAGCGCGAGGAGCGCTACGATAAGCTCATGGAGCGCGTGGAGGAACTCGGCCTCAATATGGAAGATTACGGCTGGTATCTCGACCTTCGCCGCTACGGCGGCGTGGAGCACGCGGGCTTCGGCTTAGGCTTCGAGCGCGTGCTCATGTACCTCACGGGCATGGCGAATATCCGCGACGTGCTGCCGTTCCCGAGAACGGCGGGGAGCTTAGATATCTAAATAGTCAAGCAAGTGGCTAACCGCTTGCTTGAGGCCCTTCGGGGTTTTGCACATCCGCCTGTCGAGCCTGCGACGGCCCGCAGGCCAAGTGCCAGAAGGCGTCTCCCGCCGAGGGCCGGGCTCTCCTACCCTTCGGGCACTACTGATGCCGCCTATGGCGACAATTAAGGTTGCGGACGGCGGATGCGAAAGGAACGAAATCCTGCGGGTTTCATCCGTTTTGACACGCAAGGCCGCAGGCCTTGGCCCGCGCGAGGCCGTAGGCCTCGGTCCGAAGGGCTCCGGCTCTGCCGGGCGTGAGGGGCTTCGGCTTCGCCGAACGTGCACATGTCGTCAAAGCCGGAACAAGCTTCCGGGAGCTTTTCGCAATTCGTAATGGTCGTATTGCTCCTTAGGTCGCAATACTCTCTTACTCACTGGGCTTCCGCCTCGCTTTATCCGCCACAGGCGGCGCTTCGGCTCCGCCCCCGAAACCCAAAAAGAATTGCCGTGATAAACTTGTAAGAAACCTTTCTATCTCTCTCTGTCACATAAAGGTTTCAAAAAAAGCATAACAATACATAGAAATAAAGAACCAAAGCAGTAAGAAAATTGCCGCTTTGGTTTTTTATTGATTATATGGTGGTATATGGATGAAATCGAAGGGTAATAATAGCAACAACACAAAATTAGGGGGCTAAGCATGAACCAGGCAAATGAAACGCGCGCCGCCCATGCGGGCTGGAAAACAGAGGAAGAGAGCTTGCTCTTTGCTGAGGTGGAGCATGGCCGTGAAAGCGGCAGACCGCTCAAAGCGGTGTTCGACGCTGTCGCGAAAAAGACGGGCCGCCGCCCCAACAGCATTCGAAATTACTATTACCTTAAGATCAAGCAGGATGAGAACCGCGCCGCCTGCGCGGCTCGCTGCACGGCCTTCGTGCCCTTTACGGACGCGGAGATACGCTCGCTCTTGCGCACGGTGCTCACCGAGCAGGCAAAAGGCATATCGGTGCGAGCCTGCACGCTTCAAATGGGCGGCGGCGATAACAAGGCCATGCTGCGTTACCAGAACAAATACCGTTCCCTCATCAAAAACAACGCCGAACTTGTGCACGAGGTGGTCGCGGAACTTCGCGCGGAAGGGATACGCGCCGTAGACCCATGCGGCGAAACGCCCGCTTTGCGCCGCGCCGGACGCCCGCGTAAGAGCTCTTTGAGCCTTGTAGATGTGATGAGCACCGTCGTGAACGATCTCGACAAGGTGGAGGGGCTGGACGTGGTGGCGTTTTTTGAAAGCCTCGGCACGCTCGCCATCAGCGCCGCCAAGGGCGCCGCACTGAGAAATACCGAAGACGCGATGGAGAGTGGCGAAAACGAGCTTGCCCGCGCGCGGGAGCAGAATGCCGAGCTTCGCGCACAGCTGAGGTCGAGGGAAAACGAACTTACCGCGCAGCGGGAAAGGTTCAACGCGCTATTATCGCTCCATCGTCAGCTCATGAATGTGAACCGCGAGTTTCTGGGCATGACGGGCGTGGTCAAAATGTCCTCGTTAAGCTCCTATATTAAGGATCTTTCACGGAACGTAGAGGACTGCGAACGGCTTCTGCCGGAGTATGTGAAGTAAGAAATTAAACACCAAAACAAGGGCGTGTCCGCGGGCACGCCCTTGTTTTGGTGAAATGAACTATATCCGATGCATCGTCGGCTTCATCTTCTCATATGTCGCCACATATCGTATCCCGGCGGCGCGAAGAAGCTCACAGGCTTCGTCAAACCGCGCGCCGACGCGTTCCGAGCGGTGTGCGTCGCTGCCGATGGTCACGAATTCGCCGCCGAGTTCGGAAAATCGCTTATATACGTCCAAGCCCCATTTGGGGCCGTTGAGCCACGCGGAGGTATTGAGCTCCAGCGTTTTCCCGTTTTGAATCAGGTAAGTAAAGATATCGTCAAAAATATCCGGCGCAAAAGAATAGGCTATGCTCCGGTCGGGATACGGCGCGTGCTTGGCTACAAAATCGTAGTGCCCCATAACGCAAAAATACGAGTTGGTGCGTATGGCCTTTGCAAGCGCCGTAAGATATAGGCGGTAGGCCTGCGTCTGTGTTTTGCCTTCGTAAAATTCGCGCGTGTACGAGTCGACGCCGTTTATCACATGGAGCGAGCCGATCACGAAATCGAGATCGGCGCTTTTGATGTAGGCGTAGGCATTTTCCGCGCAACGCTCGTCCGCAAGCGATACCTCTGCGCCGCGTTTTACGGTTATCGACGGATTCAGCGGCGTAAGCGCTTGAAGTTCCTCACGGATCGCATTTAAATCGGCAAGCGGGTAAAAAGGCTTGCCGTCCACGATCAAATCAAAGTCCACATGATCGGTAAAACAGATTTCCTTTAAGCCTGCCCGCGTGGCGGCATCAAGCTGCGCCTGAACGGGAACATCGGCATCCTGCGAATAACAAGTATGTACATGATAATCAAACATGAGCCTGATGATAGCACCCGAACGTTAAAAAGTCAACGCGCAACAGAGTATTGCTCCCCCAACAAAATCCTGAAACATATTGGCGGTCTATTTGCCGCCGGCCTGTGCCCAAAATGCTCGGAATACGTCCCTGTATGCCTGCGTTTTTTTCCTTGGCCGGCGGCAAATATCCTCGCCACTCTAAATTCATGATTTCATTGGGTGAGCAATATGAACGGCCTGTAAATCTTTGCCGGGCACCTATGTTAAAAGGTAAAAACAGAATGCGCCGGAAAAAGATGTATGCTATGCTATAGGAAACCAAAAAAGCTTATGTATGCTTCTAATTTTGTTTCGTGTGGGAGAGCGCCCCTTGAGGAGGAACAAGAATTGAAACGGAAAATTCTTTGCGCGCTGTTATCGATTTTATTGATTCTTGGGCTGTTTCCGATAGGAAGCGTTGCGGAAGGGGGAAGTATTCCGCTCGCCTCGTGGGCGGACTTGACTACATTGGCTGCGACCGAAAGCTCGCTGAATTATGATGAGGTGAGCAGTTCCTGTACGCTTCTTAGCGGTGTGTTTGAAATTATCGGTGCATTTGAGATCCCGTCGGGCGGATCGCTGCAAATCGAAAACGGCGCGGCGCTTTCCGCGACGGGCGAAGGCTCTCAGCTTATCAACAATGGTACGATCCTCGTAAACGGCGGCAGCCTTTCGGTAACTGCTCCCGCCGCTTATTCACAGGGCGATTCCTTGCAGCGTGTCACGAACAACGGCGGTACCGTCACGGGGATCGACGAAATGTACATGAACGGCGGCGATGGTTTCAGCCGCAGTTCCGGCGATGGCAGCGTTATAAGCATAGAGGAACTTCACGCCGCGCTCACAGCGGCTACGGACCCCGATACCACCTATCCTATTCGTATTTCCGACGGCGTGGAATTGGACGACAGCCTTATATTTGCGGCGAATATATCCGTCAGCGTTTTGGGCACGCTCACGGTTCCGGCGGGAAAAACGCTTACGGTCAACGGCATTCTTTCCGTCGAGGGCGGCACGCTTATCAACAATGGGAATATCGCCAACGCGGGCACGGTCTATGTGGGAGGCGTGTTTGAAAACAACGGCGCGTTTGCGGTTCAGGGCAACGGCCGCGTTGTGCTTGAAAACGGCGGGAGCATCATGGGAACGAACGGAAATGCCGTCGCTATATTGAAGGGCGACGTGAACGGCGACGGCTACATCCGCAACGACGATGTGAAATGCGTTTTATCTTATAGGATCGGGGACGCCGCTCTGGACGAAGCGCAGCTTTCCTACGGCGATATGAACAACGATAGCGGCGTGGACCTCATGGACGCGCTTTTGCTCTGCAAAATACTTCCCGAGGGGGAATGGTCCCATGTGTATCCGTAATGCGCAGGGGAACCGCCGCTTCCAGCGCGGCAGAGCACATAGGGATAAAAAGAAGAGGTACTGCATATGAAAAAGGTGCGAAGGCTGGTGTCCATACTTATCGCGGGGATGGCGGTCATTGCCTTAAGCCTAATTCCGGCGGCACAAACGGACGCCGCTGCGGACGGCGTGACCCTTGCGGTCACCCCAAGCAAGACTACGGTCAATGTCGACAGGGAATTCACCGTTACGGTTTCCGCCTCGGAGATACAAAACGCGGGCGGCCTTACCTTTGTTTTGAATTTCGATAAGTCAAATGTACAATACGTAAGCGGCACGGTCAAAAACCTGTTTACGGACTACGTTACAATAAATAAAACCGTCAATGCGGGATGGAACAGTTTTCAAAGCGGCGCTTCCGACAAGTCGGCGGCAAGCGGCTATCTCGGCTTTTACTTTTTGAATACCGCCGTGAAGGGCGGATGCACCGTTCCCGCAAATACCCCGCTTCTTTCGGCCGCGTTTAAGGTGGTCGGCGCGGGCGATCCGGGGTTTTCCATCGACCTTGTGAATACGAACGCCACATGCGCGCAGGCCGCGGTCATAGAAAACGGCACAGCGGGCCTTGTAAACGTGTCGGAATTTATAAAAACGATCGAACTTACCGATAACGGCCCTATTTCGGGAGCCATTGCCGTCAATGTTGCGGGCAGTCCAACGGATGTCAGCATCCCCGTTACGGGGAATTTGCTTACCGCGCAGGTTTCAGGCATCCAAACTGACGCGGGTACGCTCGTGTACCAATGGTACCGGGACGATGAGCCGATCGCGAACGCGATCAAAACCATCTATACGGTAGTTGCAGCCGATGTGGGGAAAACGCTTACGGTAAAAGCGTATTCCGAATATTATTCCGGCATTTTGAGTGTTTCAACGGCAAAAGCCGCGGCGCTTAGGGAATTGGTCAAATCGGTCACCGTGGAAAAACGGGACGCTGAGGCGAACACAAACCTCGTCATCGGGCAAAACGAAACGCTCCAGCTCGACGCCAAAGTTTTGGATGCTACCGCAACGAACCGCGCGGTAACATGGCAGAGCTCCAACGCGGCCGTTGCGACGGTGGATCAAAACGGGCTTGTGACGGCGAAGGCAACCGGCACGGCCACCATCACCGCCACGGCGAAGGACGGCTCCGGCAAAAAGGGAAGCATGACCGTTTCCGTGGTCGTGCCGGCAACGGGCATCACGATCAACAACGCGCCTGCGGAGCTTATGGCGGGCAAAAGCGTTACGCTTACCGCGACCGTTTTACCTGCAAACGCGAGCAAAAAGATTATAACATGGTCGCTCGCGGAAGAAGACGGCCCCTATGCGGCGATCAACGCTTCAACGGGCCTTTTGCAGGTCAGGACGGGGATTACGGACAGGCATACTCTTACCGTCACGGCGACAGCGCAGGACGGTTTTGGCGTGATCGCCACCAAACGGATCGACGCCGTGCCGGTGCCGATCTCCGTTACGCTTTCCCAAGTCGTCGGCGAGGAAACGACCGCGTTGCCGGTAGGGGCGACCTTGCCTATCGACCTTGGTTTAGCCGACAAAACGCTCACGCTTGCGGCTGCGGTCGATCCCGCACCCGCCTCGCAGAGCGTTATCTGGTCGTCGAGCAACACCAGGGTCGCCACCGCCACGGTCGGAACCGATAACAAAGTAACGGTGACCGGCCTTACGGCAGGCAGTACCGTCATCACCGCGCGAACGGCAGACGGCACAAAAACCGCGTCCGTCACCGTCAACGTAGGCTACACCGTGCATTCGCTGGAAATCGTTGGACCGTCCGTTGACCCTGTGGTCGCCTCGGGCAGAAGCATAACGCTCACGGTCAAATTCGAGCCTGCCGCGCCCACCGTCAAAACCGTAAAATGGGAGATACTAAGCGGCGCCGAATATGCTTCGGTGAGCGCTGCAGGCGTGGTCGCCGGCAAAACCGTCACGGTGCCGCAAGATGTACTCGTGCGGGCGACAGCGACCGATGGAAGCGGGGTATACGACGAGACCAAGATCACCGTAAGGCCCGCCGCGACCATAATAAACATCTTTTATAACGATATCAGCGTGAACGGCCTCACGATGAACCTCGACTTGGCTTCGTCTCAGCAGTTCGAGCTGAACGCGGGCGTGCTGCCGCTCAACGCGGGGCAGGATGTGACATGGACGCCGAGCCCTGCGGGCGTCGTTACGCTCGATACCGAAACAAGCCCCGGCGTTCTTATTGTAAAAGGCATCAAAACAGGCACCGTTACCATCACCGCCGCCACAACAGACGGCACAGCAAGGACCGCCTCCGTAAGGATCAACGTCACCAACCTCGTGAGCGAGATCACGATAAGCGGACCCCGGGCGGTCGCCGTGGGCAGATCCATAACGCTTGCGGCCGCGGTCAAGGCGGGTACGGGCACGGCCTCCAACTCTAAGGTGACTTGGTCGGTCGTCAGCGGCTATGAAGCCTATGTTGCCGTCAACGCATCCACGGGCATGGTTACGGGCAAGGCCGCCACGAAGGCGGAGGAGCCGGCCCAAATACAGGCTGCCGCGGCGGACGGCAACGGCATATTCAATACCTATGCGGTCACGGTAAACCCTGCGGCGACCTCGGTCGTCATTCAAAAAGGCGGTGCGGAAATACCGGGGCAGGCGCTGGGCTACGAATACAACGCGACGGATGAACAAATTCCGCTTGAACTCAGCGCGATCGTGAGTCCCATAGGCGCGGGCCAGGCGGTGACGTGGAAGTCGAGCGACGCAAGCGTCGCAATGCCGGCTGCGGACGGCAGCGGCAAATTCACGATACACACCAATGTAAAAAGAACCGCCGTCATCACCGCCACAACAACGGACGGCACCAACAGAACCGCCACCGTACGCATCAATATAACGACGCTGGTGAAGGACGTTTCCATCACCTCGAACGCAGGTCTAGAGGTAGCCGTGGGCAGGACTATTTCGTTCACCGTTGCAGCGGCACCCACAAACGCTTCGAACAGGGCGGTCGTATGGACGAGCAGCAATGCGGGCGTTGCGACGGTCGTGAACGGCATAGTGACAGGAAGAGGCGTAGGGACGGCTGCTATTACCGCCACGGCAGCGGACGGCAGCG
>JAEXEN010000007.1 GCA_023400985.1 Bacillota bacterium
CGTGGTGGTTTTACCCGCGCCGTTCGGCCCTAAAAGGCCGAAAATTTCCCCTCGCTCCGCGTTGAAGGAAAGGTCGCTGACCGCATGAACGGTCTTTTCTTTGGTGTTTTCCAGCTTTTGCTGCTTGGCGGAAAGCCGGAAGGACTTACATAGGCCGCTTACACGAATGATATCCGCCATCTGTTTAATTCCTTTCATATATGGACATTTTGGAACCCTTTGACAATCATAACATAATATCTGCGCTTCCATCAAACGATCCATATGGAAATTTGCCGGCTCTATATTAAAACATTGTAAAACCATAGCACTTCTCCTCTGATCTCCGTGGTGTGTTCCGCCTTGACGCGGGGCGTTTTTGCATGTAAAATAAACGATAGCAAAGGTTTCGACAGGGGAATATGCCCGGATTTTCCGCGTTAAGAGAGCGCGCCCAAGGCTGCAAGGCGCGCCGCGTGAAAAGGGTCGTCCCGCCCCTCGAGCCGCGGGCAGGCAATGGCCCGCCGCGAAAAGCGCGTTACAGCTTCAGAGCAAAAATTAAGGTGGTACCGCGATACTTCCGCCCTTATCGTATAGGGGCGGTTTATTTTTTTGGAGGGCTTATGGCAAAGAAGAACAATGAGGAATTCGTGCAGCATATCGCCTCGCGCACGGAGGATTTTCCGCAGTGGTATACGGATGTCGTCTTGAAGACCGACATGGCGGATTATACGGACGTCAAAGGCTGCATGGTCATCAAGCCCTACGGCTACGGCGTGTGGGAGCTTATTCAGCAGCAGATGGACGCGCGCTTTAAGGACACAGGCCATAAAAACGCGTATTTCCCGCTTCTCATCCCCGAAAGCCTGCTCGTTAAGGAAGCCGAGCACGTGGAGGGCTTCGCACCCGAGGTGGCGTGGGTCACGCAGGGCGGGTCGGAGACATTACCCGAGCGCCTCGCTATACGCCCCACGAGCGAGACCATCATCGGCTCCATGTACTCCAAATGGATACAGTCTTACCGCGATCTTCCGGTGCTCATCAACCAGTGGTGCAACGTGATGCGCTGGGAAAAGAGCACGCGCCCGTTTTTGCGCACGAGCGAATTCCTCTGGCAGGAAGGCCACACCGCCCACGCCACCTTTGAGGAGGCGCAGGAGGAGACCATGAAAATGCTTGAGGTGTATCGCGAGTTTGCGCATAACGTGCTGGCGATCCCCGTGATCGTAGGCCGCAAGAGCGAAAAAGAAAAATTCGCGGGCGCGTATGCCACCTATACCATGGAGGCCATGATGCAGGATGGAAAGGCCCTGCAGATGGGTACTTCACACAATTTGGGCGACAACTTCGCCCGCGGATATGATATCAGCTATTTGAGTAGGGAGGGCAAGCTCGAATACTGCTTTACGACCTCCTGGGGCACAAGCACGCGAATGATCGGCGGGCTCATCATGGTGCACGGCGACGACCGCGGTCTCGTACTGCCGCCGCGCGTAGCGCCCGTACAGGTTCAAATACTCCCCATCGCGCAGCACAAGGAGGGTGTTCTCGACAAGGCTTACGAGCTTTTGCACCTGCTTAAAAACGCCGATATCCGCACGGAGATCGACGCGTCCGATCAAAGCGCGGGCTGGAAGTTCAACCAGTGCGAGATGAAGGGCATACCGCTTCGCTTGGAGATCGGCCCGCGTGACATGGAAAGCAACCAAGCCGTGCTCGTGCGGCGCGACAATTTCGAAAAGGTCACCGTTTCACTCGATAACCTTGCGGACACAGTAAAGGCGCTTCTCGACGAAGTGCAGACAGGTCTTTACAACAAGGCGCTCGTCATGCGTAAGTCTAAGACCGTGGACGCGACCGATTTTGAAGTCTTTAAAGCCAAAGTGCAGACGGGCTTCGTGCGCGCCATGTGGTGCGGCGAGCGCGCCTGCGAGGAAGAGATCAAGGCGAAAACCGGCGCTACCACGCGCTGCATGCCGCTCGAGGAGCACAACCATCTCAGCGATACCTGCGTACATTGCGGCAAGCCTGCAAAGCACCTCATGTATTTCGCGAAAGCGTATTAAGCGCTTACGCGCTTTCGCGCATGTGCCGTTCCGTCACATGCGCGAGGGTCGCTGCGGCGGGTTTTTCAGGAAGTACCCGCGCCTTACGGCGCGGCCGGTACTTTCTGAAAGGAAAGAAATCCTTCGGATTTCAATCCGTTTCGGCGCGCAAGGCCGTAGGCCTTGGCCCGAAGGGCTCCGGCTTCGCCGGACGCGCGCATGTCGCCGTAGCCGGAATAAATTAAGGGGCTGTGGCCCCTTAATAATCCCGGGAGCGTCGGGGGCTTCGCCCCCGGACCCTTGCGGAACGGCCTTGGCCGTTCCGCAAGGATGCATGAGCGCATCGTTTCTGTTGTAGGGCGGGATGATTTCATCCCGCCGCGTGTTGCCGCCAATGCATTGTGATACCTGTAAGGGCTGTTGTACGAAGAAAAAGTGCGACGGCCTCTTTTGATATTTGGGGAAAGGGTGTATTGCAGCTATGCAAGCATAAAGATAGGCGGTATTTTGCACGCTTGACAAAGCATGCAAGCGACCATATAATTAGTTAATCTAACTAATATATGGGAGATGCGCGCGATGGATGATTTTTCCGTACGGCTTAACGATTTGCTGGTCGATACCTTCCGCTCCATCCTGAAGGTGGAGGAGCAAATGCTTCAAAAGCATCTCACGCTCAACCTCTCCATCAGCGAAATGCACCTTATCGAATCGGTTGGAAAAGGGGGCGACGGGGGGCGTACCATCAGCGGCATCGCCGACGACCTCTCTGTTTCTTTACCTTCCGTCACCGTGGCCATCAACAAGCTTCAAACGAAGGGTTATGTGGAAAAAATGCGAAGCCTGGCCGACAGCCGCATGGTGTATGTGAAGCTTACCCGCAACGGCAAACGGGTGGACGCGGTGCACCGCCACTTTCACGAGCTTATGGTGGCAGGCATTGCCCAGGGCCTTAGCGAAGACGAGCGGCAAACGCTCGCAAACGGCATCGTTAAGCTGAACGCGTTTTTTAAAAACACATTAAAGCCGGAGGAAAACGGTCAATGAGCTTTACCATTGTGGGAACGGGCAGCGCGTATCCCGCGCGCGTCGTCACAAACGATGAGCTTTCGCAACTCGTCGATACCAGCGACGCATGGATATTTTCTCGCACGGGCGTAAAGGAAAGGCGCGTCTTAACGAGCGAAACGCTTGAAGACATCGCGTTTGAAGCGGCAAGCCGCGCGCTTGAGAACGCGGGCATAGCGCCCGAGAAACTTGATCTTATCGTGTGCGCCACCATACGCAACGATTATATCACGCCCTCGCTTGCCTGCATGCTGCAAAAGCGGCTTGGCGCTTTGTGCATCAGCATGGATATAAACGCCGCCTGCTCGGGCTTTTTATATGCCTTGGACGTGGCGGACGGTTATTTTACACGCAAACGGGTAAAAAATGCGCTCGTCGTGGCCGCCGAGGCCCTGTCAAAAATGACCGACTGGACGGAGCGCTCCACATGTGTGCTCTTTGGCGACGGCGCGGGCGCGGCGGTATTGCAAGAGGGCGACGGCCTGCTTTCGTTGCGCCTGAGCGCAAGAGGAAACGAGACCCCGCTCAACATTCCGAACATCGAGGGCAAAAGCCCCTTTTCTCAAATCGAGGAAAGGCCGCAATGCGTGTACATGAGCGGACAGGATGTTTATAAGTTTGCCGTAAACGCGCTTTGCCGCGACCTTGAGGCCGTTATAGAAGATGCGGGCGTAAGGCAGGAAGACATCGCCTATGTGCTGCCCCATCAGGCAAACCTGCGCATCATCGAGGCGGCTATAGGCAAGCTCAACATCGGCGGCGAAAAATACCTTGTCAACATAGAACGCTTTGGCAACACCTCGGCCGCGAGCATACCCATATTGCTCGACGAATTCAACCGAAAAAACTTTTTTAACGATGGCGACTTACTTGCGCTCAGCGCGTTTGGCGGCGGGTTTACCTCCGGCGCATGCGTGCTGCGCTGGTGTAAGAAATCATAAATATATTTTTAAAAACGGAGGACAGCACCATGGTATTTCAAAAAACAGCCGGGATCCTTGCGGAGTACAAGGGCGTGGAGGAAAGCTCCATCGCACCCGAAACCACCTTGGAGCAGCTTGAGCTTGACTCGCTCGATAAGGTGGAGCTCATCATGATCCTCGAGGAGAACTTCAACGTGCAAATCGACGCGGCCACGCCTATAGAGCGCGTGCAAGATCTTGTGGAGGTCATCGAAAAGCAGCTTCGGGAGGGGGCGGTTTGATGAAAACCGCGCTTTGTGAGCTGCTTTCCATAGAGCACCCCGTTTTACAGGGCGGCATGGCATGGGTGGCGGATGCCTATCTGGCCTCCGCCGTAAGCAATGCGGGCGGGCTTGGCCTAATTGCGGCAATGAACGCAAACGCCGATCAACTGCGTGCCGAAATTCAAAAGGCGCGCGCGCTCACAAACAAACCCTTCGGTGTGAACATCATGCTCATGAGCCCCTTTGCAGATGAAGTAGCCAAGGCCGTAGTCGAAGAAAAAGTCGAGGTCGTGACCACGGGCGCGGGCCTTCCCGCAAAATACATGCGCGCCTGGCTTGATGCGAACATCAAGGTCATACCTGTGGTGCCGTCCGTGGCCATTGCCAAACTTGTGGCACGCAGCGGCGCTTGCGCCGTGGTCGCCGAAGGCGGCGAGTCGGGCGGGCATGTGGGGGACCTTACCACCATGGCGCTGGTGCCGCAGGTGTGCGACGCAGTGGATATACCCGTAATCGCGGCGGGCGGCATTGCCGACGGGCGCGGCATGGCGGCGGCCTTCATGCTGGGCGCAAAAGGCGCGCAGCTTGGCACGCGCTTTTTGGTGGCGAAAGAATGTACCATTCACCAAAACTATAAAAACGCTATTTTAAACGCAAAGGATATCGACACCGCCACGGCGGGCAAGCGCTTAGGCCACCCCGTGCGGGCGCTGCGCAACGCCTTTATGCGCGAATTTATCAGGCGCGAATACGACAGCTCCGTTTCAAACGAAGCGCTCGAGCAATACGGCGCAGGTGCGCTACGGCTCGCCGCGCGTGAGGGTGACGTTAAAAACGGCAGCGTTATGGCGGGGCAAATCTGCGCCCTCGTTAAAAAGGAGCAGCCTGCGGCGGAGATCATAAGCGAGATCATCGCCGAAGCCGAACGGCTTTTGAGGGGGGGCGCTTCGTTTTGCGGATAGCATTGCTTTTCGCCGGGCAGGGTGCGCAGTACACAGGCATGGGCCTTTCGCTTTTTGAAGCGTCTCCCGCGGCGCGCGCGGTATTTTTTATGGCGGATAAGCTGCGCAAGGGTACGAGTGCGCAATGCTTTTACGCGCCTAAGGAGGAACTCTTTCAAACCGTCAATACGCAGCCTTGCGTGTTCACAGTAGGCCTTGCGGCGGCGCGCGCTCTGGAAGAGCACGGCATTATGCCTTATGCCGTGGCGGGCTTTTCTTTGGGAGAGATCGCGGCGCTCACCTTTGCGGGCGCGTTCACGGATGAAGAGGGGTTTGATCTTGTGATGAAGCGCGCCGCGCTTATGCAAACGGAGGCTGAGCGCACGCCCTCGAGCATGGCGGCGGTGCTCAAGCTTGATGCGGCCGAGGTCGAGGCGCTTTGCGGTTCTATGCGAGGCGTTTACCCCGTCAACTACAACTGCCCCGGGCAGACCGTGGTGGCGGGGGAAAAAGAGGCGCTTAAAGCATTTTGCACGAAAGTAGCCGAACAAAACGGGAGAACCATAGGGCTCAACGTAAGCGGTGGGTTCCATTCACCGCTTATGGAACATGCGGCGCGCACGCTTTTAACGGAATTATCTTTTTATCCATTTCGCACGCCCCAAATCCCCGTTTTTGCAAATGCAACGGCTTTGCCTTACGCGGAGCCTTTTAAAGAAACGCTTGCCATGCAGATGAAATCCCCCGTGCTCTTTCAAAAGACCGTGGAAGCGCTTTTGAAGCAGGGCGTGGATACGTTCATCGAGGCGGGGCCGGGCAAAACGCTTTGCGGCCTCGTTAAAAAAATCGCGCCGGAGCTTGAAAAAGTGTACAGCGTGCAAGATGGGCAAAGCCTTTTTGGCACGCTCGCGGCGCTGAAAGCGGGTGAAGGCCATGCTTAAGGGGAAAACGGCCATTGTAACGGGCGCTTCGCGCGGCATAGGGAAAGAAATAGCCCTTGCGTTGGCGGCCGAGGGCGTGAATGTGGCGCTCGTATACGCGGGCAATGAAGCGGCTGCAAAAAGCACGCTTGAGCAAATTCGCGCCTTCCATGTAAAGGCGGAGGCCTTCCGCTGCGACGTTGCGGATTTTTGCGCGTCAAAGGCGGCGGTGGAGGCCGTTTTAGACGCCTTTGGCGAAGCGCACATACTCATAAACAACGCGGGCGTCACGCGCGACGCGCTGCTCCTTTCCATGAAGGAGGCGGATTTTGACGTCGTGGTGGATACGAGCCTGAAGGGCGCGTACAACATGCTCAAGCATATCGCGCCGCACTTTATCAGAAAACGCGGCGGTCGCGTGGTCAACATTTCCTCGGTGGCGGGGCTTATGGGGAATGCGGGGCAGGTCAATTACTCGGCGGCAAAAGCGGGCGTGATCGGCCTTACCAAGGCCGCGGCAAAAGAGCTTGCGCCGCGCTCCGTCACCTGCAACGCCATAGCGCCCGGGCTTATACAAACCGACATGACGGACGCGATGCATGAAAACGCGCGCGAAGCGCTTTTAAACGCCGTGCCCCTCAAACGAGCGGGAACGGCCAAGGAGGTAGCCGCGCTCGCGGTGTTTTTATGCGGCGAGCAAGCGGGCTACATCACGGGCGAGGTCATACGCATAGACGGCGGCCTTGCCATGTAAAAAAATAAAACGGCCCTGCGGAAAATTCGCCGCGGGGTATGAGGGTAACAGAATATGAAACGAGTGGTCATTACGGGGATGGGCGTTATATCCCCTTTAGGCAACACGCTTGATGAATTTTGGAACGGCCTCATAAGCGGGCGCTGCGGCATAGACTTTATTTCAAAGTTCGACGCGTCCGAGAGCAAGGTGAAAATCGCGGCCGAGGTCAAGGGCTTCGATCCCGCGCTCTATTTGGAGCGCGGTGAAATACGCAAAAACGACCTATACTCGCAATACGCCATGGCGGCGGCCGTGCAGGCTATGGAGGCGAGCGCGCTAAGTATAGAAGACCCGCGCAGGCTGGGCGTATACATGGGCTCCGGCATCGGCGGCATGGGCTCGTTTATGGCGGAGCATCAAAAGCTTCTCAGCAAGGGTATGCGCGGCGTTTCCCCCTTTTTCATACCCATGATGATTGCAAACATCGCCTCGGGCAACATCGCCATACGCTTTAACGCCATGGGTCCGAACCTGCCCGTCGTTACCGCCTGCGCCACGTCGTCGCACGCAATAGGCGAGGCGTTTCGCGCCATCAAGCACGGCTATGCCGACGCCATCATCGCGGGCGGCGCGGAGGCCGTAATCAATCCTCTTGCCGTGGCGGGTTTTACAAACTGTATGGCGCTTTCCGCGAAAAACGATCCCGCGCAAAGTTCCATCCCCTTTGATAAACGGCGCGACGGGTTTGTGATGGGCGAGGGAGCGGGTGCGATCATACTCGAGGAATACGAGCACGCCCAAAAGAGAAACGCGTACATTTATGCGGAAATCAAGGGCTACGGCAACACATCGGACGCTTACCACCTCACCGCGCCGCACCCCGAGGCAAAGGGCGCGGCGGAGGCGATCGCGCTTGCCATGGGAGAAGCGGGGCTTACGGGGGACAGCGCCGGGGGATTTTACATCAACGCGCACGGCACGAGCACGCCGCTCAACGACAAGGCGGAAACGCTTGCCATCAAGACCGCACTCGGAGAAGGCGCGTATAAAGTGCTTATCAGCTCCACAAAGTCCATGACAGGCCACATGCTCGGCGCGGCGGGGGCGGTAGAGGCCATCGCTTCCATTAAGGCGCTTGAACAAGGCGTTATCCCGCCGACAATAGGTTATGCCGAGCCGGATGCGGATTGCGATTTAAACTATGTGCCGAACTGCGTGCAAAAGGCCGAGCTCAGTGCGACGCTTTCGCTCTCGCTCGGTTTCGGAGGGCACAATGCCTGCCTTGCCTTCGTAAAGGCGGAGGAGGTGGCAAAATGAACATCAAGCAAGTGCGCGCGCTCGCTGTACTCATGGAGAGAGCGGGTCTCAGCCTTCTGGAGATCACCGAGGCGGATCAAAAAATACGAATGGAAAAAGCCCTGCCTACGTACGTTTCGCCGGCCCCCGCACAGCAAAGCGCGGTACGGCCTGCCGCCTTAAGCGAAAGCGCGCCGCTTAACGGCGTTTCTCAGAAGACCGGAGGCGCGGTGGATTTCAGCAGCATTTTAGAGGTGCGCTCCCCCATGGTAGGCATATTCTATGCGGCACCCTCTCCTGATGCGGCGCCGTTTGTCGAAAGAGGCTCCAAAGTGAAAAAGGGCGACGTGCTTTGCATCGTCGAAGCCATGAAGCTCATGAACGAGATCGTGGCGGAAACGGACGGGGAAATTGTAGACATCTGCGCCGAAAACGGGCAGGTGGTGGAATACGCGCAGGTTTTATTTAAGGTTTTTTAAAATGAACAGAGAAGAATTCAAAAAAATACTTCCCCACAGGGAACCTATGCTGCTCGTGGACGAGGCGGAGCTTTCAGAACCGAATAAGGCGCGCGGCTCGTATACGGTGCGCGGCGACGAATGGTTCCTGGAGGGACATTTCCCGAACAACAAGGTGGTGCCGGGGGTCATACTCTGCGAGATCATGGCGCAGATTTCCTCGGTGCTCGTGGCGGACAGGATAAACGGCGCAACGCCGTATTTTACGGGGCTTGATCGCGTGCGCTTTCGCCAAAAGGTCGTGCCCGGGGATATGCTCTTGGTCGAAAGCGCCCTCGTCAGGGAAAAGCCGCCCTTCTACTTTGCGGAGGCGAAGGGTATGGTCAACGGCAAGGTGTGCGTGAGCGCGGCGTTTTCCTTTGTGCTCTCTTAGGGCGTGTTTGAAAAATGGCAACACACCCACTGGCGGCCCTTTTTCCGCCATACCGCGTTAAATTTCCTTGAAATATTCGCGATATTCCTGCGGAAATTTGCCTCGTCTGGCGAAAAAATTGCTCGCCATTGGTCGCATTTCCACTTTCCGAACACGCCCTAGCAAAGGATGTGAAGCATTTTGTTTTCTAAAATATTGGTTGCAAACCGCGGAGAGATCGCTGTGAGGATCATACGCGCATGCAAGGAAATGGGTATTTCCACTGTGGCCGTGTTTTCCGAGGCCGACCGCGAGGCGCTGCATGTGAGCCTTGCGGACGAATCCATCTGCATAGGCCCGCCCATGGCGAAAGACAGCTACCTCAACATGGCGTCGGTGCTGGAGGCGGCTGTGGTTTCGGGATCGGAGGCCATACACCCCGGCTATGGACTTTTAAGCGAAAACGCACGGTTTGCCGAGCTTTGTTCAGAGTGCGGCATCGCGTTCATAGGTCCCTCGCCCGAGGTTTTATCCTGTATGGGCGATAAAGACGAGGCGCGGCGCACCATGAAACAGGCGGGCGTGCCCGTGATACCGGGGAGCGGCGTGCTCGCTACGCTTGAAGAGGCGTTCGAGGCGGCAAAAGCCATAGACTACCCGCTGCTCGTCAAAGCGCGCGCAGGCGGCGGCGGGCGCGGCATACGTCTTGTGGAAAAGAGCGGGGCGCTTGAGCATGCATTTTTGAGCGCGGCAAACGAGGCGAAAAGCGCCTTTGGCGACGGGGGCGTGTATCTTGAAAAATACCTGGAGCACGTAAAGCACATTGAGATGCAGCTTTTGTGCGACAAGCACGGCAATGTCGTGACCTTGGGCGAAAGGGAATGCTCCATACAGCGCAAAAACCAAAAGCTCATCGAGGAAAGTCCCTCTCCAGCCGTAAACGAGGCGCTTCGCGCGCGCATGACCGAGGCTTGCGTGCGCGCCGCAAAGGCCGTGGGCTATGAAAACGCTGGCACCATAGAGTTTTTGCTTGATCAAGACGGCGCTTTTTATTTTATGGAAATGAATACGCGCCTGCAGGTGGAGCACCCCGTAACGGAAATGGTCACGGGCGTGGACCTTGTAAAGTGGCAAATACGCATCGCTGCGGGGCTCCCCTTGCAGTTCGCCGATGCGGACGTGAAAATGCGCGGCTGCGCCATAGAATGCCGCATCAACGCCGAAAATCCCACGCTTGATTTTAGACCGAACTGCGGGCGCGTTACGCTTTTGCATGTGCCCGGCGGGCCGTGGGTACGCCTTGACACGGCGCTCTACCAAGGCTATTTCATACCGCCCTATTACGATTCGATGATCGCCAAACTCATCGTGTACGCCAAAAACCGCGAGGAGGCCATGCGCAAAATGAAAGCCGCATTGTGCGAACTTGTGATAGAGGGCGTGGAGCACAACGGCGAGCTGCATCTGGACATTTTGTCCGACGAGGCGTTTCTTTTGGGCGAATATACCACCGATTTTATCTTGAAGAGAGGGTAAAGCATGCTTGGGAAAGGCATTTTTAAAAAGCCGAGAGTCGATTTGGAGGGCGAGGTTTTTGAAAGCAGCGCAAAAAAAAACCAAAAGCCTGCCGTGCCCGATGCGCTCTGCCTGAAATGCCACGCCTGCAAGGCCGTGTTGTTTTTGGAGGAATTAAAGGAGAACGATTCCCTCTGCCCGCGCTGCGGCGCGTATTTTCGGATGAGCGCGCGTGGGCGGCTTAAAAGCGTTTGTGACGAGGGTTCCTTTACGGAGCTTTTTGCTGCGGTGGCCTCGAGCGATCCTTTAAGCTTCCCCGGGTACGGGGAAAAGCTGAAAAAGGCGCGTGAAAAAAGCGGCGAGTCCGAGGCCGTGGTATGCGGCATGGCGCGCGTAGGCGGCGTAAGCTGCACTTTGTTTGCTATGGAACCGGATTTTATGCTGGGCAGTATGGGTACGGCTTTAGGGGAAAAGGTGACTTTGCTTTTTGAGGAGGCGACTCGCCTCAAGCTGCCCGTTATCGGCTTTACCGTGTCCGGCGGCGCGCGCATGCAGGAGGGCATACTCTCGCTCATGCAAATGGCAAAAACCGGCGGCGCCGTTAAGATGCACAGCGACGCGGGCCTACTTTACGTATGCGTGCTCACCGACCCCACGACGGGAGGCGTAACGGCAAGCTTCGCCATGCAGGGGGATATTTTACTGGCCGAGCCGAAAGCGCTCATAGGCTTTGCGGGGCCGCGCGTCATTGAGCAGACCATGCGCCAAAAGCTGCCCGATCGCTTTCAAAGCGCGGAATTTTTGCTGGAGCGGGGCTTTTTGGACGCCATCGTGGAGCGCAAGGCTATGAAGCGCACGCTTGAAACGCTTTTGAAGCTCCACCAAAAGGAGGCGGCCGTATGAGCGCCATCGAAACGGTAAAGGCCGCGCGCGCGAACGGGAGGCCGACCGGCGTGGATTTTATCAAAAACATTTTCGAAGATTTTTTTGAGCTGCACGGCGACCGGCGCTTTGGCGACGATAAGGCTGTAATCTCCGGCGTTGCAAGGCTTAACGGCATGCCCGTCACCGTAGTGGTGCTTGAAAGAGGGCATTCTACCAAGGAAAAGGTGGAAAGGAACTTCGGCTCGGCGCATCCCGAAGGGTATCGCAAGGTGCTCAGGCAGCTTAAGCTTGCCGAAAAATTCTGCCGTCCCGCGATATTGTTTGTAGACACGGCGGGCGCATATTGCGGCGTGGGCGCGGAGGAGCGCGGACAGGGACAGGCCATCGCCGAAAACCTCATGGAGCTTATGTGGCTCAAAACGCCCGTCATCTCCGTGCTCGTGGGCGAAGGGGGCAGCGGCGGCGCGCTTGCGCTGGCCGTGGCCGACGAGGTTTGGATGCTTAAAAACGCGGTGTACTCCGTGATTTCACCCGAGGGCTGCGCCAGCATCCTCTGGAAGGATGTTTCAAAAACGGCCGAGGCCGCCGAAAGTTTAAAGCTGACCGCAGACGATCTACTTGCGCTCGGGGTGGTGGAAAGGGTTTTTACAGAGGCGGAGGGGGACTTTATCTCCCTGTACGCGCAGCTTAAGGACGAATTGTATAAGACCGTTCAAAACCTTTCTGGCGTCGACAAAACGCTGCTCACACAGCGGCGCTACGAACGATTTAGAAGATTCGGGGTGGAAAAAGCATGATCGCCATCGTAACGGACAGCACCGTTTGTATTCCAAAGCGCGAGGCCGAGGCGCTCGGGTTACAAATCGTGCAAAACACCTACAGTGTGAACGGGCGTACGTACAGCGAGGGGTACAGCGAGGAAAACAGCGGCTTTGAGCAGCGCGTTCTTTTGCCGAAGGGAGATTGTAAAACGTCGCAAGCTTCGGTTTTTGCGTTTGCCGCCGTGTTTGAGGCGCTTACGGAGGAAGGCTTTGAGGTGCTTTGCCTCGTGCTTTCCTCAAGGCTCAGCGGCGCGCACAGCAGCGCAAAAATTGCCGCACGCGAGGTGGCGCCTGAAAAAATCGCCGTGGTAGATTCACTCACCACGGCGGGCGGGCTTCTGCTTTTGGCAAAAGCCGCGCGTTCTCTTATTGACGGCGGGCTTTCCTTACGCCAAACGGAGGAAAGGCTTTTAAATCTGCGTGCGCGCATAGGCATTGTTTTTTCGGTAGACGATATGACGGCGCTAAGAAAAAGCGGCAGGCTCGGGCTTGTACCGCAGTCTATAAGCACGGTGCTCAACTTGCGCCCCATACTCCTTTTTTCAAACGGAACGGTGGTGGCGCGTTCCATTGCAAGGGGTGCTGCGGGGCGCGTGCGAGCGCTTACGGAAAGCATACCCGGCGAGGCGAAGGAGATCATCATACACCACATGGGCGACGCAGCCGGCACCGAGCCGCTGTTAAACGCCGTAAAAAAGCGCTTCCCCGCCATAAGCCCGGCTCTATATGGGCTCGGGCCCGTGCTCGGCGTGCATCTTGGCTCAAACACGCTCGGCGTGGCGTGGCTGCGCGGGGAATAGGAAACGGCGCTGCATTTGTTCTTTATAACGTTTCAATTGAATCAAAAGGAACTGCCGCGCTTTTTCTTAGTGTGACAGCGCCTTTTTGCTTTACCCAAATTTTACGTTCCTCCTCTTTTTCATTTTACATGTGGAATTTATCCTAAAAGCGTGGAAAATATGAAAAAAGGAAAGAGGAAAAACACATGAAGAAGCTTATGACCATTGCCATTGCGGCGCTTATGACGCTCTCACTCGTCGCTTGCTCCGCTCAGGCCCCTGAGAATTCCGACACGCCCTCTACCCAGGCGCCCTCTACCCAAGCGCCCGTTTCGACCGAAGCTGCAGAGACCGCTCCGCAGAGCAGTTTTGACGCAACGAATGATATCCATATCGTTTCCCGCGAGGAAGGCAGCGGCACGCGCGGCGCGTTCATCGAGTTGTTTGGCGTAGAGCAAAAGGACGCAAACGGCGAAAAGGTGGACTATACCACCGAGGAAGCTGCCATCACTAACAGCACGAACGTCATGCTCACCACCGTTGCGGGCGATGATTATGCCATCGGCTACATTTCGCTCGGTTCCCTGAACGATACCGTGAAGGCGCTTGAGATCGACGGCGCGGCGGCCTCGGTAGAAAACATCAAGTCCGGTACCTACAAGATCTCCCGTCCGTTCAACATCGCCACCAAGGGCGACGTGAGCGAAGCGGCGCAGGATTTCGTCAACTATATCTTAAGCGCGGAGGGCCAGGCGGTCGTATCCGCGAACGGCTACATCGCGCTCGATAACGCCCCCGCGTTTGCCGGCGGCAGTGCAAGCGGCAAGGTCGTGGTTGCGGGTTCGTCTTCCGTGAGCCCTCTCATGGAAAAACTCATAGAGGCCTATAAAGCCGTGAACCCCAATGTGAGCATAGAATTACAGACCAGCGATTCTACCACCGGCATGACCTCGACCATCGACGGCATCTGCGATATCGGCATGGCCTCCCGCGCACTTAAGGACAGCGAACTTGAAGCGGGTCTGAATGCCGCCACCATCTGCACCGATGGCATCGCGGTGATCGTGAACCTCAACAATCCCGCTGCGGGCCTCACCGCCGAACAGGTGAAGACGATCTATGTTGGCGAAGTCCTCACTTGGGATGAGCTTGAAGGCTAAAAAATCCGGTGCGGAGCATGCGGTTGATCCCGCATGCTCCGTTTCAATGTTCAGTATGAAGGAAACGCTATGAAGCATGCAAAAGAGAAAATCATGAAGCTCGTGTTTGCAGCGGCCGCCAGCGTAAGCTTACTTGCGCTGGCGCTTATCTGCATATTTTTGTTCGCTAACGGCATACCGGCCATCCGCGAGATAGGCTTATTCGATTTCTTGGGCGGGCAGAAATGGAAGCCGACCAACGGCTACTACGGCATTTTCCCCTTCATCCTCGGCAGCATTTATGTAACGGCGGGCGCGCTCGTTATAGGCGTACCCATCGGCCTCTTGTGCGCGGTATATCTCGCGCGGTTCTGCCCGCCCAAGCTTTATAAGATATTGAAGCCGGCCGTAGAGTTGCTTGCGGGCATCCCCTCCGTGGTATACGGCTTTTTCGGCCTCGTGGTGCTCGTGCCCTTCATCCGCGACGAGTTTGGCGGCATGGGCACAAGCATGCTTTCAGCATGCATCCTTTTGGGCGTGATGATACTACCTACCATCATTACCGTGAGCGAAAGCGCTATACGCGCGGTGCCGGAAAGCTATTACGAGGGCGGGCTTGCCCTGGGCGCGACGCATGAAAGGAGCGTATTCTTCACAACGCTTCCGGCGGCGAAGTCCGGCATACTCGCGGGGGTCATACTCGGCGTGGGGCGCGCCATCGGCGAGACCATGGCGGTCGTGATGGTGGCGGGCAACCAGCCGCGCATGCCGGCAGGGCTTTTAAAGGGCATACGAACCATGACGTCCAACATCGTGATCGAAATGGGTTATGCGGCGGATCTGCACCGCGAAGCGCTCATCGCAACGGCCGTGGTGCTGTTCGTGTTCATTCTTATCATCAATTTCCTGTTCTCCGCCCTGAAGCGGAAAACATTATAAGGGGGGCGGCGTTATGGAGCATAAGGCAAATAAAAAGAAGATCCGCCGCGACCCCCTGTCCGTTGTACTCCGCATAGCGGTAACGGTCGCTGCGGCCATAACGGGCGGCGCGGTGATCGGCATACTCGGGTATGTGCTCGTCAAGGGCGTGCCCAACTTGACCTGGGATCTTTTTTCATTCAACTATACGTCCGAAAACGTCTCGCTCATGCCTGCGCTCATCAATACCCTCACGATGACGGTGATATCGCTTCTCATCGCCGCGCCCGTCGGCATATTTTCCGCCATTTACCTTGCGGAATACTCCAAGCGCGGCAACAAGCTCGTGAAGGTGGTTGCCGTTACGGCGGAGACGCTTTCGGGTATCCCCTCCATCGTATACGGGCTTTTCGGACTTCTGTTTTTTGTGAGCGCGCTCAAATGGAGCTATTCGATGCTCGCGGGCGCATTTACGCTCGCTATCATGAATCTGCCGCTCATCATGCGCACCACCGAGGAAGCCCTTCGCGCCGTCCCGGACGCCTACCGCGAAGGCAGCTATGGCCTCGGCGCGGGCAAGCTTCGGACGGTATTCAAAGTGGTGCTGCCCGTGGCGATACCCGGCATACTGGCGGGCATCATTCTGGCGGTGGGCCGCGTGGCAGGAGAGACGGCGGCGCTCATCTACACGTCGGGCACCGTGGCGCAGATCGCCGGTTCGCTGTTCCAATCCGGCAGAACGCTCTCGGTGCACATGTATGTGCTTTCGAGCGAGGGGTTGCACGTGGAGGAGGCTTACGCCACGGCGGTGGTGCTCGTGGTGGTGGTGGCGCTCATCAACCGCCTTTCCGCGTTTGCCGCCAAAAAGATCACCAAGGGATGAGGTATTGACAGGAATGGAAAAAATGGAAGTACGCGCTCTGGATCTGTACTACGGAAGCTTTCAGGCGCTCAAAAAAGTAAATCTCGCGGTGCCCCAAAACCATATCACCGCGCTCATCGGCCCCTCGGGTTGCGGTAAGTCCACGCTTTTAAAAACGCTCAACCGCATGAACGACCTCATAGAGGGCTGCCGCACGGAAGGGGAGGTATTGCTCGACGGAGAGAGCATCTTCAACGGCATGGATGTGAACCTTTTAAGAAAGCGCGTCGGTATGGTGTTTCAAAAACCCAATCCCTTTCCCATGAGCGTATATGACAACGTGGCGTTCGGCCCGCGCACACACGGGATCAAGTCCAAGGCAAGGCTTGACGATATCGTGGAGCGTTCGCTTCAAAACGCCGCCATCTTGGGGGAATTGAAGGACAGGCTCAAAAAGAGTGCTTTAGAGCTTTCGGGCGGGCAGCAGCAAAGGCTTTGCATCGCACGTGCGCTCGCCGTGGAGCCGGAGGTGCTTTTGATGGATGAACCCACCTCGGCGCTTGACCCCATCTCCACCTCTAAAATAGAAGAGCTGGCTATGGAGCTCAAAAAGAAATATACTATAATCATCGTGACGCATAACATGCAGCAGGCGGCGCGTATATCGGACTATACCGCCTTCTTCCTGCTTGGCGAGCTTGTGGAGCGCGCGAGCACCGAAAAACTTTTTTCCATGCCCGAGGACAAACGGACCGAGGACTATATAACGGGGAGGTTTGGATGATGAGAAGCCGTTTTGACGAGCAGCTCGAAGCGCTGCATACGGAGCTTATCGAAATGGGTGCGCTTTGCGAAAACGCCATCTCTAACGCCGCGCAGGCGCTCTTGGAGGGTGATCTTGCACTCGCGCGGCGCGCGGCGGAATTCGACCATGAGATCGACGATAAGGAGCGGAAAATCGAAAGCCTTGCGCTGAAATTGCTGCTGTTCCAGCAACCCGTCGCGCGGGACTTAAGACAGGTCTCCGCCGCGCTCAAAATGATCACCGACATGGAGCGCATCGGCGATCAGGCCGCGGATATCGCGGAGATCACGACCTTGGCAAACATCGTGCCCGAGGATACGCTGCATGTGAACGATATGGCACGCGCCACCATCAAAATGGTCACGGAAAGCATCGACGCGTTCGTGCAGGCGGATCTTAAGCTCGCACGCGCGGTGATGGATTACGATGATGTGGTGGACGATCTTTTCGATCAGGTCAAGAAGGAACTCATCGAGCTCATCGGTAAGCGCCCCGAGCGCGGCGAGTACGCGATTGACCTGCTCATGATCGCCAAATACTTCGAGCGCATCGGCGACCATGCCGTGAATATCGCGGAGTGGGTGGAATTTTCCATCACAGGAATTCACAAGGGGGAAAATGCGCTGTGATCTATTGCGTGGAAGACGATACCGGCATCCGCGAGCTTGTGGTGTACACTCTCAACTCCACAGGTCTTGCGGCCACGGGTTTTCCCGACGGTGCGGCATTTTTTGAAGCGCTCGAACGGGAACTTCCGGAGCTCGTGCTGCTCGACGTGATGCTGCCGGGCGTGGACGGTTTTGAAATTTTAAAAAAGCTCCGCATAAAGGAAAGCACGCGCGAGATCCCTGTGGTGATGCTTACCGCGCGGGGCGCCGAATACGACAAGGTGAAGTTTCTGGACGCGGGCGCGGACGATTATGTCACCAAGCCTTTCGGCATGATGGAGCTTCTATCCCGCGTGAAGGCGGTACTGCGCCGCGCAGGCAGCAAAAAGGAAAGCGAAGATATGCTTCGCGCGGGCGGCGTGGAGGTGGATGTGAAACGCCACGCCGTGCTCGCAGGCGGTGAAAGCGTGACCCTTACGCTCAAGGAGTTCGAGCTTTTGCGGCGCCTCATGGAAAATAAAAACATCGTCCTCACGCGCGACAAGCTTTTGGAAAGCGTTTGGGGGTACGACTTTGACGGCGAAACGCGCACGGTGGATGTGCATGTGCGCACGCTTCGCCAAAAGCTCGGCGTCTACGGCGATATTGTTGAAACGGTGCGCGGCGTGGGCTACCGCCTGAAAGGGGATGCTTAAAGTGAGAAAGCGAGTGTTCCGCGGCATGAGCCTTTTATCATGCGCGGCTGTGCTCGTTTCCATGGTATTGGCCGCTTTCGTGATGTACGGCGGCTTTTATAGCTCCATGCGCGAAAAGGTGAAAAATGAGGCGGCCTATGTGGCGGCGGCGGTGGAATTGAACGGGGGAGAGTATTTCTCCAAACTGCGCGGCACGGGGGATTCTAGCCGCATCACGTTTGTCGCTTCCGACGGCACGGTGATTTACGACAGCGAAAAAGACGCGAAAGAAATGGAAAACCACCTTGACCGGCCGGAGATCGTCCGAGCGCTGCAAACGGGGCAGGGGGAGACCCAAAGGCTTTCCGAAACCTTGGGCGAGATCACCTTTTACCATGCCGTGCGGCTCAGTGACGGCAGCGTTGTGCGTGTGGCCGTCGCCGTAGACAGCGTTTACAAGGCCGTGGTGCGTGCGCTGCCGTACATGGCGCTCACCGTCGCGTGCATAGCGATCATTTCCCTTATTTCGGCGAGTTTGCTTACCAAACGCGTCGTAAAGCCCATCAACGAACTCGATCTGGAGCATCCGCTGCAAAACGACGTATACGACGAGCTTTCGCCGTTCCTTTCCCGTATCGACCGCCAAAATAGAGAGATTGAAAGCCGCATGCGTGCGCTTCGCAACAAGCAGCGCGAGCTTGTTTCCGTCGCCGAAAACATGGCGGAAGGTCTTTTGCTCCTCGACTCCAAGGGAAACATGCTTTCGGTCAACAAAAGCGCGCTGCGGCTTTTGAACGTGAGAGAAGGGGATTATCTTAATAAGCACGTATTCTCCCTGAACCGTTCCATGGCTGTGCGCGCCGCGCTCGAGCTTGCGCAAAAAGGCGTGCGCAACGAGCAGCCGCTCGAAGCGGACGGGCGCTTTTTGAGCCTTATGGCAAGCCCCGTGACGGCCGAGAGGGGAAACGCGGGCACGGTGATGCTCATTGTGGATGTTACAGAGCGGCATGAGGCCGAAACGCGCAGACGCGAGTTTTCCGCCAACGTTTCGCATGAGCTCAAGACCCCGCTTACTTCCATTTCCGGTTATGCGGAGATCATCAAAAACGGCATTGCAAAGCCGGAGGACGTAAATCGCTTTGCAAACAGCATCTATCTCGAGGCGCAGCGCATGATCGCCCTCGTGGAGGATATTATGGAGCTTTCACGGCTCGATGAAAACGGCGGAGAGGAGCCCCGCGAGCGCGTGGCGCTTTTGAGCCTCGCGCGCGAGGCGGCGGAACCGCTTCAAGAAAGCGCCGCAAAAAAAAGCATACAATTTGTTTATAAGGGGAAGGACCTCGCTGTAACAGGCGTAAGGCGGCTCCTTTATGAAATGTTCTACAATCTTCTCGATAACGCTGTCCGGTATAATATAGAGGGCGGGAGCGTAACGGTGGAGGTAAAAAGTACCGAGGGAGGCATCTCGGCCTCGGTTGAAGATACCGGCATAGGCATACCGCGCGAGCACCATGAGCGCGTGTTTGAAAGGTTCTACCGAATCGATAAGGGCCGCTCTAAAGAAACGGGCGGCACGGGCCTGGGGCTTTCCATCGTGAAGCACGCCGCCATGCTCCATAACGCAAAGCTGAGCCTGACAAGCAAGCCGGCGGAGGGCACGAAGATCACGGCGATATTTCCCCAATAAATCATTTTTTTCGCAGGAATCGCTTCTTATGATGCCGAATTAAACTAAAAAATTATGTGAGGTCTCCTATGGCTGAGCGCAAGCGTATCCGGGATTGGATGGATATCCCCGCACGGTTTCAGACGGGCGAAAAAAACGGCATCACCGATGTGAAGGGCGTTGCCGTGGGACATTGTACCCTAACGGAGGGGACGGCCTGCACGGGCGTGACCGTCATCCGCCCGCATCTACTGGATCCCTACCGTTTTCCTACGCCCTGCGCGGTGTACGCGGGCAACGGTTTCGGGAAGCTTGCGGGAAGCGTACAGGTGGAGGAACTCGGCGTCGCGGAATCGCTCATAGGGCTTACGAACACTTTCTCCGTCGCGCAGGTGATACAGGGCATCCTCGAATATCAAATACCTTTCATGGGAGAAAACGACTGGTCGATGAACGCCCTCGTCGGCGAGACCAATGACGGCGGCCTCAACGATTTGCGCGCGTTCCATGTAAAGAGCGAACATGCCTTAAGGGCCATCGCGGCGTTGAGCGAAAACGTGGAGGAAGGCTGCGTGGGCGCGGGCACGGGCACACGCTGTTTTGGCTTCAAGGGCGGTATAGGCACCGCCTCGCGCATCGTACCGGGTTTGGCCGTGGGCGAGCGCGAAAGCTATTTGGTAGGCGCCTTGGTACAGACGAACTACGGTGGCAACCTCAACGTCTACGGCCATGCGCTGTCCCTTAAGCCCGTCCCCGAGCGCCCGCTTGCCGGAAGCTGCATGGTGATCGTCGCGACCGACGCGCCTCTTGACGCGCGCCAGCTCAAGCGCATCGCCAAGCGCGGCATCGTGGGGCTTAATGATACGGGTTCCTACCTTTCCCATTCGAGCGGGGATTTCTGCATCGCGTTTTCCAACTGCGCAGAAAACCTCTTTGACCGGCACGACACACATAAGAAGCCGTTTGTGCGCCTCGACGACGGGCAGCTCGATCCGCTTTTTGAGGCGACGGCAGAGGCCGTCCGCGAGGCGGTCTACAACTCCCTCACCATGGCCGCCACAACGGAAAAAAACGGCGTTACCGTAAAGGAATTCGACATTACGGAGTACGCCGATATACTGCCGTTGAAAGGTTGAGAGACTGAATTTGTAATTTGCAGAAACAAAAGGGCCGCCTGATTAGGCGGCTTTGCTTATTCCTAAAAAACGCAAGAAATAGTATCTCTATGCGTTAATGACCGCCATCACCCCGAACAGCAGCATGGTGATGAGCGTATAAAACGAGAGGAAATCCGAACAAAAGGCGGTTTCCTTTTCGTCCTTCATAAATATGGGCACGAGGAACGACGGGGGGAGGATGGCCATCGTCACGAACGCCCATTTCAAAAGGTCGTTATTCGGCACGAAGAGGCCTGTGATAAAAATGCCCGCCGCGGCCACAAGCGACTGGAAGGCCAGACGCCCTCCCGCAAGAGCAAAAGCGCGCTTGAGATCGAGATGCGAAATATCGAAGGAATTACCCACCACGAACATGATGAGCGCGGCTGTCGGCGCGCTTAAAAACAGGAGCACTTCGTCAAAAGCGCCGCCCAGCGGCGATGCCACGATCAACTTCCCCAGGCCCGTCACACCTGTCAGGATGCCGAGGAAAATGCACCATATAAGGGGAGAGGACAACATGTCCTTTAGGACTGTTTTCGGCGTATGGCGGCGGCTGTTATCGATGAGCGTCTTGAACACGATGAACATGAACGGCGCATGTCCAAGGTCGAGTATGGCGATGTTCCCGAGGTTACCAAGCCCGAAGATCTGCGTGTATAGCGCAAAGCCGATCATGCCCGATTCGTAGCTTGTGAGCAGGAACGGCGTGAGGAAGGTCTTTGGGGTAAATATCTTTTTGAGGCCAAAGGCGAGCGCGATGGCGAGGCAGCTGAGCAAAAAATAAGTCGTGGAAACGCCCGCGACGGACCATGTGTAAGTAACGCTCGCAAACGTCCGAAATAGGAGCGCGGGCAGGCAGATGTTGAGCACAAGCTTCTTGATGTTATCGATGCCTTCCGCGGTGAACGCGCGAAGCTTTTTAAACAGGATGCCGAGCCCAAGCATCACGACGATGGGCAAAACGGTTTCGAGTATGCCGTAGAGTTTTTCCATGAGACCTAAAGTTCCTTATCCTGTGTTACTTTACGTATATATCATATTCCGTTCATCCGCGCGAACTCCTTGTTCAGGCTTGCGACGGCTTTTTTCTCGAGGCGGGATATGTAGGAGCGGGAGATGCCCAAAAGCTTCGCAATATCGCGCTGGGTCATGGGACGCCTGCCCGTAAGCCCGTAACGGAGCGCGATCACAATCTGCTCGCGCGGCGTCAGCGCGCTTTTGATGGCCCGCCGCAGCTGCGCGGAAGCGATGTTCAATTCCACGATGTTGTAAACGCAGTCCGCATCCGTGCCGAGTACATCCACCAGCGTGATCTCGTTGCCATCCTTATCCTTGCCGATGGGGCCGTTGAGAGGAATATCGCCGCAGTGCTTTTTGTCGCTCCGAATCGACATGAGCATTTCGTTTTCGATGCAGCGCGCCGCGTAGGTGGCGAGCGCGCTTCCCTTGCCGGGGTTGAATGTGGATACCGCTTTGATAAGGCCCACCGTGCCGATGGAGATCATGTCGTCCGCATCCCGGTGCGGGGCGGCGTATTTTTTTGCGATGTGCGCGACCAGACGCAGATTGTGTTCGATGAGCTTCCTTCGCGCCTCCTCGTCGCCTTGCCCGAGTAGCTGCAGGCAGGCCTTTTCCTCCTCAGGGGAAAGCGGTTCGGGGAAGGAACTGTTGGTGTTGAGATAGCCGGCAAATGCAAATAGATCCCGTATGAACTGGAAAAACATGTCGAACACGTTGACACCCCCAAATTCTCGGTGTATCAGCATATGCCGATTGGGAGCGTAACGTGCCTGTACGGGGAAAATCTTGATGATGTGGTTTTTATGTCCGCCTTAAAATATCCCCTTCTTTGAGCGGCGCATCGCACCCGATCGCGAGCTTTTGCTTGGGGTGCGGCGCGGCGGAAAGCTCACTGCCATCCGCGTCCCAAATGCCGTTTACCGTAAAAGTTCGGAACGGATCGCCGGGCGAGAGGATGGAAAGCGTTTCTCCGTCGAAAAAGCGGTTTCGCTGCTCGATGTGCGCAAGCTTTTTTTGTGCGTCGAAGGAGTGTACGACGGCGCAGATGGTCGCGTCCGCCACATAGCCGCCCGTTTGCGTTTCCTGCCCCATGGTTCCCGGGTCCCCGAGGGCGAAACCCGTAAAATACGGGCGGTGGCTCGCCCGCTCGAGCTCCATGGTCACGTGCTCGTCCAGAGCCTCCCCGCGATCATACGCGTCGAGCGCCATGCGGTAGGCGTTCACAACGGTGGCAACGTAGCCGATAGATTTCATGCGGCCTTCTATCTTTATGCTGTCCACGCCGGTTTCAGCGATTTTATCGATATAACGGATGAGGTTCAGGTCCTTGGCGTTGAGTACGTACGTGCCGCGCTCGTCCTGCTCGACACCAAAATATGCGCCGTCCTTGCCGCGCTCGCGAAACTCGTAGGTCCAGCGGCAGGGCTGCGCGCATTCGCCGCGGTTAGAATCCCGCCCTGCTATGTAGTTGCTCAGGAGGCACCGGCCGGAGTAGGAAACGCACATCGCGCCGTGCACGAACATCTCAAGCTCCAGCGTTTCCGGGAGCTTTTTTCGCATTTCGCCGATTTGAGAAAACGAAAGCTCGCGCGCGAGTACGATGCGCTTCACGCCGAGTTCATGCCAGAAAAGCGCCGCCTCGGCGTTGAGCGTGTTTGCCTGCGTGCTTAAGTGAAGCGGCATTTGCGGCACAAACTTCTGTGCCGTGCGGATCGCGCCCGGGTCGTTTACGATGAGCGCATCCGCACCCGCGTCGGAGACGCCCCTTAAAAGCGCGGGGAGTTCCTTTAGGTCGCCGTCGGTCACAAAGGCGTTCACGGTTACGAAAACACGCTTATGAAGCATGTGCGCAAACGCACATGCTTCATACAATTCTTCCAAGGTGAAATTGTCCGCGAAATTGCGAAGGCTCATGGAGCGTAGCCCCAGGTATGCCGCGTCCGCGCCGAAGCGGAACGCCGTTTTAAGCCTTTCGCGGTTTCCAGCGGGGGCAAGCAGCTCCATCAGCTTCCCCAAAGCGGGCTGTATTTTGCTACGTTCGCCTCGTGTTCCTCGAGCGTTTTGGCATAGACGAGCTCGCCGGTCTCTGGGTCCTTGAGGCAGAAATACAGATAGCCTTCCGCGCGAAAGTCCTCGTCGGGGTAGAGTGCCGCCTCGATCGCGGCCTTGCCGGGGTTCGTGATGGGACCGAGCGGAAGCCCCTTATATACGTGAGTGTTATAAAGTGAAGTGTCGTTCATCTGCTCCTTCGTGAAGCTCAAAGTGTTTTGCTTGAAGATATAGCGGAGCGGCGCGTCCGAGCCGAGGTTCATATCCGCCGCTATGCGGTTGTAAAACACGGCGGATACCTTTGCAAAATCCGCGGGCACGGCCTCCTTTTCGATGAGGGAGGCGAGCGTCACGACATCGTCTATGCTCATATCAAGCTCTTCGGCGCGCGCGATGTAATCGTCGTTGAATACGTTGAAGAACTGCATGAGCATCGTAAGGATGACCGCCTTTTCGGTGGTATCCGCATAGACTTTGTAGGTATCCGGGAACAGGTAGCCCTCCAGCACATAATCGCGCGCTTGCCTCGGGTCCGTCGGAATGGCGGAGACGAAGGCATAGGAGGTAAATTCGGAGCCGGTCTTGCACAGATCGAGGAAGGTCGAAGCGCTCTTGATAACGCCGTCTTTTTGAAGTTTTGCGGCGATGGACTCTATATCCATTCCCTCGGGGATGGTGATACTTACTTCGGTGCGCGGCGGGTTGCCCTTGCATATCTCGTCCACGATCTGGCCGATATCCATATTGCGAGAAAGCACGTAGGTGCCCGCCTTGAGCTTGCTCGACTTCCCGGTAAAGTCCACATAAAAGCTGAACGCAGCCTTGCTCTTGATGAGGCCGTCCTGACCCTCGCCGCCGGCTTCATACAGGACGCGCGCAATCTCCGACGCCGCGGCGCCTTTTTCGATGGTAACGGTGATGGGCGTGGCGTCGTTCGTATCCACGGGGCGCACGAATTCGTTGAGCACCTTGTCGACGCAGAAATATACGATCGCCGCGCATATGACGATGCTCAAGACCAAAATCACAACGGGGCGCATGCCGCGCCACGCGCGTGCGCGTTTTTTCTTTTGGGTTTTCGGGGAGGTCTTATCGTCGGTCACGTCATTCCTCCAGCATGCCGAGGTCTATATCGATGGCCTCGGCGAGTATTTTGTAAACGTCCGAAAGCATGATGTTCAAACGGTATTCCGCGATCAAAAATTCGGACGCCTCGCGGTTGAGCTGCAATATCTCGCCGACTTTCTGCAGCCGCTCCATGGTCGCGTCGTCCTTTTGGCCGCTCATGGCGGCGGACTGGGCGCGAAACTGCAACTGGTGGTATTCCTTGATGAGCGTCTTCGTGGTATCGTTCGCGGTTGCGGCTTCCTTGAGCGAGGTGTAGCTCTTGTGCTCGTCGCTGTTTTTAAGAAGTTCCGCGAGTTCCCTTGCCTTGTCGTAGATCATAAAAGAAAAACCTCCTAAACTTCGGTCGTGATCACGAGGATCATCGGCCTGCGCTTTGTTTTATTGTACAGGAAATTCTTCAGGGATGCGCGTATATTGTTTTTGACGGAGGACCATTCGGATTTCTGCGAGGAAGCAAACTGTGCGGCAAGCTCCTTCACATAGGCGCGCGACTCGCTCAAAAGCTCCTCGGAGCTTTTTACGTATACGAACCCGCGGGACACGATCTCCGGCGGAGCCATAAGTTCGCCCGTCTGCTTTTTGATGGTGATGACCACGGTAAAAAGCCCATCCTCGGAAAGGATGCGGCGGTCCCGCAGCACCACGCTCCCGATGTCGCCCACGCCGTTGCCGTCGATCATCACGCTGCCCGCAGGTACGCTGCCTGCGATCCTGCCGCGCTGGCGCGTGAGCTCTATTACGTTCCCGAGCTCCGCGATGAATATGTTTTCACGCTCCACGCCCATTTCCGCGGCGAGGTTGGCATGCTGGTAAAGGTGGCGCGTTTCGCCGTGCACGGGGATGAAGTACTTGGGCTTGGTGAGGTTGAACATGAGCTTCAACTCCTCGCGTCGCGCGTGGCCGGATACGTGCACGTCGGCCATGCGGTCGTACACGACGTTTGCGCCGTGTGCGAAAAGCTGGTTGATGATGCGCGAAACATATACCTCGTTGCCCGGTATGGCCGAGGCGGAGATGATGACCGTGTCGTCCTTGTTGATGATGAGCCTGTGCGAGGCGTTCGCCATGCGGGAAAGCCCGCTCATGGGCTCGCCCTGGCTGCCCGTGGTAATGACGCATACCTGCGGGTCGCGGTATTTTTTAAGCTGTTCCACCTCCACCAGGCTTTCCTCAGGGATGTTCAGATACCCGAGTTCCGCGGCGATCTTGGCGATGTTCACCATGCTGCGTCCCTGAAAGCAGATCACCCTGCCGTTGACGAGCGCAACGTCTACCACCTGCTGGATGCGGTAGATGTTGGAGGCAAAGGTGGAAACGATCACCCTGCCGCGCGCAAGCTCAAAGTAGTGCTCGAATGTTTTGCCGATCTCGCGCTCGGACTGGGTATGGCCGCTCAATTCCACATTGGTGCTGTCGGAAAGGAGCGCCAGTACGCCCTTGGTGCCGTAGTGCGCAAAGCGGGCGATATCGATGGGCTCGCCGTCGATGGGGGTATAATCCACCTTGAAATCGCCCGTGTGGATCACGGTGCCGATGGGGGTGGTGATGGCAAGCCCCACCGCGCCCGCGATGGAATGGCTCACCTTGATGAATTCCACGTTGAAACAGCCGAGGTGCACGCTGTCGCCCGGGCTTATGCGGTTGAGCTGTGCGCCGGTCACATGCTCTTCTTCGAGCTTGTGCTCGATAAGCGCGACCGTGAGCCTGGTGCCGTAAACGGGTACGTTGAACTGCTTGAGCGCGAAGGGAAGCGCGCCGATATGGTCCTCGTGTCCGTGGGTCACGAGGATGGCGCGCAGCTTGTCCGCGTTTTTTTCGAGATAGCTCATGTCGGGTATTACGAGGTCGATGCCGGGCATGTCGTCGTCGGGGAAGATGAGACCGCAATCCACCACCACGATATCCTTGCCGTATTCGATGACGGTCATGTTTTTACCGATCTCACCTACGCCGCCGAGCGGTATAATTTTAAGCTTTGAAGCCAAATTGCCTCCTTTGTCCGCCGAGCGGACATATCTTTTCTTATCTCATTATACTATCCAATTTTATGAATAACAAGCACGACGGAAGCTTGCTTTTGCCGCGTAGGGGAATAGCGGCGGAGGGAAATCGAGCCGAAGTACTTAGCGTAGGGCGAGGGCTTGCGCTCGCCGTAAAAAGCCCCCAAGTTCATTGTTTGTTAATTTTACTGCCTTGTTCGCTACCTTGTTTTACGGTATAATAGAGCCGTTGCAAAGGTAAGGGGATTTTTCTATGGAAACAACACGTTTTAACCGCGGCGACGGCGGAGATTCGCCTGCGAACAAGACGGTAAAAAATAACGGCCGCAAAAGCAAGCGCTCCCGCCTGTCGACGCTTGCTTTTAAAACGCGGCGGATTTTTGTGATCATGCTGGGGCTTCTCGTCCTCGTGGCATTTGCGGAGCTTCTTTTCGGCGCACCCAAAGCGCAGGACGCTGCCGTCTATATCAACGAGTCTACCTATTTTGCCGGTATCAGCATCAACGGCGTCGACGTAAGCGGGCTTACCTACGCGGGTGCGCGCGACCTTTTGCTCCCGAAGATCGAGGCGGAGGCGCGCACCGTCAACATTACGATAAAGCACGGCGCGTCGCTCTGGCTTTTGACCGCGCCGGATCTCGACCTGAAAAGCGACCTCGATGCGGTGCTTTTGGATGCGCTCAAGCTCGGGCGGACCGATTCCTACGTCAACAACCAAAGCATCAAAAAAGACTTGGAGGAAAACGGACGGGATTTCACCGTTACCCTCTGGCCCGATGAAGCCGTGCTCAATGAAGCCGTCGCCGCTATCGGCGCGGCGGTCGATACTGTGCCCACCGAGCCTTACGCGGAGCCGGATGCGTGGTCGGACACGCCGGACTTCACGTTTCATGAGGGCGCCGCGGGCTATATGCTGGACGAGGAGGCACTCGCAGCGAATATCACCGACACGCTTAGAGCCGGCAGTTTTAGCGCCGTGCTCACGCCCGAACTCGTTTTGACGCAGCCCGAGCACGATGTGGAATGGCTCAAGGCCAACACGCAGTTGCGCTCGCAGTTCCAAACCGAATACGGCTCCACGAGCAGCCTGAAAACGGCAAATCGCCGCGCCAACATCCGCAAGGCCGCCAACATCTTAAACGGCGCTGCCGTGCCCGCGGGCGGCACGTTCGATTTTAACGAATATATCGGCCCGCGCACCGAGGCGGGCGGCTGGCCTTTGGCGCCTGGCATCGTCAACGGCAATACCTACGAAATGCAGGCGGGCGGCGGCATCTGCCAGGTATCGACCACGCTTTACAATGCGCTTTTGTGCAGCGGCCCCGAAATAGAGATCACGGAGCGCAAGCACCATTCATGGCCCTCGCATTACGCGGATTATGGCCTCGACGCCACCGTCTCCACGGGCGGCCCCAACCTCGCCTTCATCAACAATACGAGCGCAACGCTTTATATATTTGCGTACGCGAACGATGAGGATTATACTATGACTGTGTACATCTACGGCGCGCCGCTGCCGGACGGCGTTACCTACAAGGTGCGCGGCGTCACCACGGAGACCATAGAGCCCGAGGAGACCATTGTTACCGAAAATCCCGATTGGCCTACCGGCTTCACCTATAAGGAAGTTGCCGCGCGTACGGGCTATGTTGCCATAGCCTACCGCGATAAGTATGTAAACGGCGAGCTTAAGGACACCGAGGAGCTCTACACCGATAAATACCGCGCCGTACAGGGTAAAACCACCGTAGGCACAGGCGACGCGTCGCTTCCCAAACCCTCTATTCCCACAACCTGATACGCTATACGGCTTTCCGTTGAATTTTAGCATCGCTCCCGCACCGCCACGAAGTACCATTTGTTGCAAAGTGTTACCGCCTGCGGCCCGCGGGGGCGGTTTTCGTGCATGGATTTCAAAGAATGTAAATATTTAGCAGATATGTTCCCATACTCTATTCTTCATGCTTCCGAAAGGGGTAACTCCATGGACTATTCGAAGATCATCTGCAAAACCGTGCAGCGCGTACCGCCCTCCGGCATCCGCAAGTATTTCGACCTGCTTACGGATAAAACCATCAGCCTCGGCGTAGGAGAGCCGGATTTCGCGACACCCGAGCGCATCCGAAAAGCCGCGCTCGAAAAGCTTTCCGTAGGCCGCATCCCGTATTCCTCCAACTCAGGCATGCCGGAGCTTCGGGCGCTTTGCGTAAAGTACCTGAAGGATCGTTTCTCGCTTGAGTATGAGGTACAAAATACCCTCATCACGGTCGGCGCGAGCCAGGCCATCGATCTCGCATTTCGGGCCATTCTAAACCCGGGCGACGAGGTGATCGTGCCCGAGCCCACCTATGTTGCGTATATGCCCGCCGTCCAGTTCGCGGGCGGCGTGCCGGTTCCCGTCGTCACAACCGAGGAGCACCGTTTCAAGCTCACGCCTGAAGCGCTCAGAGCTGCTATCACGCCTAAAACCAAGGCGCTTCTGCTTCCGTTCCCCAACAACCCCACGGGCGGCATCATGGAGCGGACCGACCTTGAAAAGATCGCGGACATTATTCGCGGGACCGATATCATGATCGTTTCCGACGAGATATACGCCGAGCTTACCTACAACGGCAAGCGCCATGTTTCCATCGCATCGCTGCCCGATATGAAAGAACGTACCATCGTATTGAACGGCTTCTCAAAATCCTTCTCCATGACGGGCTGGCGCGTAGGCTTTGCAGCGGGCCCTAAGGAGATCATTGCCGCGATGATGAAGATCCACCAGCTTACCATGCTGTCGGCGCCCACACCCGGCCAATACGCCGCCATAGCCGGCATCGAGCAGGGGCTCGAAGACGGCTGGCGCGATATGTACTTTATGCTCAACGAATATGCCAAGCGCCGCAGATACCTTGTGGACGCTTTCAACGAGATCGGGCTTACCTGCAACGAGCCGGAAGGAGCGTTCTACGTGTTCCCGTCCATCCAGATAAGCGGACTTTCGTCCGAGGAGTTCTGCGACAAGCTTCTGGCACAATACGACATATGCGTCGTTCCGGGCACGGCGTTCGGTCCGAGCGGCGAAGGCTACATCCGCTGCTGCTACGCGACCTCCATGGAGGACTTAAGGGAGGCCGTCCGCCGCATCACGGAGTTCCTTAAGGGGTTAGGAAAGCTGTAAGGTGATCCCTGAGTTTTTCGAGGTCATATGGACTTTATAAGCATCGTATCGAACATTGCTCCGTATGCTTTGGCGGCGCTTGTTACGTCGGCCGTCTTTATCGGCGGCATTTTACTCGGATATAAATTTTATAAAAAAAGAGGCGGCAGACATACTTTCACAAAAAAGCAGTTTACCGCTTTTTTCTTGCTTACCGCATGGTTAATCGTTGTCATAGGGATCACTATGCTTAGCCGCGGCGCAAATTTTCAAGGATGGATGAATCTCAGGCTGTTCAGCGATTACGTCAATGCATGGAATAACTGGTCTCTAAGCGAATTCCAGCTTATTGTCTTTAACATGCTGATGTTTGTGCCACTGGGCTTTTTGCTTCCCCTGCTCGGGAAGCGCTTGCGGCGCTTTGCGCCGGTGTTGTTTGCCTCCTTTTTCGTCACCGTTTGTTTGGAAACTGTGCAAATGCTGACAGGCAAGGGCGTTTTTGAGCTGGATGATATTTTACACAATATAATCGGAAGCATAGCCGGATATTTGCTCATGGCTGCAATTCTTTCCTGCATAGGACAGAAAAAGTTATCAGTTAAGCCTGTGCTTAGGGCGCTTGCGATACCGCTTGTGTTCACCGTTGCGTTCTCCTGCGCCGCTGTTGTTTACCACGCAAAAGAGCTGGGGAATCTTCCTATACGCCCGGCCATTCCTCAGGATACGTCTAAGGGTATCATACAACTGAACGTAGATTTACCCGAAACGGCATCGCCGGCAGCAATATATCGCAATGGGAATATCCAAAACCTTGCGTATGGCAAAAAGGTGCTATCCTTGGTAAAGGAACAATTTCTGCTAAAACAGATTGGAAGCATGCGCACCGAAGGCAGCAACCGTATTTATTATTTGATCGATGATTTGGGATCAAAATATAGCTTTCATTACTCTTTATCCGACGGAAGCTGGTCACTTGGGAAAAGTGACTATATAGAAAAAACCCTGGATGAAGAAACATTGCGGAATCAACAGCAAATCATTGAAAAGTGGCTTTTAGAAAGTGGTCTTTTGCCATCGGATTCAGGATTCAGTATTCAAAACAAGGATACGCTCCGATGGGAAAAGGAATCCCCCATTGACATTCACCATAGGAACAGCAATTATTCCAGCGGTGTTATTATGGTGCAGATTTTGGGGGACGTTACGGTTCCTCAATGGATGTTTTACACAATGGCTGAAAATTACTATGTACGCAATATGGATATCCTTTCACCGGCGAAAGCTTTTGAAGAGGTGAAGAAGGGAATTTTCCAAATCTACAACGATTTGAAAGAAAATTATGTGTTGCTTGTTGACGGCTATGACCTCACCTATGTTTATGATACAAAGGGGTATTATCGCCCCGCATACCAGTTTACAGGCACTCTGGACGGGGAGCAATGGAGTTGTCTCATACCTGCGATGTAAATAGCATCGGCCATCACCGAAAAGGCATATTGAAAACTAAGGCTAAGATCCGTACTGCAATCTATCGGTAGAATTATAAGAAAAAGCAAGGTTTCCCTTGCTTTTCTATCTTTTCGGCTATCTATAGTTTTTTATTACACTGTCTTATGGGTAGCCTCCGTTGGCCACCTTTTTCGTGTTTTTCAGCCGAGCGTAGTAGGTAGGTCGGAGAAAGTGAATACGCCGCGGAAGGTCACGTTGGTGTTGTTGGAGCAGTCGCATCTTTCCACATCGATGTCTACAGTAGGCGTTACGCTGGCACAGCCGAGGGTCTCAAGGTCGGGTTCTTCGTCATTGCAAAGATAACCGATGAACTCATCCACCATACATACGCCCTGGCAGCTCAAGCATGTGCCGGAGCCGCAGCCGGACGTGACAGGCCCTGCCGAGATCATGTAGGGGATAGCGCCGGTGAGGCTTACCCGATACACATCTATGGGGCAGGAACCGCCGCAAGGGAGCTTCGCATCCATAGAGAGCTCCTCTAGGGTGTAGCCGAGGTAATCGGTATCATAGCAAATGCGGATGGAGGAGGGAGTAATGTTACGCGCGTCGAACGATTCGTGTAGCGTCACCGTTTCGCAAAACGGTGCTTTCAGATCGCCGCATTTTTGAGAGCACCCGCATCCGCCGCCGTCTGTGCTGCCGTTTTCGAAATTTTCGGCGGCGTTTTGCGGCCGTGCTTGAGCGTTTGGGCGGCCGGAGCCCCTGCCGCTGTTAGCGTTGTTTCTGCTGTAACTGATTCTTGTATTTTGCATGGTTGTCGATTTCTCCTTTTCTCGCGCAATCAACTGAGCGCAGGCTTGTTATATAATATGAATGAGCGCTTATATGTGCTTGAAAATTCAGCGTGAAAATTGGAGCCCCAACGCAGCTCTTTTTGTGTTGACAAGCGACTGCCTGGCAAGTATAATTGTGTTTGCAGTCGCGTAAAGCGACTCGTTTTGCGGTCGTGGCGGAATCGGCAGACGCGTACGTTTGAGGGGCGTATGGGAGACCGTATGGGTTCAAGTCCCATCGACCGCACCAAGAAAAATCCTAGACGTTGTCTAGGATTTTTTTTATTGCTAGATTTTGAAAAACCCACCTCCAAACCCTGCTAAAAAAGTTGACCTCGCATAGAGTATCATCGACGATCTTAGGAGGCCGGATTCGCGTCATAAGCCCAAGAGCGTAGCCGGGACGGCAAGCTCACATGGCTGATATGACGCGAATAAGCCCCATCGACCGTACCAAAAAGAATCGATGGGGTTCGATAGGAATCCGTCGATTCTTTTGCATTCTTTTTTTCCCATCGGCTCCAAATAAAAAAATAAGAAAGAAGAAATAAGAATGCAGATGGGTTTGCTCCGCAAACCGATACTTATTTTTGAGGAACACTGAACCGTATATTTATTGAATTGACAGCCTGCCCCTGCGCATTTATAATGCAATACTGTATGAAGGGAGGGCAGAAGAAATCCCGTACCTGCGCATGGTTGCGGCGCAAAAATGACCTGTACAGATGAAGCGTACATAAGGCCAGACGGACAGCCGGGTCAAAAGCCGAGGAAACACAGGATACCTTGTTGAAGGGTAATTTCGCCCCATTATAAGTAGTGCCTGAAAACCAAATCATGGGTTTTTGCACCCCGAACGGGGAGCAGGGGAACGGCGCGGCCGAAGCCCCGCAGACAACCGCGGACAATCCGCGGGCTATACGCGATACTTGTAAGCGATCAACATGGGGAACGGCCGCTTTCGGACTGCGTTTCTCCGGATTCTACCAATGGATAAATAAAAAGACTTTGCTCTAAAATAAATAATACAAGCCGTAGAATGATGCCAAGCACAAGTATCCTCGCTTTTAATTGAACTTTCATTAAAAAGAGGAGAAAAGAAATGAAAAAGAATTTGTTCGCGCTTATCTCGGCCCTTGTGATGCTGGTTTCCCTGTTCATTGGCTGTGCGGCGGCCCCGGCGGAAACGGTGCAAAAAGCGAAGCCCGAAGTGATTTCGGGTGAGGATAACGACGAATACGGCGGTGCCGACGCCTACGGCAGCGCGGGCGACCATGCCGCTTCCATCTACTATGGTAATCCGGATTTTTACAATGTGGAGTCCGGCGACCAATTGACCATTCTTTCCCATTTTAAAACGTTTCAGCAAACGACCGAATATTCCTGCGGCGCCGCCTCCGCGCTGATGGCGCTCCAACACTTTGGCATTGATAGCTATTCGGAGCTTGCGCTCTGCGAGCTCGGAAAAGTATCCGTGGATGAAGACGTCACCGGCGCGCAGCCGGGCAGCGCGGATAACTTTTATGAGTACGGCGCAAATGTTGGCAAGCTTGTGAGCCTTTTTGAGCAGATTGAAGGCGTTAAGGTGGTAGAAACAAACTATCGCACGGATTATACCGATGCCGACCTGATTCAAGCGGGGCAGGGGTATACCGATAACGATGTGGGCAACCTTCCTGGGACCTTCGAATCGGTTTCTCTCTATGCTTCAGAAAACGACCCGAATACAGAAGCTTGGATGGAAAATGCAAGCGACAGCTATTTTGTAAAATGGGTAACGGGGCATCTCAAAAATAACGAGCTTATCCTTGTGGAGTGGAGCGATTGGGATGGCCATTGGCAGGTCATCATCGGCTACGATACGCTCGGCACGCCGGGGATCGGAGATGATATCCTCATTTTTGCTGACCCGTACGACACAAGCGATCATTGGCAGGACGGCTATTATTACTATCCCGCGGAGCGATGGTTCTACATGTGGAACGACCGCAATGTAGCCGCGAAGCCTTTCCAGCTTCAGCCGTATGTTGTTGTTGCAGAGGGGTAAGTTAACCTGAGCACAAAGGGATCAGCGGGTTTCGGCAGAAATCCGCTGATTCATTGCGCTTAAGCACAAGCGGTCCTCGCTTACGCGTTTAGCAAACTTGGGCTCGACACCGTTTTCGCGACGATATACCACGATAACGCGCCGTCGGTACGCATGGCGGAGCGGCTTGGGATGTCGTTCGTAGAGCGAAGGATGGTAGGCCGGAGCGACGACTTTGTATACGCGATCGGTAAAGCGGACTACTCGCGCTGCGGAGACGGACGGTAAGCCGTTTGAGAAAAAATTCTTAAAATTTTACCCGCATATTTCGGGCGGCGGCGCGGGCAATCTTTATTAGAATTTTCCTCTCCCGATGCATAGGATGGTAGAAGAATCTTTGCAGAGGGGTCGGACAGCTTGTACCGGAAATTTCCATACCAACGCAACACAAATAACCAAAGATGCCGTGAAAACCGACGTAACGCAAATCCGGTCTCCAAGGATTATGGACCGAAGCCGTTTGCGGTGAATATAGAGGAGGCTGCACGAAAAAACAATTATTTCCGAACGGCTTTATGGACCGGCCGCCATTTACAGCTTACCCTGATGAGCATAGACGTCGGAGGGGATATAGGACTGGAAATGCACCCGCACTTGGATCAATTCATTCGTATTGAAGATGGACAGGGAATCGTCCAAATGGGCGATGCAAAAGACAAGCTGGATTTTCAAGCCTGCGTTAGCGACGGCTATGCTTTTACGATCCCCGCTGGGAAATGGCATAACCTGACCAATACGGGCAAAAAACCGATCAAGCTGTATTCCGTTTATGCGCCGCCCCAGCATCCGCATGGCACCGTTCACCAGACTCGAGCTATTGCAGATGCCGCAGAACAACACAATACGCATTGATTTATTGCAATAAGTTGCCGATGAAAGAGATCGAGCCATATTGATTACGGAAAAAAGCCCTCTGTGCAAATCAGTATCCAAGAGGGCTTTTCTTTTATCAAATCTACCCCTTATCCCTTCCGTACCCTCGCATACGTCCCTACCCATAAATTCCCCTCAAACAGATAACTCATAGGCAGCACGGCCATCACAAGTGCGTCTTCGGGCGCAGACACGGGCTCAGAATCGAGCGTGCCGAGCGTGTCGCCGCGCTTCACGCGGCTGCCCTTTTGCACCGTGGGCATCCAAAGCCCCGCGCGGGGCGCGTTTGCGTCGGTGAGCCCGTCGTAGAAGGCGGGCGGCACGCCGGTTACGGCGCCCTCCAGCATGCCGTAGGCGCGAAGCAGGTCGAGGAGAGCGGAGAAACAAAGGTCTGAATCGGTTTTGTTGATAACGCCGTCACTCGGGCCGGAGGGGAGCTCGATGACGCAGGTGAGTTGACCGCGTTTGCGGCACGATTCCGTGAAAAGCTGGCCGGGAGTCCCTTCCGAGCGGATCGCGACGGGCATGGTGATGCGGGATATGAACGCGGGGAGCTTTTCGAATTCATCGTACACCGAGAGGATGTAGGGCAGAAGATACTGCGAGCAGCAATGAAGGTCCACGACTACATCGGCGTCCTCGGTTTCCTCCCATGCCGCTTTTGCGACACGGTGCGTGATGCTAAGCGTTTGGTCCCCGGGAAAAACGCGGTTCAAATCGACCTTGTCAAAGGGAGAACGGCGGGAGAGGCAGCGCATGGCGGCGGGGTTTACGGTGGGCAAAACGCGTACCGTGCCTTTTACGGGCGGGTTCTTTTCGAGGTACTCCATCAATCGGCGCGCGGTGTAAACGCCCGTCACCTCGTCGCCGTGCACGCCTGCCGTAAAGGTGATCACAGGCTTGCCAGAACCGTATACATGTACTTCGAGCGCACTCGTTACGCCCGCTTCTTCGATATACTTCACCATAACTTCCTCCGTTGTGATGTGTAAGGTAGGGGGTTCAACTTCCCTTACCATATGCAGTCGTGTTAAAATAAAAGAAAAAATCCCCGCGGGAAGAAAAAGGAGCCCGTATGGTGCTTTGCACGCTCAAAAAAACCATGCTGCACCTGATGATGTCGGTGCTTTTATGCCTTGCCGTCTGGACATTTTCGGGCGGCGGGGCCGTTTACGCGGGCTTTATGGCGGGGCTTCTCGGCGCGGCGTATTTGCTGGCCGCGTGGCTCATGTACCTGAAGAGCCGCGGCAAGGACCCGTTCGCTTTCCTGAAGCGGAATAAAACGCCGTCCGTGCCCTATTTCCACCGAAAGGAAAAAGGTGTTTCCTCCAAATTGCGTTTTTTTCATGAGCGCCACGAGTTGGAGGACGACGGCCTCGGTACGGACGGCTCCGACCCGAAGGAAAAATCGCAATGCGGCGCATTAGCGTTCTTGATCTGCGGCGTCGTGATGCTCGTTATGTCGCTGCTGCCGGTTTAACGCGGCGGGATGGAATCATCCCCACCCTACCTCAATACCTTATTTCCGTTAAAGGAACCGTTTCCACATCGAGTTCCACGTCTGTAAATGAAAGACCGGTTTTTGCCTCGTAAGCCTTTATGCTTTCCCCGATGCAATACGTAAGCTGCACGGCGTAAGTAATACCGCCGCAATCGTAAGCTGCAAGCCCTTTGCAGAAGGGCTTGTTTTTTTGCCTTTCAATGGGCAGGCAGCTTTCGCGCACGTACAGGAGGTTATCCCTTAAGAGCGCCAAAAAGGCGGGGGAGTCGGGCGTGAGGCCGCCCACCCAGTCCGGTGTGCGGTAGTGTGCCTCCTCCTGCCGCGCGTCTTTTAAAAGCCGCAGGGTTTTTAACGCTGCGTCGCAGCTGTCGCCCTCGTGCAGCGTGTGGAAGATCACGTCTTTATAGCTTCCCGCACCCGTTTTTTCGGCGTTACGGCAGTCCACTATATAAACGCCCGCCGCGCCAAGCACGGTGATCTCTCCGTTATCGAATACGAGCGCGGTGTCCTCCGAAATGCCGAAGCCGATGCGCGCATTTTCACCGTTTCTCAAACATGCTTCGATGAGCCTTAAAAGCCTCGGGCGTTTGTTGAAGTGCTGGTCCACCACGCCGTAAGGGAAGAAGCCGAGACCTTGTGTGAGAAGCAACGGTTCCATAGAGTCGTCGTCATTCTCGTCTGCAAGCGCATCGTAGGTATCATAGCCGAAAACCGCGTCGCGGCTTATCACGCCGCGCGCGTTGCCGAAGCCGATCATCGCGCGGCTCATGATGGCCGCGCCCGCGCTTGTGCCGCCTATCGCGCCGCCGTTTTGGTAAACTTCGTGGATCAGCTTGAGCGCGCGCGTAAAACTGCCGTCCTTGTTTAAAAAGCACCCTGCGGTATAATACTGGTCGCCGCCCGTGAACCATACGCCCGTAACGCCCTCAAAGAGCGGAAAAAGCGCGGGTTCGTCTCCCGTGAGAGCGTTATAGCCGCGTTCATCTACGAATTCGTTGCCGTAAAGCGGTATTAAAATGACCTCCTTAGCCCCAAGGCGGATAAGGTCCTTTTGATATTTGCGGAAGGTATCGTCCGGTTCGTCGCCCGAGGCGGATACCACCATGGCGATCTTGGCGTTTTTTCCGCCCGCTGCCTCAACAAATGCGGAAAAGATGCGCTCATAATGCGCATCCATACCTCCGCCCACGATAAAAAGCTTGCCTGCCATATTTCTACACCCCTCATCTGATGCTTGCGCGGTATCTTTCCGCCTCCGCCTTGTTCGCCCATACGAAATGGCCTTCGGCGATCTCGGTCCATTCGGGTTCATCTACTGTGTAATCGTGCTGCGCGGGGTCGTACACCACGACCTTTTTGCCGCGCTCCACGTCCGGGTCGGGCATGGGGGCGGCCTTCAAGAGCGCATGCGTGTACGGGTGCAGCGGTTGGGAGAAAAGCTCCTCATTCGGCGCGAGCTCCACGATGCGGCCCTTGTACATGACCGCTATGCGGTCGGATAAAAAGCGCACCACGCTCAAATCGTGCGCGATGAAAAGATATGTAAGCTCCTTTTCGCGCTTGAGCTCGTTCAAAAGGTTGATGACCTGCGCGCGGATGGAGACGTCGAGCGCGGAGATGGGCTCGTCGGCGACGATGAATTCCGGCTCCACCACGAGGCTTCGCGCAATGCCGATGCGCTGGCGCTGGCCGCCCGAAAACTCGTGCGGGAAGCGCGAAAGCGCCTCCTCCATGAGCCCTACGCCCCGCATGGCATCGCGCACCTTCCTGCGCCGTTCCTCTTCGTTTTTAAAGAGGCGGAAGTTATAAAGGCCCTCGGAGATGATATAATCTACCTTGGCGCGCTCGTTGAGCGAGGCCATAGGATCCTGGAATATCATCTGCACGCTCTGGCGGAACTGCCGAAGATCGTGACTGCTCATCTTCGTGTTGATCTTCTGGCCTTTGAAGAAGATCTCCCCGCCGGAGGTATGGCATATCTTCATGATGGCCCTGCCGGTGGTGGTCTTGCCGGAGCCCGATTCGCCCACGAGCGAGAACGTTTCGCCGCGGCGGATGTCGAAGCTCACGTCCTTGACGGCGGAAAACTCCTTGCGGTTGAGCTTGAAGTTTACCGTGAGGTTCTTCACGCTCACGAGCACCTCGTCGGAAGGTTTTGCAAGCTCCGCCGCCGCTGTCTCTTCCTCATGCTTTTGGGAAAGCTCCTTTACATAGTCCGCAGCCTTTTCGTGCAGCATCCATGTCTTGGCGTAGTGGGTATCGCTCGCCCTGAAAAACGGAGGCTCAAGCTGATAGTCGATCTTGAGCGCGTCGGGGTTGCGCGGCGCGAACGCGTCGCCCACGATTTTCTTATAGAGGTTGGGCGGCGAGCCCTTGATGGAATGGAGGGGCTTGCCCTTTTCGCCAAGCTGCGGCAAAGAGAGAAGAAGGGCTTTGGTATACGGGTGGCGCGGGTCCTTGAATATCTCATGCGTCAGCCCGTGCTCTATGATCTGCCCCGCGTACATCACGCTTACCCTGTCGGCCACGTTGGCGACCACGCCGAGGTCGTGCGTGATGTAGATAACGGTCATGCTGAGCTCTTTTTGGAGGTTTTTGATAAGCTCCAAAATCTGCGCCTGCACCGTAACGTCAAGCGCGGTGGTGGGCTCGTCGCAGATGAGGATGCGCGGCCTGCACGCTACCGCCGTGGCGATGACCACGCGCTGGCGCATGCCACCCGAAAACTCGTGCGGATACTGCCTATACCGCATTTCGGCGTCGTGGATGCCGACAAGCTCCAAGAGGCGTATCGCCTCCGCCTTGGCGGCCCCCTTTTCCGTGCCGAAATGCCATGTGATGACCTCCCTGATCTGCTCGCCCACGGTCTTCACGGGGTTGAGCGCGGTCATGGGGTCCTGAAACACCATGGCGATCTTTTTGCCGCGTATCTTGAGCCATTCCTTTTCGGTCTTGAGCTCGGTGAGGTCTCGGCCTTCAAAAAGCAGGCTGCCGCTGCTGACGTAGCCGTTTTTATCGAGCATGCCGATGAAGGACTTGGTGAACACGCTTTTGCCGCATCCGGACTCACCCACGATGGCGAGCGTTTCGCCCTCGTAAAGGTCGATGGAAGCGCCCCGCACGGCGGTCAGCGTTTTGCCGCGCAGGTTGAACTTGATCTCTACATTCTTGGCTTCGAATATCTTCTCGCTCATGCTTTTCTTACCTTAAACGTGCCTTAAACGTGATTGCGCGGGTCGGACGCGTCGGCAAAGCGGTTGCCGATGATGTAAAACGATATCGTGATGATGCAAAGGATCGCCGTCGGGAACAGCATCTGGAACGGATACACCAAAAACGCGCTCCGGCTCTGGTTGACAAGGTTGCCCAATGTGACCATCTCCGCCGGTATGCCGATGCCGATGAAGCTCAAAAATACCTCGGAGCCGATGGAATAGGGTATGGTGAGCGCCGCGTCCATGATGATGAGGCTCATGATGTGCGGCACGATGTTGCGGCTCACGATGCGGCGCATGGGCGTCATGAGGCAGCGTGAGGCCGCGTTGTAATCCGCCTCGCGAAGCGCCAAAATACGGTTTCTGAACCAGCGCGCCTCGCTGATCCATCCGCTTGAAACGAGCGCGATCACCACCGTCCAAAACCCCGGGCGGATGATGTACGCGATAAGAACGAGGTAGATGGTGGAGGGGATGTTGGTGATGGTGTTGTAGATGCCGAACATGAGCGTATCGAGCTTACGGTTATAGCCCCATACGGCGCCCACGATCACGCCGATGCCCACCTCAAATACGGCCACGAGCGCCGCAAGAAGAAGCGACGTGCGCGTGCCGTGCCATACGCGCGCCCATATATCCTGCCCCACGCCGTCAGTGCCGAAAATGTGCTCGGCGCTCGGCGGGTTGTTCCATGTGGAATAATTCGTCTGTACCGCGTACGGGTCTACCTTGGAAAATGACGTATAGAGCACCGTAAACGATATGAGTATTACAACCACCGCCACCATGGCGATGGTGAGCTTGCTTTTGAAGAACGTGCGGATGGTGGAGCGCCAGTAGGAGTAGTTGGAATATCCCGTCTCTTCAACGGCCGCCTCGTTGAATTCCGCCCGCGTGAAAAGATCATCCGTCAGGGCGATCCCCTGATAAGCCTGCTGTTCCATGTTACCTCCTTCCTCCTATTCCGTTTCGCCCGTAAGCTTGATACGCGGATCGACGAAGGAAACGAAGATATCGCCTAAAAACACGCCGAACACGGAAAGCGTTGAAAAAAGCAGCACCAGAACTTGCACCAGAGGGTTGTCGAGCTCCTTGATGGATTTAATGAGAAGTCCGCCCATGCCGGGCACGGAGTACAGGCTTTCAGTGATGAGGGAGCCCGAGAGTAAAAGGAGTATATCCGAAGGCAAGTTGATGGCGATGGGCACGATGGCGTTGCGGAACACATGGCGTGTGAGGATGTAGTTTTGCGAAAGCCCTTTTACGCGCGCAAATTTGATATAATCCTTGTTTTCTTCATCCACCACGTAGCGCCTGAGCCATATCGCGTAGCCCGCTATGCTTCCTAAAGAGAGCGATATGGTGGGCAGTATCCACGATTCGGGCCTTTCCATATAGAACAGCATCGGCAAATTGAACAGCTTTGAGAGGCCGACCTGCACAAAAAACAAAATGATGATGGAGGGTATGGAGCGTATGGCGACCACGTAAGCCGTGCCGAGGTTATCGACAAGCCCGCCCTTGCTCTTGGCCATGGCAAGCCCGAGCGGCAACCCGAGGCCGGCGCTCAAAATAAGGCTGAACACGTTAAGAAGGACCGAATATTTGATCTTGTCGCCTAAAATTTCGGAAATGGGCGTCTGCGGATACACGGTGATGGAGGTGCCAAGCTCGCCTTTAAAGAGGTCCAAAAAGAAATTTTTCATCTGCACGAGCATGGGGTCAAGCACGCCTATCTTCCTTAGATACGCGTTTTTGGCAGCCTCGCTGAGCTCGCGGTATTCTTCCTTGGAGAAATAACCGGAAATGGGCATGAAGCGGAGCAGCGCGAACACCACGATCACGATGAGCAGGATCGTGATGAACGCCTGCAGGAGTTTGGAAAGATAATAGCGTCCCATGAAAAAGCGCCCCTTCATATGGATAGGAGTTTGTATGTATCCCTTAGCGCCGCCTAAAAAAAGGCGGCGCTAAGGGAAGGGGAGGGGATTGGCTGCTTTATTTGCCGAGCGCCGCGATCTGGGCCTGATACTGCGCGGTAAGCTCTTCATGCTGCGCTTTGGTGACAGGGGTCTCCTGAATGACCGCGCCCTTATATTTATACTTGCCCATGCCGAGTGCGCCGCCCGGGGTGGTGTAGGGCACGATACGGGTCATCCGGTAAGCGCCGCCGCCCGACATGTAGGGGATGTACATAGCGTTGTCGAGCATCCACGCTTCGGCTGCGGCGAACGCGGCGTAGCGCGCGTTGATATCGGTGATCTTCATGGCCGCGTCGGCAAGCGCGTCGTATTCGGGCACGTTGTACATGCTGTCGTTGAGGCTGCCGTCGGTTTTGATGCGCATGAGATTGGCCGAGGGGTCCGCGTAGCGGAACCCGTAGGAATCGTCCACAAGGTCCCAGTTGGCGAGCGCCCATACGTCGTCGCTGAAGCTGTTGTTGGAGTATCCTAGTATGACGTTGATGTTTTCCGCACCGAAGGCGTCTTCAAGCATCTGCTTGACGAGCACGGACTTCTTCATTTCGTTCTCGGAGCTGCCGGAAGCATATACGATATCGAGCGGCATCTTGCCGTCCGTATCCCATTGGGTGATGGGCAGCATGTCGACCGTTTTGGCAGTTGCGCCCTTGATGGTGCCGTCCGCGTTCACGAGCTCGGCGACCGCGGCGTCAAAGTATTCTTTGGCCTTTGTTACGTTAAAGGGGTTCACGTTCTTATAGGCGGCAAGCTCGGAATAATCGGTATAATCCTTACCGTTGCCGTCGAACATCACGCCCTCGGGGAGGAGGGTATTACGGGTGAAGAACGCGGGGTCGGTCGGCTCCCAAATGGCCGAGAGGGTAACGGAGTCGATCGCATAGAAGAGCGCCTTGCGGAAGTTCAGGCTGTTCACGAACGACTTGAACTCGCTGTTTCGGCTCTCAAAATTGAAGACGTACCAGAAAGTGGTTGCGGTCTTTTCGGAGAGGTACACATAGTCTTCCCATTCCGTGCCGCGCACGCTGTTCATTTCCTCACTCGAAAGGGAAACCTCAGCAAGATCGCCGCGCTTGAACATTTCGACCGTGGAGATGGAGTCGGAAATGCCCTCGAAGCTGAGCGTGTTGATGGTGATATGCTCAGAATCCCAGTAGTTGGGGTTCTTGGAGAGGACGATTAGCTTATCCCTGTCCCATGTGGAAATGTAGTAGCCGCCGCAGTAGAGCAAAAACTCCATGCCCGTTCCGAAACGTTCACCGACCTCATTGAGGAATGCCTGCTCTACGGGGAGGAAAACCTCGGTCATGAGGTATGCGGTGAAGTACGGCACGGGGCCTGTTAGGGTGTATTCCACGGTGTACTCATCGAGCGCCTTCACGCCGACGGTGGAATCAAATGTGGCGAGCACATCCTCGCGGGTACGGGAGGTGTCGGTCCCCTCATCCACGTCGATGAGCGCATAATAATAATCGGAAAAGCCCGCGATCATATCCTCTATGGTATCGGCGTTGTAGGCGGCGTTGTATGGGTCCGCCACATAGCGCATGCCGTCCACAAAGTCCTGCGCGGTGATCTCAAACTCGGTTTTCGCGCCGGTATGATCGGTCCAGTGGAGGCCTTGACGGAGGTGAAACGTCCACACGGATGCGTCGTCGTTATGCTCGAAGCTTTCCGCCAGAGCGCCCACGTACCGGCCGTAGGTATCCGTTTCCACAAGCCCTTCGATGATGTTCGCTATGTAGGTATAATAGGTTGTACCCTCGATGGTATAGGGGTTGAGGGAGCTGATCGCCTCGGAGAACGAGGACTTATATACGTCGAGATAGTTCACGCCGGGCACGACTGGATTGTTCAGATCCGGCGTCTTAGAATCGCCGCCCGTGCCGCCTTGCGAGGGCGGGTCCGAGGCGCATCCGGCCACGAGCGAAGCCGATACTGCGACCGCCATGAAAAGTGCAACCAATTTCTTCATTGTTTTTCTCCTCTTTGCCGTAAATTCCATGTTGAGAAACGGGAAGGGGGTACGATTTGTTAGCATCATGCTACCATAGTTCTTTTTGCGTGTAAAGCGAAAACTAACATTTTAGTAATAATATTTGCTTGGATTTTAAAAAATTGACTTGAAATTTGAAAGCGTATGCTGTAAAATAAAGCGAACACTAAACTTTTTCTTTCGATCGGTGGTTGTATGGACCTTCTGCAAGGTATTCAAGCACAAACGGACGGGCTTACAAAAAAACAAAGGGCGATCGCGGATTTCCTGCTCGAAAACCCCGAGGCGGTCTGCTACATTTCCCTCAAGGAATTGAGCAGGCGCACGGGCGCGAGCGAGGTGTCGATCCTGCGCCTTTGCCGCGCGCTCGGATATGACGGCTACGCGGCGCTTCGGGATGCGTTTCGCGCGCGGACCGAAAGGCTTTCCCGCGGCGACCTCGCACCCGCATTCCCGGAAGGCGCCACGTGCGGCGAGGATGAAAAGCTTCTGCTTTTAAACGGCATATTTTTGAGCGAGCAGACGGGCATGAACCGCTTTTTGACCGCCGTGCGCCCGGAGCTCCTTTTTAAGACCGCGCGGGGGCTGATCGACGCCGAGGACGTACTCATCTTCGGGCACGACGTTTCTAAAATTTTAGCGGAATACTTCTCCTACCGCTTGAGCTTTCTGCATATCAAAGCCACCCCCGTGGCTTTGGGCGATAACGACGCGGTGCAAAACGTGCTCGCGCGGCTCAAAAAAACCGATCATGTGGTTTTGTTTTCCTTCCCGCCCTATCACATGCCCATACGTGGCGTGGCAAAGTACGCCGAATTTCGCGCTGCGCCCGTCACCGTCATCACCGACAGCACGGAATCTCCCGCCGTTACAGAGGAAAGCACCAACCTTCTTTGCGATACCTCCACGCGCTTTTTCTACAACTCGCATACGCTTCCCGTCACGCTCATCAACCTCATCGCCTCTTGCATCGCCATCGAGATGGGGCCGCGCTTCGACGAGATACTCGCCGAGGAACAGAGCGTGAACCGCTTTATCAGCGATATCCTGGAATAATTTTTAAGACGGAGGACCTATGAAGCTCATCAAAAACGCGGACGTTTACGCGCCCGAACACCTCGGCATGCGCGACATCCTTATAGAGGGCGAGAAACTCCTCAAAATTTCGCCTTCCATACAGGGTTATGATGGGCTTGAGGGGGTAGAGGTGTATGATCTGAACGGCGCCAAAACCGTGCCCGGCTATATCGACCTGCACATCCACATCACGGGCGGCGGCGGCGAGCAGGGACCCGCTTCGCGCGTGCCGGAGTTGCCGCTTACGCAGCTTACAAAAAACGGCGTCACTGCCGTAATTGGGCTTTTAGGCACCGACGGTGTAAGCCGCAGCCTCGAAAACCTTCTTTTCAAATGCCGCGCGCTCAACGAGGAGGGCGTTAGCTGCTACATGCTCACGGGCTCGTATCGGTACCCGTCCATGACGCTCACCGGCAGCGTTATCGACGACATCGCGCTCATAGACCGCATCGTCGGCGTGAAAGTGGCGCTTGCCGACCACAGAAGCTCCAACCTCACGGTGGAGGAGCTTATCCGCCTCGGCAGCGATGCGCGCATGGGCGGTATCCTATCCGGCAAGCCCGGGTTCGTGACGATCCACATGGGCAACGGCAAGGAGCGCTTCAGACGGTTGTTCAAGGCCGTCGAACAGTCCGACGTGCCCGTCAAAACCTATTTTCCCACCCATGTGGCGCGCTCGCGCGAGATGATCGAAGACGCCGCTCGTTTTACGCAGATGGGCGGGCGCGTGGATTTCACCGCGGGCGAGCCCGGCGGCACCTTCACGATGATGCGCGATGCCGTCGAAAGCTTTTCCGCCGTCCCCGAATGCATGACCCTATCGAGCGACGCCTACGGCAGCCAACCGGTTTTTGATGAAAGCGGCGCATGCATTGGCATGACCTACACCTCGCCCGGCGTTTTGCACGAAGAGCTCAAGGCAGCCGTTCATAACAAGGCGTTCACGCTTGAGGAGGTGCTCGATTTCCTCACGCGCAACCCCGCGCGCGTGCTCGGGCTCGAAGGCGTAAAGGGCGAAGTGAAAGAGGGCGCGGACGCGGACCTTGTCGTCTACGGGGAAGACCTTTCCATTCGCCACGTGTTCGCCCGCGGGCGGCACATGGTGAAGGATGGGGAGCCGATCGTGAAGGGAAGGTTCGAAGCGTAATAAGATGTTTGGGTGTTCGGCTGAATTTTACGATCGATCAGATCCGACCGACCTACCGCTTCCATGCAACCTGTCAGGAAACCGTGCCGCAGCCGATCGAATGCTTTCTGGAATCCACCTCCCTGGAGGACGCTATCCGTACGGCCGTTTCCCTCGGCGGCGACAGCGATACTGTCGCCGCGATAACGGGGCATTACCGAAGCGTATTACGGTGTCCCCGACGACATAAAAGAAAAAGCCCTCGCCTTTCAAGGTCTTTGCCCCTCATCTGCCGACCTGTGCTTTTTTCCGCCTTTTATGACAATCCCCTTATGTTTTAAGGGGCCTTTTTTATTTAATCATGACAAACGGCGCTCTAAACGCCAGCGACCCGCAGGGCAAGACCCTCGGCATGGAACGCCTGAGAAGCCTTCTCGACGCGGGGCGCGGCAAAGCATCCGATGTGTCCGCAACGCTTCAATAGGTCTGCGACGGTATCGCCGTGTTTGAAGAAGGGCGGGAGCGCGAGCTGGATATTACGCTTTTGATGCTTGAATACCGCAAAGGGGATCGCGCTTTATCAGAGATCACCGTTCACGCGCGGGAGGACGTCTTTGCCGCGGTGCAGAGATTTTTAAAGCGCCAGCTATCGGAAAACGGGGTAGCGGGCCCCATTTACGCGCCCTCGGCATGGCGGCGGGGGAGGTGTTCATACTGGCCGCGCGGCATGGCCGGGGCTCATTGAAATCATTGCGCGCTGCGCCGTGGAGGATATATCCGGCGCTAAAACCGCCACGGTATCGCTCCTGTAAACCGGTGCGCAGGAAAACTCGTTCCGCGCCGACGCCCTGGAATTTATCCGCCGCAGCATGGACGAGGTGCGCTATTCGTATGCGGATGGGAAAATGCCGTCAGTTTGGTGAAACGGTTTTCTGTGCAGGCGGCAGGCCGCTGATGCTTTTACTTCGGCAGTTCCACAACGAACGTACTGCCGTTTCCAAGTGAACTGGAAACCGAAATTTTGCCTCCGTGGGCGTTTACGATCGACTTCACGATAGCGAGGCCGATCCCGGAACCGCCGCTCGCTCTCGTACGCGATTTGTCCACCCTGTAGAACCGTTCAAAAACATACGGTAAATCGTCCGCGGGTATCCCGATGCCGTTGTCCGATACGGTGATGACGCCGCGCTTCCCGTTATCGGAGATAAAAATCGTCACTTCGCCGTTTTCCAAAGTATATTTGATCGCGTTTGAGATGAGGTTTGCCATCACTTGCGCGATCCTGTTTTTATCCGCTTTTACCGCAACGCTTTCGCCCGCAACATGAAGCGCTATATGCTTTTTATCCGCTTCCGCCTGCCATGTCAGGACGGTCTCGCGGGCGGCATGGAGAAGATCCAGCTCGGCTTTTTCAAGCTTCATATCGTTTTCGCTCCTGGCGAGCGTTTCGAGATCCGACACCAGCTTGCCCAGCCGCACCGTTTCGTCATAGCAGCCTTGCAGGCGTTCCGGCGTAGGCTCGAACAGCCCCGTCATCATTGCCTCAAGGTGTGTGCCGATGGATGTGAGCGGCGTTCTGAGCTCGTGCGCCACATCGGCGGTGAGGCGCCTGCGCAGGCTTTCCTGTTTATCAAGCGCCTTTTTATAATTGTCCGTCAGGTATTTCGTCAAAAAACCGCCCGCGACCAAAGAGCACACAAACGATACGACACAGGCGAAGTGGAACATGTTGAAATAGAGGATCACGCCAAGCGAGGCGAATATGATCACCAAAGCGATGAACAGATTTTTCATTCGCCGCCTCCGAATTTATACCCAAGCCGATGCACCGTAAGCACATAGACAGGGTTTTTGGGGTCGTCCTCAATTTTCTGCCGCAAATTTTTGATGTGGCTGTCTATGGCGCGGTCGTAACCGTTGAAATCGGTGCCCAGAGCGATGGCGATGAGCTCGTTGCGGGTAAACACCTTGCCGGGGAATTTTATAAGCGCGGACAGGAGCTTTATTTCGCTTGCGGTCAGATTCACGTCGGAGCCCTTTTTCTTAAAAACATCTTTTTCGAAGTCGGCGAACAGATCGCCGCCGTTCCAGGAATTGCGGACGGTCAGGGGAACAAGGTCGCTCCCCGTGCGGCGAAGCACCGCTTCCGCGCGGGCGTACAGCTCTTTGAGGCTGAACGGCTTTGTGATGTAGTCGTCCGCGCCTATGCTTAGCCCCTTAAGAAGATCGTCTTCCTCCACTTTCGCGGTGAGCATGATGATCGGCACGCGCGACTTTTGCCGTATCTGGCGGCACGCTTCCTCGCCCGATATATCGGGCAGCATCAGATCGAGCACAACAAGCGAAAGGTTTTCCCTTTCGCTTATCGCTACCGCTTCTTTTCCGTTTTCGGCGGTAAATACATGAAAGCCTTTGCTCTGAAACAGCGCGGATACGACTTCGAGTATTTTCGGCTCGTCATCCACGATCAGAATGTTTTTCGCCATCCTGCCGCCTCCTAAGGGTTTTTCGACATAAAAGCTTACTTCAGGTCGAACGGTTTGAGTAATCTATCCACTTCGGCCGGTTTTCCGTCTATATCGACGGTCACCTTGGCAAACGTCCAGCCTTCGATATTGTTTGGGTCAACGCCCGCCGCTATCAGCGGTTCCGGGTTCAGAACGAATACGATGTCCTTATCGTTTGAAACCATATCCTTTGCCCATTCAAACATATTTCCGCCGCTTAAAGCAATGTTATAATGGCCGAGCGCCGTGTGGTAGCCGATGGAAGAACTCAGCGCTTTCACATCCGTTTCAAACTGCGCGAGCGCGGTATCCTTCACATTTTGATTCAGCATGTCAAGGCCCGGTGAGCTAAAGTAAATGCTGTCCGTCCCGGGGTTGATGTTATGCTCCCCGGCATTCTCCAGTTTCGATATGTCAAGCCCCGCCGCGATAAAGGGCGCGGCGTCCGCCACCATATCCATGCTCATATTGTCGAAGATAAACCATGCGTCACCGTCCGGGGCGGTGAGCTTCCAGCGGTGCAAATCATATTCCGTGGCGGGCAACGTGCTTAACACCTCGCCAAACGCCCGTACCGAGTCCTTTTGCACAACGTCCAGCGATGAGCAGGCGGCAAAGGAGAGGAGGAGCGTTGCGGCGGCAACTAGGAACAGAACTTTTTTCAGTCTTTTCATCATCGATCTCCTATCTGTCGGGCTTGAACCGTTTTAATCTGAGTGCGTTTGTCAGCACGGATACGCTCGACAAACTCATCGCGGCGGCGGCGAATATGGGGTTCAAAAGGGGACCGCCGAACAGGTGCAGCAAGCCCGCCGCGATCGGAATGCCGATGGTGTTGTAGCCGAACGCCCAAAATAGGTTTTGCCTGATATTGCGGATGGTGCGCTTGGATAGCTGCAGGGCGGCCGATACATCCGTTAAGTCGCCCCGCATAAGCACGATGTCCGCGCTTTCCATCGCAACGTCCGTGCCGCTTCCTATCGCGATGCCGACGTCCGCCTGCGCTAAGGCGGGCGCGTCGTTGATGCCGTCGCCAACCATCGCTGTGATTTTACCCGAAGCTTGCAATTTTTTGACTTCATTCGCCTTGTCCTGCGGCAAAACCTCGGCAAGCACTTTGTCTATACCCACCTCGCGGGCGATGCGCTCCGCGGTTTCACGGTTGTCGCCCGTGATCATAACGGTTTCCACGCCCATTTGGCGAAGCTTTTCAATGGCGGCCGAGCTGCTTTGCTTCGGTCTGTCGGAAACGGAGATCTTGCCAATGCGCTCGCCGTCGGAAAAAATTTCCACGCCGCGCCCGATGACGATCTTTCTCCCGCCGATAACGCCCTCCACGCCCTGGCCAACATTTGCCTTAAAATCGCTCACTTCGAGGTATTCGCCGTCGTAGGCGGTTGTGACCGCCTTGGCAATGGGGTGCTCGGAGTACCGCTCCAGGCTGGCGGCAATTTGAAGCACGTCGCCCTCCACGGCGGTCACCTCGGGCTTGCCTTCCGTTATGGTGCCTGTTTTATCAAAAACGATGACATTTACCTTATGCGCCGTTTCCAAGGCCTCGCCGCCCTTGATGAGTATGCCGTTTTCCGCGCCCTTGCCCGTGCCTACCATGATCGCGGTCGGCGTTGCGAGCCCCAAGGCGCAAGGGCAGGCGATGACCAGCACAGAGATGAAAATGGTCAGCGAAAACTCCAGATCGCGAGTGCCGATGTACCACGCAATGCCCGCGAGAACGGCGATGCCGCACACGATGGGAACGAACACGCCGGACACCTTATCGGCAAGCGCGGCGATCGGGGCTTTGCTGCCCTGCGCGTCCTCCACGAGCTTGATGATCTGTGAAAGCGCCGTGTCCGCGCCGATCTTTTCGGCTCTGAACGTAACGGTCCCCGTGGTGTTCATCGTAGCGGCGTAAACCTTGCTTCCCTCCGCTTTATCTACGGGCAGGCTTTCGCCCGTGAGCATGGATTCGTCGATCGCCGTATGCCCGTCGAGGACGACGCCGTCCACGGGGATCTTTGCGCCCGGCTTCACGACGATCACGTCGTCGATCTGCACTTCGTCGATCGGGATCTCCCTTTCCGCACCGTTTCTCAAGACGACCGCGGTTTTCGGGGCAAGCCCCATCAATTTTTTGATCGCGTCGCTCGTTTTGCCCTTTGCCCGCGCTTCCAGCGACTTGCCGAGCAAAATAAGGGTAATGATCACGCCCGCCGTTTCAAAGTAAAGCGACTCCACCGCCGCGAAATTGCCGTTAGCGATTTGGAACACGTTATATACACTATACAACACAGCAGCCGTCGTGCCTACGGCAATGAGGCTGTCCATATTGGGACTCCGCATGAAAAGCGCGCGGAAGCCCACATAGTAGAACCTGTACCCGACGCCGATGACCGGCAGAACAAGGATAAGCTCTGTAAGCGCATATATGAGCGGGTAGCGCATGGGCTCAAGCCCCGCCGGGAACGGGAGGCGAACAAAGCCGATCATCGGAGCCATGGCGATATACAGTAGCGGCAGGGCAAATGCGGCGGAGACAATGAACTTCGTCCAGAGCGTTTTGATCGCCTTGTCTTTGCGTATTTTATCCTCATCCGCCTGCTTGGGCTTTAAGACCGCCGCGCCGTATCCCGTCTTTTCGATTTTTTCGATGATATCGGCAAGCGTGAGCTTCTCACCGTCGAAGGTGACAACTCCGCGTTCCGAAGCAAGGTTGACCGAGATGCTCTCGACCCCTTCCATTTTCGCAACGACGCGCTCGATCCGCGCAGAGCAGGCCGCGCAGGTCATTCCGGTAATCGCGAGTGTTTGCGTGTTCATTTGGCGCTTTCCTCTCCCTTTAATAATCGGTTTTCCAGTTGGCGAAAATGAAAGTGGCTTCTTTCAAAAAATCCAGCGGAATGGTTATGTTGGTTTCGTCGACCGTTTTATTCTCATCAAAAATAGGCACGGGGTTGCACCCGCCGGATTCAACTTCCACCTTGTCCATGGGGAAGCGGTTGCCGCAGTTCTGGCAGACCAGAACGTCGCCGTCCTGCTCATAGTACCCGTATCCGGAGCCATAGCAGACCTGGCATGTGTTGAATGCCGTGCGGATCGTACCGTCCGGCGCTTTGACGACGATGACCTCGATCTTTGTGCCGTCGATCTCAGCAGGGTAGAATTTAGCTTCTTCGGTGACGTCGGCGATGGGTATTACGATATCCGCGTCTTTGACCTCCTGTGTTTGAGCATCGTCCGTATCCTCGACGACCTCTTGCGTTTGAGTCCCGTCCGTATCCGTGACGACCTCTTGCGTTTGCGTATCGTCCGTATCCGCGCCTTTGGCGGAGCAGGCGGTAATTAGCGCTAAGATCAGCGCCGCGAGTGTCAGAAGCGGCAATAATTTCTTCATTTTATTTATCCTCCTCATCTTTTATATTAACCTTCGTCCGTGACGGTTATGGTGCTTCGGATCATGCCCATCCAGCAACTGTATGGAAAGGTCCCTGCGTCGGCAGGTGTGAACTCGATAACGTTCTCCCCGGTTTTAAACGTGTACTCGATGTCGTATTCGGGGATATAGATCGCGTTGTTGCAGCCGTTTATGGTGCCCTTGGGTGCGTCGATCACCCATTTGACGGGTATGCCTGTCTTTACGGTGATCGCGGGGTATTTCCCCCGCTGCAGGGTCGATCGTACGACCTGCACGCCGTCTACAATCTCAATTTGTGCAGAACCCGCTTGCGCAGGGGCCGGGGCAGCATCGGCAGCGCTTGGCAAGGATACCCCCGATAGGCTCCATCCTTGCGACAGCATGCTTAGCCCGAGGACGACCACAAGCACAGCGCCGACCGTCATCGCCTTGTGGGCAAATTTCTTGCTGAGTACGGAGGAGAGTGCGCCGAGCCCGAACATCAGCGGTACGGTGCCCAAACTGAACAGCAGCATGGAAACCGCGCCCTTTACGGGGCTCCCCGTCGAGAGCGCGTAGAGCTGCATCGCCTGCAAGGGCCCGCACGGCATAAACCCGTTCAAGAGCCCCACGATCAACGGACTTTTGCTGCCGGAATCGATATGTGGAAGGCGCAGCGTAAGCTTTCGCAGAAAGGGAAATATCCCAAGCATATTGACGCCCATGATGACCATGAACACACCCGCCAGCAGCTTCAATACCCCTTGCGTCGTTTGCGTGAAGGAGATTACCGAACCCAGCGCGCCGACGATAAACCCGACCGCCGTATAGGAAATCACCCTGCCGAGGTTGTATAGCGCCGTGGGCGCAAGGCCGCCTTTCCCAACCGTTTGGGAAAGGTTTATGCCGCCGCACATCGCGACGCAATGCACGGAAGTGAGAAGGCCCACGACGAACAGCATCCCGTAACCCATATTCGTTTGGGCGAGCTGGCTCGGTACGAGCAGATTGAGTATCCCAAATTGCGAGAGCAGCACATACAGCGCGACGATTAAAAGGACCAGCCCGATGGCGCGCTTTGCGTTTTGCGGTTCTTCCGCACTCCCTGAAAGCACTTTGTATCCGGCGTCTTCAACGACCGCTCTTAAATCGGAAATAGACGCAGCCTTCCTGTCATAAACGATTTCGGCAAAGCCGCTTCTGTAGCTGACCTTTGCCGATCTTACGCCCGCTAAGCCAATGAGTGCACGCTGAATGCGCCGCTCACAGTTTGAGCAGGTCATGCCGCCGATACGGAGCTTGATCGTTTTCGTTTCGTTTTCCACGCAGCGTCTCCTTCCGCGTTTAATGTGCTTATCATACCATGCAGATTTGTAGAAGTTATGGAGGAATCGATAAATCTTTCGGAACCGAATGCGGACAAGATAAAAAAGAAGCACCCTTAAGGCTCTGTGGCTCAAGGATGCTTTATTTTGACCGCTGTTTTCGCCATGCTTTTCTGCAGCCGTTTCCTGCCTGCTTTTATCAATATAGCAGCTCCATGATAAATCGTTAAAGTGGCATAGGAATGCTTTTGCATCTATATGCGGTACTCCAGTATCCACGCAAGCAATTCTTCGTGTTTCATGGAGCCATCTGCGGCTGCAAGACCTACGCGGGCAACCTCCTCATTGGTGCAAACCATTCGTATGCCGTTGACCTCCAAAAATGTCAGCATAACATAATGCCTATCCGTTTATTCCCAAGCATGGTTGGAAATCAATGCAAAGCCTAAACATGCGGCTTTTTCCTCCTTCGTGGGGTACAACTCCACCCCGCCGAAGGCCGCGTATGCGCTTTCAAGCGCGCTATCGAGCAGCGCATAGTCCGTACGCCGCTGTCGCCGCCTGTCTCCTCCGTGATAAGCTGATGTAAAAGCAATACCTTTTCCTGCGAGAATTTGATCATTTCTCAAGCTCCATAAAGGCGAGTTTGTATCGTTTAAGGATACGCGCCGCTACAATGTCTATGGCTTCGTCCTCGGTAAGCTCCACGTCGGGCCTTTGGTCGAGATCGACCAGCCGGTATTTCGGACGGTTGTTCTTAAAAATGACGATCTCACCGGTTTTGTCGGCCATCCGTGCCACACGCGAAAAATTCTGGTTCGCTTCGGTTACGGATACGATGTTGTTGCTGTTGATGTTCATTGCAACGCCTCCCTTTTAAGGTAGTATACCCTAAAAATAGGTATAAATCAACCTAGAACATAATTCGCAAGCATATCCCACACACATAGCGTGTTTCATAAATCCGTATACGGATTTATTTCACTACGCCAACGCCGCATTCATATTATGAGCAAGAGCAAAATCGGAGGGGCGTGTATGCGTTATATTGTGGAACAGGGCGACAGGAGAATGAATGAACTTCTGCGCATTTTGAAAGAACGGGGCTATGCCGCGCAGGCATTTGAGGGAACGATCGGCGAAGCCGTTTGCCTGATCGTATCGCCGGGCAAAAAGATCGACGAGCTCCGCGGTCTTTTGGAAAAACTGCCGCAGGGGTCGGTCCTTGTCGGCGGGCAGAGCGCAGCCTATATCGAACCTGCGGCGAAGGCGCGGGGGGTCCGCTATGCGTGCGTCACGGATGACGAGGTGTTCGCGGTGCAAAATGCCGTACCTACGGCGGAGGGAGCGCTTTCTCTTATCATCGCAAATGCGGAGCGTACCGTCTTAAATATGGATGTTGCTGTAGTCGGCTTCGGACGCATCGGAAAAGCGCTTGCGCCTATGCTGCATCAGCTCGGCGCGCGCGTCCATGTGATCGCAAGAAATCCCGCGCAGCGCGCGTGGGCGGCGGCGTACCGCTGTTATGCGGCGGAGGATATGAAGAAAGCGCTCGGGCGGTGCGAGGTGCTCGTCAATACGGTACCCGCGCGGATCATCGACCGGGATGCGCTGGCTTCTATGAAAAAAGGCTCCCTCGCGATCGAGCTTGCGTCCTATCCGTACGGATACGACGCCGCGGAGGCGGAGGCGCTCGGCATCCGCTCCATTTTGGCGCCTGGCCTCCCCGCAAAGGTCGCCCCCCAAAGCGCGGCGGAGTATATGGCGGACGCGGCGGTCAGATTGTGTGCTCAATTATGAAAGGAGCGTAGGAAATGCTAAACGGAAAAACGGTCGGGTTTGGGCTGACGGGATCGTTTTGCACACTGCAGGCGGCGATCGATGAAATGGAGAAGCTCGCCGCCACGGGCTGTGCGATTCTGCCGGTACTCTCGCCAAATGTGGCCACGACCGATACGAGATTCGGCAAGGCGGCGGATTTTATAGAAAAGATCGAAGGGATATGCGGCCGCAAGGCGATCAAGACCATCCGGGATGCGGAGCCGATCGGACCTCAAAAGTTACTTGATATTATGGTCGTGATGCCGTGCACGGGCAACACCCTCGCAAAATTGTACAACGGCATTACGGACACCGCGGTCACCATGGCATGCAAGGCGCATTTAAGAAACGACAGGCCGCTTCTTCTGGCGCTTGCCACAAACGACGGCCTGTCGATGAATATGCGCAACATCGGCGGGTTGATGAATTTGAAGAACGTATACTTCGTCCCCTTCGGGCAGGACGACTGCATAAAGAAGGAAACCTCTCTGATCGCGGACTTTACCAAGCTGATACCGTCGATCGAAAATGCCCTTGCGGGGAAAAAGGTACAACCACAAATATTCTAATGCGCGGCAGGAAATGAATCAAAAAGCGGCCGGATGGCCGCTTTTTGATTTATAATTCATATAAGATTGAGCCTTTTCATGGCCGCTTTGAGGGCTTCGAGCTTATTCGGCGGCATGTCGCACAATGGCAGGCGGTAGCCGCCTACGCCCATCCCCATCAGGTTGAGGGCGGCCTTGACGGGTATGGGGTTGACGTCGATGAAGAGGGCGTTCATCAGCTCGAGCAGCTCGAGGTGGAGCCTAAGCGCCTCCTCCGTGCGGCCCGCGAGCCAAAGCGCGCAGATATCGTGCGTTTGTTTCGGCATAACGTTGGATAAAACCGATATCACGCCCTTTGCTCCGAGGGAGAGTATGGGCACAGTCTGATCATCGTTGCCGGAGTAGAGATACAATGTGTCCCTGCAGGCTTCGGCGATTTTGGCAATATGGGAGATGTCCGCGCTCGCTTCCTTGGCGGCGACGATGTTTTCGTGCTTCGAAAGCTCCCTATAAGTATCGACGCCGATGTTCATACCGGTTCTCGAAGGCACGTTGTAAACGATCACCGGGAGGGGAACGGCGTCCGCCACGGCGTAAAAATGCCGCACCAGCCCCATATGGGACGCTTTGTTATAGTAAGGGGTGACAAGAAGCAGCGCGTCCGCGCCGGCATCGAGAGCGGATATAGACAGCTCGACGGAATGTTTCGTGTCGTTGCTGCCGGTGCCGGCGATCACGGGTATGCGATCGCGCACCTGTTCCGTGCAAAAACGGAACATCCGTATTTTCTCCTCATCGCTCAACGTGGCGCATTCCCCGGTGGTCCCTGAGATTACAAGCGCGTCGGTTCGGTTTTCGATCTGGAACTCAATAAGCTCCGCAAGCTTCGCGTAATGCACGTTGCCGTCCGCGTCAAACGGGGTAATTAAAGCGGTGGCCGAGCCCGTAAAGGGCAGCTTCTTTTTCACGCCGATACTCCTCCCTTTTTGCCCGATAGGATCGATTTCGCGGGATTTTGCCGATATTCATTATATTAAGGGTGGGAAGGAGAGGTGAGTAAGAGGGGGGGTTATAGGAATGAACCCTGCACAAGGCCGGACGCTGCATGACTGTTTCCATAAAAACTTCTTCAGCGTCATAATGTATTTTCCTTGACTTTCCAACAAATCATGGCAGTATTCAGATGGCTTACGCCTTATAAAAAATAATGGTAAACATATTGTTCACCGATCTTACCTTGCCTTCGGACGCCGCGATCCACAAATCCGGCCTTTTGATACAGCTTCTGCGCGGGGAAATTTGCATGATTCACGATTAATATAAGCTCAGTAACACCGGTGAAATTGGTGCGGACGAATTCCGAAAGCCGAATCATAGCTTCAAGAGCGTAACCTTTTCGCTGGTCCGCTGCATTGATGGCCAAGGAGCGAATCAGCAGAGCATGGTCATGACTTCCAATTTCCAATGGTCCGTTTCCCTCATGCAATATAAAGTATCCTACGGGCCGGTTTCCTGCGAGGATTATAATTAAGTGGCGGCTTGGGTCGTCCAGCGTTTGTATGGCATCGTATGCGGAAGCCGTAAATTTCTCCTGTTCCGAGCCTAACGCAAACCCATAAAGAGCTTCCCGATAACAATCCTCATAAAATACAAGACGAATTGCGGTATTTTCCACTTGTGCTTTCTCCCCTTCGATATCATTTAGATATGGTCCGTTCCCCATTATGCAGCCGAAACGTTATTTTAGGAGCATCTCAATTGCCTTGTTTAGCGCTTCAATTGTTTCCATATCTCCTGTCTCGACCGCATCAACGATGCAATTGTTCAAATGGTCCTGCAATACCACTTTGCAGATACCATTGATTGCGGAACGAACTGCAGCAAGCTGAATCAATACCTCAGAACAGTCGCGGCCGTTTTCTACCATTTTGCGGACCGAGGTCAGGTGTCCGATTGCGCGCGCCAACCGATCCAAAACGACCTTTGTATTCTGGTGCGAATGCTTTCCGTGGGAATGCAGATGCTCTGGCTCCCCATCCCAATGCGAATGTTCGTCATGATGTCTACGGATATCCGAGCATCGCCCGAGCGAAAAATCCATAATGCAGCCTCGTCTTGAAATTCAATAATTTTATTGTACCATATTAGCGTAAAAAAGCATCCCCCCATGGGGCTTGTGACTGATTTGCAGGATTGCTACAATTGACGCGTACTATAAATACCTCTGATTTAGGGCTTCACGGCACAAACGCAATTATTTTATGCTATGTTGTGCTTTTGCGTTTTTATCTGGCTTATATGGTCGAGGCCTGACAGAAAATCAAACCGTTATTTTGAGGACGGTTTGCAAAATAAGGGGGTCGAACAATGACAAAAATGACGAAGGTGAAGGTGTCCGTTATTACGGCAATGTTTATTGCGCTTTGCGTAGTGCTTCCGCTCGCCTTCCACCCAATCCCGAACGCAGGCAGTATCTTTCTTCCCATGCACATCCCTGCTCTGCTATGCGGATTGATTTGCGGTATGCCGTATGGTCTTGCCTGCGGCTTGCTTGGACCGCTGCTTTCCAGCCTGCTGACAGGCATGCCGCCGATGGCGTACCTGCCCGGAATTCTTATCGAGCTTGCGGTGTACGGACTGGCTTCAGGCCTCATAATGAAACTGCTGCATTCCGGAAAACTGTATGTAGACCTATACGTCAGCTTAATTGCCGCTATGGTTTCCGGTCGCATTATCGGCGGAATTATGAACGCACTCATTTTTGCGGCGGACAAATACTCATTTGCAGTATGGGCAACCAGCTATTTTATAACCTGCTGGCCCGGTCTGATTATTCAATTGGCCCTAATACCCCCAATCGTGTTTGCGTTAGAAAAGGCCAAGCTGATTTCCAAACGTTATCCGGCTGAAACGGAGGCCGCATGAACAAAAAAGACATAATTGATTTTTTTGATGGGTGCGCATCTTCATGGGACAATAATACGATCCGTGATGACGAGAAAATCAATCTGATTCTTGATTATGCGGGTATCAAAGAAGGCGCTGATGTACTTGACGTGGCTTGCGGTACCGGTGTGCTGTTTCCGGATTATCTTAAGCGAAACGTAAAGCGCATAACGGGCGTAGATATTTCAACCGCTATGGTCGGGCTTGCGAAAGCTAAATTTACAGATCCACGCATTATACTGCTGGCCGCGGACATTGAAAAGGTGACCTTTACCGAACGATTCGATCGTTGCGTGGTTTATAATGCGTTTCCGCACTTTCCCGATCCGGCGGGTCTTATCGGCTGCCTTGCTGGAAAACTCGCGGATGGAGGCAGACTTACTGTGGCCCACGGCGCCAGCCGTGCAGCTATTAATAATTATCACGCCGGGGTTGCATCTAAAGTATCCCTTGGTTTGTTGCAGGAAAACGAGCTTGCAGCCCTCTTTGCGCAATATTTCAGCGTTGATGTGGTTGTATCAAACGATGAAGTATATATCGTCTCAGGAGTAAAACGTTAGGGTGCCGCCGCCAGCCCAGGGTACTAAAAAACAGTCCACCGGACTGTTTTTTACCTCGCACGGCTCGGCCGTGCTCTTCGACTCCCCTATCTCTTGATCAGAGAAAACAAAAGACCCACCCTTAGCAGGATGGGTCTTTTGTTTTGTTTATCATTGACAATATAGATATTTTGGTTTTGGACGCTTTCGTCGATAAATTGAAATTTGGTCATGTTATAAACATAATGGGCAATTCGGATAACCACTGCGGTTAAACATAATGCGAAGTTTGGATAATCGCTTGTATTATGGATATTGGAAGTTTCGTTATGCGAATAACCCCTTGAATACATTGAAGTTATCGGCACGCTGCTTAATGATGCCGATAGGGGGTTCAAGGAAGCAAATTCGAAAAAATACGATTGGCCATGAGGCAGGCCCGTATCTCTCTTTCAGCCAGAAAAACCACGGTCATAGCATCCGCGTGCTTGGATATTCTATAGCTTTCGTTACTTTGATTCTTTTTGCATTTGGGGTTACTGTTGACCCATTTAATCAATTCATCTTTTTTCACGTCAGCGACAGTGGGCTCCAGCGAACTGCACTCACAAAATATAGCCAGCTCTTCGCTGCCCAATGGATTGCCGCTTGTGCCGCTGCATAAATAGACTCTGACAAAGTTCCGACCGCTGACCATAGTGTTTTTTTGAACCATTTTCCTTTTGCTTTCTTGATGCGATAACGCTCATTCTTCTGTTCTATTGCATGTGCTTCATAATGAACACTGCGCTTTTTAATCCCTTATTTATAATATACCATAAAAAAAGCGTAGGCGGGCCTATATCAGTACGCTAAACGTATTTTGCACCGAAAACGACAAGGAGCCGCCCGAATCATCGGGCAGCTCCTCGTTCAGCAAGTATTTTAGCAAGAAATTGCCTGCTCCTTGGTAAGCTTGATGCGGAATCGTCGTTCGATATCGATAATTTTGCCACTATCCTGCGGGCTAACCAGCGTGCACGCTCTGCCGACATGGCCGGCGCGGCCCGTTCGACCGATGCGGTGCACATAATATTCCATCTTATCAGGTATATCGTAGTTGATCACAAGATCGATGTTGCTCACATCAATGCCACGTGCAGCCACATCCGTGGCTACCAGCACCGTCGTTTTACCTTTGCGAAACGTATCCATAATGGCGTCGCGCTGGCTTTGGCTCAAGTCGCCATGCAGACAGGAAACGGGAAGTCCCTGTGACAGAAGCTGCTTTTGTAGGTTTTTCACGCGCCTTCTCGTGTTGCAGAATATCAGCGCCAAGCGGGGCTGCTCCTGCTTGATAAGGTTTTGCACAGCGTCCGACTTCTGCTGTTCGGCGGCGGCCAAATAGGACTGTCGCACGGTTTCTGTGGGCTCATTTCGATTGCCGAGCTCGATGCGGACAGGGTCATTTTGAAACTGTTTTGCCACGCCCGTCACACCCGTGTTCATGGTAGCAGAAAAAAGCAATGTCTGGTGTTTGCCGGTAATATTAGCAAGGATCGCCTTGATATCGGGCAAAAAGCCAAAATCCAGCATTTCATCCGCCTCATCCAGTACGACGGTACGAACGTTTTGCAGCTTCAAAACATTGCGTTGGATCAGGTCTTTCACCCTGCCGGGGGTACCGACGACGATCTGCGCTCCCGCGCGAAGCGCACGAATCTGCACGGTTGCCGACTGTCCTCCGTAAATGCTGACGGTACGGAGTTTCGTGCCGGCGGAAAGATTGCGGAATACTTCAGTGATCTGTAACGCAAGCTCGCGGGTGGGGCAAAGTATAAGCGCCTGCGTTTTTTGGTTGTCCGTAAATGCCCTTTCGATGATGGGTACGGCAAATGCGGCGGTTTTGCCTGTGCCGGTTTGGGCAATACCTAAGATGTCCCATTTGTTCAGAATCAGTTCCAAGGTCTTTGCCTGAATGGGGGTGGGGGTCGTGTAGCCCGCTAATTTGAGCGTAGCTTGCATCTGCTCCGAGAGCAGCTCATGATATTTCAATGTTTCCTCATTTCTTTTCCGGTGTTTAGCACAAAAACAAAGACCTTGCCGAATAGCAAAGTCTTTCGAAATTGTTAATACGCTACAAGTTCAAGTATTTATACGGCGGAGCCGGAAAGCCCCGTTTCACCGCACAGGTTTCAATTCCCATGCTGCTGTACCGTAAATACGACTTGCAAGAAAGTGCGATCTTTTACAATACTTATTCATTATATCCAAATGTTAGTAGCTTGTAAAGCTTTAATGAAAAACGGAATCAGAGTGGGAAAAAGCCAAAAACACAAGAGGAAACAAAAATAAACACAATCCTAACCCTACCATCCAAAACTGGAATGCCTACTTTTTCAATTTCAATGGTAAGCACACGCATAAGCTGCGGTAAAAATATAGTCATGCTGATATTCGATCATTCAGCAGGTCTATGGCCGCGTGAGCATAACTACAACCAAGATTTACACGCATGTTGCTGATAATGGGATTAATGCAAATCCTCCAACAATGATGTTCAATTAAGCATCGTGGCCTTCATAAACATAATGGGAATTTAGGAATAGTGGGGGAGGTGGCGTGTTGTAACCTTAACACTACTGGTCCATCACTAGTTTGAAGACGCAATCGGTATCGCTGTACTCATATTTGTTTTCGGGCTCAATATAGAGACCTTGTTTTACTACTGCTATACAAACATAATATGTACCTTCCGGTAATTCTTTCATAACATGCTTTTGCTCGGATTCTTTCTCTTCTGTATTTAATCGCTTGCGTAATAAATCAGGGTTCTTGATCATTAAAATGATACCCGCAACGAACGTAGGAATAAAAAGGATGCCCATAAACAGCTATGCGTTCCAATAATGTAATGTCCCGGATGAAACAAATAGCAATAACGCAACAACCATTATCCCAAGTATAAACTTTGTGATTGCTTGAACGATAAGACGTTTTTCCATGTCCAGTTTCCTCTAAATTCCTCTTTTACATACAATGACTCAATGTCGGCACGGTTTTCGCTGTAACACATAGATTTTACAATCAGTCCGCTGCAATATCCAGCGGTGATACCGTCAACAAATGCGATACATACAACTTCGCGATCATTTTCAATGAGCGATTTTTTCATTCGTTCAATGGTGGTTGTATTTCCAAAAAGCGTGTTTTAACTCAAATAAGTCATATACATCATCGGCTGTTGCAATTCTTACTTCCATGCCGTATCACCTTTCGTACCTAATATAAATAATCGCAGTTCAAAACTACCCGCCGAATTTCTGCTTGTCGATGAGCCTCGGGATAAACATAATGCGAAGCTCGGATAATCACTTGAGTTAAACATAATGGGAAGTCAAACTGCTTGACAAATTGGAATTTGTCAATTTAGTTCATGCTCTATAATGATAATTGATTCTTCATGCGCACCGATCATTTCAACCGATATCTTCTTGACTACAGTACTAAATTTATCATTACATTTAGATACATCATCAAATGCTTCATCAAGTAACTCCATAGAAGATACTTTCCCAACTGTCATATGTGGAATATAATCACAGTCTACATCAAATTGTTTTAGTTCATTAGTATACAACCTATCATGAATGTTTTTAATTACTTCCATACCTTGTGCTACATTTAAAAATAGATAATTACCATATTTGCTTCCCTGCTTACTAAACCCTACTAATTCAAGCGTAAATGGTTTTATGTCATTCAAACATTCTTCTAGATGCAATTTAAGATCCTCGTTAGTCATTTTGCTATCAAAAGGAAAGGCCAGCGTAATATGTGGCGATACTAAGCTTGCCAATGGGTCATATTTCTTACGGATATCATTAATAATATCAATATTTAAAAATTTGGGAAGGATCATGATTGTTCTTATGCTCATAACCATATCTCCTCTACAAATTCCTATTTGTCAATGAGTCTCAGGATAAACATAATGGGAACCCAAAGCTACCCGATAAATTGGAACTTACCAGCCTCGCGTTACGCTTACTAAATACAAGGTCAGCATTGTCCGCATTTACTTTATAATCCCCCATACTTCATCATAAATATTTCAGGTGATATAAGCGCATCAGCATTTTCGTTAATTTCCTCTATGCTCCAGTCCCACCATTTGACACGAAGCAGGGTTTCAATCATCTCCTTTGAGAAGCGGTAACGTTTGATTCTCGCAGGGGCACCAACAACGACAGCAAAAGGAGGAACATTTTCCAGAACCACTGCACCCGAGCCGATTATAGCACCATCACCGATACTTGTTACGGAGGAAGCATTGATGAATGCATGTGCGCCGATATACACATCGCTGCCTATGGTCATAGGTTCTTTGCTGTAAGCATAAGGGTGTTTAGGATCGTTTCGCAGTTTGTTTTGGAACATAGCCATGACTTCGTCATAAAAAAAGTTTTGAATATCGTCGCTCATAAAGGTCATATTTAACTGATGATTAACATGGATCTCCGCAGTGCCGTTAATAGATGTAAATTGGCCAATACTTTTAATATACCCGTTTTCGCAAGCTCCTATGACACCGGCTCCAAAATATGTTTGCCTGCCAACGCGGACGTTGAAACACATTCGTTCAAACGGAAGCTCGCCTCCCTCGTCGTTAAATGTTAGGTAGTCATTCGCGTATTGAAACAACTTGCTTTGTTCATCGGATAAAAAGTCGAATAAGTCGTCATCATTTACAGCGACAACATAATGATATTGAGGATCGACCCTATCGGCAACACGAAATTTATAAGGTTTTAATGCACGAAGCAAGCGGCGTGTCGGAATACCCCATACAGCTACCTCGCGCCCGTTGAGATAAAGTTCTAAAACTTGTTCAAGTCTGGTTTTCATAAGTGTTGACCCCATAAATATAAACTGTAGGATGTTCGAAGCTATCCGATAAATTTCTGTTTGTCGATGAGTCTCAGGATAAACATAATGTGAAGTTGTATCAGCTACAAATTATATAGGCCGTCCTCCTTTTGCCAATTCTCTTGCTATTATTGATACGTCATAATCCATGTTGAATAACCTTTTAAATCTTGATTCCATCAGCTTCATATCAAACCGAAGTGCATAAAAATATTCCGCAAACTCTTCAATTGTGGATAGGCCGACAACATCTAAATAAATCCGCTCAACATCAGCAAGGTAATTGTTAGTTTTTCGGATAAGAGGATAATCTTTCAATCCATAATGGACTAAATTACGCAGACTACGTGCGAATTCACGTAAGCTCTCTTTGCGGTCAAAGCCACTAAAATCTAATAATGATTCTAATAGCGCTTTGGTCGAACCATTCGAATAAGTTATCAGGTTGTCAAAGCTATCTAGAACCTCGTCGTAACGAATAGAATATATTTTAGCAAAAAAACACAACCATAACGGATCATCAACGCAACTATCAACATGCAAAACCTCATCAAACAACAAATTAATAAAGCTAACATAAGAATGCATTAGAAGCAGACGTACGCATATGGATGGTGTTACATTTAGCTTTTTTATTATTGCTTCAACGGTATAGTCAAAACATTCAATGGATATTCTTTCAGCAGCAGACTCGCGAAAAGGGTTTTTAACCTGATTGATATTTCCTTCCGCCATTGGTTGCAAAGAGCTCACAATTGATGATACAAACTTAGCATAATCTCTGGCTTTTTCGCCGAGTAGCCATGTGCTCTCGCTAAACTCATCAGTCATGTGATAACAAAATACATTAGTTCCGAGGAAAAGTGCTCTGTTACCCTTAATTCTATAGACCAAACTGATGTTGTAATTGAATGGGAATTCTTTGTTTATTGATTCTATGATTCGCTTAGCTTTATTTTCATAGCTGCCGAATTTATTATATATGTGTATACTATTTCTGACTTTCTCTAAATGAATAAAAAAGTCAGAATCATATTCTTGCCTCAGTTCTTGCAGTTCACCCTGTTGCTCTTCAATGATATTTAGAGCTTCATAAGCAATTGTAGAAAACTCCTGTATAATATTGGTTACGATAAATGTCTGATACCCATTGATTACCCCATACCGAACGGGTTCTCTCATGTAGTTTGGTATATCGGCGTGAAATTTTTCGAAAACATCAACTATACATTTGCAATCTAACCCCAGCATTGCCAAGGTGTTTAATACTTGTTGTGGGGTTTTCATACTTTTCTCCTTAATATGACAAAGCCTACATTCATTTATCTAAACCATAGCAGACTCTCTGTGAAGTAAGCTTCCATTTTAACAGCACGCTCTCCTGCTTCGCGTTATTGCTATAACGCGAAGCTCAGCTTGCCCCCAAAAGCCATGCTCCCAGTGTTGGATTTAGACATATTATACCAAAGTTTGTTAAAAATTTATAGCTAATTTAAACTTACAGTTAATTGATGATGTTGAGCCGTTATATGGCTTTCTAGAACAGCCGCAGGCCCCACGACGCTTTACACTACAAAACGCCCTGTGCAGACGAAAAATCCTTTTATTCCCGCCCTCGAAATTAAAATCTATCAAGACAAATGGGTTCGAATTATATGGATTTTGATTTTTGCCAATCGATTTAGACTTTTTATTCATGGCGTGTCCGATTAACGGAACAAGAGCATCTAGCAAAAACGTCCTATCTTAGGTTTTTTTAGAAAAGCAACGGTCCCAATTCGGACAAGAGAGTTCGAATTGGAACCGTTGTTCAATTTAGAAAATAATCTAAATAGAGTATGGTGGTATTAAGTTGGGCTTTGCGGAAACCTTTATGGCCTTATCGGACCCTGTTAGGCGTGAAATTCTAATTATATTGAAAAAAGACAGGGCATCGGCCGGAGAAATCAGCCAACATTTTGAGATGACCGGCGCAACGATTTCCTATCATCTTTCGCAACTAAAAAAGGCGGGCCTTGTTTTTGAAACGAGATATAAGAACTTTATTTATTATGAGTTAAACACCTCGATTTTTGAAGAAGCTATGCTCTGGTTGGCCCAGTTTAGGGGAGGAAAACTTGATGAAAGCGAAAAGTAACTATTTCGTAATGGTGATGTCATCTATTGTTTGCTTATTACCAGTTATACTGTCGCTCGGAATTTACAACGAGCTGCCTGATAAAATTGCAATCCATTGGGATAGCGCAGGAAATCCTGATAATTATGCCTCTAAAGCCTTTGTTGCTGTAGGGCTGCCGTTTCTATTTGTGGCTATTAATATCTGTGTCAACTTTTACTTGCGCAATGCGCCTAAGCGCGCGAATGCTTCAGCTGTGGTCATAGTAATGGCATCGTGGCTTTGCCCGCTCGTATCGATGATCTTGGTGCCGATAACACTGTTTATTTCCATGGGTGCAAGTATACCTATATCTTTTATCGGCCCGGTATTAGCGGGCGTTGCTTTGATTGTATTTGGCAACTACTTGCCGAAAAGCAGGCAGAATTATGTGGTCGGGATAAAGTTGCCGTGAACGCTTAATAACGTTGATAACTGGAACAAGACGCACCGGATGGCGGGGTATCTGTGGATTTTAGGCGGGATAGCTTTTATTGTCGGCTCCTTTTTATTTCTTGGAAGTTCTGTTTGGGGTGTTTTTTCTTTAGCGATCATAGCTGCTTATACTTGCGCCGCGATTCTACTCCTACTTACTCTACAAAAGGCAAGGCGAAGACAAACAAGATCATAATGACTAAAAAGTAGTTTTATGAAAGAGAAGTGCTATGATTCAAACTCAGCTTCCATTCATTTGTTTTGCAGCCGTATGTATAAAAGCAGACGACTGTAGTCGACATTGCAATATAGAACTCTAAATAGACATGGAAGCAGATGCCCCGATTCCAGGCAAATAAGGAGATTGACATTTGGACACATGGGTTCGAAAGTGGTAAAAATCTCATTTTCGTTTATCAGAATGAGAGGTTTTGGTATTTGATGTCCAGTTTGTGCAAAAAATAGATAAACTAAAAAACGCCTGTGCTTAGGCGTTTTTGACGTGTGAAAGGGGTCGTTATTTGGAACGTCCAGCTTTTTTGTTCCAAATCTCGACCCCCGATTCAAATGGTACCCGGTAGGGGAGTCGAACCCCTGTTCCCGCCGTGAGAGGGCGGTGTCCTAGGCCACTAGACGAACCGAGCAAAATTGTTACGCACGTTCTATTATACCGAAAAACGGTGCGTTGTCAATTGCGAATTTCATGAGGGATCGTGTGCTTTCACTCGATCGCCAAAAGCTTCACGGCGCTTGCGGCGGGGATTTCGCCGAGGCGCTTCAATACGTCTTCGAAGGGTACTGAAACATGCGTCGCGTCGAGCGAGATCACCACGTTCGCCTGCGAGTTGATGGGGAGGCTTTGCGTGATCGTGAGTATGTTCGCGCCTAATGCGCTGAGCGCGTTGAGCGTTTCGCTCAATGCGCCCTTTTCGTGGCGCAGCATCATGGAGAGCACGGCTTTTTTGCAGGCGGTATCCTCGTTGGGAGCGAAAATGTAGTCCTTATACTTATAATAGGTGCTGCGCGAAATGCCCGCGAGCCGCGCCGCTTCGCTCACTTCCTTCACGGTTCCGGCGTCGAGCATGGCGCGCGCTTGGAGCACCTTTTCGTAATAGTCGGGAAGTATTCGCTTGTCTACGATCAAGTATTGGCTTTGCATGGTGCTGTCTCCAGAAGAATGGCCCCCTCGTGATCGATACTCAGAGGGATGGCGCGCCAGGCATGCGGTAAACCGGCAATAAGCCCTTTCATGCGTTCGGGGAAGCTTTCGCCGCGGTACACGCACATGCAGGCGGAGCCGGAGCCGCTGATGTAGAACGCCGTGCAGCCCGCGTCATGCGCAAGGCCTCTCACGGTTTCATAATCGGGGATGAGCTTTGCGCGGTAGGGCTGGTGCAGCCTGTCGTCGAGCGCGGCGGTGATGAGGGGATCGTCGCCCTGTTCGAGCGCTTTTAACAGTACGCCTATGCGCGAGAGGTTAAATACCGCGTCGCTCAAGGGGACGGTTTTCGGGAGCGCCGCACGCGCCGCCTGCGTGGAGATCTCAAAATCCGGCACCAGCGCGAGGAAGCGAAGCGACGGGTCTACCTCATAGCGCGTCATGTTGGGAACGCCGTTTTGCACCATACTTGCGGTAAAGCCGCCGAAGAGCGCCGCCGCCACGTTATCGGGATGGCCTTCGAGCTCGGTCGCGAGCGAAAAGAGAGTGGATTTGCTGAGCTTCGCACCGTGCGCGGCGTTGCCCGCCAGAAGCCCCGCCACGATCAGCGCGGCCGAGGAGCCAAGGCCCCGCGACGCGGGTATCTCCGAGTCGATGCGGACGCCGAGGTTTTGAAAGGGTATACCAAGCCTCGACAGTACCTTCTTGTAGGCGACTACCGCGAGGTTATCTTCTGTTTTGTAAGCGTCGTCGCAGCCTTCTATTTTCAGGCCGTCCTCGTCCTCCCAAAAGCAAAGGGTGGCGTATAGGGATACCGCGAGGCCCAGGCTATCGAAGCCCGGGCCGAAATTGGCCGTAGACGCGGGAACTTTCACTCTTACCATACTGCTTGTTCCGCCTTTCTCAGGATATAGCTTTCCATGTCGTCTAAGTTTACCACATCCTTGTGCCTCTGCGGAATATCCCTAAGCGACGTCAGCGCTTTCGGCGCGGTAAAATTTGAAATTTCTTCGAGCCGCGCGATTGCGTCAAATTCGTTTTCGGGCGAGGTTCCCTCTAACGCTTGAAGTACGGCGGCTGGGAATTTGAAAGGGGACGCGGTGCTCAAAACCACTGCGGGCGAGGCACTTTTTTCGGTTTTTTGGTATTGCCAAAGCGCATGGAACGCCACGGCGGTATGCGTGTCGCAAAGGTAACGGTTTTCAAGAAATACGCGGCGGACGGAGGACAGGCATTCTTCCTCATCGCAGCGGGCGGGGAAGAATTCCTTTTGGAGCGCGCTGAGCTCAGTGGGGCCGATCTCGTAAAAGCCCTTGCTTTTGAGGTTTTCCATATAGCCCGCCGTTTTTTCGCCGCAGATAAGGTACAAAAGCCTTTCGAGGTTGCTCGATATCAAAATATCCATGCTCGGCGAGGCGGTCTTATAGAACGCGCGGCGGCGGTCGTATTTGCCGGTCGTGAGAAAATCCGTCAGCACATCGTTCATGTTGGAGGCGCACACGAGCCTGCCCACGGGCAAGCCCATTTTTTTGGCGAAATACCCGGCGAGGATGTTGCCGAAATTACCGGTTGGCACCGCGAAATCAGCCGTTTCTCCCGCTTTCAGCACACCTGCGTTCACGAGGTCGATATAGGCCTTGTAATAGTACATGATCTGCGGGACGAGCCTGCCGATGTTGATGGAATTGGCGCTTGATAGCGTTAAGCCGAGCTTATCGAGCTTTTCCTTTGCCGAAGCGCTTGTAAAGATTGTTTTCACGCCCGTTTGCGCGTCGTCAAAATTGCCGCGTACCGCGCATACGGCAACGTTTTTGCCCTTTTGCGCGGTCATCTGCCTTTGCTGTATAGGGCTCACGCCGCCTTCGGGGTAAAATACCGCGATGCGCGTGCCCTCCACGTCACAAAAGCCTTCTAAAGCAGCTTTGCCCGTGTCGCCGCTCGTGGCGGTGAGGATAAGCATCTCTTTTTGCACGCCGAGCTTTTTTCGCGCGGCGGATATTAGGCGCGGCAGCACAGAAAGCGCCACGTCCTTAAACGCCTGCGTAGGCCCGCGGAAAAGCTCCAGCACATACGGCCCGTTTAAGGGCACAAGCGGCGTGATGTCGGACGTTTCAAAACGCCCAATATAGGAAGCGTCGATGAGTTCGCTTATTTCCTCCGCGCCAAGCTCGTCAAAATACGCGCCGAGTATCTTTTTGGCAATGCAGAGCGCGTCGAGCGCCAACAAATTCTCGACGGGCAGATACGGAAAGGATGCGGGCATGTAAAGCCCGCCGTCGGGCGCGATACCGTTCAAAACGGCCTGTAAGCCGGTTGCCGTAAGCGACCTGTTCCGCGTGCTGAAGTAGAGCATATACATTCCTCTCCAAATTTCGACTTGCTTTTCACTTGATATTATGATACATTGTTTTCGTTTTAAACACAAGTGTTTTTATTCCAAGGACATACGGAGGCTTTTGTGAAGATCGCACTGTTGGGTTACGGAACCGTGGGGAGCGGCGCGTACGATGTGCTGGCCGCTTTTCCCGAAATAGAAGTGAAACGCGTGCTCGTGCGGCATGCGCGCGCCTGCGGTGCGTTTGAGATGACCGCGGACTTTAGCGATATTTTGAACGATCCCGAAATATCGCTCGTGGCGGATGTCATGGGCGGTACGGAACCGGCGAGAAGCTATGTGCTTTCGGCCATAAAGGCGGGGAAGCATGCGGTGAGCGCCAATAAGGAGCTTATCTGTCTTTCTTATCAAGAGCTTTCTTCCGCCGCGGCAAAAAACGGCGTGTGCCTGAGGCATACCGCGTGCGCGGGCGGCGGCATACAATGGCTATATAATCTCGAACGCGCCATGCGCTGCGACGATATTATGGAGATAGGCGGTATCATGAACGGTACCTCCAACTATATTTTGGACACTATGCAAAAGGGTATGGATTTCGACGCGGCTTTAAAGCAAGCGCAAGCGCTCGGGTATGCGGAGGCGGATCCAAGCGCGGATATCGACGGGCTCGACGCTGCAAGGAAATGCGCCGTTTCCGCAAACATGGCGTTTCAAACGGCAGTTCGCGAAAGCGAAATGGACGTAGCGGGCATACGTTTTGCCGAGCGCGGCGATATCGAATTCGGTATTGAGCGCAAAATGGTTTTGAAACTAAAGGTTCGCGCCGCGCGGGCGCAAAACGCCGTGAGCGCGTATGCGGAACCTTGCTTTGTGAGCGTTGCTTCACAGGAGGCTCATGTGCCCGATAACTATAACCTTTTGAGCTTCGTGGGGAAGCGTCTCAAAAAGCAGAGCTTTTTTGGCCAAGGTGCGGGGAAGCTGCCCACGGGCGTCACCGTGGCGCAGGATATTTTGGATATCGCCCGCGGCCTTGTGCAGCCGCCCGAAAACGGGTTTCGGCCGTTAAGCGTCAACAATAAAACCGCCGTGCACCGCTATTATGTGCGTTCGTGTGCGGAAGCATCGCACGAGGCGCTTATTGGGCTTGCGTGCGAGCAAATTTTGATGGGGAAATGCCGCGCGTACATCACAAAACCGATTTCGGTTCACGCGATGCACGCGCTTGCGAAAAATTTAAGGGAGGCTGACCCGCGGCTCTTTTTTGCGGGAATGGATTAAGGTATGATCAAAGTAGCAAAATTCGGAGGTTCGTCGCTCGCGGATGCCGAGCAGTTCCAAAAGGTGAAAAAGATCGTGGAGAGCGACGAAACGCGCGCGGTGGTGGTGGTGTCCGCCCCCGGCAAGCGCTTTAAGGACGATCATAAAATCACGGATCTACTGTACCTTTGCCATGCGCACCTCAAATACGGCGTCTCGTATGAGAGTATACTTTCTATGGCGGAGGAACGCTACCGCGGTATCAAGGAAGGTTGCCATCTTTCGCTCGACCTCAATGCGGAATTTTCCAAACTCAGGGCCGAGATGGACCGCGATATCCTCATCGACTACCTTGTTTCGCGCGGCGAGTATCTTGCGGCAAGGCTGGTGGCGGAGTACCTCGGCTTTACGTTTTTGGACGCGAAGGACTGGCTTTTTTTCAATTACAACGGTAAAGTGAACTATGAAAAAACGAACGAGCTTTTGCATGAGGCGCTTTTGAAGTACCGCCGCCTTGTGCTGCCCGGCTTTTACGGGGTCATGCCGGACGGGCGCATACGCGTGATGCCGCGCGGGGGCTCGGATATCACGGGCGCGATCGCCGCCGCGGCGGTGGATGCGAGCGTATACGAAAACTGGACGGACGTTTCGGGCATACTCATGGCCGATCCGCGCATCGTCGAGGACCCCAAATCCATCGAGCGCATCACCTACAGCGAGCTGCGCGAGCTTTCCTATATGGGGGCGGATGTGCTGCATGAGGAAACGGTATTCCCCGTGCGCGAAAAAAAGATACCCCTCAACATCAAAAACACCAACGCCCCCGAGGCGTCGGGCACCCTCATCCAGGAGGAATTCGGGGAGGAAAACGGCGAGGGCGCGCGGCGCTTCATCACCGGCATCTCGGGCCGTAAAAACTACAGCATCATCACCATCTGCAAATCCCATATGTCGGGCGACGCGGGGGTATTGCGGCGCGTGGTGGAGATATTCGAGCATTACGGCGTGGGCATCGAGCACATCCCATCGGGCATCGACAGCTTTTCCGTGGTCGTTTCCACCGAAAAGGTGAAAAACCGCATCTACGATATCATCTCCGAGATACGTTCCCGCGTAGAGCCGGATTCCGTGAAGATCACGGAAAACATATCGCTTGTGGCGGTGGTGGGACGAAGGATGGTGTACCGCCCTGGCATTTCGGGAAGGCTTTTTTGCACCATCGGCGAAAGCGATATCAACATCCGTATGATTGCGCAGGGACCGGAGGAGATCAGCATCGTGGTGGGCGTGGAAAACGCCGATTTTGAAAAGACCATACGCGTGCTCTACGACAGCTTCGTTAGATAAGTTTGATGTGATTAAGGAGGTATAAGGGTATGAAACAGAAAAAGGTAGCGGTTTTAGGCGCAACGGGCGCGGTCGGGCGGGAAATGCTGAAGGTGCTGGAGGAGAAGGATTTCCCGGTTTCCGAGCTTGTGGCACTTGGATCTAGAAGAAGCGCAGGCAGCAAAATACGCTTTCGCGGCGAAGAGATAGAGGTGCGCGAGGGGGATAAAAACGCTTTCGCCGGTGCGGATATCGTGCTCGGCGCCGCGGCAAACGCGCATGCCAAAGCGTTTGCGCCCTTTATACGGGAGGCGGGCGCGGTGTTCGTAGATAATTCCAGCGCCTTCCGCATGGAGAAAGACGTTCCGCTCGTGGTGCCGGAGATCAACCCCGGGGATGTGAAGCTCCATAAGGGCATTCTGTCGAACCCCAACTGTTCCACCATCATTGCGCTTGTGGCGATAAACGCGATCAACCGGCTTTCGCCCATCAATAGCATGATCGCGTCCACCTATCAGGCGGTCTCGGGCGCGGGCGCGGGCGGAACGGCGGAACTCGAAGCGCAGATGCGCGCATGGGCGGAGGGGAAGCCAATGGAAAGCGCTGTGTTCCCGTACCAAATCGCATTCAATCTCATACCGCAGATCGGCGATTTCTCGGAAAGCGGCTATACGAGCGAGGAAATGAAGATGCAATTTGAGGGCAGGAAGATCATGCACCTGCCGCAGTTAAACGTAAGCTGCACCTGCGTACGCGTGCCCGTATGGCGCTCCCACTCCATTTCCCTCACGCTTATAACGGAAGAACGCCTCGACATTGCGAGAGTGCGCGCAGCCGTCGAAAATGCGCCGGGCTGCCGCCTTGTAGATGATTCAGCGTCCAAACGCTACCCTATGCCGCTTGAAACGAGCGATCAGGATCTGGTGTTCGTAGGCAGGATACGCCGCGACCTGACGAGCGAAAACGGTATTTCCCTGTGGTGCTGCGGCGACCAGATACGAAAGGGCGCCGCCACCAACGCGATACAGATCGCAGAACTGTTATAAGACAATAAGTTGATTATAGATTCAATCAACGACATAACAGAAACCCGAGTGCGGTAAGCAATACAAGAAACGCGAGATTCCATAGGCTGAACAGCAGCATATACCTGCCGGTTTGGCCCTTGTGGACGCTCGCGTATATTTTATAAGAAATCACGCTGGCCATGGACGCGATGAGCGTGCCCAAGCCGCCGATGTTCACGCCCGCGAGGAGCTCTTTTGCATTATCGGTAAAGCCCGAAAGCAGAATGGCGGCAGGCACGTTACTGGTCGCCTGGCTCGTGAGAATAGCCGTCAAAAGCGTATTTGTCCCCGTGATGCGGGATAGGAACGCGCGGATCGGTTCGATACGCGCAAGGTTCCCCACGAACAGGAAGATCGCGACGAAGGTCAGCAAAAGGCTATAGTCTACTGTGAAAAGCGTTTTTCTGTCGAAGTTGAGCACAGCGAGGAACACCGCCGCCGCGGCAGCCCAATACGGCACAAAGCCGAACACCGTCAAAACCGAAAGCAAAAAGAGCGCCGCATAGAAAACGACGCCGCTTTTCCTGAGAGGCTCCTCCAAGCGCGTTTCCGCTTTGTTCAGCTCCAGGTTCGGAATAAATAAGCAACTCAGCGCAAGCAAAGCTCCGCCCGCGGCGACGATGGGGAGCATCGTCCATAGAAATTCCCCGAGCGGAATTTCATAGCGCGTAAAGAGGTAGAGGTTTTGCGGGTTGCCGATCGGCGTCAGCGACGAACCTATGTTGGCCGCGATCGAAAGCAACACGATCAAAAACGCGCTCCAGCTTTCCATACCGCACGCGGAAAGCATCGTAAACGCGATGGGGATGATGGCGATGAGCGATACGTCGTTGGTGACGAACATCGCAAAAAAGAAGCACGCAAACACCAAAGAAAACGCAAGCGTGCGCAAGGTCTTAAGCCGCCCCGTAATGGCAAGCGAAACGCGATTGAGTGCTCCGTTGCGCTCCAAACCTTTCACAGAAACCATCAGGCAGAACAAACATGCGAGGGTCTTGAAATCGATATAGCCGAGGTACTCTGCATCCGGCGACACAAACGGCATGGAAACGGCGGCAAGTGCCGCCGCAATGCAAAGTACGGGTTCTTTTTTGAAAAAAGCCTTGAGCTTATCCGCGTTTCCCTTATTTCGTCAGTTCCATAAATTCGTCGATCATGCCGGAAACCACCTCGAGGCTGCTTATCCAAAAAGCCTCTTTCGTGATATCGATATCGGCCATCTTTGCGACGTCTTCCACGGTATTCACGGTGGTCGCCTTCAAAAGCTCCCTGTATTTGGGCACGAAGCTCGCGCCTTCTTTTTGGTATTTTGCGTACAGGCCGCGCGCGAACAGCGCGCCGAACGCATACGGAAAGTTGTAAAAGTTCAATCCTGCCCTGTAATAATGCCCCTTGCATATCCACATGTACGGGTGCAGATAGTTTTGGTCGAGGCCGTCGCCGTAAGCTTGCTTCTGTGCGCGGAGCATGATGTCCTCAAGGTCGTTGGGGAAGAGGAAGGCGCCGTTCCTGCGCTCGAACACCTCGGTTTCAAAGAGGTAACGGGAATAAATGTCCACCAGCACCTGGTTGAGGTCGCTGAGCGAGGACTCGATAAGCATCAGCTTTTCCCCCTTGGAGGAGGCCGCGCGCATGGCTGCCTGCATGATGACGGTCTCGTTGAAGGTGGAGGCCGTTTCCGCGACGGGCATGGTGTATTCGGTGTTTAATGGGCTGTGGGAGCTAATCTGCTGCCCGTGGTAGGCGTGGCCGAGCTCGTGTGCGAGGGTTACGCAGTCGCTCAAGCTGCCGTCAAAATTGGTGAGGATGCGGCTTTGATCCAGAAAGGGGAGGTTTGCGCAAAACGCGCCGCCCCGTTTGCCCTTGCGCGGCGTGAAGTCGATCCAGGCCTCGTCGTAGGCGCGCTCAATCATCCTTGTGAGATCGTCGCTGAAGGTGGAAAACTGCTCGACGAGGAGCGCACGCGATTCCTCAACGCTGTATTCCTTGCCGGAGGAGCCCAAAAGCGCGAACATATCGTACCACGGGAGTCCGTTTTTGTGGCCGAGCACTTCGCCTTTGCGCCGCATGTACGCGCGGAACTTAGGCAGGTACTTTTGAATGGCGCCGAACATCGCGTCGAGCGTTTCTTGTTTCATACGCGATTGCAGAAGCGTCATCTGCAAAGGCGACTCGTAACCGCGGAGCTCGCAAAGATCGTTCACGCAGCCCTTGATGGAGTTGAGGGAAAAAGCGATGCTGTCCTTGATTTTATCGTAGGCCTTCAGTTCCGCCTCGTAGGCATCCTTGCGCTCCGCGGGGTCGTTGCTGTAGGCGAAGTTCCTTACCTGCGAAAGCGTGATCGCTTCACCACGGTATTCGACCTCCAGCGTGGAGGTAAGATGCTCCTGCAGGTCGTTCCACGCGCCGCTGCCCGTAAGGCTGAGCTTGGATATGACCTCCTCGACCTCGTCGCTCTTTAAATATCTGCTTCTTTCCTTGATCTCGCGAATAAGAAAGGCGTGTTCCGCGATATAAGGATCGGCTTTGATGAGCACGTCCAAATCGGCCACGGAGGCAATATAGTGGTTGAACTTGGCATTGGCTTTAGACAGGTTACTCATGATCTTGTCGGTGCGCGTCATCTCTGCCTTGGTGACGGGGTCGGTCGTATCCACCGACGCGCGCAGGAAAACATAGCTGCCCACCCTTCGGCTGAGCGCCTCGTAGGCATTTAAATCTGTAAGGATATTCCTTACGGTTTGCGCCTCATTCTCGTGCGAGAGCGCATCGGCAAGCGCGTTGAGCTCCGATACCGAGGCCTCGAGCTTTTTGACGTCCTGTCTATACGCCAAACTATCGTACCCAGTGTAAAGCGCATCCAAATTCCATCTGCGGTCTTCCATGTTCGCACCTCTCTTTTTCGTATTTCGGTTTCCATTATAACGCAAAAAAGGCAAATACAAAAGAAAACGAATTCACCGAAAGTTCATAGAAACGACCCCCGAAAAAGGCGTTTTCGAGGGGCGGCCGCGTTGACCTTTTTTCATAGAAAAAGTAAAATTATTAAAACATATGTAAGAATCACCCGAATACGAAAAGATGGGAGGCTGAACATGCGCAAAAGCAAAGTTATTCTCGCGCTGAGCCTTGCGCTTATCATCCTATGCGCCGCCGTGCCCGCGCGCGCGGCGGTGTTCTGTTCGGATGTGCGCGTGCGCATTTCGATCGGCTCACAAAGAGAGTTTTCCTTTACGCCCGTGGGCAAATTCACGCTGGAGGGCGAGCCGGATCTAACCTTAGGGACTGACGAGCTCACCGTGAAGGCGGTGGGTGGGCGCGTTTCCCTGGAGGCGGGCGGAAAAACCGTTACCGCGGCTTCCATTACGCTTTTAAGCGGCGACTACGGTGGAAAAACGGATTATATCCGCTTGAAGCACCCAACCTACGGCACCTGCACGTATCTCGGCAACATGACCTTCGACGTGTACGAGGGCTCGATACGCGCCGTCAATACGCTGCCCGTCGAGCAGTACCTTTACGGCGTCGTGCCGCATGAGATGAGCAATCTTTTCCCTATCGATGCGCTCAAGGCGCAGGCGGTATGCGCGCGCGGCTATGCCGCGGCGAAGGCCTCCCAAAACCTCGCGCGCGCTTACGATCTTTTGGATACCTCGGAGGATCAGGTGTACCGCGGCTACGCGAGCAAAAACACCCGCGCCATAGCGGCGGTGGATGCTACGGCGGGGCAGGTGCTCACCTATGAGGGGGATATCATCGAATCCTTCTATTCCGCCTCCAACGGCGGGCAGACCGAGAAAACCGGCAACGTATGGTCTACGGACTATCCGTACTATATCAATGCCGATGATCCATACGACCTTCTGAATGTATCGAGTATCGAGGAAAGGACCTTCATCCCTGCGACGTTCAACGACGAAACGCTTAAACTCATGGACGCGAACGTTCTTCTCGCGCTCGAAAACGCGGCCTACGCCGCGGCGGGGAAGGAAGTAAAATTGCTTGAAACGGTGGAGGTCATCCCCAAAACCCCGGCATACGACGCGCCGAGCCGTTGCTATACCGAGGCGGACGTGACGCTTGTTGTGGGGTATACGGAAGACGGTGAAGAAAAGACAGGCCAGCTCACCGTAACGCTCACGCTCGATTCGCTGCGCTTCGGTAGCTTCCAAAACCAGATAGGGAGCCTGACGGCCAAAAAGACGCGGCTGAGGATGCGCGGCGCGGAGCCGGGCGCTTACCGCGCCAACGGGGTAAGCTACGAGGGCTTTTTCTTTACCGAACGGCGCTATGGCCACGGCGTGGGCCTTTCGCAGCGCGGCGCACAGGAGCGCGCGAGAGCGGGGCAGCCGTATGCGGACATCCTTTCCTTTTATTATGCGAACACCGAGCTTATCGCCATCGGCGACTACGACACCGCGCCGAAGGTGAAAAGCAGCGCCTATAAGGTGCGCTCGTGGGGCATAAGCGAAATCGATCCGGGTACCTCCGGCGAGGCGTTTTTGAAAAAGCTCTCCTCCGAGGGGGAGCTGAGCCTTGTGAGCGCCAAGGGGAAACCGGTAGACGATGATGTGTGCACCGGCCAATTCGTGCGCGTTACCTACGGCGATGGGAAAGTGTTCTTCGACCTGCCCGTTGTGGTCTTCGGCGATCTTGATGGCGACGGCAAGATAGGCGAAAGCGACGTGACGGCGCTTCAAAATCACCTCGCGCACGGCACGCTCCTTACGGGCGCAAGGCTTCACGCAGCGGATGTCGACCGAGACGGGGGTGTGGACGCAAGCGATCTGCTGCTCCTCATCCGCTTTATCAACGGCGACGATAAGATAGTATAAGTGGGGTATTTGAATATGAAAAGCTTCTTTCCATATAAAAGGATGGCCGCATTTCTTCTCGCAGCGCTCTTGCTTCTCGCGCCGGCGGCCGCGCTTGCCGAGGTGAAACTAAGCGCCGCGGCAAGTAAAACAAGCGTACAGGCGGGAGATACGGTGGAGGTCACGGTGACCGTGAGCGGCAAGGGGATGTCCGTCGCGGAGGGCCTTTTTACCTACGATCCGGCGGTGCTTTCCTATACGGAAAGCGCGGGCGGCGCTTCGGACGGCTTTTTGAGCATGGCTTCCGCGCAGAAAAACGGGGCGGATACGCTCACCGCGCGTATAAAATTCACGGCTGTCGCCGCGGGGACGGCGGAGGTAAAATTCAACGTTGAAAAGGTGCTCGGCTACGACGGCAAGGAGCAGGGAAGCGCCGACGCGAGCGTGAGCATAGCGGTTGCCGCAGCCCCGGCTACACCCACGCCGCCGCCTATCGATTACGCGACCGAGGGCGTTTTGGCGAAAAACGCGGAGGGGGCTGCGGAGAGCATGTACATATGGCGCACGCTCGAAAACGTAACGCTTCCTGCGAACTACGCGGAAACGGAATTCACCTATAACGATCAAAAAGTGGCCGCGGCCACAGTAGCCGACAGCGACGCTCCCATGCTTTTTTACCTTTCCAACGCATCGGGCAGCGTGGGTGGCTATTATATTTTCGATGCGGCGACGGATACGTTTTATCCCTATCAAACGATATCCTCTGTCTCGAGGACGTACATCATCTTAAAGCCGGACGGCAGCGTGGCGCTTCCCGAGGGCTTTGCGGAAACCACGCTGACCATCGATGAAAAGGACTATACCGCATGGAAAACACAGGACGCGCAGGGGGATATTTACCTTTTGTACGCGCGCAATTCCGACGGCGAGGTGGGATACTTCATATATAATTCGGCGGATAAATCCCTCCAGCGTTATGCGGTGATGCCGGCGCGGCCCGCGCAGCCTACGCTGCCGCCTGTAACCACGCCGCAGCCGGTCGAATTGACGCCCGCGCCGCAGCAATCCGCCGTGCCCGGGCCTGCCAAAGAGGGTATGATCAACGTGAACGCTACGCTGTTCTACGCCGTATGCGGTGTTGCGGCCTTGCTCGTTATCGGATTTGCCGCAGTCGTCGTGATCCGCGCGGCGGAGGAAAAACGCCGCAAAAAGCGGGCCGCGCAGCGCAGGGCGGAACGCGACCGCGCGCGCAAGCAAGAGATCGGGCAGTAAATAAGTTCCAAGGAGTAAAAAAATCAATTACAGAGGGGCGCACACGGACTTCCGGGCGCGCCTCTTTTTTTTGAGCGCTTTGACCGCCGCCTCGACGAGTATATAGGTCAAAAAGATACCGCTTATCGTGAAGAGCCCGGCGGGGCCCGACAGAAGGAAGCCGATAAAGGGGATCACCAAAACGACTCTGGAGATACTTGCCTGCGGCAGTATGGGATTTTCGTCGTTCATATTGTTTGCGTCGCCTCTTGTAAGAAGACCTTCATCCGTAATTTCAACGACGCGGTGCGTCAACAATACGCTGCTTCCCGCATAAGGGCGAAACGTAATGATATCGCCGACGGAAACGGCATTGGGATCGCATGCCTTTGTAACGACCACGTCTCCGGCGGAAATCGCGGGTTCCATGCTGGAACTCAACACGGTCATATAGGCATAAGGGCCGATGCGGATGCTTCCGTTATCGTCCCTGTCGGCAACAAGAGAATACAAAAGAAAAAGTACAAGGATCAAAAAAAGTATCGTGACGAATGCAGAAAAGGCATCGGCGGCGGTCGCGATCCTTTTTCTTTCGGAAGTATGGTCCGTTTCGCTTCTCATGGATTTTCCTCCGTTGGATCAGGTGATATTTCGGGGGGGACGGGTATATTAGGATCATCGGGCGTCTCCGGGTCGCCAGGCGCGGTGGGTTCGGGTGTAACGGGGGCCTCGGGTGCTCCGGGACCGTCCGTCGGTGCGGGATCCTCCGGGGCTTCGGACGCTCCGGGATCGACGGGTGTCACGGGATCGGCAGGGTCCGGCGGCTCTTCGCTTTCACCGGGGGCGGAAGGATCGGGCGTTTCCTCAAGGCCGTCCGGTGCTATGGGTGCGGTTTCATTCGGACATTGCAGATGAATGCGGAATGTAAAGCTCATATCCACGCTAAAGTACCCCGGGTGGAAAGCATGAGCTGAGGCGGGACGGAGAAACAAGACAAAAAGGAGCGCGAGGATGCAAAAAAACGGATAAAATGCGAAATGTTTTTTCATAAACGCTCCCCAATTGTATTTTTGTGAAATAAGAATATACCAAAGCCATATACGGTAAAAATTCGTGAGATCCATAAGAGGACATGAGTCGCTATAAATACTATATCATAGCGGTAAAGTTTTAAAAGCGACGACTTTTAGGGACTTTTGCGAAATTGGGGCGAATCGGCAGAGCGCCGGGAAACGCATACCTGCGCGTAGGGCACGATGCGCCGAAAAGTTACAAAAACCAACATTAATTTTCATATCAATAATATTTACTATATAAAAATTTACTGATAGAATATAGATGTAACGTAGGGGAACTGTAAAGTTTGTTCCCTGTGCCGGCGTACACAAGGGCATGTAACCGTGACCCGTGTCAGTTCGCTGACACACATATATTCAAATGAGGGAGGATGAACAAAAATGCAGAAGGGCAAAAAACTGGTCAGCTTGTTGCTGTGTCTTGTCATGGTCCTCGGCTTTGTGCCTGTGGCGGCGGCCTACCCGGCTGCCGGGGAGGGTACGATTGGCGCCGCCGGCTTTGACAAACCGGCGCTGACCGAGAGGACCGGCGTCGACGCAACGGAGCTCACATTTAAGGACGGCTCCGACAAACAGATCCTGACCGACCTAGACAGCCATAACGTCGTGCGCGACAGCCTTAAGACCGCCCTGGACGAGCTCCCGGGAACGGCGGCTGCAAGGGGCAGCGAGGCACAGCAGTATGTTGAAGATGTTGCTTCGGCTTTAGCCAAGCCTGTCGGCGCGGTATTTTCCGAAGAAATCCCGCAGGGAGGCATGGTCGACATTATCGTTTGGCTGCAGCAGCTGCCGACCGTGCTTGCGGAGGCATACGGCGCGGAGGCCGACTCGATCACGGGGCCCTATGCCGAGCTGGGCAGGCAGGCGCGCCGCGAGATCAAAGTAAACTATGCCCAAAACATAACCTTCGAATATTCCGCGGTATTTGCGGGCTTTGCGATGACTGTCAAAGCAAACGCCGTGCAAAAGATCGCTGATATGCCGGGCGTTTACGCCGTAACGCCGGATACGCTGATGTATGCGGACGATACGGATTACGACCCGAGTTACACATATACCGGCATGCTCGAAAGCCGCCAGATCTTTGATATCGGAGCGATACACAGCGCAGGCGTCAGCGGCGAAGGCGTTGTGGTCGGCGTGCTGGATACTGGTATCGACTACAACCATCCGGACCTTGAAAATGTATTTAAGGGCGGGTATAACTACATTGCGTCCGGCGTCGACTACGGCCGCCCGGAGGAACTAAGGTATGTCCCGATGGAAACCACCTATGCGCAGTGGCAGAGTTCCGGCCAACCGGAAACCAATTCCAAGGGTAGCACATTTTATACCGACCACGGTACCCATGTAAGCGGCATCATTTCGGCAAACGCAAACAACACCGCCTCCGCTACCTACAAGACGCTGGGTCTTGCGCCCGATGTGGACCTGTATGTGGCGCGCGTCCTCGGGCCCTACGGCTCGGGCGCGACATCCGGCATCATTGCCGCGGTCGAGGACTTTACCGCTGGCAACTCCGCAAGGGGAATTCCCAAAGCCGATGTGATCAACCTCTCTTTGGGCGCAGATAACAATACGGCTTACGGGAGCGATATTTTTGCGCTCAACAACGCGGTCATCGGCGGCGTAAACGTTGCGGTATCCGCGGGCAACAACGCTACCGGCAGCGCCAGCACGATGGATGCACGCGCGATCAAAACGCTCGGGAGCCCGGGCACGGCCTACCTGCCCGTTACGGTCGCCGCGTCGCAGTATGGCGGCGAGTCGGTAAAGACCTATAATAGCGTTTCGGCGAGCCTCGACGGCGAAGCGAGCACCACCTCGTTCGGCCTTTTGCTCGAAGGGCAGGACTTGAGCAATGCCTTTGACGACGATACTATCACCGGCGACCCGGCCCCCGTCTATGTGGATGGGAAGGGCTACGAGGCCTATCTGGCGTTCGGCCCGAACGACACGAACCCCACGCTTGCCCAGCTTCAGGCGATTCCGGACGGAAGCCTTGCGGGCAAGGTGCTTATCGTAAAGCGCGGGCTGAACTTTACTGACTTTCAGGCGCAGGCGCTGCGTACGGGCGCGGGCGCGCTCATCATCGTCAACAACGCGGCAAACGGCGAAAACTATATTACCAACATGGTGATCGGCGGCACCGCGGAGAATTCTTTGCCGATCTTCTCTGCGTATCATTCCACCAGCGCGAGCCTTACGGCTTTGGCGGCGGGGGGAAGCACGGTCTATTTAGAGCTTGGCGATCTCACGAATTCGCCGCAGGAAAGGCTTCCCGCATACTTCAGCTCCATAGGCCCCGTAAACCCGACCATCGGACTGAAGCCCGACATCATCGCCCCGGGCTGGAACATCGTTTCCACGGCTCCGGCGTACATCACAAGCGCGACCCATGATGCGGCGGACTACTCCGCGGCGTACCAGCGCATGAGCGGCACATCCATGTCCGCGCCGCATCTCACGGGCATTCTTGCTTTGATGGTCGAGGCTTACCCCAATGCGACCCCGGCCGAGATCAAAGCGCGCCTCATGAATACGGCGGATACCGATTTGATCGCCGCGCTTGCGGACGGTACCCCCGCCTCCGTCCTCGAGGTCGGCGCGGGCTTCGTCGACCCCTATCGCGCCATCATGGAGGAAGACGACGTTTATGTGACGGTCGAAGACGATATCCCGGGCGAGACAAGCGGCGCCGTCATACCGGACCAGACGCTCTCATCCCTCAGCTTCGGCTTGGCATCGCAAGGCGGCGCATCCCGCGAGCTGCCGGTAACGGTGCACGGTGCGACCGATTTTTCGCTTGCCGTTTTATACAACGACGGCACGCGTTACTCTCTTGATGCCGTGGAAAACGGCGTTACACTAAATTACAGCACCCCGGCCGACGGTACCTTTGACGCATGGGTCTCTGCTCCCTCCGACGCAGAGCAGGGGTATTATGAAGGCTGGCTGGTCGTGACCGTAAACGGCAAAGCATATACCCTCCCGTGGCTGGTTCAGGTAGGCGAGGCAGAGGAACCCAGTAACTTCGACCTGCTGTTTACCTCGGAGCGCCCGATCATTTCCACCTCGACGAATACCGGCGTTCGCTCCGCGAACGGCACGGCTCCGCTAAACTCCAACAGCACGACGATATACTTCACGTGGATGGACGAGTGGCCGACCGACTCGCAAGGATATTCGGATCTCGACCTCTATCTCATCAATGCCGATACGATGAGCCTTGATTACTATTACGGCTACGTGTCCATAGACGGGCTGTATAACGACGGAACAGACCTCTACCGCGTTGCGAACTTCGTCTCAAATACGGCGTACAGGACCTCGGACCTGCAGCGTGTTCCCATTGCAAACGGTACGTATTACCTTTGCGTTTATGCAAACGACGAATTTTATTTCTTCGATGAGGTCGGCGTTGCATACACGGACGGAACCGGGGATTATGCGGTGCAGTTCACTACCGACTCCACGATCCTTGTTAACCCCGATACGAGCGTAACGACCGCAAAGGTCGAGGGACGCATCTTCAGCCCCGCTCTTGCGGAGGCTGCAGCCGCGGGCTTCTACTGGACCGAAGTGGATGATTTCTGGTACTTCGGCGAGATGTTCGAAATCGACCAGACTTTCAACGTTTTGGGTTACAGCACGACCGGCAGCGTCTATGCCTCAGGCTCGAGCGGCTACAATCTTTTCCTCTCGGGCGGCAATCCCTGGATATGCGATGCGGACGGCAATTTCAGCCTGACGATGAACGTAGCCCAGGCGAACAAGAACGGCGGCTACCCGTTCACCAGCGGAAGCAATCACACCGTGGTCGGCGTGGAGGGCTTCTACTACAACGACAACGGCACTTCCTGGCCGATGATCGGCGCCAACAAGTCCGCTCCGGTAACGCCGCAATATGCGCTTGGCCCCGTAATGAACAGCCTGACGGCAACAAACGGCAGCATTGCGGCAAACATCTCTAACCTGCCGGCAAACGCTGCGCTCTCGGACTTCTCCGCGGAGTATAGCGTCAACGGCGGTGAATTTATAGCGCTCCCGTTGACCGATATGAGCGTGAGCGGTACGGATGTAACGCTGAGCTTTGCGCCGCTTGCAAAGACGACGTATGCGCAGGAAGTAACGGTTCGCCTTACTTACCTCTACAATGTCAATTCGGCGGCCCCGTTCACCGTTGACCCTGTCGCGATAGGCTCCGTAACGGCGGATAACGATACCGGAACGCTCGCGATCACGCTTGCCGAGCTTCCCGCAAACAGCCCCGCCGCAAGCGAGTTTACGATTACCTGGGGCACGGGTTATGCTCCGGCGGATACGGAACAGGCGCTCACGGATTACGCCTACGATGCGGCGACAGGCGTCGCTACCTTCCGCTTTACGCCTTATCGGCCGTTCGATTGGGACCAGACAGTTACCTTCCATGTGGCATTCAACGGCGTGACGACGGATTCGAACCAGATCGTTGTTTCCGGTGAGGTAACGGAGCTTGAGATCATATTCTCCAACTCGGGCACCGTAACCGTGCAGAAGGGCAATAAGGTCACGCTGGAGATCCTCACCGAGCCACAGGTGGACCTGAGCCTCTATACCATCACATGGAAATCCGACGATACGGGTATCGCGACCGTCAACAGCGCCGGCGTCGTTACGGGCAAGAAAGCCGGCTACGCGACGATCACCGCGACGATCTTAAATCCCTATGGTCAGGTAGCCACATTGGATTTCGGCGTCAATGTCTATTAAAAAAAGAAAAGCAAGGAGAGAGAAAAGCAAATGAAAAAGCTTATGAAGAGCAAAAAAGCGCTCGTAGCGCTCGCGCTTGCGCTTTTGATTGCGGCCGGCGGCTTCACCTATGCGTGGTTCACCGTGAACGCCGAAGCGACCAATACGGACATTCAGGGCGGCAGGCTTCGGCTGAACGCACCCCGGTTTGTGGAATGGTATGAGACAGACGAGGATTACAACCGGGTAGGCGACCCCATTCGCGTCTACTATGATGCAGACGGGCAGATCGTCAATGAGAATGGGACGCCCGTCGATATCACGTATTATCTTCCTACCGATAAGGAATATGAGCTTTCCGGCCCATGGCTGGAACCTGGACAGATCGTACAGCCCGAGTACGACGCTTTCATTGGTTTTGAGCTATGTAACCCCAATCCGGACGGTCTGGCGATTGCGGAGATCGTGAAGATCGACAATTCCCTGACGAATATAGAGATATGGTCGGATATCGACCCCGTTACGGGAAATGCGATCCAGCTCATTACGCCGCAGTCCTATCCAAACATGGCGGCCCTCGCGGCGGCGCATCCCGACGTTTCGCTGGCCGACCTCACCTACAATTTAGACCCCAATTTGGCACGAAACAAGGTTTACACGATCGGCGGCGAGGTCGTGGGCATGCTTGCGTGGAGTTACGATAAAACTGTCTATACCGCAACCGGGCAGTATGTGTACTATGCGACCATGTCGGCGCTCCCCAAAGGCTACGACTTGACCTTTGACGTCGTTTCGGAAGTGATACTTGCGCCGACGGCCGGGAACCGTTTTCAGGGCTGCGTGGCGGATGTTACTTCCAAGTATGAATCCACACAACCCTTTACCGGAGCCGTCAAGGCAAAATGGGGGGAAAACATAAACCTTCAGGTCGTTCCTCAGCAGGGACCGCCGGATTATGTTGCCATCGACAGTTTTCCCGGCACTTCGGCGAGAGGCTTCAGTATAGCGGCATATGACGGTCCGCATCTCTCCATAGCCGAAGCACAGAAAATGACGGCCGTGGAACTTGCGGCATTCTTCTTCCCCGATCTGTACGATTAACGGATTAGCATTGCGGATTCGAAACTTAAAAATGAGAGAAAGGCCGCCGCTTGGCGGCCTTTTAACCTATCGGCAAAGCTGCGGCTTCAAGCGAAGCAAGGAGGTGATGAAGCTATACCTATCTAATATTTTTCGACAATTTTCCATGCTTGAAAAGTAATATGTGACATGATAACATTATTTGAAAGGCAATATGTGACAAATAATAACATACTCCGCATGGCATCCAAATAATTGGAAATGAGGATTGTATTATGATTACGAAGAAATGGTATTTGAGAGCTGTTTCTGCGATTGTAGTCTTTATGCTTTTATTTGGGCAAGCATCCTATGCTTTAGCCCATTCGGGCAATAACTATAGCAACAATGAAAATGAAATAGATACACCTTTCTCCCCTAAGAGCCTGCCAGATATTGAGAGCGGCTCTTTTATTGAATTATCAGGCGCTCAATTGGTCAGCGGAAATAATTCTGCTGTGGTTTTAACCTTTACTCTCCCAGTCAGCGTTAACGGGGAAACCGGGGAGTTTATATACATTATTGATAAAAGTACAAATTGCCAAATACACGCAATTTCCTGTACAGCAATCGATCCCGTTCGCTATAACGATGTCGTATATGCAAATTCCTATTATGTATTGTTTGAAAAAGAGCTTCCTCAGGAGGGGCAAATTTGTGTTGTAGATAAATCCAACAATTTATCATGTGTGCCGTTTCTGCCTTTGCTGGAGGAAAATGCTTTTGAAGCGCCGGCTTCGGACGAAGACTTGTTCGTGGATTATTCGATTCCGCTGCAAGCGGTAGGCATGGCAATTATCGCTCCTAATCAGGCCGTACTTTTTTATAATTATGATATCGGAAATTATAATGAACGAGCAATTGCCATAACCGGCGATGCGCATGTTGACGCCATATCCGTTGAAAAAATAGACGATAGGCGAGTTCTGCTGACATTTGCCGATAATCTTCCAATAAGCGGTGAGTTGCGGATAACGGGCGAAGCCGGCAATGAAGAAAAAGTACCTTTTCAAAACCCATGGTTATATATTAAGAAAACAGAGATCGTTGATTCTCATACTATCCGTATTTATTTGTCTGAAAAATCAAAATTTGTTGCGGAATACCCGGAGACAAACATATTTGCATTAATAGGTGATATTGGCATCGCTGCCAGCGATATCATCCCGATTGATGGTGATCAGATCGGCGGTGCTTCAATATTTGATATTGTGTTTGAGGATGAACTAGCAGGCAATGGGTTCATCTGCCTGATGGATGAAGCGCAAAGTGCTGTAAACGACTTGGCTTCGGTTGCGCAAACGATTGACGGTAAACCATTGTTTGCAAATTATGGGCTGACTGATGCGGAGGGGAAAACCCGGCCTGCATTGCTGGCTGGCTTTTTTGCTGAGAATTTGCTTTTGACCGATGAAGGGACAACCGCGCAGGAATCTGCCGCTGCCTCAAAATCTAAGTCAAGATCGGGCTCAAGGGCAGGCGTTGATTCCGATGCGGAAGAAAATAATATTTCGGAGGATTCAACAAAGGGGAAAACATCCGATTCAGGTACTCAAAATGATGGCACAATACCGGGTAATTCCGGAACGCCTGACACATCGGAGAACACCGACACGCAGGCAGGCACAGAAGGAACAACCGACCAAGATGGATCCGGCAGCCAGGATGAATCGGACGGTACAGTAGAACCGGACGGTGATTCCGACAATACGGGTGAGCCGGGCGGTTTGGACGAGACTGACGGAGATATGTCGGGTGGCGAAGATGCTACGGGTGACGAAGGCACAGCAGACGACGAAGATGAGCCGGATAATAATCCGGTCGGGCCGGATAACGCAAACGGGCAGAATGATACAGACGTATCCGGCGAGGATGACGATAATTTAGATGGTCATAGCTTGGGCGGGATGAACGACGCAAGTGTGTCCTTAAGGCTGGGTTCATTTGCATCTGTTAACGCTGAACCGGAAGACGTGCCGAGTGAAGAAAACAGCACATTTATCGAGACAGACATAGATGGTTTTTCCGATGATTCGGGTGATGCAGCGAATAACTCGGAAAATGTGAATGTACCGGAAGACGATGGTATATCCGATTCTGCTGAAATGGAAGAACCGGATGATGCCGCACAAGACCACGGCACACCGGATGAAGTGGTGCCTGATAATTCCGGTGTGCCCGGCGGATCAGACAATGAAGGCGTATCTGATGCCTCGGGGGAGACAGATGCAACCGATCCGGGCGAAGAACCTGTAAATAGTGGCGATATACCCCCGGAAACATCAACTGAAGATCCTGACACATCAATTTTGCCAGATGATAAAAATCTAAGCGGCGAAGTGCCGTCTGACGCGGTTGTAGTTTCGGTTCCTGGCAATGTGAGTATTCGTTCAACAACAGAAACTTCATTATCATGGGATGCAATAGAAGGCGCTACATCTTATGATATTGAGCGCGACGGCGTTATTATTGGAAGCGTATCAGACAGCTATTTTCAAACAAACGGATTGGTGCCGGAGCAATTACAGTCATTTCGTATCAGAGCGAATATTGACGGTATGTCCGGCGATTGGACAACTCTTTACATCGTAACAAGCGTTTCAAATATCAGCGGCGGCACAATAACAAACAATACGGTTTGGTCGAGCGCCGTTACTACTTACTCTTTATCCGGCAATCTTATAATTTCCAGCGGCGTATCATTGTCAATTATGCCGGGAATTACGGTTAAAATTGCTTCCGGAAAAAGTATATCTGTCAATGGCACGCTTAATGCAGTTGGAACGGCAGAGGACCCAATTGTATTTACATCTACCAGCGATGCCGCATATGGGGGGAGCGGTGCCGCCGTTTATTGGAACGGGTTTGACGTTGGGACGACAGGCGAGTTCAACGCGGATCATACCAAAATTCGATATGCTGGGCGTAGCGGCAGCGGAAACGATTATGCGATAGATGTAACGGGTGCCGGGAAACTGGATATTACGAATTCCGAGATAACGGATTCGTATTATGGCGGCATCAACATCCTTAATTCAACCGGTGCCGTAACGATTGATAATAATATTATAACCACTCCCAATTATGGCATCCTGATCAGCAATGCGGGAGCCGGAAACATTCAAATCACGAACAACCGGATTTCCAGCAGCGGCAGCAGTGCAGTAATGATTTCCTCTTATCAGGGGGGCACGCTGGCTATTCAAGACAACGTGGTAGGCGGCAGCGCATATTCCGTGCAGATAACTACCAGTAGTTTCAAACCGGCTACGCTGACGGGGTTTGAATACAATACATTCAGCAAGCCGGTACTTCTTTCTTCGGGTACATTATTAACAGACTTGACGCTGGGTGAATATATCACTTGTGTGAATGGCTCGGTCACGATAGCGCAGGGCAAGACGCTGACGCTTTTGCCGGGTGCAATCATTTATGGCACATCTCCGTCTAGCCTGTTTGTTATCAATGGAAAAATCAATGCGGTCGGAACAGCGGGAAAGCCGATTATATTTACGTCAACAGGCGATGCTGCATATGGGGGAAGCGGTTCGGTCGTTTATTGGAATGGGTTTGATATTGGTACGACAGGCGAACTCAACGCGGATCATGCCAAAATTCGATATGCCGGGCGTAGCAGTAGTGGAAACGACTATGCGATAGATGTAACGGGTGCCGGGAAACTAAATCTTACGAATTCCGAGATAACGGATTCATATTATGGCGGTATCAACATTCTTAATTCAACCGGTGCCGTAACGATTGACAATAATACCATAAGCACTCCCAATTATGGCATCCGGATCAGCAACACCGGCACTGGAAACATTCAAATCACGAACAACCAGATCTCCAGCAGCGGCAGCAGTGCAATCATGATATCCGCTTATCCGAAAGGGGATCTGACCATTCGGGGTAATACGGTAAGCGGCGGCACATATTCGGTGCAAATAACCACCAGCAATTTTACCCCGACCATGCTGACGGGGTTTGAATATAATACATTTAGCAAACCGGTATATCTCTTATCAGGGACCCTATCTATAGATTTGACGTTGGGTGAATATATCACTTATGTGAGCAGCACGGTCACAATAGCTTTAGGGAAGACGCTGACGTTCTTACCGGGTGCAATCGTTCATGGGGCATCCCAGTCCGGCCTGTTTGTTATCAATGGGAAAATCAATGCGATTGGAACAGCGGAAAAGCCAATAGTATTTACATCAACTAGCGATACTGAATACGGTGGAAGCGGTACCGCAGTATATTGGACCGGGTTTGATATCGGCAGTGCCGGGGAATTCAACGCAAGCTATATCAAGATAAGGTATGCCGGTCAGGGTACGAACGCTACCACCGGTAATGCCTGTGCTGAGTATGCAATAGATGTTACAGGCGCCGGGAAACTGGATATTACGAATTCTGAGATAACAAACTCTCCCTATACATGTATCAGGGTCAGTGGCACATGTACTGGAAGCGTACGGATAGAGAACAACCTGATTACATGCAGCGGTAACAGTGCGATAATATTGTCCGCTACAGGTGGCATGCTGGTCATTCAAGGCAATACGGTAAGCGGCGGTACCTATTCGGTGCAAATAACCACCAGCAGTTTTGCCCCGGCTACTCTGACGGGGTTTGAATATAACACATTTAATAAACCGGTATTGCTTTCTTCAGGTACATTATCCACAGATTTAACGTTGGGCGAATACATCACTTATGTGAGCAGCACGGTCACAATAGCTTTAGGGAAGACGCTGACGTTCTTACCGGGTGCAATCGTTCATGGAGCATCCCGATATGGTCTGTTTGTTGTCAATGGAAGGATCGATGCGATCGGAACAGCAGAAAAACCAATTATATTTACGTCAACCGGCGATACAGCATATGGTGGAAATGGCTTAACGGTATATTGGAACGGGTTTGATATCGGCGGCACCGGGGAATTTAACGCAAGCTATATCAAGCTAAGGTATGCCGGTCAGTGTGCGAACTCTGAGGGCAATGCGCGTGCCGATTATGCAATAGATGTAACGGGTGCCGGGAAACTGAACGTTACGAACTCGGAGATAACAAATATATACTCTACCGGTATCAGGATCAGCAGCACAGGTACGGGAAGCGTCCGGATAGAGAACAACCAGATTACATGCAACGGTAACACTGCAATAATATTGACCGCTACAGGTGGTACGCTGATCATTCAGGGCAATACGGTAAGCGGCAGCACCTATTCGGTGCAGATAACTATTAATAGCTTCGCCCCGACCACGCTGACGGGGTTTGAATATAACACGTTCAGCAAACCGGTATATCTTTCTTCGGGTACACTATCAACGGATTTGACGTTGGGCGAATATACTACTTATTTGAGTGGCTCGGTCACAGTAGCCCCCGGCAAGACGCTGACGCTGCTGCCGGGAGCAATCATTCAGGGGGAAGCTCAGTACGGTCTGCTTGTTATCAATGGGAAGGTCGATGCAATTGGAACAGCTGAAAAACCGATTATATTTACGTCAACAGGCGATGCCGCATATGGAGGAAGCGGTGCCACCGTTTATTGGAATGGATTTGATATAAGTGCTACGGGCGAGTTTAACGCGAGCAATGTTAAAATTCGATTTGCCGGGCGTGGTAGTGGAAGCGATTATGCGATAGATGTGACAGGCGCCGGGAAACTGAATATCACGAATTCTGAGATAACAAACTCGTATTATGGCGGTATCAGGATCAATTCGACTGGCGCTATAGTAATCGGCGACAGCACCATTAGCACCCCTAACCAGTGTATTCAGATTGCTAACACTGGAGCTGGAAACATCCAGATTACAGACAATGTACTTACCAGCACCGGCACAAACGCATTATATATATCCGCTTATCCGGGCGGTACTCTGGCTATTCAAGGTAACGTGGTAAGCGGCAGCACGTACTCGGTGCAGATAATTACAACTGGTTTCGTACCAACCACTCTTACGGGGTTTGAATATAATACATTTAGTAAACCGGTATATCTTTATGCGGGTACATTATCAACGGATTTGACTTTGGGTGAATATATTACTTATTTGAATGGCTCGGTCACAGTAACCTCCGGCAAGACGCTGACACTGCTGCCGGGAGCAATCATTCAGGGGGAAGCTCAGTACGGTCTGCTTGTTGTCAATGGGAAGATCAATGCAATTGGAACTTCGGAAAAACCAATAATATTTACATCGACTGGCGATACAGTATACGGCGGGAGTGGCTCGACCGCAGTATATTGGAATGGGTTTGATATCGATACCACCGGTGAGTTTAACGCGAGCAATGTTAAAATTCGGTATGCAGGGCGTAGTAGCAGTGGAAGCGATTATGCAATAGATGTAACGGGCGCCGGGAAACTGAATCTTACGAACTCTGAGATAACAAATTCGTACTATGGCGGAATCAATACCGGCATTAGCGGCAACGGTATTGTGTCAGTTATCGGGAATATTATCAATGTCCCCAGCTATGGCATTAGAATTGCCGATACAGGTGCGGGAAGCATCTTGATAGAGGACAACCAACTCATTAGCGGCAACACAAGCGCGGTATATGTATTTGCCTATCCGGGGGGAACTCTGACTATTCGTGGGAATACGATAAGTGGCAGCACATATGCGGTGGAAATAACCACCGGCAATTTTGCTCCGACATCGTTGATAGGATTTGAATCCACAACAAATACATTCAGTAAGCCGGTACTTCTTACGGCAGGCACATTATCAGCAGACTTGACGCTGGGGGAGTATATCACTTGTGTGAACGGCTCGGTTACGGTAGCTTCCGGCAAGACGCTGACGTTTCTGC
>JAEXEN010000034.1 GCA_023400985.1 Bacillota bacterium
GCTTTCCATCCAGCTCAAGGTGGGTCTCCACGGCGTAGAAAAGGAGCGGATCTCGCGCCTTTGGGTGGCGTACGAGCCGGTTTGGGCCATCGGCGTCAACGGTACGCCCGCTTCGCCCGAATATGCGTGCGACAGGCATTTGCACATCAAATCGGTGCTCGAAGGCTTGTTCCCCGAAAACGAGATCCCCGTCCTCTACGGCGGGAGCGTCAACCCGCAAAACGCGGAGGCGCTGATCGTGCAGCCCGGCATAGACGGTCTGTTCACGGGCCGCGCCGCGTGGGAGGCGGAAAACTTCAATAGGCTTATCCGGCAGGTGCTGCCGTTGTATCAAAGCGTAAATTGATCGAAAAGGCCGCCGTTCACTGGTCTATCTGCAGCAGCAGGGAAAAAGGCTTCAAAAGCTTCTCCCTTCCCACAGCAGCGCCGACCTCGCCAAAAGCTCCGCGCCTAAGGGGAGCGCGTCGTCGTCGGTTTCAAAATCGGGGCTGTGCCAGTGGGCGTTTTCTTTGTCGGGAAAACCGGTTCCGAGCCAATAGAAAAATGCGAGCAGCTCTTTGCCGAAGAGGGCAAAATCCTCGCCGCCCATATCGGGGCGCGGGGAGACGACGCCCGCTTCGCCTACCGTTTCTGCGGCGGCGCGGCGGGCAAGCGGCACAAGCCGCCCCGGGTTTTTCGTAACGGGGGCGAGCGGAGCAAAGGTTATTTCCGATGTACAGCCATAGGCGGCGCATATGCCTTCCGCCATATCTTTCAGGCGCGTTTGCGCGGCTTTGCCTGCTTCGTCGCGCTGAAAGCGGATGCTGCCGGTGAGCGTGAGGGAACTTGGAACAAAATAATCCGGCGCGTCCGTATGCACGGAACATACCGCGCAGACGAGCGCGTCAAACGGGTCGGTATTGCGGCTCACAATGGTCTGTATGCCGTTTATGAAAGCCGCGCCCGCCACAACGGGGTCCACGCATTTGTGCGGCGAGCCGCCGTGGCCCGATCTGCCGCGTATGGTCACCTTAAAGTTGGTCTTGCCTGCCATGATGGGGCCGTCGATCACGGCGATCTGAGAGCACGGTAATTCCGGGCGGGTATGGAGTGCAAATATGCACGCGGGCTTTACCCCCACGCGCTGCCAAAGTCCGTTTTCAAGTAGGGCCGCCGCGCCTAAAACCGTCTCCTCGGCAGGCTGGAACAAAAAGATAACGCGTCCGTGCAGGCTCTCTTTCCGTTTTGCCAAAAGCGCCGCCGCGCCGTATAAACACGCGGTGTGAAAATCGTGCCCGCAGGCGTGCATAACGCCGTCGGTTTCGGAGCGGACGGCATGCAGAGGGCTTTCGAGCTCCGCGATCGCGTCGATATCCGCGCGGAGCGCAACGGTATTGCCGGGCAATGCTCCTTCGAGCACGGCGACCGCGCCTGTTTCAAGGCCGGTATCCACAGGCTTAAGCCCAAGCGCCTTCAACTTTTCTTTCAAAAGCGCGGTCGTCACGTATTCGCGCATGCTCAGCTCCGGCGCGCGGTGCAGCGTATCCTTCAATTCCTTGAGCTGCGGGTAAAGCGCCGCCGCTTCGGTTTTTAAACTGTCCATAATGATCCCTTTCGGTACATACGAATTCCTTTTATTTTATTATAACATAGCCGCAAAGCGGCTATGTTATAATAAGTAGAAGAAACAACCCGTATATTACATGGCGGAGGAAGTTTATGACGGGCACAATGAGATGGGTCACGGCGCACGCGGCGGCACAGTATGAGGCGGTAACGCTTTTTGCGCCCAAGCCGACGGGAAAGGTGGTGCGGTTTGATATAACGATGCCTTTTCACGCGCGGCGCGTGCGGCTGGTGCTGTGCGAGCGCTACGGGGAAGAGCCGGTCATCTATGACCGAGCGCTTCTTTGTATGGGGGATAAAGCGTGGTCCGTTACCTTCAACGGCGACGCGGAGGCGGTATTGCTGCCCGCGCAGGAGCTTAAATCCGACGCGGTCCCCGCGGAGGCAAGCAAGGGCGACATATTTACGCTATGGCTTTTCCACGCGGGCAAACATTCACCGCGCTCGTTTACGGTCGTGCCCGCGCGCTACTGCAAGCCGGAAGCGCTTTACGGCAAAGAGCCCCCGTTTAACGACGACCAGTTTAAAATTCTCTCGATGCTGCACGGTGCGTGCTGTTACGCGCGCCTCGAGGCGGAAACGGACGATGAAAGCGCCTGTGCGGTCGTTGCGTTCGGCGATTCTATCACCGCCATGGGGATGTGGACGGAGCCTTTTTATAAAAAGCTCAGCGAACAAAACGGGCCGGCGCTCCTCAACATGGGCATCAACGGCAACAGACTGCTTCTTGATACCTCCATGCCGCTTTTGAAAAAAACACAGTTCTTCGGCCGTGCGGGGCTGACGCGCTTCCCCTGGGACGTTGCGGCGCTGCCTGGGGTGCGCGCCGTGATCATCGCCCTCGGCGTCAACGATATTTCGCAGCCCGGGGGCAAAAAGCACCGGTCTCCCCATTGCTCCGAGCGCTGCACTGCGGAGGCGCTTATCGCGGGCTTTGAAAAGCTTATCGCACTTTGCAAAGAGAAAAATTTAAAGACCATGGGTTGTACCATAACGCCATTCGAGGGCTATCTTACTCACAACGACGTGACCGAGCGGATACGCAGCGAGGTAAACGACTGGATTTTAAACGACGGTGCGTTCGACATGACCGCAGATTTCGCCTCCGCCGTATGCGACCCCGAAAGACCCGAGCATCTGTTTCATGCGTACGACTCGGGCGACCACCTGCACCCGAGCGCTTTGGGCGGGAAACAGATGGCGGAGAGCATCGATCTTTTATCACTCATGAACCTGACGCGGATATGAGGGAATGTTTACCAATTAACAAATTGTTTGCAACCGTGCGTTCCTACGGCACGTTATAATGGAAGGAAGTAAAAGGCGGAGGGGGGCGTGCTTACGGAACAGGCGCTTCATTTAGAAAAAGCACCCATCATCGATATCAGCGACGTTAAAAAAGTTTATAAGGTGGGATCCGTGGAAATCAACGCCTTGCGTGGGGTAAGCCTCAGCGTGCAGCCGGGCGAGCTTTGCTGTATCGTCGGCCGTTCCGGTTCCGGCAAATCCACGCTTTTGAACCTGCTTGCGGGTTTGGAGCCCGCTACCTCCGGCAGGCTCAATGTTGCGGGCTGCAGGCTGGACCGCATGAACGAGGCGCAGCTTATCGTGTTTCGGCAGGAGCATGTAGGCTTCGTTTTTCAGTCCTTCAACCTGATGCCTTATTATACGGCGCTCGAAAACGTGGCGTTTCCGCTGTCGTTTCGCGGCGTATCCGCCGCAAAGCGCATGAAGCGCGCCAGGGAGGTGCTCACGGCCGTTGGCCTTGAAACGCACCTCAAGCATAAGCCCTCGCAGATGAGCGGCGGCCAGCAGCAGCGTGTGGGTATTGCGAGGGCGCTCGTCGCCAATCCCGATATCGTGTTTGCCGACGAGCCTACCGGCAACCTCGATTCCACCACTTCCGACGATGTGATGCACATGATCACCGATATCATCCGCCGCGAGGGCAAAACGCTCGTGATGGTGACGCACGATCCAAACGTGGCCGCGTTTGCCAATATCGTCATCAGTTTGCTGGATGGCCACATCGTAGATATAAAACGGCAAAATCGCTGATATGGCCTGAAGGCCATATCAGCGAAGTCCTTCGGGGCTTTGCACATCCGCCTGTCGCGCTTGCGGCGCTCCCGGGCGGCGGCTGTGATAGGAACGAAAACCTACGGTTTTCATCCGTTTTGACGCGCATGCCGTCAAAGCCGGAATTGAACCCCCGGAGGGCGCGGCCCTCCGAATCACCCGGACTCATTGTGAGAACCATTCGAAAGAATAATCTGCACGGGGGAACAGTATTTATGAAATCAATCAAACGTATCTCAGCGGTCGCCTTGGCAATAATGCTCCTTATGAGCTTTGGCTCGTTTGCGCAGGCGGCAGACAACAACGCAGTCAAAATCACTACCGTATCCAACACTTCGAACTATACGGTGGAAAGTAGCGTTGCCAACGTCCTTTTAAAAATTGAAACGGCGCCAAATTCCGCTGCGCTGTATTTTATTGTGACAGGAATACAGTTGGAAACCTCTGGTGGCCTCATTGCGCTTGCCAATAAAGATTCCGTCGTCGCGCAGGAAACGAGCAGCGGAAAAATTGAAATCCCGGCGGGCAATGCAACCACGGGCGGGAGTACTACTTTCCTTGTGCCCATTACCGTGCCTTCCGGTTCCGCCTCCGGCACCGCGAAAATCAAGCTGACGATCGACTTCTATACGAACGAGGGGGATACTGCGGCTGCTACATCAGGAGCCACCGAATATGTGGTAGATACGAATGTAGCTTTGGCCACAGACAGCGCAACGGCTAAGAAGTCGCTTACCTTTACCGTCCCTTCCACAGATGACGGCAACAACGGTAATAACGGCGGCAACGATGGCACCACCGCTTCGGCCTTCCGCTTAAGCCCCGTGGACACCAACGGCAACCGCGTCAGCGCGCCAAGCGGCGATTACGGCGACAAGGTCACCGTACGCATTCCCATTTTCGCAAAGACGGCGGCCTCCAACATCACCATTTCTCCCGTGCTGACAACAAGCCTCGATACCTTTCCGTTCGTGATCTCAAATGTGGATTATACCTTAAGCTATCCCGGCAGCGTAAACGCGGGGCAGATTATAGAATTCCAGTATACGTTTACGCTCAGCAAAAAGGTGACCGCGGGCGTAAAGCAGATCGACTTCATGGTGAACGCAAACGGTAGCGCGTGGGATCCAAGCGGTATCGGTTATTCCGATAAGATAAGCATCTTCCTCACGGTCAATAAGGGCGCGGCCGCGGCATCCAGCGACGGCACGCCTCCTACCGTTTCCACGCCGAAGCTGATCGTGGAATCGTACAGCTTCAGCACCGATAAGGTGTATGCGGGCGAAACGTTCGACGTTACCTTCGTGCTTCGCAACACCTCCGAAACGGAGACTATACAGAATTTGCAAATACACATCGCGGACGATACGAATACCATTTTGCCCGCGGCTTCCGGCTCGAACACGCTTTATGTAGCGAAGATCGGCAAGGGCGAAACGCATACGGAAACCATATCGCTCCAGTCCACACCCGGTGCGGAGGCAAAGGCCTATACGCTCGGCGTGGATATGGAGTACGAGGCGGCCTCCACCAAAACCGCTTACAAGGCCTCGGAGAGCATTTCCGTGCCGGTGCTGCAAAAGATACGCGTCAAGGCCGACGACCCCGTCATCTACGACGAGGCGTGGATGGGCTCGCCGTTCTCGATGTATCTGGCGTTTTACAACCTCGGCAAATCCACCGTATATAACTGCACCGTTACCATTGAAGGCGACGGCCTCGCCATGGAAAGCGGCTACTTCGGCGGCAACGTGTCCTCGGGTGCGTCCATGAATGCGGACTTTACCGTGATCCCCTCCGTAGCGGGCGATATCAGCGCCAACGTGATCGTCTCCTATGAGGATGTTTACGGCGAGCAGTACGATTTGAAGATGCCCTTCACCGTTTTTGTCAACGACATGGGCGGCGGCGAGATCACCGACGGCGGCATGCCCATACCCGGCAAAGACGGCATGGTGGACGGGGGCATGGTGGATGGCGGCATGGTGGACGGCGGCGTGCAGCAGGGCCTTCCCGTATGGGTATGGATCGCCATCGGCGTGGCCGTGCTGGCGGGCGCCGCGGTGCTCGTAATCCTCCTCAGGCGCAAGCATAATAAGGAGTCGGAGGAACTATGAAAATAGCGGATCTGCTCCGCACGGCGTTCATGAACCTTTGGAGGCGAAAGCTCCGCGCCATTTTGACGGTACTCGGCATGGTCATAGGTACCGCCTCCATCGTGGTCATGGTCTCGCTGGGCATCGGCATCCAGCAGGCTACGCTGGAAAGCTTTGCCAACACGGGGAGCCTTACGCTCATTCAGGTCAGCTCCTATAAGTGGGTGGAAAGCCCCGACGGCAACGGCCGCGGCACCTCCACGGAAACGGCGCTGAACAAAAAAAGCGTGGAGGCGTTTAAACAACTGCCCGGCGTTAAGGCCGTCATGCCCATGATTACCGGCTACGGCATCATTAAAAGCGGGCAGTATGTGACCGACGCGAATATCTTGGGCATCGATGTGGAGACCGCCAACGAGTTCGGCATCGAGCTTGAAAGCGGCCAGCTTCCCGCCCCCTATAAAGGCGGTGCCAACTATGAGATCGTGTTCGGCAATTATATGCTGAGCAATTTCTACAACCCAAAAAACTACAAGCCGGCGGTGGACAAAGACGGCAACCCAAGGGTCACGCTTGACGACCGCTTCCAGATCACCTTCGACTATTCCAATATCTATAACTACGATAACTACGATCAAAACGGGAACGTCACGCCGAAGGGCAAGTTCTATAAGCTCAACCCCGTGGGCGTGATGAGCGCTGCGTCCAACGATTTTTCGTGGTACTGCCTGATGGATATCAACGCGCTTTTGAAGCTCGCCAAGGAAAACAAGAACTTCATGCAGGTCGATACCGACAAGTACTATCAGGTATATGTGAAGTGCGAGGACATCGACGACGTGAAGGCCGTCAAGACCGCCATCGACGAAATGGGGTACGGCACCTACTCGTTGCAGGACGCCGTGGAGATGGCGCAGGAAAGCACAGCGCGCATACAATACCTTTTGGGCGCGATCGGCGGCGTATCGCTCCTCGTGGCGGCTATAGGCATCATGAACACGATGATGATGAGCATCTATGAGCGCACCAAGGAGATCGGCATCATCAAGGTGCTCGGCTGCCGCATGAGCAACATCGCGGGGCTGTTCCTAACCGAATCCGCCTACATCGGCTTGTTCGGCGGCGGCATCGGCCTTGCGCTGAGCTATGGCCTCGGCATGCTCATCAACGTTTTTGTAGCCGACAGCGGCTTCAAGAGCGTGATACCGTCCTACCTTGCCATTGGCGCGGTGATATTTTCCATCGCCGTTGCCATGATAAGCGGCCTCTATCCCGCGCTTCGCGCCATGCGCCTAAGCCCGCTCACGGCGATCCGGGCGGAGTAGAGGCACCGGTATTCCCTATGCAAAAACAGGGCTGCTTTGAACAAGCAGTCCTGTTTGTTTCCCTTTGATGGGGTAATTGTTACACCATCATTTAAGCGCATACTCGCTTTCAATCACATACTTATATTGGTTATCCCAATCGTAGCTTTTATCAAAAAGAAACGGACGGCCGTCTCTATCCCGAGCAATGAATTCGGATACCAACACCGCCTTGCCGCAAGTTGCTCCCATCATCGCTTCAAGCTCGCGGTCGGCAATGACTGCATACATGCTGTTTGTAGTCGAAGCAATCTGCAGGCCGAATTTTTTAGTGACCATTTCTATAATAGAAAGCTCTAAATCTTCCGCTTCGAGATGCGGAATCGCCTCTTTCGGGATAAAGGCGACGGCAAAGCACTGGGGTTCCTGATTCTTGACCCCGCGGAAACGCGAAAGCTCCCAGACATCTTCTCCCAGCGGAAGGCTTAAATATTCCGCGACAAGTTCGTCTGCAGCGTGGCTGCACAACGTCACACAGGACACACTGGGTACCTCACCATTACGGATTATGCTGTGCGTAAAAGAGGGAATGACATTGCGCACATCGTAGGCCTTTAGCCCGCCTCCTCGGTAAGTTCCCTTTCCTAGCAGCTTATAAAGATAACCGCTACTCACCAAGCCGTTTACTGCTTGCCGTACTGTACCGCGGCTTACATTATAGCGCTCCATCAATTCGCTTTCGGTTGGAATTTGTTCTCCATATCTCAGCTTTGACAGGTCATTTTTGATCTCTTCGGCAACTTGAAGATATAATGCTGCGCCGCCGGGTGTTTTGGTTACCATACAATCAAACTCCTGACAATTTAACAATCCACTTGAAGAAATCCAACTACGCAAATCTCTCGGTTTCTTTACATATATTGGCAATAGTATATCCGTTTTTTTCAAGGATTTCAACCATTTCGCCCAGAGTAGGCACCTGTGTGCCCGTCCCAAATTTAGAGGTTTTAACGGCTCCGGCTGCGTTGCCGAAGGTCACGCAAGCCTCTATGCTCCATCTTTTCATCCACGCGTACATAAATGCGCCCAGAAAAGAATCTCCCGCGCCCGTGGTGTCTACGAGTGGTACCTGAAATGCCGGAAACCACCCTCCAATGCGTCGGGAGGAAGCAGCATAGCAACCGCGAGCTCCGGCCTTGACCAATATAAGGGCGTCTGTTTGCCGGATCAGCGTGGACGCTGCATCAACCGGATCCGTACAACCGGTTGCGATCCTTGCTTCCTCGTCATTGAGAGCTATCACGGTGGATTTGCGCAAGACCTCGGAAAATATGGCAGGATCGATTTCGCCTATCAAAGGTCCGGGATCGAAAAACACCTCCCGCTTTAAAGCATGCGCACGGTGCAAAAGCTCCATGGAGAGATAGCGGAACGCACGCGTGTCGTTGGCTAAGTTATATCCGCTCAGGCAAAGGCCCCTACAGCGGTCCGTTAACGCGACTACATCTTCATCTTTTGCAAATACGCAGGACCCAAGCGTGCTAATAAAAGAATGAACGCCTGTTTTGTCGATGATGCAGTTTGCCACCGGCGTACTATAGCCTTGCGTAACGTAAAGCTGTCCGGTTTCAATATGCTCGGCATGATATGCATCCAACAGGTATTTTCCGTAGTAATCCTCACCGATCGGTCCAACGGGCAAGATGTTCCCGCCCATTCGGTTGAACACGATCAATATATTACCTGGCCCACCGGGCTCAGGGTAGGTTTTTAGTACGCGACGGGTACATCCCCCCTGTATTGGGAAGCATCCTTCCATTTCAATAATCACATCAACGGTAGGAGCGGTCAAAAACAAAACGTCGTAATCCATTTGTTACTCCAGCTTTTACTCAAGCATGCCGCTGCATTTTTATTTTAGCAATCTTGGTCAACTCCTCAGCCGCCCATTCAAAATCGAGCATCGGATTCGCTGCCTTAAAAATTGCATACCAATCCTGTGGGAGAGTGTGGAACCCTCTATACGCCCCCGCTACCATACCGGCTATACATGCGAAAGTATCCGTGTCCCCACCAATGTTGGCCGCGGCTAGAATGGTTTTAATGGGATCGCCGTCGTTGGCGGCAAACAGGCCGAGCGTTACGCCGATGGTTGGCTGAATATCCCCCGTGCAACCGACGTTTTCTTCAATTAGCCGGGAGGCCTCATCGGCGTTATCCGCACGGTAAATGCAATCTATTGCCTGCATCAGCTTGGGCAATACACGCGGGCCATATGCGCTTCTTGCTTTTTCCAGGCCAATCTTCTCGCCTTCCTTAGTGCCATATATCGCTGCTTTCAAAACGGAGGACACGTCCGAGTGCTCTGTCATTGCTTCCGCAATGGCGCAGGCAATGGCGCAAGCACCCGAATAGGCGTGCTGCGTACCGTGGGAAACACTTGTCATCGTGACTGCCGTACGGATAGCGCCATCAAGATCCCCTGGGTTGCAAAGACCGGCCGAAGCGACACGCATAGCACAACCGTTGGAGATTCCGCGGCCGTAGACCTTGCCGACGCGTGCAAGCTCAAGCGGATCGCCGCCGCGCATATAATCCTCCACCCAAAAGCGCATGGTAGGCCCGGCGTTGCGTGGATAATATTTCGGATAACATTTCGTCCAGTTTACCAGCGCGTCCGCGGCCGCCTTAACGGTAAGCTCTCCCTTTGTAGCGATCACCGCCTTGGCCATCTCATACATCTGAGAGGTGTCGTCCGTTACCTCACCGATTACATTTCCAAGTCCATAGGGGTTGTCGCCCGGCTCCAGAAACTTATCGATGGGTTTGCCGAACTCTTCCAGGATTTCCGCTCTGCTCATGGCTTCGGAAGGCACGCCGACCCCATCACCCATGCCGGCTGTGACCAGACTGCCTAAAATTCGATCGTGTAAGTCATACGCCATTTGTATATTGCTCCTATTTCTGGAGATGTGCAAATGCACCGCCGCTTACTCCTTTTGGGATACATTTGCGCATCTCCACTTATTATTTTTAGTTATTTATGAAGCGGCTTGGTATCGATCTCTATTTCACCCGCAGCAACCTTGTCGGAGATTGCCATCACCTGATCCTGAATATCCTGCGGAGCCAAGCCGTTGGTTGCAAACTCGTAACCCGCTGCACCTTGTGCGATGCCGTATTCCTTGCTGGTACCACCCTGATAGCCGCCGTTCAACGTATCGTTGATAAAGGCAATGACCATTTTTTCAAAATAGTTCAATGCACTGCCAATCTCGGCCGTGGGTGCAGCGTCCGGATAGTGAACGTCGCAAGCAGCATACATAACATCATTTTCCTGCGCGGCTTGTGCGCAACCGGTGCCGGAACCTCCGGCGGCTCCGAAGATCACGTCACAGCCGTCTGCAATCAGCTGCAACGCATATTCCTTGCCGATGGTCGGATCCGTAAAGGAGTTGCAGTATGCTACAACGTCTTCGGTACCATTGTTGATATAGGCAATACCTTGCTGATAGCCGGCCAGTATCTCATTGATGCCGCCGCTGTCAGAGCCGCCTACAAAGCCGACCTTGCCGGTTTTGGTCATCAGCGCTGCAGCGCAGCCCTGCACGAAGGCGGTTTCGGTACGGTTAAGATGGAAGTCCGCGATGTTGGCATAATCGGCGATGTCCTCCATCTCGCCCTGCAGAATGCCAAACTTGATATCGGGATAGTCCTTCGCCACAGCGATGGTTGCATCCGCCATATCCGAATACGTGGTGATGACGACATCATACCCTTCCTCGCAGCAGGCACGCACTTTCGGCTCATATTGATCCACGGATAGCGCCTCGATGCACTTGATCTCAACGTTTTGGTTCTCCGTTTCGTACGCCGTAAGCCCTACCGTCAGATTTTGCAGCCACTCGGAGGAATCGAACGCCTGATAGGAAACAAAGGCGATCCGGGTCTTTTCACTGGCAGGCGACGCATTGCCCTGATCATCATTCCCGCTGCAGCCCGCAAACATAGCTATTAGCATGATGATGGTCAAAAATAGGCATAGGGTCTTTTGAAAACTTGTTTTCATTGCTTTTCCTTCCTTTTCGTTGTATTTTTATGACCGGCCGAGCCGGTTAAATTTTTCTTTGCCGGTAATAATCAGCGATCATGCGTTTTTCCGCCCCTTTTCGCTTTATGAAGTTGTTGCACAGCTTTATCATCTGGGGGAGCATGGCTGCCACTAGAGCCAACAGATAAGGCAGCATGCCCAAAAGATAGGAGGAAAGCCCGGTGCCGGACAGGGAAACGACCAACGACTCGGCGAAACCGAACAGTAGGCAGGCCGCCAAGGTGATTAACGGATGGTTGTCAGCCAATGTGATAGCTGCAAGGGCTGTATAGCCGCGCCCGTTGGTCATACCTACGTTGAACATATAAACGGACATCGCCAGTTCCGCACCGCCCAGCCCGCATAGAATGCCATTGGCAAGCAGCGCAAGATATTGGGTTCTGTGGACGTTTATACCGGCCGATACGGCGGCCTCTTCGTTGAGGCCGACAGCGCGAAGGTTTAGCCCAAGGTTTGTTTTATAGATTAGAAAGTAGAGGAGGAACGGCAGCACCAGTGCGAAATAAACGATCACGGAATGGCCGCTTAGGATTGGCCCAAGAAAGGGGATGCTTTTGAACCACGCTACCTCCGCCGTTGGCATTGCAAGGGAAGGGGAGAGCACATATCGACCGCTCACGCCAAAGATCGGGTTGAGTAGATATCGTGTCAAACCACTGGCTAGCGTGATGATGGAGATTGCGCAGATGACGGGCTGCACCTTGAGCTCTATGATGAACACCGCATAAATAGCAATCAGCAGGGTACTGGCGGCAACGCCGCTCAAAACGCCGATCCAAATATTGTTGGAATAATACGCACCTACCACGGCGGCAAACGAGCCAATCAGCATGAACCCTTCCAAAGCGAGGTTGAATACGTTGACTTTTGCAGCCAACAATCCTCCCATAGCCACCAAAATAATCGGGCCCGCATGACGTAACGCAACCGTCAAAAGTGAAATAATATCCATCTATCTGCCCTCGATCACTGCTGCTTTTTTTATGACCTTTTTGCGCGGCCATCCGCCTGCGTGAAAAAGGCTGATGGTCGCAAAGAACATCACAAAACCCTGAACACAATCCACGAGCTCGGAGGGTACATCCGTAATAATCGTCAGCATCACAGATCCGCTTTTAAGCGCTCCGAGCAGCAGTGCTCCGGCAAGCATGCCAATCGCATTATGCCCGCCAAGCAGCGCTGCCGTCATCCCATTAAATCCGATCCCATTCGCAAAATCGCTATAAATAATGTGATAATAGCCCATCATTTCGCCGATTGCACAAATACCGGCAAGGATGCCGCCTACTACCGCGGATGACAAGAGCACCCGCATGGAAGGCAGCCCGCTTGCCGTTGCAAACTTCTGATTTTGGCCGACGATAAGCAGACGATAGCCGGGAATCGTCTTTTTGAGCACGAATTGATAGAGTATGACGATGACGACTGCGCATAGTGTAATTGTGCCCGCGCCGATAAATTCGGGGATTGGAAGGGACATAATAGAAGAGGAGCCCGGTTGTGCGATGAAGGAGAAGGCAATCATGTGCTTGGTAAGGTATGCCATAAGATAATTGAGCATAACGCCCACCACCACTTCGCTGACGCCCAATTTGAATTTTGCAAGTGCCGGAACCACGCAAGCGATTGCAGCCGCGATGCAGGCTGCAATCATGATTAGCACAAGCCTCGCCCAAGATGGCAGTCCGTGAGTCAACTCGGAAACCATCACCATGGCAAGCGCCGCACTGTATATTTGGCTTTCTTGGCTGATGTTAAAATAGCCGCACTGGCTACATAGGGAAAAAGAATAAGCGAGTAAAACGATAGGGATCGTGTAGCGAATGGTATTTTGGATCGCCGTCCAATTGCCGAACGCACCCTTTAAAAGCGCGGCATAGGTTTGGAAGGGGCTGTCGCCCGAAATCAAAACCATCAATCCACCCATGATGAACGCGATAATGATCGCTAAAATCGGATTTCCCAACTTCATGAGAAGGCCTGTCCAAAAGGCTTTCCTACTCCGTTTCACATCTACCGTATTATGCATGATCACTCGCACCCCCCATCAGTAAGCCGATCTTCTCCTCCGTTACATTGGTGACATCGGAAATTTCGCCGGAAACCGAGCCTTCATAAAGAATGATAATCCGATCACTCAGCGACATCAGTTCCTCAAGATCTGCGGAAACCAAAATGACAGCCGTTCCTTCTTTCCGCTGCGCTAACAAAAGTTCCCGGACAAAATTGATGGCGCCGATATCCAAGCCTCTTGTAGGCTGCGCGGCAATCAGCACCTTGGGCTTTCGGCTAATCTCTCGCGCAAGGATAATCTTTTGCATGTTTCCGCCGGAGAGCATTTTTACCTGCTTGCCGGAGGTAAGCCCTTTGATGCCGTATTCGTCGATCAAATTCTCGCAATGGCGCGTTATCTCTTTTTTGCGCAGCAGCGGTCCCTTCGAGAAAATCGGGTTATACTCGTTGCCTGCAATCACGTTTTCCTCGATCGTGCCATTCAGTACCAGCCCTTCCGTCATTCGATCGTCAGAGATAAACCCCAGTCCCGCCGCACGTCGCTGTGCTACCGTTGCATCGGTGAGGTCCTCCCCGTCGATCTCAATTTTGCCGGCAGACGGCTTAAGGATGCCAATCAGTGTATGGATCAACTCATCCTGCCCGTTGCCCTCCACGCCGCCGATGCCTAAAATTTCTCCGCCTCGAATGTGTAGGGAAAGATCGCGCAGCTTAGGTATACCCAATTCATCAAAGAACCACAGTTGCTTCGTTTCAAGCACGATGCTGCCAAGCGCTTCCTCGCGCTGATTTTGGATGAGCTGCACGTCCTTCTTGCCGATCATCGCCCGTGCGATATCTACCTCGGTCGCGTCGCCGCGCATCCAATCCGCTTGGACAACCATGCCCTTTCGCATGACCGTGATGCGATCACCTACCGTGATAACCTCGCGCAGCTTATGCGAGATAAAGATGATAGATCGCCCCTCCGATTTAAGTGAATTGATAATTTGAAACAATTCATATGATTCCTGCGGGGTCAAAACGGCAGTAGGTTCATCGAGAATCAGGATACGTGCATCGAAATAAAGGGCTTTGATGATCTCAATTTTTTGGCGCTCGCCGACGGATAAACTTTTTAGAGGGGCATTCGGCGTAGTGCGCATCTTAAAACGTTTCAGATAGTCGCCCACTTTTTTTTCTGCTGCGGCATAGTTAATCATGCCATGCCTGACCGGTGCGTTACCGAGAATAATATTCTCCAAGATACACATTTCTGGAATTTGCATGAAGTTTTGGTAGACCATGCCGATACCATGGTGCCGCGCGCCCGTAACATTGTAACGGCACGGTACTCCGTCGATTAGGATTTCTCCTTCATCCGGCGTATATTGACCGTAGAGAATCTTCATGAGGGTGCTTTTCCCCGCGCCATTTTCCCCTACCAGTGCATGGGTCTCACCCGCGTACAGGGCAAAATTTACATGATCGTTAGCAAGCACGCCGGGAAACTGTTTCACAATGCCTTTAAGCTCAACAATTGGTTGCATATTTTACCTCTGGAAGTGTTGTCAGGTCATCAAGTCGTCTATATGTCATAACACATAATACTTCTTTCGTCTTTTTCTGTCAATATGATTTACACAAGATATGTATCTTTTGATTCGCTTTTTCATTCCCCAGACTGTTTTTGCGCCTTTAATCAATGGCGAGATCAGGAACCTGTCGCAATTTGTTCACAAGGGGTTTCCAAAGATGGTGTATTTCTCCTTCTGAAGATACGGTACAATAAGCTTATCAAAAGCAAGGAGGAACGAGCGATGTGCGAGAAGAAAGAAACAGAAGCTACTGAGCGCGAGATCGGCCTCGAGCAGGACATCCTGTTTGAAGAAGCCGTTTGCTCCCATGAGTTTTCGGAGGGCTGCAAGGAACCTTCAGAAAGGTAAAATATTCTTATTCGCGGGCGACGCCCGCTTCGGCTTATAAAGTTGAAAACCGTGCCGTTTGACGTTTCCATCGTCAAACGGCACGGTTTTTATGTGGGAAAGCCGGCCGATAAGAAACAAGGTGCGCTTTCAGGCGCATTCTGTTAAAATGAGGTTGTAAGAATATGAGAGAGAGAAAAAAGAAAGGAAAACTATGGACAGGCTCAGAACGAAAAAGGGATTCATCATCGATATGGACGGCGTGATCTATCACGGCAACCGTATCCTGCCCGGCGTCAAGGAGTTTGTGGATTGGCTGTACAGCGAAAACAAGAAATTTCTGTTTTTGACAAACGCCAGCGGCAAATCGCCCAAAGAGCTGCAACTGAAGCTATACCGGATGGGGCTCGAGGTGGACGAAAGCCATTTCTACACGAGCGCGCTTGCGACGGCGAAGTTTATAAGCCGCCAGTCCCCCGGGGCCAGCGCCTATGTGATAGGCGAACCGGGTCTTCACAACGCTTTGTATGATGCGGGCATCACCATCAACGACGTGGACCCCGATTATGTGATCGTAGGCGAAACGGACAATTACAACTACAACGCCATCTGCCGCGCCATCCACCATGTATTGAATGGCTCGAAGCTCATCGGCACCAACACGGACCTAACGGGGCCGAGCGAGCATGGCATCATCCCCGCGTGCCGCGCGCTCGTCGCGCCCATCGAGGTGACGACGGGGAAGACCGCATATTTCGTGGGCAAGCCCAATCCCCTCATGATGCGCACGGGGCTTCGAATGCTCGACGTGCATTCCGAGGAAGCCTGCATGATCGGCGACCGCATGGATACGGATATCATCGCGGGCATCGAAAGCGGCCTCGACCCCATCTTGGTGCTTTCGGGCGTGACCAAACCCGAGGACGTGGGGAATTACCCCTACCGCCCGCGCCTTATCCTAAACGGCGTCGGCGACATACCGACGCTGGAGGAGTAGGGAGCGGTTATGCATCTGAATACGGTATGAAAAGGCAGGATCGACATTCGCTCGATCCTGCTGCTTTTGCCGTCGTAATCGTCCCGGTGCGCGGCAAGCGGGTTGTAACCCTTATCCCTCTTAAAACGGCCACTGCGTGGTGCTTGGGGAGCACGGGGCTCTTACGATGTAACGGTACCGTTGTAAGGCCGCCATTCCGGACGGCCGCGTTGACTATTCGTTCCTACGAATGGTTCGAAAAGGTGGGGAATGATTTTCTACCTGTCATTCTGAATGGAGCGAAGCGGAATGAAGAATCCCCTTCGGCTGTAAAAGGCGCCCGCTGTTTGGGCGCCTTTTCGCGCAAGAATCGGGCTTAATAAATTTTAACCATAAAGTTCTTTTGCTTCCTTTCTTTCAAGAAAAGAAGCGTATCCCCTACGCCTGCGGCAGTACCTTCTGCTTAAGCGCCGCTTTCAAAAGCTTCACGGCGTTTTCCGTGTCGTCCATGCTGGCGACCTCGGCGGGGGAATGGATATAGCGGGTGCCGACGGAGATGCAGCCTGCGAGTACGCCGTCTTTGGAGCGCTGGATGGTGGAGGTGTCGGTACCGCCAGCGCGGAGAACTTCGTACTGGTAGGGAATTTTATTTTCCTCGGCGCATTTTTTCAGGAACTCGCGCACGCTGACGGGCACGATCACGGAGGAATCCATCACCTTGATGGTGGGGCCTTTGCCGGCCGTTACGCTCATCAGAGAGCACTTGGGGGTATCGCCGGTGCGGGTCACGTCGAGGGCGATGGCGAGATCGGGCTCGATGGCATAGGCGGCGGGGCCTGCGCCACGGCAGCCGACCTCTTCCTGCACGGTGAACACGGCGTACACATCGTGCGTGGTCTTCACGGTGTTAAAGGCCTCGGCGGCGATGGCGCAGCAAAGCCTGTCGTCGAGCGCGCCGCAGGCGATAAAACGGCCCATCTCAAAGAAGTGGGGCGCGTAGACGGCGACGTCGCCGATCTCCACCTTCGCCTCGGCTTCTTCTTTGGAGGCTGCGCCGATGTCGATGAAAAGCTCGGACATACCCGCTTCGCCTATGGCCTTTTTCTCGGTTTCGAAATAGGTGACGCCGCGCGTGCCGTTTTCAAACATCACCTCGCGGGCGATGCTGACCGTGGGGCTCACGCCGCCCACGTTGGAGACGCGCAGGAAGCCCTTGTCGTCGATGTGGGTCACGATGAGGCCGATCTGGTCCATGTGGGTGGCAAGCATGATCTTCCTGCCGGATGTTCCCTTTTTGTAGGCGATCAGGTTGCCCAGTGCGTCGTAATACACCTTGTCGGCATGGGGGGCGACGAAGGACTTGATGACCTCGCCTGCCGCGCGTTCGCGTCCGGAAGGTCCGTAGGCTTCCACGATGGTTTTAATCATGTCCTTAAACATTTTTAAGAACCTCCTCAAACGTTCTGTTTTTCAAAAAGCTGTGCGCAAGTTTATAGGCGTTTTCAAAGTCGCTCACGGAGGCGACGCTCGCGGGGGAGTGGATGTAGCGGCAGGCAACGGATATGCCGCCGCAGACGACGCCCGAAAGGGACCTGTGGATCGCGCCCGCATCGGTGCCGCCGCGCGTGCCCTTGCGGAGCTGGAAGGGGATGTTTTCCTTTTTGGCGGTGGCGCGCAGCGCCTTGAACATGCGCGGGAGCACCATGGTGCCGCCGTCCATCACGGAGATGGCGGGGCCCGCGCCCACCATGGTCACGTACTCGTGGCCCTCGGTCTTAGGCATGTCGTTGGCGGTGGTGCCCTCGAGGATGAGAGCAAGCTCGGGCTCGGCGTTGTAGGCCGCGACGTGCGCGCCGCGAAGGCCGACCTCCTCCTGCACGGTAAAGACCGCGGTGAAATCGCAGTCGTAATCGTTTTTTAAGAGTTCGATCAGAATGGCGCAGCCGCAGCGGTCGTCAAGCGCTTTGGATTTCACGAGCCCGTCGCCGAAGAGGGAAAAGTTGGATGGGAAGCTCACGTAATCGCCGAGCTTTACGTATTTTTCCGCGTCCGCCTTGTCCTTTGCGCCGATGTCGATATATAGATCCTTGTGCTTGAGGGCGGCCTTAAATTCTTCGGGCGTCTGGAGGTGGATGGCCTTCGAGCCGATCACGCCCGGGATGGCGTCGGTACCTATGAGCACGCGCTTGCTTACCACCACGCGCGCGTCGAGACCGGTCTGCGCATAGGCGAGGAGGCCGTCGTCGCGGATGCCGCGCACCATCATGCCGACCTCGTCCATATGGGCGCAGGCCATGACGCGCCTGCCCTTGCCGGGCTTATGCACGTAAAGGTTGCCCATGGCGTCGGTGCGGATATCGCTCGCATAGGGTTTTACGGCCGCTTTGATATAGGCGCGGACGCGGCCCTCGTCGCCGCTCACGCCGCTCAGGTTGCAGAGCTTTTCTAGTCTTTGAAGCATAGCGTTTCCTCCCAATCCTCACCGATGCCCATCAAAAATTCGACGAGCAGTTTGGAGCAGTTGCGAAGGGTATCGAGGCTCAAGGTCTCCACGGTCGTGTGCATATAGCGCACGGGTACGCTCAAAAGCCCCGTGGGGATACCGCCGCGTTCGACCTGCATCTCCCACGCGTCGGTGCCGGTATGGCCCATACATATATCGACTTCCCAATCTATACCGCACTCGGTCGCGGCGTCGGTCAGACGCTTATAGATATTGGGATGTATGTTGGAGCCTTTCGCGATGGCGATCTTATCCATTTCGCAGACGTTCATGGGCTCAACGCCCGGGGTGGGCGCGTGGGTCACGTCCATGGCGACGCCGATGTTGGGGTTTATTTTGAAAGTGCCTGTTTTGGAGCCGAAGCTGCCGCGCTCCTCCTGCACCGAGGCGCAAAACACCGCCGTGCAGTTGAGCTTGCGGTTTTTTAACATGTCGAGCGCCTCGATCATGGTCACGACAAGCGCGCGGTCGTCGAAGGTCTTGCCGGCGGCGCGGTCGTTTTTAAGCTTTATAGGGGGTTGGGGCGCGAATGTCACGGCGTTGCCCACGTTCACAAGCTCGCAGACTTTTTCATAGGACATCCCGAGGTCGCAGGCAAGGTCTTCCATTTTATAAGCGGCCTCGCGGTCTTTGGCATTCAGGAGATGCGGGGGGATAGCTCCGACGATGCCTTTTACGGGTTCTTTGCCGTACACAATTACCTCGGAGCCGGGCAGCACGCGCGGATCCACGCCGGCGACGGATTGAAGCCTAAGCATGCCGTTTTCCTCGATGTTGGTCACGACCATACCGATCTCGTCCATATGCGCCATGATGAGCACAACGGGCTTTCCTTCGCCGACGGTGGCGAACACGTTGCCGAGTCTGTCGCGCTTAACGTTTTTCGTATAGGCGCTAAAATATCGGCTCACAACGTCCGCAACGCCGCGCTCGCTGCCCGTTACGCCCGCCGCGGCCGTAAGGGAGGACAGCGCTTCAAACATATCCATATGCGTTTTCTCCTTGCTTTGAATGTTTCAACTTGGATTAGAGAGCACATAACGTTAGTATTATATCATTTCCCGAGGCGTTGCGGGAGGGCTGGGCAGAAATATATCCGAGGAGGCTTCGACATGGATTTTACGAAGTTTTGACAAAGTTTTTACCAAGCCTTGCGCGCGCGGAGAATTTAGTGTATAGATTAATAGGGATATTTTCGCGTAAGCGTATTGCGATATCCGACAGGTTAAACAAGAAACGAGGTATAGTTCATGCTGTTTTCCGAAGGCGTCGTGCCGCTCGGGGAGTTTCTCGCGGAGATAGGGCGCAATCCGGCGCTGCTTCTCACGGTGCTTTTGACGCTTGGCGTCATTATGGTAAACGGCTGGACGGACGCTCCGAACGCCATCGCGACCTGCGTATCCACCCGCTCTATGTCGCCGCGCGCGGCCATTGCCATGGCGGCGGTATTGAACTTCCTCGGCGTGCTCTTGATGACCTTCGTCAATAAGACCGTCGCCATGACCATCTACAACATGGTCAACTTCAACGGCAACGCCACGGACGCGAACGTCGCGCTTTGTGCGGCCATGTTCGCCATCGTCACATGGGCGACTGCCGCATGGAAGTTCGGCATTCCCACAAGCGAGAGCCACGCGCTTATCGCCGGCCTGTCGGGCGCGGCGATCGCGCTGCAGGGAGGCATATCGGGCATCAACGGCTCGGAATGGGTCAAGGTTGTTTACGGCCTGCTGCTCTCTACGTTCCTAGGCTTTGTCATGGGTTTTTTGACCACGAGGCTTACGGAATTCATCTTCCGCCGCGTGGACAGACGCAAGACGGAGGGATTTTTCAAGGGCGCGCAAATATTCGGCGCGGGAGCCATGGCGTTCATGCACGGCGCGCAGGACGGGCAAAAATTCATCGGCGTATTCCTTTTGGGCACGTTTCTCGCCACCGGCAACGCAGGTATGACCGATTTCCAAATCCCCATATGGCTCATGGTGATCTGCTCGCTCGTTATGGCGCTCGGCACCTCCATAGGGGGATATCGCATCATCAAGTCCGTGGGTATGGATATGGTGAAGCTTTCCAAATATCAGGGGTTTTCGGCCGATGCGGCCGCGGCGGGCTGCCTTCTTCTAAGTTCCCTTACGGGCATACCCGTAAGCACTACGCACACCAAAACCACCGCTATCATGGGCGTGGGCGCGTCCAAGCGGCTTTCCTCGGTAAACTGGGGTGTAGTGAAAGAAATGGTGCTTGCGTGGGTATTGACCTTCCCGGGCTGCGCTTTGATCGCATATTTGATGGTCAAGCTGTTCCTCGCTATTTTCTAAACGCGGGGAACGGCTTTCATTTTGTTAGGAGGAATTTTCTTTATGGCGAAAAAGGTGGATTACTTTGCGGAGATCGAGAATCTGATGCACTTTGCATGCGACGCCTCCGCGTATTTGAACGAAACGCTCGGGGATTTCGACCCCGATAAGCTTCACGAGCGGCTCGAGGCCATGCACGGAATCGAGCACAACGCGGACATGCAAAAGCACGACCTCATGGCAAAGCTCGTAGCCGAGTTCATTACCCCCATCGAGCGCGAGGACATACTCCTTATGCTCCAAAAGATCGACGATATCACGGACTCCATCGAGGAGGTCTTAAGAAAGGCGTACATGTTCAACATCGCCTCCGTGCGGCCCGACGCCGTGGAGTTTGCGCTCGTCATCGACCAATGCTGCGAGGCGACGCGCCTTTCGCTTACGGAATTCCACGATTTCCGCAAGTCCAGACTCATCCGCGATTACATCATCAAGGTGAACGAGCTTGAAGAAGCGGGCGACAGGCTGCACCGCGATTCCATCCACCGCCTTTACCTCAATGAGCAAAACCCCATCGCCGTGCTCGCGTGGACGGAAATGTACGAATGTTTGGAGCGTTGCTGCGACGCGTGCGAGGACGTGAGCGAAGTGATCGAGACCGTCATGATGAAAAACTCCTGACGGGGTCGCGAAAATGTCGTTCCGCCATTTCCGCGAAGGGGAACGGGAGCTTTGCACATCCGCCTGTCGCGCTGGGCGCTCCCACCCTTCGGGTACTACTGATGTCGCCTTCGGCGACGTATTAAGGTTGCGGGCGGCGGATGTGATAGGAATGAAAGGTTGCGCCTTTCATCCGTTTCGGCGCGCGAGGCCGCAGGCCTCGGCCCGTAGGGTTCCGGCTTTGCCGGACGTGCGCAGGTCGCCGAAGCCGGAATAAGTCAAGGGGCGTGGTCCCTTGATAATCCCCGGAATTCGGGGGCTTGGCCCCCGGACCCCCGCGGAGCGGTCTTGACCGTTCCGCAAAGGTGCGCATACATGCGAGAAGACGTTGTGCCTGTAAGGGCGGATACTATCCGCCCGCGTGTTTTCCAAAAGGATCGAATTACCTATGAGCGGGATGATCTTATCTCGCTTTTTTCATGCAACGTCCCGCTCCCAACCGCCTTCATTTATGGTACAATATCTTCATCCACTGCTTACAAAGGAGATACTATGGCTAACGTAAACGCACTCGGCATCCTTTTTGATACGGGCATACTTGCCATCTGCCGCGCTATCCCGGACGACAGGCTTTTTCTCTGTGCCGACGCGCTTGTGGAGGCGGGCGTCAAATTTATGGAGGTCACGTTTGATTCTGCGGGCAGCCCGGAAAAGACCGAACGGGCGCTTTCCTCTCTTTCGCGCCGCTACGAAAAAGAGCTTGTCATCGGCGCGGGCACGGTGCTTACTTTAGAGCAGCTTTCCCGCGCGCAAAATGCGGGCGCGCGCTACATCGTGTCGCCCAACTGCGATTTGGAGATCATCGCTGCTACTAAGGAAGCGGGGCTTATAAGCGTTCCCGGAGCGCTCACGCCCACCGAGATCGTTCTTGCATATAAGAGCGGCGCGGACCTCATAAAACTGTTTCCCGCAGGGCTTGCGGGGGCCGAATACTTCCGCGCTGTGAAAGAGCCTTATAAGCATATCCCGCTCGCGGCGGTGGGCAATATTACGGAAGAAAATCTCGTGCCGCTTTATAGGGCGGGTGCGCTGGTGTTTGGCGTAAGCTCGGGCATCTTCGAAAGGGACGCCGTGGAGGCGGGGGATTCTTCGCGCATCCTAAACCGCGCGAAGCGCTATTTGGAGATCTTCAAAGCGGTGAAAGAGGAAGTTGAGTGAGGCTGTTCATCGGCATCGAACTCCCCAAATCGTTCAAGGCGGAGCTTTTGCGCGTGGAAAACGAGCTGAAGGCGACGGGAGCGACCGGCCGCTTTGTGCCGGAGGAGAATTTCCATATCACGCTCAATTTTTTGGGCGAGCAAAACGACGCCTACGGCATCACAAACGCCATGAAAAGCGCCGTGCGCGGCATACGCCCGTTCGCGCTGCACCTCTTAAAATACGGCTGCTTTTCCCGCGCCGACGGGCATATCGCCTATGTGGGGCTTGGGGGCGGGCTCGACGAGCTCGGTGTGCTGCACGAATCGCTCATAAGCGCGCTGCTCGACGGAGGCTTTTCCTGTGAGCGCAAGCGTTTCACGCCGCATATCACCCTTGGCCGTGCGGTGAAATATCCGCCGGGCTCGGAGGAAAAGCTCGAGGCGATCTCCCCGAACGCCGTACTCACGGTATCGGGCATGGCGCTTTTTGAAAGCGTGCGCCGCGAAAACGGCATGTACTATTCCGTGCTGCACAGGGAGAAATTTTAATGGAACGCATCACCTTCGTCGCCGGGCGCGCGGGAGCGGGCAAGAGCCGGTACTTGCGCGAAAGGATGCGGGAGCTCCTTGATAAAAAGGAGCGCGTGCTGGTGATCGTGCCCGAGCAATTCACCTTTGAGACCGAACGCGAGCTTACGGAGGCGTTTTCCGGCGGGCTCTACAACGTTTCGGTCTTTTCGTTTACCACGCTCGCGCGGCGTGTGCTCAAAAAAAGCGGTGAGCGAAATGTTTTTCTCTCCCCCGAGGGCATGCGCATGGTGATCAAAAAATCCGTGAGCGAGTGCGAGAAAAAGCTCGTTGCGTTTTCCGGCGTGGCGGAGCGGCCCGGATTTTCAGAAATCGCGGCTTCCCTTTTTTCCATGTTCAAGCGCTTCGAGATAGCGCCCGATGCGCTTCTTTCGGCCGCCGAAAAGCTCCCCGAGGACATGCTTTTAAAAAGAAAGCTCCTTGACCTGGGGCTCCTTTACGACCATACGGAGGCATATCTTTCGGGCCGCTATCTCGATTCGGAGGATGCGCTCAACGCGCTTCTACGGCTTCTGCCGGAATCGTTTATAACGGACCGTCATGTGTTCATCGACGGGTTCGATTTATTGACCGAGCAGATCTACCGCATCATAGCGGCGCTCATGCGGCACGCGAAAAGCGTTTCCGTTTCCTTCCGCGCGGATTTTTCGCCGCGCTGCCGCGACGAGGTCGTATTTAAAGTCGAGCGAAGGGCCTATACGCGCCTTTTTGAAGAAGCCAAAGCGCTTTCGCTTACGCCAAAGCTTATCAGGCTGCCGATAGAAGGCGAAGCCGAGCGTGCCGTGCTTCCCGCTTTGCGTCATCTCGAAAAAGAGGGTTTTGCCTACCCGTTTGCGGCGTACGGCGGCGAACCCGAGGGGATATCCCTGTTTGCCGCGAGCGACCGCACGGCGGAGGCGCATGCGCTTGCCGACCGTATCTCGTTCGCCGCAAGGCGGGGCATACGCTACCGCGATATGGCGGTGGTGTGCACGGATATGGGGGCGTATCTACCTATCGTGAGCCGTGTCCTTCACGCGCGGGGCATACCGTTTTTTACCGATTATAAGCACCCGCTTTCGGGCTATCCTGCGCCTCGCCTCCTCGTTTACGCACTGCGCGCGGCGACGCTCGATTTTTCCGCCGCGGATATGGCGGAGCTCGCGAAAACCGGCCTTTGCGGCATCACGCCGGACGAGGTCGAGATCTTCGAAAATTACGTGATCGCCAGCGGCATACGCGGAAAGGCCTTTTTGGAGCCGTTCAAACGGAGTGAGGTGCCAAGGGAGGCCGAAACCGCCCGCGCTGCGCTTATAGGGCCGCTCCTCGTACTTCGCGACAGGCTTCGCCAAGGGAAAACCGCGGCTTTAAAAACCGAGACGGTCGCCGAATATATGGAGACCTTAGGCGTATTCGAAAAGCAAACCGAGCTTTCGGAGAAGCTCCGCGAAGAAGACCGGCTGGAGCTCGCCGCGGAAAACGCGCAGGTCTACAATCACATCATGGAGATATTGAGCCAGCTTCACGCGGTGATGGGGGACACGGTCTTAACGAACAATCGTTTCCTTGCCATCTTAAGCGAGGGCTTCGACGCCGCCACGGTGGGGGGCATACCCGCCACGGCCGATCAGGTGCTGTTCGGGAGCGTGGGGCGCACGCGCGCGCGAAGTGTGCGCGCGCTTTTTGTGATCGGCGCCAACGAGGGCGCGTTCCCGCTTCTTTCACCGGACGAAGCGCTCATCGACGACCGCGAACTCGGTGTGCTCGGTGATCTCGGCGTGACGCCGTGGGATTCGAGTTTGGGCAGGGCCGCCGTGGCGCTCGCGGACGTATACAGCGCCGTATCGAAACCCACCGAGGAGCTCAGTATTTCCTATCCCATGACGGTGGACGGTACCGCGCAGACCGCGTGCGCGCTCGTCGACCGCGTGCAGGCGATTTTCCCGACGCTTACGGTCGGCACGGACGTCAACGCGGCGTTTTCTCCCGTGTCGCCCGAGGGCGCGTTCCTCTCCCTCACGCAAATGCTTCGAAACTATGCGGATACGGGTGCAATTGACCCCGCGCTTGCGCCGCTTTACGCGTGGTTTCATAAAAGTGAGACGTTCAAAGAGCGTTTAAAGGGCGTAGAAGAAGCGCTTTTCTTCAACAATTCGCCCGAGCCCTTCGGCAGGGAGCTCGCGCTCGCGCTTTACGGGAACGAGGCCGCGGGCAGCGCTACGCGCTTTGAGGAATTCAACGCCTGCCCCTTCAAACACTTTGCCAAATACGGGCTCCGCATAATGCCACGCAAGGAGTTTAAGGAAAGGAGCCTTGAGGAAGGCGTATTTTTGCACGAGGCGATCTCCAAGTATATCGACGCGCTGACAGAGAGGTATCAAGACCTTTCCGCAGTCACGCGGGAGCTCTGCGAGGCGCTCGTGGACGAATTTCTTCCGCCGCTCATCGCGAGCCACAACAACGGCGTGTTCCTCGACACGCGGCGCGGGATGCTCCGCTGCAATGAACTCGTGCGCGAGGTGAAGGCCACGGCGTGGGCGGCCACGCGCCAATTGAGCCTCGGCGCATTCAAGGTGGTGAGCACGGAGCTTGCGTTCGGTTTAAAGGACGCAACTTTGCCGCCGATCGTCGTGGAGCTCAACGATAAAACGCGGTTTCGCATCACGGGGAAGATCGACCGGCTCGACGCGTATGAAAGCGGCGGGAAAACGTATTTCCGTGTGATCGATTACAAGAGCGGCGATAAAAGGTTCGACTTTTCCGAGCTCTATTACGGCTTGAAGCTGCAGCTCCCGCTCTATGCCAGGGCGGCGCTCGCCGCAAAGGACGCCGCGCGGGCAGCCGGGTTTTACTATCTGCACATCCAGGAGCCCGTATTGAGCGACGAATTCAAAACTTCGGATGCGTTTGAAAAGCAGCTTTTCAAGGAATTCCGCCTCAAGGGACTCACGCTCAACGATCCGGAGATCGTGGAGGCGGTAAAGGGGAGCGACGAGGGCTACGAGGTCATTTCCGCAAAAAGAAGCCCTTACCTGGTGGATAATTCTGTGATCGATGCGGTTCTTTCCTATGCGGGCGAAAAAGCGCGCGATACGCTCCGGCTTATCCTCGACGGGCAGGCCGAGCCGCTGCCCTACCGCTACAAGAGCGGGGGGTTAAGCGCCTGCACCTACTGCGATTATAAGAGCGTATGCCGGTTCGACGTGCGCCTGCAAGGCTGCGCGTTTAGAAACCTCAAGGGGTTAAGCCGCGAGGAATTCATGCTGCGGACGGGAGGTGGCTCAGACGGCAAAGGCAAAATGGACAAAGGAGCAAACTGAGGCCATCGAGCGGAAAGGGAATCTTCTCGTGGCCGCGGCCGCCGGAAGCGGCAAGACCGCCGTGCTCACCGAGCGCATCGCGCGGCTCATTTACGAAGGCGCGGATGTAAATGAATTTTTGGTGGTCACCTTCACGCGCGCCGCGGCGGGCGAAATGAAGAAGCGCATCGCAAAGCGCCTGGCGGAGGCCGCGGCGGAAGCGGATGGGGAGCTTGCCGCTCGCCTTTACCATGCAGCCGTGGGCGTGGGGCAGGCGAATATTTCCACCATACATTCATTTTGCACGCAGGTTTTGCGCCGCCATTTCCACATGGCGGGCATCGATCCGAACTTTCGCGTAGCTGACGACGCGGATATCGCGCTCATGCGCGAGGACGCGCTCGACGAGCTGACGGAGGAATTTCTCGAAACGGAGGAAGACGCCTTCAAGCGGCTCTGCGAGATGTTCGGCTCGCAAGGTGAAATGCGCGAGGCCGTTTTAAAAATACATACCTTCATGTACGCCAAGCCCGATCCTTTCGCGTGGCTCAGTAACGCCGCCGGGTTTTACCGCACGCCCGAGGAGGATATCCTTTCCCTGCCGCACGCGAAGCTCCTTTTAAAAAGCTCCCGCCGCGCGCTTGCGAGGGAGATCGGGCGTTATTCGCGCGCGAGGGATCTCGCCGCGGATGAGGACCCAAAGGCGGCGGCCACGATGGACTCTGAGCTTTTATCGCTTCGTGCCGTGCTTTTATGCGAGGACATTTTAAGCTATCATACCGCGCTTTCGTGTGTGGAGTTTGCTGCGCTCAGATGGACGAAAGGCACGCCCGACGAGATCAAAAACCCCGCGAAGGCAGCCCGTGACGCGTGCAAAAAGGTATATAATAAGCAGCTAACAGAATGCGCCGTTGACGTAAAAAAAGAGGCCGAGCGTATGGCGTATACCGCCGAGCGGCTCGATACGCTCATAGAATTCCTCCGCGCGTTTTCGAAGCGCCTCGACGAGAAAAAGGCCGAAGCGCGCGCGGTCGATTACGGCGACCTCGAGCATCTTACGCTGAAGCTTCTCGAAAACGAGAGCATCGCCGCGGAGTACCGCGAGAAATTCCGCTACATCTTTGTGGATGAATATCAGGATTCCAACGCCGTGCAGGAAAGCATCTTAAAGAAGCTCTGCCGGAAGGACAACCTCTTCTTTGTGGGCGACGTGAAGCAGAGCATCTACCGCTTCCGCCTTGCGGACCCCAAGCTTTTTCTCGAAAAGTACGCCGAATACGGCGCGGAGCGCGGCGGGACGCTCGTGGACCTCAACGCCAATTTTCGAAGCGCAAAAAACGTGGTGGATACCGTGAACGCCGTGTTTTCTCGCGTTATGAGCAAGGAGGGCGCGGAGATAGAATACGGCAGCCGCGCGGCGCTCCTGCACGGGCGCGGCGACGATCTGGTTGGCAGCGCCGAGCTATGCCTCGTGGAAAAATCGAGACCGGATACCGCCTTGTTTATGGAAGGTGAAATCGATGCGGATGACTTTGATGCGGAAGACGCGACGCTTGAACAAGATGATGCGGACGAGCTTTCCGATATGGAGGACGCCGAGGCGGAAGCGCGCGTGGCCGCGGGACGCATTCATGCGCTCATGGCGTCTATGCGTATGAAGGACGTTAAAACGGGCGAGCTTCGCGCGCTGAAATACGGCGATATCGCGGTGCTGCATCCAAAGCCCAAAAGGACTGCGGCGGCGTGGGTGGAGACTTTGAGCGCGTGCGGCGTACCCGCTTACGCGCAGTTGAAGGGCGGCTACTTCGACGCGGTGGAGGTGCAGGTGTTTTTGGACCTTCTGCGCGTTCTTGATAACCGCAGGCAGGATATACCGCTCGCGGCGGTGCTGCGTTCCCCTATCGGCGGTTTTTCCACTTTGGAACTCATAGAGCTCCGCGCGGAGCATAAAACGGGGCTTTTGTTTGACGCGCTTTCGGATGTGCTCGCGTACGATACGCCGCTCGCACGAAAATCGCGTACATTCCTTGAAAAGATAGCTCGCTGGCATGAGGACGCCGCGCTCTGCGGGCTCGAGGAGCTTTTGGGAAGGCTCTTAGAGGACACAGGCTATTACGATTTTTCCGCCGCGCTTCCGGGCGGGCAGACGCGCAAGAAAAACCTCGATGCGCTGTTTTCCATGGCGCGCGCCTACGAGAACAATGGTGCGCGCGGTCTTTCCGGCTTTTTAAGGTTCATGGACAGGATTAAAAATACCGATTCCATGGGCGAGGCGCAAACGGCGGGCGCGGATGTGGTGCGCGTGATGAGCATTCACGCCGCGAAGGGGCTGGAATTCCCGGTCGTGATCCTCGCAGGGATGAGCGGGCGCTTCAACGAACGCGACGCGAACAGCCATCTTATTTTAGATGCGGAACTCGGCATAGGCATACGCCCCGTCATGCGCGGCGTGCGCGCGCAGACGCTTCTTTTTAAGGCCGTGCGCGAAAACCGCAAATTTTTGGATACCGCCGAGCAGATGCGCCTGCTCTATGTGGGCATGACCCGCGCACGCGACGCGCTACTTATGCTCGCGGCCGTGCAGAATACGCAAAAGGAAATAGAAAAAGCGCTCGTTCCGCTCACGCCGCTTCACGTAGCAGACAAAAAGCGGTTTTTAGACTGGACGCTCGCCGCGCTCATGGATACCCCTTGCGCCAACACGATACGGAAAAACCTCGGCCTAAACACGATCGAAGGATGGGCGTTCTGCTCGATCGCGCTTGCGTGGCCCGACGGCGGCCTAAACTCGTTGAACGCCGTGGACGAGGGGGCATTCCGCGCGTTTTTGAAGAGGGCGCAAAATACGGATACTTCCATGCTCGAAAAGCCGTTTTCATGGGAATACGCGTATAAGGACGCCGTGACGCTTCCTTCCAAGGTGAGCGTTACCACACTTTCGCAAACCTTGTCTGCGCTTCGCGAGGCGCCGGACTTTTATAAGCCGCAAAAGCCCACGCCCGCCGAGCGCGGCACGGCCACCCATCTTTTGATGGAGCACCTGAGCTTAAAAGAGCATACGCCGGAAACGGTAGAGGAGGAACTCGACGCGCTCATACGGCGCGGCGTGCTTACGCGCGAGGAAGCGGCGGTCGTAAGTACAACGCAGGTCGCGGACTTTTTTTCCTCCCCGCTCGGGAAGCGGCTTTTAAGGGCGGAGACGGCCGAGCGCGAGCTCGAGTTCAACTGCCGCATACCCGCCTCGGAGCTTATGGACGTGAATAGCGGCGAGCCTGTCCTTTTGCAGGGCGTCATCGACTGCTGTTTTTTGGAGGATGACGCATGGGTGCTTATCGACTATAAGACCGACTATATAGCGCCGAACACGCCGCTTTCTGAAGCCGCGCAAAAACACGCGCGTCAGATAGCTCTGTACGCGCGTGCGCTGAATATCCTTACCAAGAAACCCGTAAAGGAATATTATGTGCATTTTTTGAGAACGGGGAAGAGTGTGCGGATAACGTAGGGCGGAATGCTTACATCCCGCCGCGTAACGTTACCACGGCAGAAACACGCTGCGGCATGTGGGCATGCCGCCTTACGAGGTCCCCCAAAACCGCAAGGATTCAACTTAGCCTTACATAAAAGCGGTAGGCGCCGTCTCTTTTCCCATCCAATCTTTTCCGTCTACCATGCGGGCGGCGAGGAGCGAGGAGCTTGTGTTGCCAACGGCGTTGAGCATGGTCGCGGGCGGGTCGATGATGGTGGCAATGATCGTCAAAATGGGCAGCGCCGCCACGGGGAAGCCCATCATGGTGAGGATCATCATCTCGGAAATGGTGCCGCCGCCGATGGGCACGGCCGTCACGAGAAGTGTAGCCACGAGGGAAACGAGAAGCACTTTTATAATGCTGTCAAACGAGCTCATATCCATGCCGAAAAGATAGGCGAGGAACAGCACCTTAAATACGGAGCCGATGATGGAGCCGTCCTTGTGCAAATTGGTGCCGAGCGGGATAATGGTTTCGGCGATATCGTCCGAAACGCCCATCTTCTTGGCGGAGGTGATGTTCACGGGGATGGCGGCAGCGCTCGAACAGGTGGCGAGCGCCGTCACGGCGGTGGGCAGCACGTTTTTCCAGAAGGCCGTAAAGCCGCGCCTGCCGCCCGCGATGAGCGCATAAAGGGAATAGACGACGAAGAAGAACAGAAGCGATACCAAAAGGTACATCCCGAACGTCTTTGCGTAGCCGAGCGCGATTTCCCCGCCAAAGGTGCCCACGAGCGCCGCCATATAACACCCAAGACCGATGGGGGCGTAGTACATGGTGAACTTGATGAATTTGAAGATGACCTCGCTGAGCGAATCCAAAAGATTTACGACCGGCACGGCCTTTTCGCCCGCCGCGTTGGCGGCAAGCCCGAACAGGATGGCAAACACGATGAGCGCTAAAAGGTTAGACCGCGTGAGAAGCGCCGAGAAGTCGCCCACGGTGATGGCGGATACCGTTCGTTCGAGGATCGTGATATCCTCCGCTTCTTCCTGAGCGGCGTCCGTCGAAAGCTCGCTCTTGATGCGCTCGCCGTCCGCCGTCTCCACGAGCTTGACGGGCGTGGTCGCCGCGACGCCCACGAGCACGGCCACAAGGGAAGTGGCGATGATGACGGCCGCGATGGAGGTCATGATCTTCCCGAGCCTTTTCGGCTTCTGCATCTTGGCGATGGCGAGGGAGATGGTAACAAAAATAAGCGGTACGATGATGACGAGCATCAAATTCAAAAACAAGGTCCCGAAAGGGTTGAGCACCTTGGCGCCTTCCCCCCAGACTGCGCCTACGATCGCGCCTAAGATGACCGCGCCCAAAAGAATAAGGGTGGAGCGATAATTTTTCCAAAATGTCTTCATGATGTTCGTCCCTCCTGATCATCGGGTATCCGAAATGGCGGTGAAGGCAAAAGGTTCCACTCCCTCACCATAAAACAGTATACAACCGACGATTTGCGTTTTATCTGGAAAAATGAACGAAGAATGTTGCAAAAATGAGCGATAAATACTATCGTTGCAGATTGAATCCCCGGGATTGTCAGGGGGCACATACGCGGTTCGCAATAGTCGTCTTCCTCCTTAGGTCGCAATACTCCTTTGCTTACAGGGCTTCCGCCTCGCTTTATCCGCCACAGGCGGCGCTTCGGCTTCGCTCCCTTTGACTTTCTTCCGGCTTCGGCGGCATGTACGCGTCCGGCGAAGCCGGAGCGTTACGGGCCTCGCGTGCCGAAACGGATGAAAGCCGCAGGCTTTCGTTCCTTTCACGCTTTACCGCCGCAACCTTAATTGTCGCCGCAGGCGACATCAGTAGTACCCGAAGGGTGGAAATGCAAAGCATTTTAGATAAAGCATGCAACCTCAAAGAAGTGCCGAAGGGCACTTCTTTGATTTAAGTCGAAGCCCCGGAATGCTCCGGGGCTTCGACTGCCTTAGGGGGATCGAGATGTCCTGGGGGGAGGACAGAAGTAATTTATTTTACTTGCAGCGCCTTTCCTCTGATCTGTGCGAGCGAGGTACAGCCGTGTTCCGACAGGTAATTATCTACTCCCTCTACGATTTCCTTCATCAGCACCGGGTTCACAAAATTGCTGCATCCCACCTGCACCGCATGCGCACCCGCAAGAATGTATTCTACGGCATCTTCCCAGCAGCTTACGCCGCCGGAGGCGATCACGGGCACATGAAGTTCGGAACAGACGCGGTAAACCAGATACATCGTTTGGGATTTTATCGCGGGGCCCGACATTCCCCCGGAAATATTGCCGAGCGCCGGTTTTTGCGTGCGGATATCGATGAGCATGGCGCGATAGGTGTTGGCGACCACGATCGCGTCCGCCCCCGCATCCTGCGCGGCGTACGCGGTGGAAAGGATGTCCGTTACGTTGGGCGACAGCTTTACAAAGACCGGCAGATCTGTTTTTTGCTTCGCCTCGCGCACAATACCGCTAAGTAAGCCGGCATCCGCCGAAAACGGAAGCCCCGTGCCGACGTTTGGGCATGAAAGGTTCAACTCCAGCGCCGAAAAAACGGTATGCCCGTTTAGCATGGAAATCGATTCGCCATACTCGCCGGCATGGCTTGCGGCGATGCTCAAAACCACCGGCGCCTCGGCGCGTGCGTATTTTTTGGCGTCCTCGCGCAAAAAACGCTCCATTCCCGGAGAGGGGATGCCCACCGAATTGATCATGCCGCCCGGAAGTTCTACGATGCGCGGCACGGGGTTGCCCGAACGAGCCTTGTGATGCACGCTTTTTATCACCACCGCGCCAAGTTCGCCCGAAGGGCAGGAGTAGGGGTTATTTTCGTCAAATTCGTAGGTTCCGGAAGCCGGCATAATGGGGTTGCGCATAGAAAGGGAACCGATGTGAACGGACAGATCGTTTTTATACATCTTCGGCCACCAACCTTTTTATGGCGAAAACGGGGCCGTCTTTGCAGACATAGCCGTTTTTCTTCTCGCCGCTTTCTTCCCGCAGCTTGCAGGCGCAGCTTTTGCAAGCGCCCATGCCGCAGGCCATGCGCTCTTCTACCGAGACATAGGCTTCAAAGCCGTGCGCATCGGCAAGCGCGTCCGTTTGACGCATCAGCCGCCGCGAACCGCACAGATAGGCCGCGTCAAACCGCAGGGAACGAAGGTCTTCTGCAAATAGGTCGGTAACCAGCTTATCGGGTCGCACCGTACAGGAAACGGGGATATTGAGCGCTTCGTAGATCGCCTTGTCGTACAGCTGATCGGGCGACGACGCGGAGAGGTAGGCATGCACAAGGATACCGCGCTCCAAAGCGCGCTCCGCGAGAAGCCTTAAGGGCGCCATGCCGATGCCGCGCCCGATGAGCGCGATCCGCTTTGTTCCGTCTTTCAGGGGGAAGCCGTTGCCGAGCGGCCCGAGCAGGTTTACTTTATCGCCCTGCCTGAGGTCCGCCATGATGCGCGTGCCCTTCCCTACGACCTTATATAAAAGTACGATCTCCTGCTCTGCGCTGTCCGCGCTGTTGATGCTGAAAGGGCGCATCAGAAAAGGGTCGTGTCCCTCCCAGCATTTGAGCATTACAAACTGCCCGGGGGTTACCGTCGCGGCGACGTTTTCCGCATGCAGGCGCATACGGAAAACATCCTCCGCAACTTTTTGATTATCGAGGACAAAGCCTTGTTGCAGCATTTCAAAAAGTCCTTTACAACTGATATGGCGGCGTACGCTTTTACTTACGCGCGGCCGGTAACGAGCCCTAAAAGCGCCATGCGCAGATACATGCCGTTGTGTGCCTGACGGAAGTACGCGGCGCCCTCGTAGCTGTCCACATCCGTTGCGATCTCGTCCACGCGCGGCAGGGGGTGCAAAATGGTGATATCTTTTTTTGCGCAGGTGAGAAGCTCGCGGTTGACGATGTAGGAGCCCTTGCATTTTTCGTATTCCGCCTCATCCTCGAAACGTTCACGCTGTACGCGCGTTACGTAGACGATGTCGCTTTGCGAAAGCGCCGCGCGCACGTCGCCGGTTTCGGTGATGTCGGCACCGCGCGCCCTGAGATCCTCCGTGATCTCCGCGGGCATTTTAAGCGTGTCGGGGGAGGCAAAAATCATCTTGTTGCCGAGCTGCTGCATGAAATAACCCAAAGAATGTACCGTGCGGCCATACTTGAGATCCCCCAGGAACGTAACGGTCTGCCCGCCGATGTGCCCTTTTTCCTTGCGGATGGTGTATATGTCAAGAAGCGCCTGCGTGGGGTGCTGGCCCGCGCCGTCGCCGCCGTTAATGACCGGCGAAACGGCCATTTCCGCAGCGATCGCGGCCGAACCTTTCATCGGGTGACGCATGACGATAACGTCGACGTAACCGTCCACGGTGCGGATGGTGTCTTCCATCGTTTCGCCCTTCGCCTGCGAAGATGCGCGGGCGTCCGCCATGGAAATATATTTTGCACCCGTGCGGTTGATGGCTGCTTCAAACGAAAGGCGGGTGCGCGTGCTGGGTTCAAAAAACAGCGTCGCCACGACCATACCTTCCAAATCGCGGATGACTTCGCCTTCCTTAGCACGCTTTTCATACTGCGCGGCGGTGTTCATAATGAGGTTGAGATCCTGGTTGGTAAACTGGTAGCCGCTTAGAATATCGCGGCCCTTGAAGCTAAGTTCGGGCATGAATAGATCCTCCTTAAGTTAGTTGTTTACGCGGTTCGCTTTATGGCAAAGCCGCGGTATATTACTGGCAGCCGTATACCTTTTCGCCAAGGTAAGCCTTGCGCACCTCGTCGTTGCAAAGGAGGTTGCGGCCCGTATCCTCCATGACGATCTGCCCGTTTTTGAGCACATAGCCTCTGTCGGACACGGCAAGCGCCATTTTGGCGTTCTGCTCCACAAGCAGCACCGTAGTGCCTTCGGCACACACGCTTTTGAGAATGTCGAAAATGTTCTTTACGACAAGCGGCGCAAGGCCGGTGGAGGGCTCGTCGAGCATCAAAAGCTTCGGTTTTGCCATAAGCGCCCGGGCGATGGCAAGCATCTGCAGCTCGCCGCCCGAAAGGGTTTTGCCCTGCTGCTTTTTGCGCTCCTCAAGCCTTGGGAAGAAGCGAAACATCCTTTGAAGGTTTTCGCGGAACTCCGCCTTGTTTTTCATCCTGAGGTATGCGCCCATCTCGAGGTTTTCGTACACCGTAAGGTCCGGGAAAATGCGTCTGCCCTCGGGTACGAGCGAGATGCCGTGCGCCACCACGTTTTCCGCGCTCAGCTTTGTGATATCCTCCTCCATGAATACGATGGAGCTTCCCTTATCCTTGGATAAAAGGCCCGAGATCGCTTTGAGCGTGGTGCTCTTTCCGGCGCCGTTCGCCCCGATAATGGATACGATTTCACCCTGATCAACGTGGATATCGATGCCGTGGAGCACCTCGATGTTGGAATAACTTACGTGAACGTTATGAAGCTGAAGCATCGTCGCAATCCTCCTTGCCAAGGTATGCCTCAATGACGGCCTGGTCGAGCGCAACCTGCTCCGGTGTGCCGCAGGCGATGGTTTCGCCAAAATTCAACACCATGATCTTATCGGAAATGGACATAACGACGTCCATTTTGTGCTCGATAAGAACGACGCTGATCCCTCTGTCGCGGATCGCCACGATACGCTTGGAAAGCTCGCCAAGATCCTGTGTGTTCAGGCCGCTGGCCGGTTCGTCGAGCAAGATCACTTCCGGCCTCGAAACGAGCGCGCGCACGATTTCAAGGTTTTTCTGCAGGCCGTAGGAAAGGCTGCCCGCGGGTTCATTGGCGTATTTCGCCAAGCCCATAAACTCGAGTACCTCCATGATCTCTTTGCGGCTCTGCTTTTCTTCTTTTGCCTTGCCGGGGAGGTTGAGCATGGCGCTGAGCGGGTCGCATTTCATGCGGCAGTGATGTCCCACGAGCGCATTGTCCATCACGCTCATTTCCCGGAACAGGTTGATGTTCTGGAATGTGCGCGCGATGCCTATCTTTGTACGGCGGAACGGCTTCGTGTCGGTGATGTCCTGCCCTTTGAAAAACACCCTGCCCTGCGTAGGCGTATAATAACCCGCGATGAGGTTGAAAAGGGTGGTTTTCCCGGCGCCGTTAGGCCCTATGATGGCCGTAATATCCCCCTGTCCGGCTTCAAAGTTTACGTTGCTGACCGCGCGGAGGCCGCCAAAGGTGATTCCTAAATTTTTGGTTTCCAGTATGTTCATGCCTCTGCCTCCCCTTTCTGCTCGCCCTCGTGTTTGGACTGCTTGCCGAAGGGAATATCGCCGCGAAGCTTGCCGTCGAGGCGCTCGATGAGGCCGCCGAGACCCTTTGGCGCAAAGATGATGATCGCGACCACCGCCGCACCGTAAATGACGAGGCGTACGTTACCGAAGCTGCGCAAAAGCTCAGGCAGGATGGTGAGGGCCATACCGCCGAGGATGGAGCCTGGAATGCTGCCGATACCGCCCACCACCATCATGGCGAGTACTGCGGCCGATTCGCTGCCGGCAAAGGTTTCGGGCGAGACGAAATGCACTTCGTGCGCGTAAAGCGAGCCCGCGACGCCGGCGAAAAAGGCCGAAACCATAAATGCCATGAGCTTATAAAGCGTAATGTTCACGCCCATCGCCTCTGCCGCGATATCGTTTTCGCGGATGGCGAGCATGGCCCTGCCGGGGCGCGAGGCGATGAGGTTGCGGGTAAGCAAAATGGAAAGCACCAGCACGATGAGAACGATGTAAAAGTATGAATCGTAGCCTCGGAACGACATGCCGAGGATTTCCGGAGAGGGAATATTTTTCACACCCTTGGTGCCGCCCGTTAAGGACGTCCAGTTTACGATGAGTTGGTATACCACCTCGCCGAACGCAAGCGTGGCGACCGCAAAGTACATGCCTTTAAGGCGCATGGTGGGAAGGCCCAGCAGAAGGCTCGCAAGCGAGCTTACGACGCCGGCCGCGATCATCGCAATGCCGATGGGGATATTGAGCTGCGTCGTTAAGAGCGCGCTCGTGTACGCGCCGATGCCGTAAAAGGCGATGTGGCCCACCGACATCAGCCCTGTGCACCCGGAAAGCATGTTAAGGCTTAAGGTGAGCAGGGCAAACATCATGGCGAGGTTTGCGACATGCAGGATGTAATTGCTTTTGATGATCTGGGGCAGCAGAAGCGCCGCGATCAGTAGCACCCAAAGGCGCGTTTTCTTATAGATTTTCTGAAATACTGCCACGCCGCTACACCTTCCTTATCTCTTTTTTGCCCATGATGCCGGTCGGCTTGAAAATGAGCACGAGGAACAGCACGAGGAACGCGATGGCGGACTGCCATGCCGAGGAAAGGAAACCCGCGCCGAGCGCTTCGAGCACGCCCAGCGAAATGCCGCCGATCATGGAGCCGCTGTTGGAGGAGATGCCGCCAAGCAGCGCGCTCGCGAAGCCCTTGTTGCCCATGGAGGTTCCGAGCGTCGCGATGACAAAATAAACCGGCGCGATCAGCATGCCCGCAAAACCGCCGATGGCCGATGCCATAACGAACGTAAGGGACATGCTTCTTTTCACATTGATGCCCATCAGACGAGCGGCCTCGCGATCCTGCGCGGTGGCGCGCATCGCCTTCCCCATACGCGTATTCTTGAGGAATACCGTAAGGAGTATCACAAGCAAAAAGCCGATCCCCATGTTGATGAGATTCTGCGGTACGAGCGTAAGATCGCCTATCTTAAAGGGATTATCGCCGAAAACGCTCGGGAAGGGGAACGGGTCTGCGCCGAAGATGACGCGGATGAGGTTGCGCAGGAAAATGCCTACGCCGATGGTGGCGATCAGCCTCCGCTGGTTGCTCGCGGAAATGAGAGGACGAAACGCCGCAAGCTCTACGAAATACCCTACGATGATGCAGATGAGGATGGCTGCGGGAAATGCCAGTATAAGCGGCAGACCCAACAAGTTATGCGTGATCAGGATGGCGAACGCCCCGATCATCACCATGTCGCCCTGTGCAAAATTCAACACGCCCCAGGCGTTATAAATCAGCACATAGCCTATAGCGATCAATCCGTAAAGGCTGCCCATCGAGATACCCTGTATCAACTGCTGCAGGAAAAACACGGATGTACTCCCCCTTATCTATGAATGGAACAGAACCATATAAAAAGGCTCCCCCTGGAAGACAAAGCACCTAAAAGAAAACCGGTGAAGCGGCGCAGGAAAACGGGTCGCCCCGTCTTCCTGTATGCCGCAATTGTTTAAGCTCAGTTTGTGCCGGTGGTGACAAGCTCGTACTGGTTGTCGCCGGTGAGGCGTACCATGAGGATCTTGTCGCGAACGGCGTCGCCGTTAGGCGCCATGGTGATGGTACCGGTAGCAAGCTCCATGTCCTTTACTGCGAGAATACCTTCCATGATCTTAGCCGGATCGAGATCGGGACCGGCGTATTTGAGTCCTTCCGCCATGATCATCATGGAGTCATAGGACATCGCGTTGTTCGAGTCGGGGAGCTTGCCGTATTCGGCTTCAAACGCGTCGATAAACGCCGCAGCGGCAGGCGTCGCCTGCGTCTTGTCCGCAAAGAACGTCTGCGAGTTGATAACGCCGACCACAGACTCTCCTCCAAGCTCGTAGAGCTTCGCGTTGGTCAGACCACCGCCGCCCAGAAGCTGCACGTCGATGCCCATTTGCCTTGCCTGCTTAGCAATGAGGGCGCCCTGTTGGTACATGGTCCACATGATAAGCGCGTCGCAATCCGCTTTCTGCACGTTGAGAAGCTGCGGCGTAACATCGGCCGCGTTTGCGTCAAACGCTTCGTTGGCGACAAGCTCCATGCCGTATTTGGCAAGCTCGTCCACGATCACTTCCATAGCGCCGGTGCCGTAGTCGTCGGACTGATAGAGGCAGGCGACGCGCTTGGCTCCGAGGTCCTCAACCGCGTACTTGACGATAGCGCCGGCCTGCAGCAGGTCGGAAGCCTGTACGCGCGCGATCCAGGGATTGCCGAGGTTGGTGATGGCGGCGCCGGAGGAGATGGGGGTAATGTGCGGAATGCCGGCATCGCGGCTGACTTCCATGCTCGCAAGCGTGCAGGAGCTGTTGACGGTGCCGATGACGCCCACGACATTATCGCTGTAGATCAGCTTGTTCACCGCGGAAACGGCGGTCGCGGGATCCTGCGCGTCGTCTTCCACCACAAGCTCGACCGGCCTGCCGTTGATGCCGCCGGCTTCGTTGATCTGCTTCGCGGCAAGCTTAACGCCATCTACGAGCGTCGCGCCGACCATGGCGGAGTTGCCCGAAAGGGGGCCGTAAACGCCGATGAGGATCGGTTCGCCTGTGGCTTCACCGACCGGGGCTGCGGTTTCCGCAGTTCCGGCGGCGTCCGTCTGTACGGGAGCGCTTTCATCAGGGACATTCGGTTCCTGCGTGGGGGCGCAGGCAGCCAAAGCCAGCGTCATGAGAAGAACAAGGGTTACAGCCAGGATCTTTTTCATTGTTTTTCCTCCCAAATTATTTAGTTTCCAAGGGAAATCGTAAAGGCGGCATACGGCTATGCGCCGGTTGAACAAAGGAAGGGTCCAGAAGGTATACTGTATACAACATAAAGTATACTGTATACAGTCTACGGCGGGGAAGGAGAGTCGCACCCGGTTTCGGGCGCGTTGCGTGGGATTCACTTATGGGTTTGATGGAGCAAAAGTTCCGCTTTGGCTTAGGACCGGAGCGGGAACAAGAAAGGCGGGGTGTACGCTTAAGCGCAGCTAGGGCTGCTTTCGTCGGATGCTTTTGATGCTTGTGATACAGGCGGATTTGGAATGCTCAAGGTGTTCTCTGAGCGCCTTTTCAAAAGCGGCGGCATCCCTGTCTTTGAGGGCTTTCCAGAGATTGGCATGCTCGTTTACGGCCTCGTACTGCCTCCGGCGGGTAGGTACCGCGGTTTCGCGGATGTGCGCGGTGTCGATGTCGGCATAGGAGCCGGCAAACGAGGTGATCGGATTGTAGTTTTCCATTTCGAGCAAAAGCCGTATGAGGACCGGTTTTTTTGAGCTTTTGACCAAAAGGAGGTTGAAGCGGTCGTGGTTGTGGAAAAACGTCGCAAGGTCGTTGCTTTCAAGCGCCTTGTAACAGCGCTCAAAGCATTCGTGCATCTCTTCGAGCTCTTCGTCGGTAACGTTCTCAACCGTGGGTTCCACGCTGTAAAGCTGAAGCAGCTCACGGATGGAGAACACCTGATCCACCTCGTCCTCCGTTAAATAACCGCGCGCGGTGGCTCCCTTTTTCGGCGAATACAACACAAGCCCGTCGCGTTCGAGCATCCTGAGCGCCTCGCGTACGGGTGTGCGGCTTATGCCGAACACCTGCGCGTAAGCGGTTTCCACAATGCGCTCGTTGGGCTTAATATCGCCGGAAAGAATTGCATCACGAAGCTGGATGTAAACGCGCTCACGGTCGGATTTTTCGGGGCTGATCGGTTGAACGTTGGGCATGCTGGACGAATTCTCCTTTTTAAGCCGAATCGAGAGGTGAAAACTGAGGCTTAGCGAGAAAGATGCACCTACTGTGTTGAAATACGGTATCCTGTATACAATCTGTGAAATTTAATAAAATATACCACATGTTTTTCTTTGATGCAAGAGTTTTATTTTGGAACGCATCCCGTCGCTTGACCGCAAACGATATTTGTAAAATTTATTGATTTACCGATATTTCTGCGGTATAGTTTAAAAGGTTGGATACATGGTATCCTTCAATTTAAAAAAAGGGAGTGAAACAATGGATGACCAACCACGAAGTCGGATAAGCGGCTTCAATCCCTTCGTTGGAAGTATTGACCAATCGGCCGGCCTTTCTTGCGGGCAATTGTCCATTGTGCACTTGTGCTGATGGGCTAGTTTGCCGATGCGTATCGAGCCGTCCGTTGGGGCGGCTTTTTTGTTGTCTTATATGCTTTCACCGGGGGAACCTTAAAGAAGAAAGGGATGATTCCGGTGAAATTCATCAGCAGGAAATTTCAAAACGAGCAGATCCAAAAAAACAAGCGTGACACCGAAGAAAAGCTTCGTTCTCTCGCTTTTTTGACGGGAGAGGAGCTGCTTATCCGCCTTTTTGCCGAACGAACGGGTCTTTCGAGCGATGAAGCCGAAACAAGGGAACACGAGTTCGGGAAAAACGTGATTACCATAGGAAACAAAAACACGGTTTTGCACAGGCTCAGGGAAGCGGTCATCAACCCGTTCAACATCATTTTGCTTCTTGTCGCCGTTATCACCTATTTTACAGATGTCGTCGTATCATTAAGGCCCGACTATCTCACCGTGATCATAATTCTGTCGCTGATCACACTGTCCAGCTTGGTGGCCTTTGTGCAGAGCCAGCGTTCCAACACCGCCGCCGAAAAGCTCTCGAAGATGATCTCCAACAAGGCGGACGTTTGGCGGGACGGGAGGCTGGCCGAGATCCCGATGGATGAGATCGTGCCGGGCGATATCGTACGGCTTTCGGCAGGCGACATGCTTCCGGCCGACGTGCGCTTTTTGGCCACCAAGGATACCTTTGTGGCGCAGGCGGCTTTGACCGGGGAATCTAACCCCGTGGAAAAATTCAGCGATGCGCGCAACAGCCCGGACGATGCCTTGACGGATCTCAAAAATATTGGGTTTATGGGTTCAAACGTTGTGAGCGGCAGCGCCACGGCGGTGGTGCTCATGACCGGCAACGACACCTATTTCGGCTCGATGGCCAAATCCCTGTCCGGGGATCGCGCCCAAACGAGCTTTGAACGCGGCGTAGGCTCGGTCAGCACGCTCCTGATGCGGATGATGCTCGTTATGGTCCCCATCGTTTTTACGATCAATGGGCTGTCAAAAGGCGATTGGACCGGCGCGCTGCTCTTTGCTATAAGCATTGCGGTGGGGCTCACGCCGGAAATGCTGCCCGTCATCATGACCTCGACGCTGGCGAAGGGTGCCGTTTCCATGTCCAAACACAAGGTAATCGTCCGCACTCTGGGCGCAATACAGACCTTTGGAGAGATGGACGTGCTTTGTACCGACAAAACCGGCACGCTGACGGAAGATAAAATCGTGCTGGAAAAGTACATGAATCTGCACGGGGAAGACGATGTCCGCATCCTGCGCCACGCGTACCTCAACAGCTTTTTTCAGACGGGGCTCAAAAACCTGATCGATCTTGCCATCATCAACCGCGCCGAAAAAAACGGGTTTAAAAGCCTTCTTGACGCATACGTTCGCGAAGATGAAATTCCCTTTGATTTTTCGCGCCGCAGGATGAGCGTGGTTTTACGGGATAAGAACGGCAAACGGCAATTGATCACCAAGGGCGCCGTGGAGGAAATCATCGCCATTTCGTCTTTCGTGGAAATAAACGGGCGCGTTCTGCCGATGGATGAAGAGGCCCGGCGCATCGCGCTTGCGACGTACGAACGGCACAACGCCGAGGGGCTTCGCATGATTGCCGTGGCGCAAAAAAATGAGGTTCCCGACGTTGGTACGTTTGGCGTGGCCGACGAAAAAGATATGGTTCTGATCGGGTTTGTGGGCTTCCTTGACCCGCCCAAAGAGAGCGCCAAAGCCGCCATTCGCGCGTTAAAAGAATACGGCGTCCGGACGGTTGTCCTTACTGGGGACAGCGAAGGCGTTGCCATAAAGGTTTGCGGCAAGGTGGGCGTTAACACCTCGCGCCTTATTACGGGGCGCGACGTGGAACGGATGGATAGCGCCGCGCTAAAGGATGCGGTGAAGACCTGCGATTTGTTTGCGAAACTGTCGCCCTCTCAAAAAGAACGGGTGGTGAAAGCTTTTCAGTCCGCAGGGCATACGGTCGGTTATATGGGCGACGGCATCAACGACGCTCCTCCGCTGCGCCAGGCGGATGTGGGAATTTCCGTGGACAGCGCCGTGGATATCGCCAAGGAGACCGCCGATATCATTTTGCTGAAAAAGGACTTGATGGTGCTTGAGGAGGGGGTCATCGAGGGTCGCCGCACCTTTGGGAACATCATCAAATACATCAAAATGGCGGCAAGTGGCAATTTCGGAAACATGATCTCGGTCGTTGCAGCCAGCATATTCCTGCCGTTTTTACCTATGCTGCCGGTGCAGATCCTCACGCAAAATCTGCTGTGCGACTTCTCGCAGATGGGCATACCGTTTGATAGCATGGATAAGGAGTATATTAAAAAGCCGCGCAAATGGGAAATGCGGTCGATCAAATCCTTTATGGCATTTTTAGGGCCGGTCAGCTCTATCTTTGATATTGCGTGCTTTGCCGTTATGTGGTGGGCCGTCGGCGCAAACACGGCGGAGCTGTCGCCGCTATTCCAGTGCGGGTGGTTCGTGTTTGGCACGGTATCACAGGTGCTCGTTATCCACATGATCCGCACGGCAAAAATACCGTTCCTGCAAAGCAGGCCGTCGCTGCCGCTCTTCCTGTCCACATTCCTGGTGGCTGGGGTGGCGCTTGCGACCGGCTTTACGGGTTTCGCGATCGGCCTTGACATGCAGCGCCTGCCGCTTGTATTTATTCCGTGGCTGGTTGTTATTTTAGCCGGTTATCTCCTGTGCGTACAGCTTATCAAGAAACTTTATGTGCGCCGGTATGGCGAATGGATGTAACGCCAAATGGCGGCGATAGGTTAGAACCGAAAAAGTCTCATTTGTCTTTTGGAACCGGTGAGCAGGTTCAAAGGTCGTTTCGCGTCGCCGCGGGAGCGGCTTCCTAAAACTCCCTTGCGACGGCTTGCAGGACTCGTTGTGGGCTTCCGGCTGGATTCATCCCGCACAGCGGGCGCTCAGCTCCGCCTCCGTCATTACCATATTGGCAATGCGTAGAAGCAGGTAGTTTGTGTATGTGCATCAAGTCCAAAAGCAAACGGCCCGTCTCAAAACGGGCCGTTTGCTTTTGATTACCATTGATAAAATAGGTATTTTAGTTTTGGACATAGGGGGTTCTGATTACGTGCGCATTTTTGTTTTTCTCGCACTTTTTCGCCTTCTCCTGTTCGGTATCCAATGCTGCTAAAAAACGGAGCCGGAATTCGGACACGATCGTTCAGATTGCTGCCCTCGTTCGAAATTATTTGGATAGATACTTGGAGAATACGTAGCCGATCTGGCCGTTAAAAAGGACTTTTGACCAGTTGCCGGAAGCACTTAGGTATTGAACCTTCTCGCCCTTTTTAAGGCTGCCCATTACAGGATACCTGGTGCTGTTTGGGCCGGTGCGGACGTTGACGTTGGTGGTGGCAATCCGATATTGCTCGGGAGCGGCGGCACCGCTGTCGGTCGTTACGCCGGACAGGTACTTGTTAAATACAAACCCGATGCCGCCCTTGTAAAGGACCATGGCCCAGTTGCCGGAATCGCCCAGGTATTGAACCTTCTCGCCCTGCTTGAGCGCACCGATCACGGGATATTGCGAGCTGCTAGGCCCGGAGCGGACATTAACGTTGGCGGTAGCGTTACGGTAGTATGGGGCGCTCTGGCTGACGGGGTCGGCCAAATACTGGCTGAAAACGTAACCAACGGTGTTATGATAAGAAATTTTGGACCAATTTCCGCTTTTGCCCAAATACTTTATGAGCTGGCCCTTTTTTAAAGAGCCGATGGCAGGATATTTGATGCTGTTTGGGCCGGTGCGGATGTTGACGTTGGCGGTAGCGACCCGGTATTGCTCGGGAGAGGCGCCGCCGCCATCGGTCATTGCGTCAGACAGGTACTTGCCGAACACAAACCCAATATCGCCGCTATAAAGGACCATGGCCCAACTGCCGGAATCACCTAGATATTGAACCTTCTCGCCTTTTTTGAGCGTGCCGATCACGGGATATTGCAAGCTGCCGGGCCCGGAACGGATGTTTACGCCGGTGGTGGCACTGCGGTAGTATTTGGTGGGCTGGTTAATGGGGTCGGTCAAATACTCGCTAAAAACGTAGCCGATGGTATCTCCATAGGAAATTTTGGACCAGTTTCCGTCTTTGCCTAAATACTTTACAATTTGGCCCTTTTTTAAGGAGCCGATGGCAGGATATTGAGCGCTGCTTGGGCCCGTGCGAACGTTGACACTGGCGGTGGCGACCCGGTATTCTGCCGATTGCGTGGTTGCGGCCAAAGCGGACACGCCCAAAGGTAGCAGCATGGTTAGAACAAGTAAGGTCGCGATCAGTCGTTTGAACATATTTTTGCCTCCTGTGTGTAATACTGTTATATTTGGAAACGCTGGCGCTTTATGATTTGTTGCAAGGGGGTTCAACCCAATTCAGGAAATTCCTGTATGCGCTTCCTAAAGCCTTCTTAAAAAAAGTTCTCATGTATCTTATTTCGCCATAGATTATTTCTTAATGCTCCCCACCTCACCGGATTTCCAGCTTGCTATATCCGCAACACCCGTAGGCTAGTGACCGAAGGCGCCTTCATTACCAAGGTGGTAATGTTTACAGGCAGGCAGTTCATGGCGGTAAGCAAACACGTCCTAGACTTCCGCTTCGCTATATCCCGCACTGCGGGCGTTCAGTTCCGCCCCTGTCATTAATGCATCGAGACAAGTAGTTTGAATATGTGCGACAAGGCTCCAAAGCAAATACCCGCCCCTGTTGGGACGGGTATTTGCTTTGTTTACCATTGATAAAAAGATATTTTGATCTTGGGCGATGGGGCTCTGCCTACGTCCTGATTTTTGTTACTGCTTACGCTCTTTGTGTTTTTTTGGTCTTATGTCCAATTCGGTTTTTCCGAAAGGGTGTGTAAAAAGGCCGGTTGTTCTCAGCAATTTTGCCGAAAGAGAAAATCGGAAGCTGTATATGATCGTTCAGATTTCGCCCTCATTCAAAATTACCGCAGTTGCCACTTTCTAAAATGGTGCCCTTGTTCGCTTGAAATGGTGCCTTTGCCGATGATCCGGGTTTGATTGGCGAACATCTTGCAGTTGGCTGAGCGCGGGCGCCGACAGGTTTTTAAGCTTTCTGCGTAAGCTTTTCGAGCGCCGCAAGTTTGAGGCAGATGCAAAGTCCCTCCACGGCGGCCTTAAGCTCCTCCAATGAAGGCAGCGTGGGCGCGACGCGAATGTTGCTGTCGTGCGGATCCTTGCCGTACGGGAAGGCCGCGCCGGCAGGCGTCATCACAATCCCCGCCTCCTCGCAGAGCTTAAGCGCGCGCTTCGCCGTGCCTTCCATGGTGTATAGACAAATGAAATATCCGCCTTTCGGACGGTTCCACGAACCGAAGCCGAGAGGTTTGATTTCCCGTTCGAAGGCGTCGAGCACGGTATCGAATTTCGGTTTCAGGACTTTGGCGTGTTTTTTCATAAGCTCGAGCACACCCGCTTTGTTTTTGAGGTACCTTACATGGCGGAGCTGGTTCATCTTATCGTAGCTGATGCTCTGTACGTCGATGAGGTTGACCATATAATCCATATTGGCCTTGCTCATAGCCATCGCCGCGATACCGGCGCCGGGCAGGGTGATCTTCGACGTGGAGGCAAACTCCACCACCATATCCAGATTTCCGCTTTTCGCGCAGAGAGAGAGGATGTCTTCGAAGGGAACGAAACCGCCCTCAAATTCGTGCACGCAGTAAGCATTATCCCACATAATGATAAAGTCCTTTGCCGCGGGCTTCATGGCTGCCATGCGGCGCACGATCGCATCGGAAAAAGCAATACCTGCGGGATTGGCGTATTTGGGCACGCACCAAATACCCTTTACGCTTTCATCCTCGATGAGCTCCTCCACCGCGTTCATATCCGGCCCATCCTCGTTGAGGGGCACGTAAATCATCTCCATGCCGAAGGTGGCGCATATGCGAAAATGCCTGTCGTAACCCGGCGAAGGGCATAGGAATTTCACTTTTTCGAGCTTGCACCAAGGCTTCTCGCTGTGCAGAAGGCCGTGCGTATAAGCTTTGGAAATGATATCGTACATGAGCGTGAGGCTCGAGCTGCCGGCCGCGAACACCTGATCGTATTTCACGCCCAAAAGCTCGGCCCAGAATGTGCGCGCGCACGGAAGGCCCATCGGCGTGCCGTAGTTGCGCGCGTCGATATTGCCGTCCATGCAGTCTTCGGGCGTTTGCAGGTTCGTAAGCATGTCCATTACCAAATCGAGCTGCGCCGCGCCGGGCTTGCCGCGCGCCATGTTGAGATTCATCCCTTTTGCCTTGAATTTTTCGTATGCCGCCTTTTCCTTTTCATATTCCCTGTCGAGCTCAGGCATGGACATTTCGCTGTATGCTTTCATGATTTCTACCTCTTTTTTTCTTTGCGTTCTATTTTTTGGTATCAAACGAAAGCCTTGCGGCACAAGGCTTTTCAAACAGATGTTTTTTAAGAAGCGGAGCGCGCCTATGCGACGTGCGGGAAGGTAAATTTATTTTTCGGGCCGGATGAACCTGCCGTACGGCTCGCTTACGATGGCACCGTTTTCCGCCATGGTATGCCCGCGCAGAATGGTTTTAACCGGTTTGCCCTTGAACGTACGCTTGTCGTAAGGCGAAAGCTTGGTGCGCGACTGCATTTGTTCCTGATGGAATACATATTCCTGCTCCATATCCACCACAACGATATCCGCGTCCGTGCCCGGCAGCAGGGATCCTTTTGTGGGATAGGTGCCGAACATGCGCGCAGGCTGTTCGCTTAAGACCTCTACGAGCTTGTTAATTGACATTTTGCCCTTGCTTACCGCATCGATCAAAACAAGGCTCATGGTTTCGATGGTCGCCGCGCCTGCGGGCGCTTCCCAGAGGCCGCGCTTTTTTTCCGCCTCGGTATGCGGCGCGTGGTCGGAGCAGACAAAGGAAAGCGTGCCGTCCAAGAGACCGTTCCACAGCTTGTCCTGGTCGTACTTGGTGCGCACGGGAGGATACCCTTTGATCATGGCGCCAAGCTGAGCTGCGTCTTCATCGGTAAGCGCAAGGTATTGCGGGCAGGTTTCGCCCGTCACATGGATGCCTTTTGCCTGCGCTTCGCGGATCAAATCCACACCGTCGCCCGCGGCAAGATGCAGGATATGCAGATGCGTACCAAGTTCCTTTGCCAGCGAAATCGCCGTTTCGATGATGGTGGTCTCCGAAAACGGGGGGCGTGTGCGCAGCAAGGCCGCATAACTCGTGTCGCCGCTTTCCATCACTTCCTTGGTCAAAACCTTGATGATGTCGAAATTCTCCGCATGAATGCCGACCATTTTGCCGGTTTTCGCCACTTCGCGGAAGATTTTATAGATCTGGCCTACGTCTGGCGGGGCAATCACATCCGTCATGCCTTCGCGGTAGTTGTAGATGAGCTGGTATTCCTTGGCGTCGATGGCATAGCCCCAGAAAAACTTGAAGCCCACAACGCCGGCGTCGGCCATGGCCTGCAGCTCGTGGTTGTTGAGGTCGCCAAGGCAAAGACCCCACATGCCGAAGTCCACATGCGCTTTGGGCGTGATGCACGCGATCAGGTCGTTCATGCGGTCCACGTTGTAGATGGCAGGGTTGCAGTTGGGCATTTCATAAATGGTGGTGATGCCGCTCACGGCGCCTGCACGCGAGGAATGGAAGAAATCCTCTTTCTCGTGCGCACCCTTGAACCCGTCGCGGGAGTGCACGTGCGTGTCGATGAAGCCGGGCAAAACATATTTGCCTCGGGCATCGGTCGTTTCGCGCGCCTCACCCAGGTTCTCCTTCGTGACCGCGGCGATTTTTCCGTCTTTTATGTAGATGTCTGCCTCAAATACGTCATCTGCACTTACGAGCGTCCCGTTCTTCACAACATGGTCCCACAGCATATTCCAGTAGCCTCCTTGAATGGTATTTTTCGCGGCCGTGTTTGTGTATGGCCTATAATATATGCCGGGCAGCAAAATCTGCTTTGCCTCGGGGGAGAGGAGCCTGCAAACCTCGTTGCCCGGCAAATGCCTATTCTTATGCCCTGCCGGTTACGAGGCCGAGAAGCGCCATGCGTAGGTACATACCGTTATGCGCCTGACGGAAATAGGCTGCGCCTTCATAGCCGTCCACATCTGTGGAGATTTCATCCACGCGAGGCAGCGGATGCAGAATGGTGATGCCCGGCTTGGCCGCCTTTATTAGTTCGCGATCTACAATGTAGCTGCCCTTGCACTTTTCATAGTCCGCAAGGTCTGTAAAACGCTCGCGCTGCACGCGCGTAACATACACGAAGTCCGACTGCGAAAGCGCCTCGCGAACATCGCTGGTTTCCGTGATGTTCGCCCCGCGGGAACGCAGTTCGTTTGTGATCTCCTCGGGCATTTTCAACGCTTCGGGGGATGCGAATATCATCCGGTTGCCGAACTGCTGCATGAGGTAGCCGAGGCTATGCACCGTTCGCCCATATTTGAGATCGCCCAGAAAGGTGATCGTCTGGCCGCCGAGGTGGCCTTTTTCCTTACGCATCGTATAAATATCCAAAAGTGCCTGCGTGGGATGCTGGCCGGCGCCGTCGCCGCCGTTGATGACCGGATGCACTGCAATTTCGGCTGCCGTCTGCGCGGAACCTTTCTGCGGATGGCGCATGACGATGGCGTCCACATAACCGTCTACGGTGCTTATGGTATCCTGCATGGTTTCGCCCTTGGCGGAAGAGGATGCGCTTGCATCGGCCATGCTTATAACCTTTGCGCCCGTGCGGTTGATGGCCGCTTCAAAGGAGAGGCGCGTACGGGTGGACGGCTCAAAGAAGAGCGTCGCAATCACTAGGCCATCGAGATCATGGATGACCTCGCCTGCCTTGACGCGCTTTTCATACTGCGCGGCGGTATTCATGATGCAGTCGAGCTGCTGGTTGGTAAATTGATAGCCGTTCAGGATATCGAGACCCTTGAAATCCATAGGGAAAACTCTCCTTTATATATTATTAAGAAAATTTACACCCGAGACAGGCATAGCGTAAAAGCTAACTCCGGGCGAGCTCAGCCGAAGCCTCGTTTGAAACCTCGCACACAAGCGCGATGAGCCTTGGCAAGGTTTCTTGATGGATGCGGCTTGACGGGCCGGTGATGGATATGGAAGCAAGGATGTTGTTGTTCCAATCCCTAAGAGGTGCGGCAATACAGCGCCCTCCGATTTCGCCTTCCTCATCGTCGAGCGCATATCCGTTTTCGCGCACACGCCCTATTTCACGCATGAACGCTTCCTCGCTGGTGATGGTCTTCTCGGTGCGCTTCACAAGCGGGTTGCGCTTGATTAACTGACGGATTGCCTCATCCGGCATGTCGCTGACGAGGATTTTCCCGGCGGCGGAGAGGTGAATCTGAAGCTGAGCGCCAACGCCGAGCCCGCTGCGGATAAGGTTGGTACAGGAGACCTGATCTACATATACCGCAGAATCGCGCTGAAGCTGCACGAGAGACGCGCTCTCCCCGGATTCGCGCGACAGACGTTCCAGATACGGATGGATGATCTTGGGCAGATCAAACATGCGGGAGGCCGCCGTGCCTAAGTGGATGAGCGCCCAGCCAAGCCGGTAATTTCTGGTAACGGCGTCCTGCTGGATAAAACCGTGCCTCTTCATGGTGGTGAGCAGGCGGCTGAGTGTCGTCTTGGGCATTTTAAGCCCTGCTGAAAGATCTTTTAAACTGATGACGTCATCGAGCTGTGCGAGGTATTCCAGCACCTGCATTGCCTTTTCAAGCGATGCGACTTCTGATTTATCCGGCTTGTCGTTCAATTTCTACCGCTCCTTCAGCCGCAATGGCTGCATGTTTGATTTTGCTCCGCCGCGCGGCGAATGCAGGGCGGGGTGGCGTAGAAGCCGCATTTTGCATGCCGCACCTTTGCCGCCACAAGCGCCTCGGTCACCTTGAGCGCCACGGAGGAGGGGTCGATCACCATTACGCCAAGCTCTTCCGTGATCCCCTCGGCATAGCCGGCCATACCTGCGCAGCCGAGCACGATCGCCTCGGCTCCGTCTTCTTCCACGGCCTGCTTGGCAATGCGGCGGATCTTGTCGCGAGCGCGGTCGGGCTCGCTGTCCGTTTCGGCAACGCTCATGCCCAGCGGGCGCACAGAAGCCATGCTGTTTTCAAGCTTGAAGCGGCGTCCTTCCTTTTCCTTGGCAGGCACGCGCTCGCGGTTCATAGTGAGCACTGTGAACTTTGCGCCCATCATGGCGGCAACATGCAGGCTGATCTCCTCGATCCCCGTTACGAGAATGTCGGAAATTTCCCTGCACGCCTCCAAGCCGGGGTCGCTGAAACAGGCGAGGATGATGGCGTCGTAGCCCTCTAAGTTTGCCCTTGCCACAAGCTTGAGCACACCTGGGATGCACAGCGCTTCGTCATAGGCGCTTTCGATCGCCATCGGGCCGCCCGGCGGACAAATGACAGTCAACTCCGTATCACTGCTCTTGATCTGGCCGAGCACCTTCTCGAGGTGCTCGGTCATGGACATGGAAGAGTTGGGATTGATGACCATTATTTTCATATTATATTATATCTCCCTTCCTGCATGAAAGGCCTTAATATTCAGTTCCTGCAATTTTGAAGGAACATGGTTACGGATAGCCGTTTCCCACACGTCGGGGCCGATTTCCGGGAACTGTTTGGACAAGGTGCCCAGAAGTACGATGTTCATTACCTTCACGTTGCCGATTTCCTGTGCCTTTTCGGTGGCGTCGTAATGGATGACCTCGGTGGACGCCTTTTTCAGCATCGCGTTTATCGCGGCGCTATCGGGATACTCCTCTTTGCCGGTGCTCACGAGCATGGGCTGCAGGGGGTACTCGTTGTAGATGACGGTACTTTCCTTTTTAATATACTCCAACGAGCGAAGTGCCTCGAGCGGCTCGGACGCCATGAGATAATCCACCGTACCGGTCATGTTCATGGGCGAACCTACCCTTTCTCCCCAGCGGACATGGCTCGAAACGCTGCCGCCGCGGATGGCAAGACCCATGATATCGGATTTTTTTGCATCAAGCCCAAAAAGCATGCCGACCTCGGACAGAATATCGCTCACGAGAATGGTACCCTGGCCGCCTACGCCGACGATTAAGAAATTCACGCTGTTCTTCATTCTTGCACATCCTCCTTCCTTGTGATCGCCTTCGTGGGGCAGATCTGAGAGCATATCCCGCAGCCGTTGCACAAGGTGGGGTCGATGCGGCATTTCTTTTTATGCGTCTTCGGATTTTCCATATCGGAAACCATAATAGCGGGGCAGCCGGCCTGAAAGCATTTATGGCAGGCGATGCAGGTATCCGTTTTCACGTGATAAATGGGACTTGCGGTTTTGTTGATCTGTACGCATGCGCCTTTGGTGATCAAAACCGACGGGCCGTCGAACGCAAGGCATTCCTTGAGCCCTTCCTCAACTTCCTTGAGGTTAAACGCATCCACGGATTTTACCATCTGCACGCCCAGCGCGCGCACGACGGGCTCGATTTCGATTTTGCGTGCCTTGTTGGTGCGCAGCACCTTATAATCGGTACCCGGATGATCCTGGTGGCCGGTCATGGCGGTGGTGTAGTTATCCATGAGGATTACCACGCCTCGGCTTTCATTATGTACCATATTGGCCAGCGGCGAAAGACCCGAATGGAAAAATGTCGAATCGCCGATGGTGCAAACGCGGTTTTCGGGAAGCCCCGCAATGGACATGCCGTGCAGCACGCCGATGCTCGCGCCCATGGCGCCCATGGTATGCTGTGCATGGAAGGGGGGCTGCGCGCCCAGGTTATAACAGCCGATGTCGCCGGCAACCGGCAGGCCGAGTTTAGCGAGCACATAGTATGTAGACCTGTGCGGGCAGCCTGCGCAAAGCACGGGGGAACGTTCGGGCAGTTTGGCCACGGGCTCCGTTTTTTCGCGTGTATCGCTTGTGATTAGGCCGTTTGCAAGGGCAATGTCCATGAGGCGGTCGGGCAGCAGTTCGAAAAACGGCGGGAAGAGTTCCTTGCCCTTGACCTCTACGCCCATGCTCTTGATCTGCTCTTCGAGTACCGGGTCGAGCTCCTCGACCACAAGCACCTTTTCTACGCCTTGCGCGAAGGTTTTGATCAGCTTCTCGGGCAACGGATACGTCATGCCTAGCTTGAGTACCGAGGCGTTTGGAAATACCTCTTTGACGTACTGGTATACGATACCGCTCGTGATGATGCCCAAAGACCTGTCGTTCCATTCGATGCGGTTAATCTCCATGGTTTCGGCATACTCGGCGATCTTCTTGATCTTCTCCTCGAGTTTCTGGTGCATGATCTTTGCGTACATCGCGGTGCAATTGTATTTGGGGATATTGCGCGGGAACTTTTCGAGGTTTTTCGGGTTTTCCACGCGCGGCGCGGTATTCACGACGCTTTTGCAGTGGGAAATGCGCATCACGCTGCGCAGAAGCGTTGATGTATCGAACTTTTCGGAGAGTTCAAACGCGGCTTTGATAAAATCCTTCGTTTCCTGGCTGTCGGCGGGCTCAAACGTGGGGATCTTGGCGAGACGCGAATACCAGCGGTTGTCCTGCTCGTTTTGCGAGCTGAACAAGCCCGGGTCATCGGCCGTAACCACCACAAGCCCGGCCTCGATGCCGGTATAAACGGTATACAGCATGGAATCCATCAGCACATTCATGCCGACCTGCTTGGTGGTGACCATGGCGCGTTTCCCGCTGTAAGCAGCGCCGGCGGCGGCATCCATCGCCACCTTTTCGTTGGTCGACCATTCCACATAAACCTCGTCGCCATATAAACGGGCAACGGTTTCCACGATCTCGGAGCTAGGCGTTCCTGGATAACCGGTAACCACCTGCACGCCGGCCTCATATGCGCCGCGTGCGATTGCTTCGTTACCAGACAATAACTTTTTCAAGGATAAATCCTCCATCCGTCATGTTTTTTGCGGAAGCGGCCCTTATAGGGCTTTACCGCAGTTCCAAAAGGGCGTCCACCGCCAGCACTCCTTTGCCTTCCCCGTAAACGAGGAGCGGGTTGATATCGAGCGCCGCGATTTCGTCCCCACATTCGACCGCCAAACGGCCTACCTGCACCAGCGTTTTTGCGAGTGATAACACATCCGCCTTCTCGCGGCCGCGGAAGCCCGTCAGCAGGCGATAGCCCTTGGTGGAGCGGATCATCTCAAGGGCCTCCTCCTCGTTGAAAGGCGGGATGCCCAGGGTGCTGTCTTTGAGCACCTCCACCAAAATACCGCCCGTGCCATAAATCACAGCGGGCCCGAACTGCGCGTCGCGGGTAATGCCTAAGATTACCTCTGCAACCGGTTCCTCCGCCATTTCCTGCACCAGCATGCCGTCGATTTGAGTATTTGGCGCAAAGCGAAGGGCGTTTTGCATCAGGCGCGGATAAGCCTCGCGCACAGCTAACTCATCTGCAAGGCCAACGGCGATCACCTTCGCCTCGGTTTTATGTAAAATCTGCGGCGACATCACCTTGAGCACCACGGGATAGCCGATTTCCCGTGCCGCGGCTGCGCACGCATCCGGATCTGGGGCAAGAATTTCCCTCGTGCAGGCAATGCCAAAGCTCGAAAGCACCTTCTTGCTTTGGTACTCGGTAAGCGCTTTTCCGAGGGATGGCGACAGGCTAAATGAGCGCTTCCCGGTACATTCTTCATGGGCCGGCGCCATAACGGCTTTCGCATAGCGGATCGCGTTTTTAACGGCTTTGAGACCCGCGCGCGTTCCCCTGAGCGCAGGCACGTTCCCACGATCCAGGATCGCTTGGATCTTAGGGTGAACGCCTGTCGAAATGTTTGTAATAAGGGCGGTCGGTTTGCCCGACAGGCGGGCCGCTTCGACCGTGGCGTTTGCAACTATGGCGTATTGCTCTACCTGGCGGTCGGCCATGCCGGCAGGCACATCCTGCACAACAAGGAGCAGGTCGCAGTCTTTCTCGGCAGCCGCGCTATGGAGGCAGGGTGCGTAGGTGGATTCGATATGGCCCGAGCCCCACGCATCCAAGGGGTTCGCGATGTGGGAGAATGTCATGAGCTGCTTTTGCATCTCGGCTATACCCGATTGAGACCACGCAGGGAAACGCAGGCCCATGTTATCGCCCACGTCCGCCATAAGGCTGATCACGCCGCCGGAAAGCGTGACCGCAAAAATTCCGTTCCCCTTGGGAAGCCTCCCCTTAAGCTTGGATAAAAGCTCAGCTGTTTCAAACAGCTCGTCAAAATCATCCACGCGGATGACGCCGAGCTTTTGAAACAGCTTGTCCTGAATGGCGTCGGAGCCGGCAAGCGCGCCGGTATGCGCGGTCGTTGCCCGCTGCGCCATTTCCGAGCGCCCTACCTTGATGAGGAGTATGGGCTTTTGAAGCTCCAACGCCCTAAGCGCAACGGCTCGAAATGCCTCCGGACGGCGTATCTGCTCGATGAAGGCCATGATCACATCGGTATGCGGGTCCTCGAGCATGTACTCCATCACATCGGTGCTGTCTATCACCATTTCATTGCCGGTAGATACCATAAGGCTGAATCCAAGTCCGCGCGCGCTGTTGGCCACAGCGATGTTCAAATACCCGCTCTGCGCCACCATGCCGATACGGCCCTTAACGATTTCACTGGGTGCGGGTGCGCTATAGGCGCACGACCCTAAAGTGGGATTCAAAAAGCCCACGCAGTTCGGGCCCAAAAAGCGGATGCCGTTTTCCTCGCATAGCGCTTTTACCTTTGCGCTGAGCGCCTTTCCCTCCTCGTCCGCTTCGCCAAAGCCTGCGGCAAAGGCCCACGCGGCTTTTACGCCGCAAGCCGCCGCCTCTTCTATGACGGGCAGAATGTTGTCGCGCCCGAGCAAAATCGCAAGCAGCTCAGGGTGTTTGCCCTCCGCCTTAAGCGCGCTCAAAGACGCGTAGCAGCGAAGGCCCATGATTTCCTCGTACTTTGGATTGATCGGATATACTTCACCGTCGTACTGAAGCTGCCTGAGGTTTTCAAGCGCCTGCAGCCCCGGCCCCTGCTTGGGCGATGCCCCTATTACCGCGATGGAACGCGGACGGAACAACGGCTGTAATGTATTCCATGCCGTTTGTCTTGCCGGATCGTTTGTTTCCCGCATCGTCATCATCCTTCATGTGTTTTGATCGTTACTTCATAGGTTTCAACAGAAAATGGAAGAGCTCCGGTACCCTGAAAGAGCTTTCCCAGCCGATGTGCTCTGTTCCGCTATACGGAACGTCGTTTCGAATTTGGCTATGTTTATTATAACGACCTCGATTTTGAATTGTCAATTCCATTTTTTGTGGATTTACACATCTTGAGAGCAAAAAACTTCTTTAAGGCAATACCGCACAAAAAATAGGCCGACGGGTGTCTTAGAAGCGGAGAAGCGCGAGGTTGGTCCCCCATATAGACAGGCTAAGGAGATTAAATTGTACAGCGTTTCCTTTAAATTTTACGTGCGCTTCCGTCATGCGGTTTTAGCGGAAGATAAGCCCTTTAACAGGGGAGAGGAAAACCGCGTTTTCGCAATTTTTATTGCGAAGGCTTGCAAAACGCCTTGCGCAAACCCATGGCAAAATAATTATATATATTTATTATTAAATTTTTATAGGCGAAAATACGTAAATTTTTATTTATTTGTATTTATTATTTAAGAAGACGGTATTCCAAAAGGCGTTTTGCAGTCGGCAAGGCGTTTTTGAAAACGCCTAAATAGTGTCTGTTTTGGGCGATTTTCACCTATGACGGGGCGTTGACAAAAAAAATGCGCGGTTTTATAATCCAAGACGAATTCACAGTCGTGTTCCGTGCGTTTTCGAAATTGGCATTTCTCGCACAAAAAAATCGGCTAAAAACCGAAATGATGGAGGCTTACCCATGCAAAAAAATACTGATGTACAGCTGCACCCTTGGCAGTTGGATGCAAAGACTCCCGACGAATTCCACTGCTGCGAAATGCGCCGCGGCCGCGAATTTTTGCTTCGCCTTATGACCGGTGCAGACCCCTCTCTGGCGATTATTAACTTCGCAAAGGAAAACAACATTCGTTACGGCAAGGTACATGCCACTTTTATGGGCGGTTTTCAGCCCTGCAAGTACTACGTGTGGATTCCGGACTATAAGGATCCCGAGAATTGGCACCGCGAGGGTGTTGCGGTTAACACCAACCTCACCATGCTCGCCTCTATCGGCGGCATGATCGGCCAGCGTCCCAAGCGTGACGGGTCTGGCGAGGAGCCCTTTGTGGCCATGCACTTCGTGGCCGGCGGCGGCTGGGATGCTCCCACCATCTGCGGACACCTTGTGGAAGGCACGCTTGTAAAGGGCTGCATGCAAGTATTTATAACGGAGCTGCTCGACGTTGAAGCGCTTGCCCCGATCGATCTGGTACACGACGAGGGCTACGGCTATCCGGAAAACTTCTACCGCAATACCGCTAAGAAATAACCTTTTAGGCAGGATGTTGTGGGCCTCGGTCCACAACATCCTCGCCAATATGCTTTTTATGATTGCGGCTTTCTCCGCAAGAGGAAATGCCTGAGATGCGAATCGAAAACAGCGTCGTTTTCTTCCCCTGCGTCGATATCGGGGAAACCGACCGTTTCTACACCGAAACGGTTGGGCTGAAGCTCAGCCAGATACAAGCGGGGGGCGCATGCCGCATTTACGACACGGGCTACGGGTATATAGGCTTTTGCCAATATGACGACAAAAGGCCCATTCCCTCCGGACCCACGGGCATGTGTATTTCACTTAACTGCCCGAACGAAACCGCTGTGGATCTTTGCTACGCGGTTCTCGTAAAAAAGGGCGTGCCGGTGCTTTCACCGCCGCAGCGCCACGCAAAGTTTCCGGTATACGGATGCTTCTTCTCCGATCCAAACGGATATAAGGTAGAGTTTCAACGGATCCTTGAGGGCAATGAACTGACCGGCGGCAGAAAATAGCAGCGGCACACTTTCTCTTTTATTAATTCAGAATGTATAAAAACACATTTTTTATCTACTTTCCGCAACGAGGTAAACCGAAATGAAAATACTGATCATCAACCCCAACAGCAGCGATGATATGACCGAGAGCATCCAGGAAACTGCGCTCGCCTACGCGAACGGCGATTTTGAGGTAAAAACGGTTTCCACGCCCGGCGCACCGAAATATATCGATTACTATTCGGACGCCGCCGAGGCTGCGCCCGGCATGATGCGGATCGTCAGGGAAAACGAAGCCGAGTACGACGCGTTCATCGTTGCCTGCCACTGCGACCCCAACCTCGACCTGATCAAGCAGATCACTTCGAAGCCGGTAGTCGGCATCGGCGAATCGTCCATGAAGCTCGCGAGCATGCTCGGGCACTCGTTCTCTGTGGTCTCCGCCGGCAATCATTCTATCCCCAACAAGCTGGCTGTCATCCGCAAGTACCATTTGGAAGGCTGCACGGCCTCCGTGCGCGGTCCCAAAGAGCCGTGCGAAAGCTGCTCCGTCTCAGCGCCGTATCTGAGTGCTGCCCGTGCCGCCATAGAAGAAGATCTCGCTGAAGTGATCGTTCTCGGCTGCGCGGGCTTTTCGGGCCTTGCCCCTGCCATGCAGGCCGAACTCGGCGTGCCGGTGCTCGACGGTGTGGTCTCAGCGCTCATCGTTGCCTCCGGTCTTGTAAAGGCGGGGCTTTCTACCAGCAAAATAAGAAGATACCGCGACGTGGAGGAATAAACTTCCGTTCGGAAAGGAGCTCCCATGCTTCCAGCAACGCCATGCCTGATGATCGACGAAACCGTGATGCGCACCAATCTAAAGCGCATGGCGGAGGCATGCGCTAAATACGGGTGCCTCCTTCGCCCTCATGTAAAAACGCACAAATGCCCTGAGCTTGCCCTGATACAGGCCGAATACGGCGGTTCCGCCATCACCGTGGCGAAGCTGGGCGAGGCGGAGGTGTTTGCGCAGGCCGGCTTTTCCGATATCTTCATGGCCTACCCCATCGTGGGAGAGGAAAAGCTCGAGCGCGCTGTTGAGCTAAAGCGGCGCATCCGTCTTATTCTTTCCGTAGACTCCCTGCCCGGCGCAAAGGCGCTCTCCGATGCGGCTGTAAGGGCGGGCCTCACGTTTGAGGTACGCGTGGAGGTGGATACCGGGATGCGGCGTTCCGGCGTGCCTATGGAGGATGCGGTTTCGTTCGCGCTTGAGGTATCCCGCCTTCCCGGCCTCAACCTTACGGGTATCTTCACCTACCGCAACCTCATTTTTGAGGGGAAGTCCGACTCCGACGCGCAAAAGTGCGGCTTTGACGAAGGACGTATCATGGTGCGGCTCAAAGAGGAAATGCAAGATCACGGCCTCGTTTTAAAGGATGTGAGCGTTGGCTCCACCGCAACGGCCATCCCTTGCGCGTCCGTACCCGGCGTGACCGAGGTACGCCCGGGCACCTACATTTTTTACGATACGATGCAATTGGAAAAAGGCGCGTGCGATGAAACGATGTTCGCTGCGCATGTGGACGCAACGGTCGTAAGCGTAAAAGACAGCCTTGTGATAATCGACGCGGGAACCAAGTCCATTTCGGCCGACTGCCACCCCGGCCAGCCGCCCTATAATTTCAAGGGATTCGGCAAGGTTTTGGGGCACGACAACCTCATCCTTTACGCCATGACGGAGGAGCACGGGATGCTTGAAAACCTTTCCCATTCGGATGCGTTCCGCGTGGGCGACCGGCTCTCCATCGTGCCCAACCATATTTGTACCACTGTGAATTTGTATGATTATGCATACCTGATCCGGAATGGAGCTGTGAAAAAGCGGCTCGACATTCTTGCGCGCGGGGCCAACACCTAACCGCGAGGCGGAAGAAACGGAGCAATGTCATGAGCTTATTCATAAGGACGCCTTTGAAGCCACTCACCCGTATCAACGAGCGTTGCGGCAAAAACTTTCTTATTAAAATGGAATGCTATCAGCCCGACGGTTCGTTTAAAATCCGCGGCGTATCGCGGCTTTGCGAGGATGTGAAGGCGCGCGGCTACAAGCGCATCGTATGCGCCTCCGGCGGCAACTCCGGCCATGCGGCTTCCTGCTGCGCGCGGGAACTCGGCCTTTCATGTACCGTCGTTATACCCGACGCCGCAAGCTCCTATATGGCGGACGTCATCCGCCGCGAAGGCGCAGAGGTGATTACCTTCGGGAAGGTTTTCGACGATGCGCGCGATTATGCTCTTAAAATTGCGGCAAATGACCCGGCTGCGTATTTTCTCCACCCATTCGACCATCCGCTGCTTTGGGCGGGCCATTCCACCCTTGTGGATGAGCTTAAGGAACAAACGGAAAAGCCCGACGCCATCGTCCTTTCCGTGGGCGGAGGCGGGCTTTTCAACGGGGTAATCGAGGGGCTCGACCGAAACGGCTGGGGCGGCGTGCCCGTGATCGCTTGCGAGGTGGAGGGTGCGCCGAAGTTCCACAAGGCGCTCGAGGCGGGGCATCCCGTGGAGCTTACGAGCATCACCACGCTTGCAAATACTCTCGCCGGTAAAACAGTTTCCGAAACCACCGTGAGGTACGCGAAGAACCACAACGTGCTTCCCTACCTTACAAGCGACAAACGCGCGGCAAACGCCGTTCTTGAATTTGTTGAGGATTTCCGCATCCTTGTGGAACTTGCCTGCGGTGCGTCGATGTCCGTTGCCTACGACCTGCCCTCCGTTGTGTCGCCGTTTAAAAACATTGTCATCATCGCCTGCGGCGGCGCGGGCGTAAACCTTCCTTTGCTCAACGAACACAGGCGCATCTTTCAGCTGTAACGGCAGACGCCGTACAGATAGAAGTCCATCTCTCACAGAAAATTGAAGGAGGTTAAACAACACATGAAGAAACTGCTCTCTCTACTCCTTGTTCTGGCGATGATCTTTGCGGCCGCCGGCTGCGCAGCGGGTACCGACACGCCCGACACCAACACGCCCGCTAAAACCAATGCCGGCACGGAACAGTCCGCAGCACCCGCCGACCCCGCCGAAAAGGTCATCCCCGACGTGATCAAGATCGGCATGGTTGGTACTATCTCGGGTGAGCAGGCGGTTGACGGTCAGAACATGTCCGACGCCATTACCCTCGTTAAGGAAGAGCTTGACGCCCAAGGCGGCCTCGATGTGGACGGCAAAAAAGTCCAGGTCGAATTCATCATTGAAGACACCGAAGCCAAGCCCGAAATCGCTTGCAACGCGGTTCAGAAGCTGATCGAGCAGGACGGCGTTCTCGCGATCCTCGGCCCCAACAACTCCTCCGACATCCTGGCCTGCGGCGAAATCGCCAATGCGGCGCAGGTACCGGAAATCTCCAACACCGCGACGAACATCAAAGTGACGCAGGTCGGCGATTACATCTTCCGCTCCTGCTTCATCGACCCGTTCCAGGGCAAGGTCGTTGCAAAGTTCGCATGGGAAGACCTCGGCGCCAAGACGGCCGCGGTCCTCTACAACAACGCGGACGCTTACAGCACCGGTCTGCAGGAAGCCTTTGTGGAAGCCTTTAAGGCCAACGGCGGCGAAATCGTAGCTATGGAAGCGTTTGCCGGCGCTGAAGTGAAGGATTACAGCGCCCAGCTCACCAAGATCCAGAACGCGAACCCCGATGTGATCTTCTACCCCAGCCAGATCTCCATGATCCCGCTGCAGCTCCAGCAGACCCGCGCGATGGGCATTACCGCACAGCTCCTCGGCTGCGACTCTTGGGACTATGATTACATGCCTTCCCTCGTAGGTGAGGATGTTGTCGAAGGCGCCTACTATGTGACCGGCTTCAGCCCGGACGCCGACACCGCCAAAGAGTTTGTGGATGCGTTCAACACCCGTTTTGGCTATCGCCCGAGCTTCTGCTCCGCGATGATGTATGAAGCCGCGCACATCCTGCTCAACGCCATCCAGAACGCCGCCACCATCGATGGCCCCGGCGTCCGTGATGCCATTGCCGCCACGGATATGGATCTCCCCTCCGGCCACGTCGTATTCGACGAAAACCGCAACCCGATCAAGAGCGGCACGGTCCTGCAGGTCGTCGGCGGCCAGCGCGTGTTCGTGAAATCTATTGCCATCGACAACTAAACGTTTTTCCCGCCCCAAACAACCATGTACGATACCTCGGGCACCGAAAAGCGGGCTGGCGCGCCATGGCGGCGTGCCAGCCCCTGCCCGTAGGGTTCAAAAGGAGGATTCTCTATGGACACCGTTCTTCAGCTGTTGGTCTATGGGCTGCAGTTAGGGAGCATCTATGCGCTGCTTGCCATTGGATATTCGATGGTGTTCGGCATAATCCGCATGATCAACATGGCGCACGGCGACTTCCTTATGATGGGGGCATACGCGGTCTTTTTCCTCGTCAGCCTTTTGTTCGGCAGTGAAATGATAGGGCCGGCAATTGCATTGCTGATTGTCATGCTCAGCGCGTCCATTACGGGCGGTATCGGCATGGGGATTGAACGTGTTGCTTACAAACCGCTTCGCAGCAGGCCGACGATCTCCTGTATGATCTCCGCAATCGGCGTTTCCATCTTTACGCAGAACCTGTTCCGCGCCGTTCCGTTCATCGGTCCCGACCCGAAGACCTTCCCCGCTCTCATTCAAGACTTCGTCGTAACGATCGGCGTGGTCAGGATCAGCTTCCTTCGCGTCATCACGATCACCCTTTCCGTTGTCGCGATGCTTATCCTTTATTGGGTGATTTACAAGTCCAAATTCGGTACCCAAATGCGCGCCGTTTCCTGTGATAAGGATGCGGCAAGCCTCATGGGCATCAACATCAACAGGGTTATCTCTCTTACTTTCTTTGTCGGCGCGGCGCTCGCCGCCATCAGCGGCGCATTTTATGCGACCAGCTACCCTGTGCTTCTTCCCACCATGGGCGCGACGCTTGGCAACAAGGCGTTCATTGCGGCCGTCTGCGGCGGCATAGGAGACATACGCGGGGCGGTACTGGGAGGCTTTGTAATAGGCGTCGCAGAAATTCTCGTTACCGCATTCTATTCCGAGTTTGCGTACGGCTTTATCTTCGTGATTCTGATCATCATATTGCTGCTCAAGCCCGAAGGCCTGCTCGGCAAACCGATGATCGAAAAGGTGTGAGCTTATGGCAAACGTTTTGAATTGGACAAAAAAACGCACAGAGATCTTTTTGATACCCCTGCTCTTTCTCCTGCTCTCCTTCCTCAGCAAGGAGAAAGTGCTTGACAGCTACCTCATACAGATCATCATGCTGGGCTTTATCAACGTCATGATGACCGAGTCGCTCAACATCCTCAACGGCATGACCGGCCTTTCGTCCCTTGGACATGCCGGCTTTATGGCGGTGGGCGCTTACTCAGCCGCCTATGTCACCTCGGTGCTGTTTAACACGAGCGCCATGCCTGCCGCGGCGCAGACGGCCATTTTCCTTGGCGCGAGCCTGCTCGCCGGCTTGGTCGCCGCGTTTTGCGGCCTGCTCATCGGCTTTCCCACCCTTCGCCTTCGCGGCGACTATCTGGCAATCGTTACCTTGGGCTTCTGCGAAGTGATCCGCGCGCTGATGCGCATCATCAAGGTGACCGGCGGCGCTATGGGTTTCACGGGTATTCCCCAGTACTCCTCGCTGCTCTTTGTATTCGCCTTCATGATCATCGCGATTTACATCTGCAGAAACTTTATGGACTCTTCGTTTGGCCGTGCCTGCATGGCCATCCGTGAAAACGAAATCGCTGCGAGCACCATGGGTATCAACGTATCGCGTTACAAGGTGATCGCGTTTATTACATCGGCGTTTATCGCGGGCGTCGCAGGCAGCCTGTACGCACACCTGCTGCGCTATTTGCACCCGGATGTGTTCAGCTATTCCAAATCCACCGACTTCCTCGTATACCTCTACGCGGGCGGCGTGGGCAGCATCAGCGGCGCCATGATGGGCGGCTTCCTCTTAACGCTTTTACCGGAGCTTCTGCGCTTCATGTCGGAATGGCGTTTGGTCATTTACGGGGCGCTGCTCCTGTGCATCATCCTGTTCCGGCCTGTCGGCCTCTTCGGCGGCAAGGAGCTTGCGTTCCTGAAGCTTAAGACGGGCGGCGTCAAGGTGTTCGGGTTCTCGTCGCTGAAAAACATCGGCAAAAATAAGAAAAAGCAAACCGAGGCGACAGAGGAGGGACACAAATGAGCGTACTAAAGGCTGACCATATCAGTATCCAGTTCGGCGGCCTTCGTGCAGTGGACGATTTCTCCCTCGAGATGGAGGAAGGCAACCTCTGGGCGATCATCGGTCCCAACGGCGCGGGTAAGACCACGGTGTTCAATATGCTGACAGGGCTTTACGCGCCCACGGAAGGCGAAATTTCCGTGAGCGGCGCTTCCATGAAAAACAAAAAACCGCACGAATTCACACAGGCGGGGCTTGCGCGCACCTTTCAGAACATCCGCCTGTTCGGTAGCTGCTCGGTGCTCGACAACGTAAAAACCGCGCATACCATGCGGTGCGGTTACGGTTATGCAAACATGCTGTTCCGCGGCAAAAAGTATCACGCGGAGGAAGACCGCATCACGGAAGAATCCATGGCCCTGCTTGAGCTTTTTGACCTCGCGGACAAAAAGGATCTGTTTGCGAAAAACCTCCCTTACGGCGATCAGCGCAAGCTGGAAATCGTGCGCGCGCTCGCCACAAAGCCCAAAGTGCTGCTGCTCGACGAGCCGGCGGCCGGCATGAACCCCAACGAGATCGACGATGTGATTTCGCTGATCAAGAAAATCCATAAGGAAATGAACCAGACTATTTTGATGATCGAGCATCACATGAAGTTGGTTATGGCGATCGCACAATACATCAAGGTCATCGACTTCGGCATCACCATCGCGGAGGGAACACCGGAGCAGGTAAGGAATGACCCCAAAGTGATCGCCGCATATTTGGGAGGTAATCCGGATGCACATGCTTGATGTAAAAAACCTGCGGGTCAGCTACGGTGCGATCGAAGCTGTGAAGGGGATCGACTTTCACGTGGACGAGGGGGAGATCGTATCGCTCATCGGCTCAAATGGCGCGGGAAAAACGACCACACTGCGTACGATCTCCGGCCTTGAACGCGCCCGCTCGGGCGAAATCCTGTTCGAGGATAAGGATATTACCCGCGTTTCCCCTCACGACATCGTAGGGCTTGGGATTACCCACGTCCCCGAAGGCCGGCGCATCTTCACTAACCTCACCATCATGGAAAACCTTCGCATGGCGGCCAGCCTGCGTAAGGACAAAGACGGTATCAAACGGGATCTCGACGCGGTGTTCGAGCGCTTTCCCCGCTTAAAGGAGCGCATGAACCAGCCCGGCCTCACCCTATCGGGCGGCGAACAGCAGATGCTCGCCGTGGGCCGCGCCATGGTCACGCGCGGCAAGCTCATCATGATGGACGAACCCTCCATGGGCCTTGCGCCCATGATCGTAGAGGAAATTTTCCATGTGATCCGCGAGCTGAACGAACAGGGCTGCACCATCCTTCTGGTGGAGCAAAACGCGTTTATGGCGCTGCAGTACGCGAACCGCGCCTACGTGCTGGAAACGGGCAACGTGGCGCTCGAAGGGCCCGCGAACGAAATGCTGAAAAATCCTCGCGTCAAGGAAGCGTATCTCGGCAGTTGAGGCAGCCTAAAGAAAAACCGAATGATATAAAAGGCCGGGGGCTGTCGTGGCGTGCATGCAACATATTATGCATGAAAATGCATAATGCGACAGCCTCCGGCGCAACTTGATCAGAAAGCGAGGCCGCGCAACATGAAAAACGGCGACGAGCAAGAACGAAAAAAAGAGCCGGAAACCATGGATCGCAGAGATACCACCTACGGTTCGGACTTCGCCTTCCGCATGAACCAAATCGACGAGAGAAAATGGAAGCGCTGCAACCTGATCTTCGGCTGCCTTCTGGGTTTTTTGATGGGCGCGGTGCTTTTTGCCATACCCAACTCGCTGTTGGCTGAATCCGCCAAGCTTGTGGTAACGTTTGTAGTCGCCGTACTTCCCCTGCGCTTTTTTGAACAGCGGGCTGAACGCAGCCTTCACCTTGCGAAAATCTGCATGGCAATATGCTTTTTGGCCTGCATCGTTGTGTACGCCATTTTTTTGATAATAAACTAGAGCTTCTTAACGCTTCCGCTTCCTGCTTCAATGGTTTTCCCGCCCTACCCGGGGCATCCGCAAGCGAATGCCCGTTTAGACCTGCGCTGCGTGCGTTCGGCTTCGCCTCCGTCATTGCCAAGTTGGTAATATCTAAAGGGAGCCAGCACGAGTTTGCGCGAAGTCTCCAAAAAGAAAGCCCATCCATTGGATGGGCTTTCTTTTTGGAGCTGGTGATCAGATTCGAACTGACTACCTCGTCATTACCAATGACGTGCTCTACCTACTGAGCTACACCAGCATATGCGATCAAAAATTCCATAAACTTTGATTTACATAAGGACGGTGGCCTTCCCGAGCAAGAGTTTTCCTGCCGCCAGGCGCATTTCTTTTAGTTCCGCCGCGAACACGCGGAACATTTCGTATTATAGACAATTTATCATGTTATTGCAAGCGTTATTTTGGGTCATCGGCATTTTTCGGCGCGCGCGGCGCGTGTAAAAAATTGGTTAACTTAAACGGCGGGCTTATTTGCAGTCGCTGTGCCAAAGGATACCGTCGCGGGGTACGCTCAGGCGCACGCGCATGGCGTTGCGCCCAAAAAAGGACGCTCCATCGCGCTTGAAGCCGAAGGGCTCGTAAAAAGCAGCCTCCGATTCACGCGGGCAGGTGACGATCGATTTGCCCGCAAGCCCCTCCGCCTTGTAGAGAAGGAGCCGCAGCACGAGGTCGTCGTAACGTTCGTTCCGGAAATCGGGCATGGTCGTGATGCGGCCGATGCGCGTTATGTCTCCGTCGGGGAAGATGCGGCCGGAGGCGATGGGGGTTCCCGCTTCGTCCTCTACGAAAAGATGCGCGCTGATGCCGTCGAACGCGTCGAATTCCTCGCTTTGTGCGATCCCTTGTTCCTGCACGAAGCAAAAGCGCCGCATCTCCCGCACACGCTCGAAGTTTTCACGGCCAAAGCTCCACCGGGCTTGAAACATGTTGTTCTCCCTTGCGTCAAAATCCGTGCCGCAACATGAACGATCCGCGCTGCGGCACGAACTGCATAAACTTATGGTAACGCAAATATGAAATCCTGTAAACCGCTCTTGCTAGAACTGCGCCGCATAGGTTAGAATAACCTTAGAAAGCACGAATATTTGTTTTGAAAGGCGGATAACACCATGGAAGAAGAAAGGGACCTCGTCACATTTACCGATGACGATGGCAATGAATTTACGCTTGACGTGATAGACTATTTTGAATACGAAGACGAGGAATATGCTGTGCTCATGGACCTTTCCGAGAATGGAGAGGAAAGCGACGAGGCCGTTGAGCAGGACGTGTACATCATGAAGATCGTCGTCAACGGCGATATGGAGGAGTTCCTCCCTGCCGACGACGATAAAATGGACGCGCTTGCCGCCATCGCCGAAAAGCGCCTCAACGAGGAATGCGGCTGCGGCTGCGACGAGTGCGAGGGAGAAGAGCACGAGCATGGGCCTCACTGCGGCTGCGACCACTGCGAGGATTAAATGTAATTTAAGGAATCAAAAGGCGGAGGATAAACCTCCGCTTTTTTTTACAGGCGGCATCAGGCTTTCCAGATTTTTTATGATGTGATATAATTTTCAAAACGACCGTCACATATATAGTATTTTTATTAGGGGGTACTTATATGGAATTCAAGGATCTGGGTGCCTTGCGCATGGAGTTTCGTGCACGCGACTTCCGGCGTATCGCGCGTGATAAACTTAAGGGGAATTGGGGACTTGCGCTCGGTACAAGCCTTCTTTTCATGCTGTGCTGTTGGGCGACGGTGGCCCTCGCATCCCGCATTTCTTCCCTGCTTGGCGCAGATGTACCGTTTTTCACGTTCCCGTTTTTAGACGGCAGCTTCTACCGTAATGATCTTGATTACGGCAGCCTGATGCAATACATCTATGATTATGACAGCCTGATACAATACATCTCCACAGCCATGCCCGCAGTTGGGGTTTACTCGCTTCTGGCACTCATGCTTTCGCTTGCGGCGACCGCTGTCAACTTCGTGCTGACGCTCGGCCATCTTAAGTTTTATACGGACGTATGCAACAACAAAGCGAAGTTTTCCACGCTGTTTTCACACTTCCGCATATTCTTCAAAGCGTTCGGGCTGATACTGTTCATGAGGCTTTTCATATTCCTGTGGTCGCTCTTATTGTATATCCCGGGCATCATCGCCTACTACCGCTACTCTATGGCGCCGTACCTGATGGCGCAGCATCCCGAAATGGGTATCCGCGAGGCGGTCAACGAAAGCAAGCGGCTCATGGCGGGGCACAAAGGGCGGCTGTTCTGCTTGAACATGAGCTTTTTAGGTTGGGTCTTGCTGTGCGTATTGGCCTTCTGTATCGGCTACTTGTTGCTCTTGCCCTATACACAAGCATCATTCGTGGCCTTCTATATCGGCTATATGTGGCTCTTGCCCTATATGCAAGCATCATACGCGGCTTTCTACCTCGACCGCAGCGGGCAGGGCATTCCCCTAAACCCCAAGCCGGGACCGGCGGCCGTGCTTCCCGATGATGGCAGCAACGCCTGACGGGTTCTTACGGTGTCATTGCGGAGCTAAGCGAGATTTTTAGCGGAATTCGGAGGCGGAGGGCATGCCCTCCGTCTTTTTTGGATGGCATCGGCCTTTCCAAGCCCCTTATGAAATGGTATAATCTTAAGGAACTCATATACATATTGTATTTGGAGGTGACTCATATGGAATCTACGGGTTGGGACGCCCCGCGCGCGGAGTTTCGCGCGCGCGACTTCCGGCGTATCGCACGCGATAAGCTTAAGGGGAACTGGGGCCTTGCGCTCGGTACGAGCCTTCTTTTCATGCTGTGCTGCTGGGCTGTGGAGCTCATCGCAACCGGCATTTCCCCCCTGTTCGGCATGGGTGCGTCGCTTTCCTCGATTCCGTTTTGGAGCGGCGACTTTTCCTTTGATTTTGATAGCCTGATGCAGTATAGCTACATTGCCGCGCCCGCAATCGGGGTCTACTCGCTTCTGGCAATCGCGCTTTCGCTTGCGGCGACCGCCGTTATCTCCGTGCTGACGCTCGGCCATAACAAATTTTATGTGGACTTGTGCAACAACAAGGCAGAACTTTCCACGCTGTTTTCCCGCTTCCAGATATTTTTTAAGGCGTTTGGGCTGATGCTGTTCATGGGGCTTTTCATATTCCTGTGGGCGCTTCTATTGTATATCCCGGGCATCGTCGCCGCCTACCGCTACTCCATGGCGCCGTACCTGATGGCGCAGCATCCCGAAATGGGTATCCGCGAGGCGGTCAACGAGAGCAAACGACTCATGGCGGGGCATAAAGGGCGGCTGTTCTGCCTGCAACTGAGCTTCATCGGCTGGATTTTGCTGTGCGTATTGACCCTCGGCATCGGCTATTTGTGGCTCGTTCCTTATATGGAAGCGTCATCCGCAGCCTTCTACCTCGACCGCAGCGGGCAAGGTATCCCCCTCAACGCAAAGCCGGAGCCGGCCGTCGCTCTTCCCGATAACGACAGCAACGCCTAGCTGTTCTCTGTTCAGCATACAATAAGCCGGATGCGCCGCCACGCTGTCCGGCTTTTTGAAACAAAGGAGAGTTAAGGTAAGGGAAGCCAAACCCCTGCGCCTAAGCTGCCGGTTTGGCGCACGTCTTTGCCATCGTCAGTTGCCGTACGGTGGCTATTGCGACCGACTTTCAACACAGAACCCGCCCAAGCACGCAACTCCTGCGGGTTCGGATAGGATTGGTATGCTTATGGATATTTCCATTCAGGTCAGAAGCCTCGATCTTATGATCAAGCTTTTGCGGCATGACCTTCAAAACCTGCCGCCTTACGGCTTCAAACCCCAGCGGCCGCCGCGGGGGGAGGCGGAGCTTTCTTTAAAAAGCACGGCGTTCATGCGAAGCACCCCCGAGGCGGAGGGCCTGAGCTCCTCGGCCGTCGAACGGCTCTACCGCGAGCTCAACGCGCGGCAGGCAGGCGTAGCTCCGCATGAACTGATGCTCCTTATAAACGGCAAAGTAGTCTCTGAGGGCTACTGGGCGCCCTACAGCGCGAAGAGGCCTTATATGCTCTACTCCATGAGCAAGAGCTTCATGGGTACGGCCGTGGGCATCGCCGTGGACGAAGGGCTTTTATCGCTCGACGAGAGCCTTACGGATATCTTCCCGGAGCTTACGCCGTCCACCTATTTGCGCCAGCATAAGATCGCCGCCGTGCGCCAGCTTCTTACCATGCAGTCGGGCAACCGCTTCAACGAAGTGGGCTCCATGCTCGACGAAAACTGGGTGAAGATGTTCATGGAATCTCAACCCAAGTTCGAACCGGGCACGGCGTTTGAATACAATTCCATGAACACCTACATGCTGGCGGCCATCCTCAATCGACGTACCGGCATGCCACTCACGGAATATTTGCGGACACGGCTCTTCGAACCGCTTGGCATCGGGGATGCGGCGTGGGAGCGCTGCCCGCAGGGCATAGAAAAGGGCGGCTGGGGGCTGTATCTGCGCCTCGAGGATGCCGCCAAGCTCGGCCAGCTCTACCTGCAGGGCGGCGTGTGGGAGGGGAGACGCCTCGTGAGCGAAGATTGGATAAGAGCCGCCACGAGTAAGCAGACCGATACCTTTCCAGGCGATGCGAGCGGCGGCTACGGCTATCAGGTATGGGTGAACCGTGACGGGAGCTTCCAGTTCAACGGCGCGTTCGGCCAATATGTGATGATATTTCCCGAGCGAAACGCCGTGGTTGCCATGTACTCCGGATGCGCCGATCTTTTTGCGCGCGGGGACCTTATGCGGTTTGTGCACGCCACGCTTTTCGGCGGCTTTTCAAAGCCGCTCCCCGAAAACCTCGATGCGCTTGAAGCCTTAAGGGAAATAGAAAAGAGCTTGACCCTCGCGTTCCCCGATTCGCTTTCGGAGGCGGGCAACGACGCTGCGGCGTTTGACGAACTTGCGGCGCTTCTTGACAAAAAGGAATTTCGCATGGAGCAAAATCCTTCGGGACTATTCCCGCTCGCGATCCAATGCGTTCAGGGCAATTTCAGCGCCGGCACGGAACTCGTGCGCTTTATCAAAAGAGGAGATAGGCTTTTTATCACCTTCTACGAATACAACGAGCGCAACACGCTTATGGTAGATAAAAGCGGCGCGTGGACGCCATTTTTCGCCGCCATGCGCGGCGAACGCTTTTCTGCTTCCGCGCACGGCGTATGGTCTATATCGGACGAGGCCGCGGTTTTACATGTAATGGTGCCCTTTACGGAAACGCCGCATATGCGGCTGTACACGTTTACCTTAAACCGCTCGGACGGGAGCCTGAATGTCAAGTTCGATGAAATGCCTTCCATCGAAAAGGCGGGGATGATGCTGTTGGATCTTATTGGCGTATCGCGGACGGCGTTCATGAAGCGGCTCATGCCTGCCATAAGAAAGAGCGGCGAAAAACTGAGCGAAACGATGAACCGCCTTTACACGCCCACGGCCAAGGGCGTGCCCATCGCGCAAAACGACGGCGATTTTTTATCATAAGGGAGGAATTTTAACTATGTGCGGGATCGTAGGCTATGTGGGCTTTCGGCAGGCTGCGCCGCTTATCCTCGACGCGCTTGAAAAGCTCGAATACCGCGGGTATGACTCATCCGGCCTCGCGCTCGCGGGCGGGGAGGAGCTAACTGTCTTCAAAGCCATGGGGCGATTGAAGGTGCTTCGTGAGCGCACGAACGGCGGCGAGGGGCTTCCCGAGACCTCCGGCATCGGCCATACGCGCTGGGCTACGCACGGCGAGCCTTCGGATATCAATTCGCACCCGCATCTTTCCCACAGCGGCAAGGTGGCGTTGGTGCATAACGGCATCATCGAAAATTATCTCGAACTTCGCGATTTTTTGACCGCACACGGCTATTCCTTCGTTTCCGATACCGATACGGAGATCGTGGTGCAGCTCGTGGACTTTTTCTACAAGGGCGATCCCGTCACCGCCGCGCGCGAGGCTGTGAACCTGCTCATAGGCTCATTTGCGCTGGGTATCGTTTTCAAGGACTATCCCAATGAGATCATCGCCGTGCGCAAAGATAGTCCGCTCATCGTAGGCCTCGGTTCCGGCGAAAATTTTATAGCGTCCGACGTGCCCGCCATACTATCGTATACGCGGGAAGTGGTGCGCCTTAACGAGTATGAATTTGCCGTGCTCACGCGCGAGGGCGTGACCATATTCGACCGCTACGGCGAGCGCGTCAAAAAAGAGCCGGAGCACATCACATGGGACGCGGGCGCGGCGGAAAAGGGCGGCTACCCGCACTTCATGCTCAAGGAGATCATGGAGCAGCCTGCGGTCATCAAGAGCACGCTCGGCCCCCGCATCCACAAGGGCCGTATCGACCTCGAGCTCAAGCATATCACCGAGGACGACCTCAAAAATGTGGACCGCGTGTATATTGTGGCTTGCGGCTCGGCGTATCACGTGGGCTTTATTGCCAAAACCTACATCGAAAAGCTCGTGCGCATACCCGTGAGCGCGGAGCTCGCCTCCGAGTTTCGCTACGGCGACCCGCTCATCACGGAGCATACGCTCACCATCGTCATCAGCCAGTCGGGCGAAACCATCGATACTTTGTTTGCCATGCGCGAAGCGAAAAAGCTCGGCTCGCGCATTTTGAGCATTGTGAACGTGGTGGGGAGCACCATCGCCGCCGAAAGCGAGGAGGTGCTCTATACATGGGCGGGGCCGGAGATCGCCGTCGCCACCACCAAGGCGTACAGCGCCCAGCTTACCGCGATCTACCTCATAGCGCTCAAGCTCGCCGAGCTCAAGGGGCGCATGAGCGGCGCGGATATACAAAAAGCGCTCGAGGCCTTTCATAAGCTGCCCGAGCTTGCCGAAAAGCTTCTTCTGGAGCGCGAGCGCATACAGTACCTGGCGTCGCTGTTCTTTGACAGCCGCGATATCTTTTTCATCGGCCGCAACCTCGATTACGCGCTGGCGCTCGAGGGCTCGCTTAAACTCAAGGAGATATCCTACATCCATTCGGACGCCTACGCTGCGGGCGAGTTGAAGCACGGCACCATTTCGCTCATCGAAAAGGGCACGCTCGTTGTGGCGCTTTGCACCTACGCGCCGCTTCGCGATAAAATGCTCGGCAACATCCGCGAGGTGAAGGCGCGCGGTGCAACGGTGCTCGCCGTTACCACCAAGGACGCTTCCGCCGTGGCCGGCGCCGCCGACCATGTGATATGGCTCCCCAAGTGCGACGAACTCGTCCTTCCTTCGCTCTCCATACTGCCCTTGCAGCTTTTCGCCTATTACGTGGCGCTTCTGAAAGGCTGCGACATTGACAAACCCCGGAATTTGGCCAAATCCGTGACGGTAGAATAGCCAAAGCGGTACCCGCGGGCGGGATGAAAGTCATCCCGCCCTACACGGAAACACCGAATATTTGTAGGACAAGGGCTCTAGCTTGCCGCCAACCTGCGATCGGCAAGGGCAGGGCCCTTGCCCTACAACGGTATATCGCGTATGTACGCACCTTTGCGGAATGGCTAAGGCCGTTCCGGGGGCCCGGGGCCGAGGCCCCCGAAACCCATGGGATTATCAAGGGGCCGCGCCCCTTGATTTATTCCGGCTTCGGCGACATATGCGTCCGGCAGAGCCGGAGCCCTTCGGGCCGAGGCCTACGGCCTCGCGTGGGCCAAGGCCTGCGGCCTTGCGTGCGCCGAAACGGATTAAAATCCGAAGGATTTCTTTCCTTTCAGAAAGTGCCGGCCGTGAGGTGCGAACAGGCACTTTCTGCAAACCCGCCCACAGGCGTCCTCAAAAAAGTTCCGCAGCATGCGGCACTTTTTTGATACGCGTAAGCGCGCTGGAATAACATGGCCTTTGCAGGGAATAATAAGCAAAGAACGCCGGCAAGCGCCGGTACCGATTTAGGAGGCAATACATGAAACGAAATCTGACCGCCGCTTTGACCGCAATACTGATCCTGGCGCTTTCGCTTGGCGTCGGCTGCGGCAACGGCAATGTGACTCCCTCGCCGACGCCCATGCTGACGCCTGTTACCACGCCCAAGCTCACGCCAATGGAAACCGCCAGCCCCTTGCCGGAAGAATCTCCGGCCGGCTCTCCGGGGACCTCTCCCGCGGCCAGCCCGGGCGGCACCATTGAGGGCTTCATAGAGGGCGGTACCGTGGATCCCGCAAAGGTTCCCGACGTCGTGGATGCCGTGAAGGCGGAATATCCGGACGCGACCATCAAAAGCATCACCTATGCGATCCGCAATACCGAGCAGGTGTACGAGGTGACGCTTGAAGGCAAGACCGAAAAGGTATATGTGAGCGCGGACGGCGTTGTGATCAAGGACACCGCAAACGGATAAAGGGAGAGAGCAAACAATACCTCGGGCAAGGGCTGTCGCATTCAGAAATAAGTGCGGCGGCCCTTTCCTGTTTCACATAGAGCCGTTCTTCAAAAACGCAGGATTTTATCGATTTTTGCCGATGTGCTTGCATTTCTTAATTCTTTTATAAAAAATTTCGTAAAATCTCTTTTTTGCTCGCTTAATTGTGTTATTCTAAAATATATTCTTTATCATAAAGGAAAAGGAGGGCAAAATATGACTTGGCAGCAGGAACTAAGCGCCTGCGTGCGGAGCGTGGAGGAGCTTGTATCGCTCGGCTACGTGCCGCCGGAAGACCTAAGGCGGCTCAAAGCCGTGGAGCAGCATTATCCCATCGCCATCCCGCGCTACTATCTTTCGCTTATCGACAAGGGCCGGAGTGATGACCCCATCCGAAAAATGTGCATTCCCGCCTTTGCCGAGGAGGACGATTCGGGCACGTTCTTCACCGGCGGCGAGCAGCAAAACACCGTGGAGCGCGGATTGCAGCACAAATACAAAAACACCGCGCTCATTCTTTCCACCAACGTATGCGCCATGTATTGCAGGCATTGTTTCAGGAAGCGCATGGTGGGCGTGACGGACGCGGAGACGGCGGCGTTTTTGGAGCGGGTGCTCGGATATGTGCGCGAGCATGAGGAAATCGATAACATATTGGTTTCGGGCGGCGATTCGTTCCTTTTGAGCAATCGCGTCATCGAAAAGATGTTGTCACAAGCCGCGCAGATCGACCATGTCCGCTTCGTCCGCTTCGGCACGCGCGTACCGGTGGTGCTGCCCTCGAGGCTCGAGGATGAAGAGCTTTTGAAGCTCCTTTCCGGCTATGCGGCAAAAAAACCGCTTTATGCCGTGACGCAGTTCAACCACCCGCACGAGATCACGGCGGCTTCCGATCGCGCCATACGGCGCCTTCGCGAATGCGGGCTTGTGGTGAGCAACCAGACGGTGCTTTTAAAAGGCGTCAACGACGACGCGAATACCCTTGCGGAACTCATGAACGCGCTTACGGGCATCGGCGTGGTGCCGTATTATGTGTTCCAATGCAGACCGGTAAAGGCGGTGAAGGGGCAGTTTCAGGTGCCGCTTCTTACGGGCGCTCAGATCGTGGAGCGTGCCAAGGGCATGCTCAATGGCCATGCGAAGCGCTTCAAATACGTTTTATCGCACGAAACGGGTAAAATCGAAATTTTGGGCAAGGCGGGAAAGGAGAAAATGCTCTTCAAATACCACCAGCCCAAATACGAAAAGGACGCGGGGCGGATGTTCGCGGCGGATGTTTCCCATGGCCGCGCATGGCTTGACGAAGTGCCCGAAGCGCTACTATACTGAACGTAAAGGTAAGGTGATCGAAGCCCTGCCTTAACGTTATTTACCGGAAAGAAGGAGAACCTCGTATGTCAGCGGAAAGAATTGCGGCGCTTCGTGCGCGCATGGCGAAACACGGGATGCACGCTTATATCGTGCCCACCTCGGATTTCCATTCCTCGGAGCACATGGGGGCGCATTTTCAGGCGCGGCGTTACCTTTCGGATTTCACCGGCTCCGCGGGCACGCTCGTCGTGACGGCGGAGGAAGCGGGCCTTTGGACGGACGGGCGGTACTTTTTGCAGGCCGAGCAGCAGATGGCGGGCAACGGTGTGAAACTTTTCAAAATGGGCGAGCCGGGCGTGCCGACGATTCACCAATACCTCAGCGACCATATGCCGCACGGCTGCGTACTGGGCATGGACGGGCGCGTGGTGAGCGCCGCGTATGTAAAATCCGTCCGCGCGGCGCTTGAGGCGCAGTCTCCCACGATCACGCTCGAACGGGATCTCGTGGGCGAGATATGGGAGGATAGGCCGCCTATTTCCGATGCGAAGGCATTTCTGTATCCCGAGAAATACGCGGGAAAAACACGGATAGAGAAGCTTAAGGAGCTTCGCGAGGCGATTGCGAAAAAGGGTGCGGACGCGCATGTGCTCACCACGCTCGACGATATCGCATGGCTTTTCAATATCCGCGGCGACGATATCCTCTTTGAGCCGCTCGTATTTTCATATGCGGTCGTAGAGCAAAACGCGGCGCATCTGTTCATCAGCTTGAACAAGCTCGGCGCGGACGCGAAAGCGGAACTTGACCGCGACAAAGTGACGCTTCACCCGTATGAGGAAGTGTACGAATTCGTGAAGGGCTACGGCGAGGGCACGAGCGTATTGATGTGCTCGGACGTCGTGAACAGCGCGCTTTACGAGCTTGTGGGCACGAAGGCTATCGTGATCGACGCCGAAAACCCCACCGTCGCAATGAAGACCTTAAAAAACGACACGGAGCTTGAAGGCATGCGCCGCGCGCACATCCAGGACGGCGTCGCACTTACACGCTTCATGCGCTGGGTAAAGGAAAACGTCGGCAAGGAAAAGATCACGGAGGTGAGCGCCGGCGAAAAGGCAAGGCAATTCCGCGCGCAAATGGAGGGTTTCGTTTCCCCGTCGTTTAATACCATCTGCGGCTATAAGGAGCACGGGGCCATCATCCACTACGGAGCAACGGAAGAAACGGACGTGGAACTGAAACCGATCGGTATGGTGCTTTTCGATTCCGGCGGGCAGTATCTCGACGGTACCACGGATGTTACGCGCACCATCGCGCTCGGGCCTCTTACCGATACGGAAAAGGCGCATTTCGCGCTGGTGCTTCGCGCCATGCTGCGGCTTGCCGAGGCGCGCTTCTTGCATGGTGCGCGCGGCATGAACCTCGATATTTTGGCGCGCGGACTCTTCTGGGAGAAAGGACTCGATTATAAGCACGGCACCGGTCACGGCGTGGGCTGCTTTTTGTGTGTGCACGAGCCGCCGGTGGGCTTCCGCTGGAACGTGGTGCCGGAGCGCAACGATTCCTGCGTGTTCGAGCCGGGCATGGTGGTGAGCGACGAGCCGGGCATCTATGTCGAGGGGAGCCACGGCGTGCGCACCGAAAACCTTCTTGCCTGCCGCGCAGGCGAGGAAAACGAGTTCGGCAAATTCCTGTATTTTGAAACGCTTACCTATGTCCCCATCGACCTCGATGCGGTGGATAAAAAATATCTGACAGACGAGGACGTCCGCCGCCTCAATGCCTACCATGCGAAGGTATTTGAAAAGCTTTCGCCCTACATGGACGAAGAGGAAAAGGAATGGCTGCGGCGGTATACGAGGGCGATATAAAAGTTAAAAGACGGCGCCTCCGCGAAGCGTATGCTTCACGGGGGCGTTTTTTTGTAAACTCTACGTTTCGCAGAGGAAAACCGCTTGAACGCATGTTGCGTTTCCGGACGGAACGGGGTAGCCTTAAGGAAAAACAAGACGGGGGAGGGGAACGATATGGACGCAAAAAGGACCGGCCGCTTTCTCGCGGGGCTAAGGAAAAGCCGCGGGATCACACAGCTCGAAGTTGCTCAAAGGCTTGGAATAGCCGACAAAACGGTAAGCAAGTGGGAGTGTGGGAACGGTTATCCGGATATCGCCATGCTCCCCGCGCTGGCCGAGCTGTATGAAGTGAGCGTGGACGAGCTCCTTTGCGGTGAACGGGTCGGCAGTGAAACAAAGGAGAGAGAAATCCCCGAAAAAACGAAGAAGCAGGCCACTTGCTAAGAAGGGCGCGTAATACCGTGGGTAACCTGTTGCTTGTGGGCATCGCCTGCGGCGCTGTGGCAATCGCTTTGCTTTACGCGCCGTACAACGAGCCTGCGAGGAGCATTATGGCGGCGGTTTTTTGCGTCGCGAGCGCGGTATTGGGTATCGTTGCGTTCAGAAAAGCCAAATTCACGTCTGAGGACTGCGCGCTGAAAGCGGCGTTTCCGGCGGAGTTGGAACATTTTTGCCGGTCGGTCGCACTGTATACGGCAATCGACCTTGCGGTGATTGCTTTTGCGCTCGTGCTCTGGTCGAAGGCCCATATCGTGCTTTTTCTGTGGTCGTTGACCGTTATCGCCTTCATTTTCTCCACTGCCGTATTTTTCATAAGCCGCCGCCTGTTTTTTAAGGTGCTGGAGAAATAAGGTGATTTGCGCGGCAAGAGCAGAGCCCTTGCCCTATAGGGGTTAGAAAATACCGTCCGTGCCATAAGGCGCGGGTGCTTTCTGAAAAAACCGCCGTAACGGACTCGCGCGCATGGCTTATAAGC
>JAEXEN010000023.1 GCA_023400985.1 Bacillota bacterium
TTCAGATACTCCTCATAATGCTCGGCGAAATAGGCTATGATTTCGCTTTCGTGCATAAAACCCCCGATATTTATGGCGATACGATAAATATCGAGCATTTACGACAAAAATGCAATACTTGGAATCAAAAAGCTTTTCAGGCACCGCGCGGCGTCCGCCCTCTCACGCCATTTTATCGCGCAAAGCACGGCTGATCTCGTAGCTGCGCCTGTATTTTTTACAGAGGTATTCGCACATGTGCCCGAACTCGGCCCAGTCGATATCCTGCCGCGGATTTACCGGCAAGCCGATCACGATAGAGTCGCACCAATCGTTTGTGCTGATATGCCCGTATACGAAATCCCGCTCGAAGACCGGCGCATAAAGGATGTTCGTCTTTATGCCCCGCTGCTTCGCTTTTCGTAGGACGATCAGCTTTTCCAGAGTGGATGGCTGCTCTGAGATCCGTACCGACTGCGCAAGGCCGTAAGATATGGTGACAGATAATTCGTTCGAAAATTGTGTCATATCGCGTTCATCCCTCCTTTTACCCGTTATGACGCATCGACAGCGGAATAATTGACGTTTTTTTTGCCGGATTCATTTTTTCCGCGTTTTTGGGCCCCGCCGCATATAATGCTTTGGGTGATTGTTTTGGACCCCTGTGAGCTAAACGCACTTATCGCATTATTGGTTGATTATTTCTTCAATAACCTTTCAAAGAAGGAGTTTCTTTGCTTGAGCGTTTTTCTGCGCGAGCTCAGCAAGTCCATGTTTAGCATGGCGGCATTTGAGGAAATCTGCTCGGACCCCCAAAAATAACAACAGAGGCGCGCGGCATTTGTACCGCGCACCTCTACTATGTTTTTGCTTCTTAATTATTTTACCCGTTTCGCCATCACCGCAAAATACGAATCGTCGTATTCGTAGGTGCAGGTGGAAAGCGTAAGCACCTGATCTGTGGGCTTGATGATGACGGACGAGTCGTAATTCATGGGCTTCACGGTTTTTGCGTACTCGATGGTTTGGTTCATGATATCCGCAAATTCCTGATCGTCCGCAAAGCGCACATGGATGTGGTAAATGGTATTGGGCATGACGATGTAGGCAAGGTATACCTGCCATTCCGTCTCCACGCCGTCCCAGTAAAACTGGATGGTGCGGTGCGCGTCAAAGAAGTCCTTCTGTTTGAAGTTGGTGAGGTCATGGAACATGGTGCCGTTTTTCATGTTGTGACCGTAGATGATGATATGCCGCTGCTGATAGCTCTCGGCATTGCGAAAGTCCATGAAAATGGAGCCAAAACGGCTCTTTTCCTTCTCCACGTTGCGGCCGAGGTAGAAATTGTTGTCCATACCGCGCACCACAGGATAGTCGATCACCGTACCGTCGATGGTGATCCAGCCGATGACGTCGGAATTGATCGCCTTCGCTTCCTTATACGAATCGAGAATGGGCAGATTGTCCTCCGGCCCCGCGACGCCGTTAAGCTCATCGGGGGAATAGCTGTCGTCCGTTCCCGTGGGGCTTGCGTTGAGGTTTTCACCGGGGAGCGGGCTTGCCGTGACCGCAATCTGCGGCGTGGCCGAAGGTGTGGGCGACGGGACGGGGCTTTGCGTGGGAGACGGCCCAGGGCCGATCTCCACGATCGGCGTGCCCGAACACGCGGCAAAAACCACGGTCAGTACCGCCACGAAAACGAGCAGGCATTTTTTCAGCGTCGTCGCCGACCCCCTTTCTTTTGTGTGCCGCGCGCGGATTCTCTTACGGTGCATTATAGCTTAATTTCCATACAATCTCAAGCGCGTGCACGCGGTGCTGACTTCATTTTATAAAAAGTTCAATATTTCGACGCGCGCACTTGCCCGCCTTGTGATAAAATGTTAAAATAGTTCAGCGTGTGTAGCTTCACGTATTTTTGTTTCCTATGCATCATGTTCATACCGGCGGCTGCACTCCGGCATGTTTACGAAGGGATAGCACTATGGGTCTTTTTGAGTTCAACGATGTCGGCATCGACCTTGGCACCGCAAGCGTGCTCGTTTATGTAAAAGGCAAGGGCATCGTATTACGTGAACCCTCTGTGGTCGCCATCGAAAAGGTGACCGGCCGCATTCTCGCCATTGGCGAGGACGCGCGTAAAATGCTCGGGCGTACCCCGGGCAGCATCGTCGCCATGCGTCCCTTACGCGACGGCGTCATTTCCAATTACGACGTGACCGAACGCTTGCTCCGCCACTTTTTGAAAAAGGTGGTGGGGGCGCATGTGTTCTTCAAGCCCCGCGTGGTCGTATGCGTTCCCTCCGGCGTGACGGAAGTGGAAAAGCGCTCCGTTATCGACGCCACCGAGGAAGCGGGCGCGCGCCACACTTACCTCATCGAGGAGCCTCTTGCAGCCGCCATCGGCGCGGGCATCGATATCAGCCAGCCGCGCGGCAGCATGATCGTGGACATCGGCGGCGGCACAACGGATATCGCCATCCTCTCCCTGAGCAACGCCGTTTTGTCGAGCTCCCTCAAGGTGGCGGGCGACCGGTTCGACGATTCCATCGTGCGCTACATGCGCAAAAAGCACAACCTTTTGATCGGCGAGCGCACCGCGGAGGAAATGAAGATACGCATCGGCTCCGCCTACCCGCGCAAGGAGCAGGTATTCATCGACGTGCGCGGCAGAAACCTCATATCAGGCCTCCCCCAGGCCATCGTGGTAGGCTCCAACGAAATGATCGACGCGCTCGAGGAACCGCTGCAGGCCATCCTCGAAAGCGTGCGCACCATGTTCGAGCGCACCCCGCCCGAGCTCGCGAGCGACATCACCGAAAGCGGCATCTGCCTCACCGGCGGCGGTGCGCTGCTCTACGGAATCGATAAGTTCATCGCCGATCAGACCAAGGTGCCCTGTTATATCGCCGAGGACCCCATTTCCTGCGTGGCCATCGGCACCGGCAAGGCGCTTGAGAATATCGATAAATTTGCCAACGGCGCCATTTACGACTACAAGCGCGGCGATTATCTCGATTATCAATAAGTTCCTATACATATAACGCAAGAGGGCGGAACGAAAGTTCCGCCCTTATTTGTTATATTTTCATTACGGGAATACGCAAGAAAAAGCCATCGGTTCAAACCGCTTCACACAGACAACCGCTTCAGAAATTTAAACACTGCCGTCCGCATAGGGCCCCCTCGCTGTATCTCGCGACGATCGTATCGTCGCTTGAAGCATACATAAGCCTCTCCAATCTCTCCGCGAGCGTGAGGGGCTGGATCTCCACTAGGCGGCTGTCGTCGAGCACGAGCGCGTGGAGCGCATCGCCCTTTTGAAAGCCGGGGCCGGCGTTAAAATAGCTTTGCCCCGCCGAGGTAGCAAGGTAGAACGCCTCCGTGACGGTCAGGAAATCCTCTTTTTTGCCGGAGTTCAACCAGCGTATTTTGGAGGTGCGCACCGCCGAAGTCAATGTATCGCGCATGGAGAGAAACGCACCGCCCGCGATATCCGAGCCGAGGACCACGTGCATGCCCTCCTCGAGCATTTGCCGCACGGGCGCAAGCCCGGAGGCGATGTTCATGTTGGAATCGGGGCAGTGCGCCGCGATCACGCCGCTTTTTTTCATGGCGGCGCGTTCTTCTTCGCAGGAGTATACGCAATGCGCCATGATCGTGTTTTCGCTCCACAATCCGTACTTTTCGTAGGTTTGATAGTACAATTCACAGTCCGGATGCAGTTTTCTCACCCAAGCCATCTCCTCACGGTTCTCGCTCAAATGAGACTGCACGCGAAGGCCGTATTCTTTTTTGAGCTCGCCGAGGCCTTGCATGAGTTCGTTGCTGCACGTGGGCGTGAAGCGCGGCGTCAGGATGGGCCTCAAATGCCTGTAGCGCCCCTCGCATTCCGTAATGAAGCGGCGAGTCTCTATAAGCGACTCCTCGGTGGTCTCCCGAAGGCCGTCGGGGCAATTGCGGTCCATATTGACTTTGCCCACATAGCCCGTAACGCCCGCGCGCTCAAGTTCCTCCATGAGCACATGCGTGGCCTCACGGTGAACGCTTGAAAACATGACGACGCGCGTGGTGCCTTTTTTGATGAGTTCCGAAGCGAACACGCGGTACACACGCCGCGCGTATTCCGTATCGGAAAAACGCGCCTCCGTCTTAAAGGTGTATCTGTTGAGCCACTCGAGGAGCTGCAAGTCCATGCCCATGCCGAGCATGGGGTACTGCGGCGCGTGCAGATGCATATCGCAAAACGAGGGGATGATGAGCTTATCGCCATAATCCTCCACTTCGATGTCGCGATATTCCCCGGGCAATTTTTCGTAAATGCCCTCGATCACGCCGTTTTCCGTAACGATATATCCGTTTTCGACACAAGTAAGCGCATGGAGCGCGGGCGCAAACACCACGTTCCCCCTAAGCGCCTTTTTTGTTTGCATGAAGATTCCCCTTTCCCCCGCAGGCTCTATTATAAAACGCAAACGAAATGTATGCGCGTTCTCCCGCCGTTATTCGCGCTCGCCGTTTACAAGGGCTTTCAGCTTGGTCAATTCAGCGACGCTGTCCACGTCGAAAAGCTCCAGCTCGTCTTTTAGCTGAAAGAGCAAAAGCGCATCCTCGTGCCGCCTGATCACCTCGCTGCCGCCGCTGTCCTCATCGAGCTGCCGAAGCTTTTCGAAGTAGGCTTTCGGAAAGATGGCCGGATTGCCGCGCCTTGTACCGTGCCCCATGGCGACGAGATGATCGGGATGCTCGCGGAAAAGGGCGATTTCTCCCTCGATGCTCTGGCGGCGGAGCTTGGGCTGATCGGCCACGAGAAACATAAGCGCGTCCGCATCCTCCAGCGCGTCCATGCCAAGGCGTATAGTGCGGCTGATGCCGTCCTCCGGGCGGTCATTCTCCACGGCGAGAAAGCCGCGCGCTTTAGCAAGCTCCATCAACCGCGGATACTGCGTCACCACGGCGACCGCGAAAAACTCCTCTTCGGGGATGACGTCGAGCGCATGCTCCGCGAGCGTTTTGCCCGCAAACATGGCTTCGAGCTTGTTGACGCCGAAACGGCTGCCGCTGCCCGCGGCCATTAAAATACAACCGAGCTTCATTGTAGTTTTTTATACCTGCCTCGCGCGATATATTTCCCCGCGTTCGGCTGTTGTAAAACGCCGTCACAAACGGCGTGCACGCCGTTTAAGAAAACGTGCTTCGCCGCACCCTTTACCTCGAAGCCCGCATACGGGGAGTTATCACAATGATGCGCATGATCGTCGTCGGTTATGCGCCCCGTGGCGTTCGGGTCCCAGATAACGACGTCCGCCATAGCGCCTTCTTTGATTTCTCCGCGGTCCTCCATGCCAAAAAGGAGCGCCGCATTTTTGGAAAGATATTTTACCATCTGCTCCATCGTGAGTTTCCCTGTGAGCACGCCGTAGGTATACATGAGCTTCGGGCGGTATGCCGCGCCCGCGCCACCGTTGGGTATCTTTGTGAAATCGTCCTTGCCCATGGCCTTTTGCGCCATGGTGAAGGAGCAATGATCGGTGCCTACGGTTTGGATATCGCCGTTTTCAAGCCCTTCCCAAAGCGCCTCGCGGTCCGAATCCTTTCTTAGGGGCGGGCTCATCACGAATTTCGCGCCGTCGGCGTCTTTGTACCGCTCGTCGGTCAAAAGAAGGTACTGCGGGCAGGTCTCGAGATAGACCTCCTGACCGCGCGCCCGCGCGCGCTTCGCCTCGATAAACCCCTCGGCGGTAGATAGATGCACCACGTACGCGGGGGCGCCCGCAAGCTCGGCGATGCGCATAAAGCGGGCAACCGCCTCGGCCTCGACGGCGGCGGGACGAGAGAGCGGATGGCCCTCGGGGCCCAAAATACCGCGCGCCTTTACCTCGTCGCACATCCTTAAAAGCACTTCCCAGTTTTCGCAGTGGACGGCGATGAGCGCGCCTCGCTTTTTGGCTTCCTTGAGCGCCGAATAGATCTGCCCGTCGTCCACCTTAAGGCCGTTGTAGACCATATACATTTTATAGGAGGTAACGCCCTCGGCGCTCATAATATCCATCTCGGCGGCGGTCTTCTCGTCCCAGCGGGCGATGGCCATGTGGAAGCCGTAGTTGCAGGAGCTTGCCCGCGCTTTTTTGTGCCAAACTTCCAGCGCCTCTTTTAAGGTGCCGTTTCTCTCCTGCGTGGCAAAGTCGAGTACCGTTGTGGTGCCGCCTAAAATGGCGGCTCTGGAGCCCGTATCGAAGTTATCCGCCGTGACGGCGCTGCCGGTATCGAGGTCGAAATGCGTATGCGTATCGATAAAGCCGGGGCACACGTACATGCCCCCGGCGTCGACTGTCCTCATGCCGCTTTCGGGCACGATGTTTTTTTTCACCTGTATGATGCGGTCATTTTCAATCAGCACATCCGCCTCGAACATGCCGTTATGGTTTACGACGGTTCCGTTTCGAAGGAGCGTCTGCATAGTTACCTCACTTTCCGCTATTAATATGCACATTTTTACTATGGAAAACCGAAGCAAAAGAAAAAGCGCCGTACGCGGAGTATATGCATACCCGCGACGGACACTCATAGCAGGGCCGAGGGCGACCCGTAGAAACTTCCGCACCGTTTCGCGGAATTATATGAGACCCTTCTTACGTTTTTATGTTACCACCCGCGTTTTGAATTTGCAAGCGGATACCCCGGAAAATTCACTTGCCATGCACAATTTACATGTTTATTTGGCCATAAAAGTGTGTTATACTGATTTCAAAACAAAAAGTTATTTTGATTCATACAATTTTTGTAATGCTTATGCTTCCGTCACAATGTTCAATCGGATAAGGGGGGAAAACGTTTGAAGCAGCACGAGTTGATTCTATCGGCGCTCGAGGGCCGCGCGACCTTTGTCATCAAAAACGCGCGCGTCGTAAACGTCTTCACCAACGAGATCCTGAAAGCCGACGTTGCCATGTACGGCGATACCATCATAGGCGTGGGCGAGTTTAGCGCCGAAAACGAATACGATGCGAAGGGCGCGTACCTTTGCCCCGGCTTCATCGATTCGCACGTGCATATAGAATCCTCAATGGTGATACCCCCGTCCTTTGCGCGCGTCATCATGCCGCACGGCACCACCTGCATCATCGCCGACCCGCACGAGATCGCGAACGTCGCGGGTATTGCGGGCATACGCGCCATGTACAAATTCTCCGAAGGGCTCCCGTTGCGCGTCTACTTCATGATGCCTTCCTGCGTGCCCTGCACCAAATTCGAGACGTCGGGCGCAGAAATACTCGCGGAGGACATGGTGCCTCTTATAAAGAAAAGCCGCATGCTGGGTCTCGGCGAAGTGATGGACTATGTAAGCACCATAAACGGCGACAAGGATATGCTCGATAAGATACGCCTGTTTGAAGGCCGCCCCATCGACGGGCACGCACCGCTCGTTTCGGGCCGCTCGCTCAACGCCTACCGCATCGCCGGCCCATCGACCGACCACGAATGCTCCAACTACGACGAGGTTTTGGAAAAGCTTCGCACAGGCATGAGCATCTTGCTGCGCGTGGGCTCCGCCGCCAAAGGCATGGATGACATATTCAGGCGGATAGCTGAAAATAAGCTTCCCACCGCGAACATGGCCTTCTGCACCGACGACAAGCATATTGAAAACATCCGAACAGAGGGGCATATCAACCACATCGCGCGGCTCGCGGTCTCCTGCGGCATAGACCCCGTGGAGGCCGTGAAGATGGGCTCCTACAACGCGTCGCGCATCTATGGCCTCAAGCGCGCGGGCGCGGTGGCGGTGGGCTGCCGTGCCGACATGGTGCTCTTGAAAGACCTTAAAGATTTCGAAGTCGTGGAGGTGTTTACGGGCGGCGAGGTCTATAAGGACGCGGAATACCCAATACCGCTCATTCCCGACGAGGTATACGGAAGCGTGCGTATGGCGCCGCTTAATACCGAGTCGTTTGTTTTGAAAACCGACAGTGATGTGATGCCCGTTATTACCATGGTGGAGGAACAGCTTGTAACAAAGCTCAACCACCGTAAGGTCCGTGTGGAAAACGGCATGTTCAAGCCGGATGCGACCTATTCTAAGCTCGCGGTGATCGAACGCCACCACTTTACGGGCCGCATGGGCCTTAGTATCGTGGAGGGTCTGAACATAGTCGGCGGCGCCATCGCCTCCACCGTTGCGCACGACTCGCACAACCTCGTGGTGGCGGGTGACAACGATGCGGATATGCTCATGGCGGCCGACTCGCTGCGCGACTGCGGCGGAGGCTACAGCGTGGTGAACCACGGCGTGGTCATCGCGCGGCTCCCGCTCCCCGTAGCGGGCCTTATGACCGACGCGCCTATCGACGGCGTGATCGAGCGCCAGCGCGCGCTCCTTGACGCGGCGTACAGCCTTGGCGCAAAGAAGGGCAGCGACCCGCTTATCGCCCTGTCGTTCCTCGCGCTCCCGGTGATCCCCGAGGCGCGTTTGACCGACAAGGGGCTGTTTGACGTAAAGAGCATGAAGTTTGTTGAATGAAACCATATAAGTAAGGAATCAACCAATCAATCCGGAGGTAGCCGAAATGGGCGCAGTAGGAAAAAGCGTCACCCGCGTGGACGCGGTGGACAAGGTAACAGGCCGTGCGAAATATACCGACGATCTGGCCGATAAAAGCGCGCTGATCGCCAAGGTGTTCCGCTCCACCATCGCGCACGGCATGGTGAAAAGCATCGATGTTTCCGAGGCGGAAAAAATAGAAGGTGTCGTGAAGATCGTCACCTGCTTTGACGTACCCGACATACAGTTCCCGACCGCGGGCCACCCGTGGTCCACGGACCCGCATCATCAGGACGCGGCGGATCGGTTGCTTCTCAACCGGCATGTGCGCTATTACGGCGACGACATTGCCGCCGTGATCGCGGAAAACGAAGTCGCCGCCATGCGGGCCATACGCGCCATCAAGGCGGAATACGAAGAATACCCCTTCGTGCTCGACCAAATCGAGGCCATGCAGGACGGTGCGCCGCAATTGCATGAAGAATATAAAAACAACATCCTAGGAAGCTCCGGCTATGAGGAGGGCAACTATGAAGAGGCCATCAAGGAACCCGGCCTCATCTGCGTCGATAAGTGGTACGATACCCCCATGGTGCAGCACTGCCATATTGAAAACCACATCTGCTACGCCTATGAGGAGGCGGGCAAGATCGTGGTCGTTTCCTCCACGCAGATACCGCACATCGTGCGCCGTATCGTGGGGCAGGCGCTCGGCCGCCCGTGGGGCAGCGTGCGGCTCATAAAGCCCTATATCGGCGGCGGCTTCGGCAACAAGCAGGATGCTTTATACGAGCCGCTTTGCGCCTTCCTCTCTACTGAGGTGGGCGGCCGGCTGGTGAAGCTCGATATGACCCGCGAGGAAACCTTTACCTGCAACCGCGTACGTCACGCCATCCGCTACCATCTGACAAGCTACGTGCGGCCGGACGGCACATTCGTGGCGCGCAAGTGCGAGGCTTTCTCCCAGCAGGGCGCATACGCCTCCCACGGCCACGGCATCGCAGCCAAAGGGATTTCCGCGTTCAAGCAGATCTACAAATTCGAAAAGGCGTGCAAGGCGCAGGCCTACACGGTTTATACCAACACCCCCTCGGCAGGCGCGATGCGCGCCTACGGCATACCTCAGGTGACTTTCGCGCTCGAAAGCCACGTGGAGGATATTGCAAAGGCCATCGGCATGGACTCCCTCGAGCTTCGCAAAAAGAACATGATGGAGGTCGGCTACTGCGACAGCTTCTCCAAGAACGTGAACTGGTTCGACTCGCTCAACCAGTGCATTGAAAAGGGCAAGGCCTACATCCATTACGACGAGAAGATGGAGCGCTACAAAAATCAGGAAGGCCCCGTCCGCCGCGCGGTGGGTATGGCCATCTTCTGGTACAACACTGCCGTATGGCCCATCTCCCTCGAGTCCTCCTCCTGCCGCATGGTCTTGAACCAAGATGGTTCCGTGCAGATGCAGATCGCCGAGACCGAAATTGGCCAGGGCGCGGACACCGTGTTCGCGCAGATGACGGCCGATACACTGGGCATCCCGTTTGAACAGGTACATGTCATATCCGCGCAGGATACCGACGTGACCCCCTTCGGCACGGGCGCTTATGGCTCCCGCCAGACTTATGTGGCCGGCATGGCGATACGCGATACGGCCCTCAAGCTCAAGGAGCGCATCATAAACTACGCGCAATACCTCACCCGCGTACAAGCCTACGATATCGACGTAGTGGATGGCAAAGTCGTCCGAAAGCCCGACGGGCATGTGCTTATGACACTCGGCGAACTTGCTACAGAGGCGCTTTACAGCATGGACCGTTCCGAGCATATGACCGCCGAAACTACCACGCAGTGCAAAACGAACGCCTACTCGTTCGGCTGCTCGTTCGTGGAGATCGAGGTAGACATCCCTCTATGCAAGATCACCGTGCTCAACGCCGTGAACGTGCACGACTGCGGGCAGCTCATCAACCCCGCCCTCGCCGCGGCGCAGGTGCACGGCGGCATGAGCATGTCTTTGGGTTACGGCCTAAGTGAGCAGCTTCTGTTCGATCAAAAAACCGGCAAGCCGCTCAATAATAACCTTTTGGACTATAAGCTTTTGACCACGCTCGACCACCCGCATCTTGAGGCGCAGTTCGTGGAAAACTACGAGCCCACGAGTGCGTTCGGCACCAAGGCGCTCGGCGAGCCGCCCGCGATCACCGCGGCCCCCGCCATAAGAAACGCGGTTCTTCACTGCACCGGCGTGGCCATCGATAAAGCCCCCCTCAACCCGCACATCCTGTTCGCGCGGTTCAGGGAAGAGGGCCTCATTTAAGGCAAGGGAGAGATAGATATGTACGACATCAAGGCCTTGTACGAGGCGGCCTCCGTACAAAACGCCATCGAGCTTTTAATGGCCCACCCTGCGGCGAAGATCATCGCAGGCGGCAGCGACGTCCTCATCAAAATGCGCGAAGGCCATCTCGCAGGCGCCGAGCTTGTGAGTATTTACGGTCTCGACGAGCTCCGCGGCGTATCGATGGACCCCGACGGCACCATCCGCATCCTCCCGCTCACAAGCTTTTCGCACATAACCGCAAGCCCCATCATCCAAGAGCACATCAAGGTGCTCGGCGAAGCGGTCGATCAAGTGGGAGGCCCGCAGATACGCAACATCGGCACCATCGGCGGCAACACCTGCAACGGCGTGACGAGCGCGGACTCCGGCTCCACCCTCACCGCCTACGACGCCGTCATGGAGCTTACCGGTCCCGACGGCGTAAGGCAGCTCCCCATTCGCGAGTTTTACGTGAGCGCGGGCAAGGTCGCCTTAAAACCCGCCGAGCTTCAGACCGCCATCCTCATCAGAAAGGAAAGCTACCATGGCTACAAGGGCCACTACATCAAGTACGCCATGCGAAACGCGCTCGACATCGCCACGCTCGGCTGCTCGGTGAACGTAAAGCTTTCCGCCGATAAGAAACGTATTGAGGACGTCCGCGTCGCCTACGGCGTGGCCGGCCCCGTGCCCATGCGTGCAGAGTCCGCGGAAGCCGCGGGCAAAGAAAAGCCCGTAAGCGAAGCGACCATCGACGCGGTCGGCAAGGCGTCGCTTGGCGACGTGAACCCCCGCACCAGCTGGCGCGCGAGCAAGGAGTTCCGCTTACACCTTGTGGAGGAGCTCACCAAACGCGCCATGCGTGAATCGATCCTGCTTTCGGGAGGTATATTCTGATGCAGACCAAACAGATCCATTTCACCCTCAACGGCAAAGCCATAGAGACCGTAGTAGACGTCCGCGCTTCGCTGACGGACCTTCTCCGCAACGACTTTCGCATGACCTCCGTCAAGAAGGGCTGCGAGGTCGGCGAATGCGGCGCGTGCAACGTGCTCATTAACGGCGAAGCCTTCAACTCCTGCATCTACCTCGCGGTTTGGGCGGACGGCAAAAACATCCGCACCGTGGAAGGCCTCCTCTCCCCCGACGGCAAGCTAAGTGATATCCAGCAGGCCTTCGTGGACGAGGCCGCCGTGCAATGCGGCTTCTGCACGCCGGGCTTTATCATGACCGCCGTGGAGATACTCGAAACGGGCAAGGAATACACCCGTGACGAGCTCAAAAAGCTCCTTTCCGGCCACCTCTGCCGCTGCACCGGCTATGAGAACATCATCAACGCCGTGGAAAAGACGATGAAGAAGAGGCTGGGGTCATAACGAAGGGTACGCTTACTTTTCTTGAAAGAAAAGTAAGCAAAAGAACTTTGTGTTAAAGGTAACGGAATAACTTTGTATGCAAAAGCGCCCCAAACAGCGGGGCGTTTTTCGCACGAACGAAATGTTTCAAACGCTGCCGGCTAGATTCCGCCGTCCGACCCGTGCCGATGATGGCAATCTCCCTCGTGCTCCCCGCAGGAGCCGTGATGATGCTCGCCGTGATGCTCGCATTCCACATCGGGATCGTAGCCCAGCCTCTCGGCAAGCAAAGCCCCGACGGCCTCATCTGCGCCGCCGGTAACGCCGCCGTAAAGCGCGATCCCCGCCTCTGCCAGCGCCTGTTTCGCGCCCGTTCCTATGCCGCCGCATATCAGCGTATCGACGCCGCATTTTTTCAGAATATCCGCGAGCGCGCCGTGCCCGCTGCCGTTCGTATTGACGGTGGACGCGACCGTTACTTCGCCGTTCTCCACGTCGTAAACCTTGAAACGCTCCGTGTGCCCGAAATGCTGAAATACATTCCCGTTTTCATACGCTACCGCGATCCTCATTGTTCTCTCCTTCCATGCTGATGCGCCGCTTCTTCCGCATCCGTCTCTTTCGGGCATCGCCCATGCCTGCAGCCACGTCCGCAGCATCCGTTCCGATGCTCGCAAACGCGGTATTCCCCGCCCTCGATCACAAGCGCCGCACCGTTCACGATACACACGGCCAGCTTTTTTCTTGCACCCGCGTAGATCGCCTGTACGGTCGTTCTCGCGATCTCCATCTGATCGGCGCATTGCTCCTGCGTCAAACCCTCTAGATCGATCAAACGGATGACCTCGTATTCGTCCACCGTCATTTTAATAAGTTCGTCCCGCCTCGTTCCTTCTGCGCCAAAGCTTGTATAGCGCGGCATCGTACAAACCCTGCGCCATTTTCGCGGTCTTGGCATGGCACCGCCTCCCATCTCATTGTTGGCATATGCCATTTACTATTATGCGCGCGTTTATGTCATATGTCAATAACAATCGCCGCAGGTACTATGTTGTCCATGGGGATGAGCGTCACGTACGCCCCTTCCACCGCGCCATCCACCGCCTTGTTTCAAAAAGAAATTCCCCTCCCGCGCCGCGAGAGGGGAAAAATGTTTGAAATAAAAAGGCTGTCTATTCCACTTTCTCCGGCGCGGGCGTACTTGCCGGGAAAAGCCGGCCGATGGCGGGCGCGTTGACGGCGGACTTGTTGGCTTCGATGGTCGCGTCCATCAGTTCCTTGCGGAAGATGCGCGTTTCCTTGGGAGCGTTGATGCCGATGCGCACGCGGTCGCCCTCCACGCCCAATATCTCTATGGAAATATCCTTGCCGATGAAGAGGATCTCACCTGCCTTGCGTGACAGAACCAGCATTGGCTTTACCCTCCCCGCTCAGCTTTTCCATGATGCTATCGTAAATGGGATAACGGAGCGAAAGCGTTGCGGCGTCGATAACGAGCTGTTTGCCGATGCCGCGCTTGGCGTTGATGACGATGGGCGACGCGAGGTTGGCCGTCATCTTTTTGACGTCTTCAGGGATCACCACCACGCACAACACCAAAAGATCCTCCGGCGCGTCCAGATTCAGGTCCTCCAGCTCGCTTTCGCGCACGTCCACATAATAGTCGCTCACGAGCTCGAAGGGGATTACCGCCGGTAGCGCGATACGCTTATTTTCTACGGATTGAAGCCACAATAACGGCTTTGTTTCCTCTGTTTCCAAAAGAATAAAGCTTCTGAGCTCCTCAAAGCCGGGTATGCCGTTTGGAAAATTTAAGGTTTTTTTATCCGCCAGCTCGAATGTGCCGAAGCGTTCCGTTTCGATCAGCATAGTATTTCACTCTAAACCCTTTCGTCCACCCTGTCGCCTACGCCGTTGCGCAGTGCTTCCATGTTCACGCGTACCGTCACGGAAGGCTTTTGTTTCAGGGTTATCTCCACATAATACGGTTCCACTTCGATCACGGGGCCTTCGCCTACATCCCATTCGATCTCGATACCGGGTTTCGTCCACTGCACCTCGAAGACGTTCGTATCCCACTCGATGTTGGCGCGCTTTTCGGTCGTCTTCTGTCTGCTGATCTCCTGCGGCTTAGCGAGCGCATTGCTTTTTTCCACGATCTCGCTCAGGGCGCTGCCGCTTAGGGTAGCTTTGAGCGCCTCCGTGCTGTCGGTCCTGCTGTTACGCGCGGCGGCGGAGGAAGAACATCCGAACTGGCGGGAAAGCTCCAAAGCCTCGAGCTGCGAATCCGTTTCCGGCATTTCCTCCCATTCGATGTCGAACTGAGGCATCTTCCGGACGATACGCATTTCAGGCTCCGTATGCTTGATCACGAAAGTAGGCATCGTGTTGCTGATTGTTACCTTGGCGGGCTCGGTATGGATCTCAAGCTGTGCCCGCTCGGTATGAATCGATAGCACATTCATACGCCGTGTCCCCAAAAACCGGTGTTCGTCTGTCCTTTTCTTCAAAAAGGCTTCCCCAAGCCTTACCTTTAGTTCATGTAATCGACCAAAGAATTCTGCAGGATCGACGAGCCTATCTTAAGCGCGTAATTATAAACGGCCATAGCCGTTTTCCACTGCACGGTGACCTCCGCAATGTCGATATCCTCCACCTTGGATTTGATTTCGGTGAAGTTCACCTCGTCCACCGAATAACGGTTTTCCAAGAGCTTGAGGCGGTTCGTTCTGCCGCCGATATCGGCAAGATTGGAAAGAACGCGGCTTTGCGCGGCCTGAAATTTATCCTTATAGGTGCCAAGAACGTTCGCGTCGGCGCCGCCCTGTAAATCGTTATAGAAATCGTCCATAAGTTTGTAGAGGTTATCGTCTCCCGTACCGAAAAGCTGAACGCCGTTTATGGAAACGTCCGTCCGCAAATTCAGGCCGACCGAATACTGTATGACCTGCTGGCCCTCGGCGATAAGATCCGGATCGGCAGAGTTGCTCATATCAACGCCGTTATAGAGTATATTCCCGCCCGCATCCAAAGTAAAGGGCGTGACGGCGGTATTATAGCCCGCGAAGATATACTTATCGCCGAATTTGTTGTTGCCGACGGTGACCAGATGGTCGCGCATTTGCCCGACGAGCTCCGCGATCGCCTGCCGGTCGTCGTCGCTGAGGGTATCGGTAGATGCCTCTACAGAGGACTCGTACACCTTTTGGATGACGTCGTTGATCTCGTTGAGCGAGGTCTCCGTTTGGGTGAGCCACTTTTGCGCGCTCTCCACATCGTCCTGGTACCTTGCGGTATTCGCAAGTCTGACGCGCGCCTGCATGCTCCTGATGATGCCGATGGGATCATCGCTGAGCTTGGTGAGCCGCCTCTGGGACGAAAGCTGATATTCGTACTTTTGAAGCTGCGCCAGATTGTTGTTAATGTTGCGCAGATATCCGCTTGACAGCATGCTGGTCGTGATGCGCATAGTTACCTCCCCTTGCCTTACTGAGAACTATCTTTAACTGCGTCCCACGACGCCGGTCCTGTTGATAAGTACGTCGAGCGCCTCGTCGATGGCGGTCATGATGCGCGACGAAGCGGAGTACATGTGCTGGCTCTTGATAAGGGTTACCATCTCTTCATCCACGGAAACGCCCGAAACGGACTCCTTGCGCGTTTCGAGGTTATCAATCACTGCAGACTCGCTATTGTACATGGTTTGCGTATGCCCGGCCTCGATGCTTATATCCACCATGAAGCTCTGCAGATAAGTCTGGAAGCCCGTCACCGAGGTGAGGCTGAGCGTTGTGGAACTGCAAAGCTCGTAAAGTTCGAGCGCCCTTATCGCGTCGCCATGGTAGGAATTGTCGCCATCTGCGGGAACTTCAGTCTTCGTGGAAGATGCGGCGAAGTTGTTGATATCCGCAAGCACCTCCGCAGAAAGCGAGAAGTTTCCTGCCGTAATATCGTCATACCCGCCCGCCGGCACCTCGAAAAGACTGATGCCGTTTACGGAGGGATTGGTGGAAGTTGCAAGCGTATAACCCTGTTCATGGATGGCGTTCATTTCCATGGCAAGGCTTTTGGCAAGCTCGTTCAGGCTGTTCATCATATACGGGATGCCCATATCGCTGGCCGTGGCGCCGTCGCGCATCTGCCGGTATGCCTCTAGTTTGCCGCCCGAATAGTTGAGCGCAGTACCGCTAGATTCAAACACCACGTCGTAAAAGCCGGTCGTCACGTTCGTTTCGGCTTCGAGCTTGTTGACGGTGGTATGGCTCAAAAGCGTCTGGCCGCCCGAAGTGATATTCAGATGCCCGTCGGAATCGTACGAATACTCGATGTTGACGAGCTTTGACAATTCGTCGAGTTCCACGTTTCGCTTATCACGGAGGTCGTTCGCCTTTTCACCGCTGAGCTCGTAGCCCATGATGGCGTCGTTGTACGCGGCGATATTGGAGAGTCTGCCGTTGATATCCGCAACCGCCTGTCCCACCAAGTCGTTTTGCATGCTCTGATACTCGGTGAGCTGCTCATAGTAACCGTGAAACGTATCCGTGAGCGTGATGCCGGCCATCCTGAGGTTTGTGCGTATTTCCTGACTCGAGGGATTTTGAGAAAATTCCTTGAGCCCGTTTATGAAGGCATTGAGCGACTTTGTTAGGGCGCTGGAATCCGTTTCGTCGAACATGGTCTCAATGTACTCGAGCGCGTCGTTGCGCGTTTCCCAATAGCCCATATCGCCATATTCGCGCCTCAGTTCCTTGTCGATGAAAGCGTCGCGCACCTGCTCGAGCGATTGCACCCGTGCGCCGCCGCCCACCCTGCCGTTTACAGCCGACGCGAAGCGTGTCAGATAATCAGCGGGGTCGATGGCCTCGCTGATCACCCTCTGGCGCGTATAGCCGACGGTGTTGGCATTCGCGATATTGTGACCGCTGACATTGATCGCCTTTTGACTGATGAACAGACCGGTTTTTGCTATTTCAAGCCCGTAAAAACTGCTACTCATATGAGCACCTTCGCTTTCGTATCTGTACCTTACGCTTTCGTATCGATGAGGCTTTTGAGCACGGGCGTTTCCCCGCGCATATGCCCTGTATTTTCGTAAGTATCGAGCCTCTCAGGGCCCTCTGTGAGCATCGAAAGGCAAAATTCGGTGTACTGTATCTGCGTTTCGATGAGCCTCTGGTTAAGCGCGTTGAGCGCTACAAGCTCCTCCACGGCCGCCTGCACGGAGGCCTTGATGCCCCGCGTTTCCGCGCGGACCTCGGAAGGGAGAAGTTCAAGCACATCGCCGAACTCGATCGGATGATCGATATAAAACTCAAGCGCCATGCCCTTGAGCGCCTCGGTACGGCGCTTCGCCGCAGCCTTGAGCTTTTTCACAGCCTCCGACTCGGCTCGGACGGTAAGGTTAAGCTCCGTAACGCGGTTTTCGATGAGCTGATCCTTCTTGGCCTTTCCAAGTTCCAAAAGTCTAAAGCAGGCGTCCCGCTCTGCGGTCATAGCTTCCAACAGTTCTCCTAAAAAAGCAGACAAAGCGAACACCTCGCGTCCTGACGGTCCTTTACAGGCCGAGCATCTTTTCGGCTACGGCAATGCCGGGAATGTGATAGTCGTTTTCTTCGATGCGTCTTTTGATGCCTTGGATTTTGGATGCGGCAACCGCCCCGTCCCCGATGCCCGCCTTGGCGGCGCGAAGGACCGCGGAAAATGTTTTGGCGCCGTCGGTCAGTTCGACTTTATCCGAACCGAGGCCGGGCCTCGTCACGGTCGGCGCCATATCCCTTGCGCTGTTGACATATTGCAGATACAGGTCCTTGGGCGGTATGGAATTGATTCTCACAGTGCATCCCTCCTAACTTCTGCGGTAACGGGAATAGATCATTCCCTGCCCGTCGTTCTTTCTGGATTCTTTCTTTTGCGGCTGCTTTTCGGGTTCCAGCTCGGGCTGCTCCATAGCCTTGTGCACCACGACGGGCGTAAGCGCCCTGAGGAGATGGTTCTTACAGTCCTCGCAGAAGCGGCCCGACGAAATGGGCGCCGCGCAGCGCTCGCAGTTCAAAAGTCCCGTCGCATGCGCAAGCACAAGCCTTTCCTCGCGCAGAAACGTTAATATGTTCTTCTCGGGGACCTCGGTCTTTTCCACAATCTCCGGTATGGTGGCCTCGGGATGCGCATAGATGAAATCGCGCACCTTTATGAAGCGCCGGTCCATTTCATCGTTGCATTCGCTGCAAAGCGGATTGCCCAGGCTGTGAAAGAGCTTGCCGCACATTTTGCATTGACGGATATCCGTTGCCATTTCTTTCCCCCATCTTCATGTTTATGTGCGCAGATTGTTCGCCATGGCGTCCATTTCATCTGCGGTTGTCAGCGCCCTGGCCGCAAAGGAAAACGCCTTCTGCGCGCGGATGAGGCGCGTCATCTCGGAAGCAAGATCGACATTCGAGCTTTCATAAAAGCCCTGCATCACCGACGGGTCCGTACTCGCGCGCGCGGCGCCGGAAGCGGCTGTGGCGCGGAAGTTGTTGCCGCCTGCGGCCTCGAGCCCGACGGGATTGGGAAACTCGCTGACGCCGAGCGAAGAGAAAGCCGTGCCGTTGATGGAAAGCGTGCCGTCCTCCGCACAGGATATCTCGGAGGTATCGGCTCCCGCGGGGATCGCGATGCGGTTGCCGGATTTATCGAGCACATAGTAGCCCTGCGCGTTTACGAGGTAACGTGCGCCGCCCTCGGCGCTTACGGCAAAGATGCCGTCGCGCGTATAGAGTCTAGAGCCGTCAGGCGCCCTAAGCGTGAAAAAGCCGGAACCGGCGATGCAGAAATCAAGCGATATGCCCGTTCCCACCGGCGTGCCGTTTTCCGTCGAAAGCGTGGTGGCACTGACCCTCACGCCGCTGCCGCGCTGGAGGTTTGCGTCGGCATCCATTTCATCGGTACGCTTGATGGTGTTGTAAAGCGTATCCTTAAAGTCGACCCGGGAGGACCGAAACCCCGTCGTATCGATGTTGGCGATATTGTTGGCGATCACATCCAGCCTGTTTTGCTGTGCGATGAGCGCCGATTTCGCGGAGAATGTAGCTTGTACCATGTTATACCCTTCCCACCTCATTCACGGTCTTGCCGAGCGATTCGTCGAGCATCTTCACGATGCGCTGGCTGGTTTCATACGAGCGCGAGGCGCTCATAAGATCCACCACCTGGCTCGTGATGTTGGTGTTGGAGACCTCCAAAAAACCTTGTTTGACGCTAAATCCGGCAGCCGTGGTGACCGCCGCGCCGCCGTAGTTGTAAAAGAGGTTGTCGCCGGTTTTCCTGAGTGCCGCCGTATCGGAAAAGCTCACGATGCGAAGCTTGCCGACCGTCTGATTACCAACCTTGACATTGCCCTGCGCGTCCACGGAGAACTCGGCGGTATTGACGCGAATCGCGCCGTTTTCGCCCATCACGCGGTCGCCAGTGGAGGTGACAAGATAGCCGTCCGCATTCACGAAAAAGCTGCCGTCGCGCGTATAACGCTCGCCCGCGGCGGTTGCGATCGTGAAAAAGGCGTTTTCACCGTTGATGGCAAGGTTGGCGTTCATATCCGTCTGCTCAAAAGTTCCCTGCGAGAAATCGGTGACGAGCTCATCCACATGCACGCCCGTGTTGAGGCTGCCGATCTGCTGCGAAGTGCGAACGACATTGGGATCGTCCAAGCGGCTGATGAGCATATCGGAAAACGAACGGGAAACGACCCTGTCGCTTTTATACCCCGTCGTGTCGGTATTGGCGATGTTATTGGTGATCACGTCCACCTTGGCGCGTTGGAGCACCATGTTGGTCGCGCTCAAATAAATACTGCGAAGCATCGCGAAACTCCCTCCCGAAACGGCAGTGCGCAATTTGATACACTGCGCGCACTATCCTATATACTACATCGAAATAAATGCGTTTTTCTTTAGCAAAAATTGCGCCGCGGGCAAAGTTTTTCGCTTGGCCGCAACGCAAATAAGGGGGCGTATATATCTTGTGGTTTATTGTTTTCCGATGCCCAAAATAAGCTCCACTTCACCGCGCGAAATGGCGAGCTCACGCGCGATCTCCTCCGGCCCGAGGCCGTCGCCGTTCATCTTTCGCACCTGCTCGGCCCTGGGTGATCGCCGCTTGAGAAGCTTTCTATCATCCGTTCGCTTCACCTCGTGCTTTTGAGTCTCCGGCTTTGACGGCTCTACCGCGGCCTGCGCTTGCGCCACCGCAGCGGCCAATAACTCCGCGCGGACGCGCTCCGTCTCAGCGGTAAACTCGGCGCTCAAAGCTTCCATCTTTTGCAGAAGCTCCTCCATACGTTTGAGCTTTTCGTTGCTCTCGCTTCGCGCGCGGTCGATATCCCCGTCGAGCTCGAGCATCTCCTCATCGAGGTTCTGGTAGAGCGCGTAGAGCTTACGCTCCCTGTCGTCTCTTGAATCGCCCTCGTTGCGGGACTTCTTGAACATCTGGTTCAAATAGAGCACCGCGACGAGCAGCAAAAAAACAAAGCCCGCAAAAATGTAATATTCGTAAGACATAAATTCCCTTTCTGCAGCTATATGCGGATATCGAGCAGGCGGTTTTGCGTGCCCACATCCGCCTCAGCGACGATATTTTTATCGGCTTCGCGGTTGGCCTCCTCCGCTTCGTGTTCGTGCCCCGGGGAACCCCCGCCCTTTTTTTTCGGATCGTCTCGCGAGATGGCCGCGGCCTCTGCCTTGTTTACGTCCTGCACGGTCCTTTGGCGCGCGTCGGCCTGCGCGTTGACCGCCTTTTGGGCAGCCGCCTGCGCCTGCTCGGCGGACTTAAGCAGGTTGCTCGCCTCGCGGGAAACATCCGTAGCCTTATGGATCATGATCTTCGAAGGCCCTAAACCTAAGTTTGTCATACGCTTCCTCCGCTTCGCGGTCGCGCATGTGCCGTTCCGTCACATGCGCGAGGTTTCACCTGTGGGCGGACTTTCAGGAAGCACCTGCGCCTTACGGCGCAGCAAAACCGTACAAACCCCGCCGCAGCAATCTCGCGGAAATGGCGGCACGCCATTTCCGCGAAAGAAAGCGCTAGCTTTCTTCATTATCCCCTTCATAGGACGACGCCACAATGGCGCCGTCGCGGCAGCGGTAGCTGACGCTGAACGCGCGGGCGCGCGTAACCATGGCGATACCGTCGATCACGATGCGTACCTCGGCGGCGACCTCGCCTCGCACGTGCAGCCTCCCGTCAGACCGCCGCCTGATCTCGGCTTTCAGATTTTCGATCTCGCGCGTGATCTCGTCGAGGCTTATCATCATCATATCGCGGCTCATCGCGAGCTTTCTCCGCATTTCAAGCCGCTCCGGCGTTTCCGAGCGGGGTACGGGAACGCGCACGAGGTTATCGATCTTTTCCAGCTGTACTTTGGTCTGCGTGCGCTTATCCTCAAGCTCCACGAGCCGCTTGCGGAGCTTGGGCGAGGAACCTATCTCGATGGTGGTTTTTTCGCCCGAAACGGTGCCGATGGCGTTCACCCATACGCGCGACGACGCGCGGAGCATCCCGCCGAATATCTTCGCGTGGCTCCCCATCATGCGCACGGTGCCCATAACGCTTATCTGCGAGCTAACGACGTAATCCCCGTATAAATTGCCGTCGGCCTCCACGCTCGCGCGGACGACATAGCGCGCATAGATATCGCCGCCCGCACGAAGCGCTCCCGTGTCCGCGCCCTGCATGCCCTGATAGAGCACAATGTCGCGGCCGGCGTCGATCGCGGCGGCCTCCACGGCTCCGCCGATCTCGATGTTGCCCGTGGCACGCACGATCATGCCGCTTTGCACGTTGCCGCTAATGAGTACGTCCCCGTTAAAATCGATATCGCCCACGGCGAGGTCCACGTCGCCGTTTACTGCCTTAACGTCCGAGATAAGCACCCGTCCGCCCATCAGATACGGGCGTCCTTCCCGCGCGGCGTAAAGGAAGATACCGTCCTCCGAGGCCCTGACGCCCATCCCTTCGGGCAGCCGGCAGTCCCGTCCCTCCACGGCGTGCAGCGTCATGCCGCGCACGGTGATGCCCGCGACGCCTTTGTTGTACGGCGTCTTTTCCACCAGAACATCGCCTTCGCGGACGGCCGTGAAGAATTCCTTTTCGTTGAATGCCGGGAGCTCCGCGTGGAGCGTTTCCCCGAGCATGCTCGTTCTAAAATAAAAGTTCAAGTACGCGTCCGTGCCCGCCTCGGGAGGCTTACCCTGCGCGATCGGCACGGGCTCGTAAAAGATACCGCTTTCTACCGCCGCGCGCACCGCGTTTTCGTCGAGCCCAAAGCTTATTTTATATTCGTCTTTGACAACGGAAAGCACTTCGTCGGCCGTAAGGATTTTGCCGCCGGCAGCCGGCGGCAAAATCTGCAAAGTTGCCGTCATCTCATCGCGCGCGGTGAGCACGTAGACGCCGCCGTCCACGGTCTTTTCTCCCTGCGGCGGCGCAACGCGGCAGTTCATCTCGCCCGCAAGCATCTGTTCGTTCAAGTTGGAGGTGTCCGCATTTTCGATTTTGCGGCGTTCGATATCGTAGATGACAAGGTTGCTCTTGAGCGGTGAATTTACGCCGGGAGCGTAGTAAAAGCGCACATAAACGCCGTCCTCCCCGAAACCGAGATCGTACCAGGGTATGTAAGACGGCTTTGTATTCTCTTTCTTACTGGCGTCGCCGGGGGCAGCATTCTTTTTTAAGAAGCCGAACATCCCGCCCCGCTTTTCCTTCTCAGACACGCGATCCTCCTTACTGGTTCAATGCATTCTGCAGTTTCGAGCGGAATTTGAGCATCGCTTTGGAATGTATCTGCGAAGCGCGGCTCTCGGATACCCCGAGTATATGCGCGATCTCCTTGAGCGTAAGCTCTTCGTAATAATAGAGCGTGATCACAAGCCTCTCCTTTTCGGGAAGGCTTTCGATCATATCCCCGAGCATGCGTTTCATTTCCTTGCTCTCCAGGCGCTCCTCCGGCGTTTCGGACGTATCGGGTACCACGGCGGCGACGCTCATTTCGCTCGACACCATTTCCTCAAAATGCAATACGTTAAAGGTATGCGTTTTATCGAGCAATTTTTGAAGCTCCTTTTCCTCCATGCCGAGATAATCCGCCACCTCGGAGTCGGTCGGCTCGCGCAAAAACTCCTTTTCGAGGCTCGAGTAGGCGTTGCTCACGGCTTGAATTTTCCTGCGGAGGCTCGACGGCGCCCAATCCTGACGGCGCATATGGTCGATGATCTCCCCGCGTATCCTAAGCTTCGCGTAGCTTTCAAATCGTATATCGCGCGTTACGTCGTATTTGTTGATGGCGTCGATGAGACCAAGCACGCCGCAGCTCAAAAGGTCGTCGAAGTTGGAATACCCCTCGTAGGTGGGCATCAGACGGTAAACGATGCTTTTTACGAGGTAGAGATAATGCATGACGAGCTCGTTCTTAATTTCAAGCGAGCTGTCGCGCTTATACTTTTCCCACAACTTTTCCGCTGCGCCGCTGTTGACCTCGGCCATACTGCACCCCCGATACAAAAGGGAGATCGGACAAATTCTTGAATCAGCCTTCCTCGCGTTCGGGCCGTTTCATCTGCCGCTTCATGATAAATTTGCGGATGTAGGCGGATTCCGCGCCCGTAAGCTCGGTGAACTGCGCGCCTATCACATACGCGCCCTCTTTTTTCGCAAGCGGCTCACACCTTAAGACCTCGGCTGAAAGCACCATGAAGCCCATATCGTCGAGCTCCATCTGCACGCTTATGCGCTTGCCGCGCGGAAGCCTTTCACGGCAGGAAAAGCATACGCCGCGCTCGCTCAAATTGATGGTCTCCGCGGGATAGCCCATGGCGATCTTGCTTTGCTCCCTGCCCTTTGGGCGCACCATGACGCTCAGTTTTATGGGCAGGCGGTAGAAGTAGCGCCTCTGTTCGCGCTCCACCTCGCCCGTCACCCTCAAAAGACACTGCGACGCGCCGTCGCGCATAAAAGTTTCCTCCACGGCGGCGTTTAAGGTGAACACGCCGTTAATGCGGAACGCCGAAAGCTTCACGCGTTCATCCGCCGCGATGATGAGCGGGCGGAGCCTGTACTCGGGCTGATCCACGATCAAAAGCTTTTCGCCTAAGACTTCCCGAACCACCGTTTTGGTTTGGATGCGTCCGACCTTCAATTCCAGCGCTTCGTTCGCTCGAATGAGATCCGTCAGTTTCATGCTTCACTCTCCCCCAGTCTGCCGAATAGGCGTTTGATGAAGCCGCTTATTCCCGGCGCATCCGCGACGGGATTCTGCAAAAAGCTCGCGGCGAGGCTGTCGAAGTTATACGCCGCCTTGCTGTTGGGATAGCTGATGAGCAAAGGGGTCTGCAGCTTGACGGCGCGCACCATGTTGTCGTCGCGCAAAATGTAACCGAGCGGGTTTATGCTTACGCCGGTATACTTGCGCGCGATGCGGATGAAGCCCTCCAGAGCCGCCTCGGCCTCCTTGTCGGATTCCGCGCGGTTCACGACGAGCTTAATGGACGGCCTCAGGTCACGCTTGCCGACGATTTTCACAAGCGCATAGGCGTCCATAAAGGAGGTAGGCTCCGGCGTCGTCACAAGCAGCGTTTCATGGCTTGCGCAGATAAGCCGGAGGATGTTTTCCGAAATGCCCGCGCCGGTATCGAAGATGATGCAGTCCGCGATATCGTCGAGGCACATGAGGTTCCGTATGATGCGCTGCAAATCGTGGTCGGAGAGGTTCAGAAGTTCCTCCACGCCCGAACCGCCCGATATGAACTGCACGCCGTAAAGCCCGCTCACGATCGCGTCGCGTATGTCCACGCGGTCTTTGATGACGTTTGAGAGGTCATACTTGGGCTTCACGCCGAGCATCACGTCGATGTTCGCCAGGCCGAAATCGGTATCCACGATAAGCGGGCGCTTGTCGTGCCGCGCAAGCGCGATCGCAAAGTTCACCGCAACGCTCGACTTGCCGACCCCGCCCTTCGCGCTCGTCACGGTGATGACGCGGATGGAAGAGTTTTTGGGAGGCTGCATCAGTTTTCTGAGATTTTTCGCCTGCTCCATTACGTACCTGTGCTTTCCAGGATGTTATCCACAGCCTTATGCACATCGAAGCGCTCGATATCGTAGGGGACGTTCTGCCCCATGGTCACATAGGCGATGGGCTTTTGCGCGAGATACGCGATGTTGAGCACATTGCCCCACGAAACCGTCTCGTCAAGCTTGGTCACCACAAGCTTCGCGGTCTTCAAAAACGCGAACTGATCCAAAAACGACTTGCAGGCGCTGAACCCCATGGAAGCGCTTACCGTTAAAAGTATCTCGTCGGCGCTAGACTGGTTCATGTACGCCTCGACCTCTTTTACGTACTCCTTGTTGACCATGCTCTTGCCCGCGGTGTCGATGAGCACCACATCGCGGTCGTCGAGCTCGCTCAGCGCGTGTTCCATTTCCTCGGGCGAATAGAGGGTGTGGAGCGGAATATCCATGATTTCCGCGTAGGTCTTGATCTGCTCCTGCGCGGCGACGCGGTAGGTATCCGTGTTCACGAATCCAACCTTGAGGTTCTGATCGATCGTGAAAAGGCCCGCGAGCTTGACGAGCGTGGTGGTCTTTCCAACGCCCGTAGGCCCCACGAGCGCGATCACGTTCATGCGGTATTTCTTGAGGCGGATGGCCGCACTCTCGCCAAGCGCGTCTGCGATGAGGCTCTGCGCCACGCGAAGGGGGTCTTCTCCGGCCCGCGCGGAAAGCTCCTGCGTCTGGCGGGCGATCTTTCGCGCAACGCTAAAATGCACGTCGTGCTCCACGAGCGTCTCGTAGATGCGCGTGACCTCGGCATTGAGCTTTTGCGGCGGTTTTTTCACGGCGGGCGCAGGTATGGGAGCGGACGCGTTTGCTTTTGCGGCGGCGCCCGAGGCGACCACCTTTATTTCGTTCAGGCGGTCGCAGATCTGCTTATGGTCGTCCGCGTCGTCTCTTTCCTGCTTCCCCTCGCGCGCAGCCACGAGCTTATCAAACTGCGCGGGCGTGAACGAAGGCTCCGTACTCATACGCGGGGCTGTCTTCACCGTTGTGACCGGCTGCGTGCCCTTTTCCGGCACGGCCGCAATTTTTACGGGTTGTGCGGTTTTTTCGAGGAAACCGTGCTTTTCCGGCGCGATCTCGTAGGCAACCATCACCTCGATGAGCGGCTTTTTGAACCAGCCCGAAACGCCCTTCTGCTTGAGCTCGCGGTTGGATAGAATGATCGCCTCCGGCCCGAGCTCGCGGCGTATTTTTTCCATGGCTTCGGACATATCCTTCACGATGTAGCTCTTCACAAACATATCTTAAATGCCCACCACCCCGTCTGAAAAAATCTCAACATCCCGTTCGAGCTCACTGTAGGAAAGCACCACAAGGTCGGTATCCATCTGGTCCACGATCTGTCTGAAAAAACGCCTGACGGCGGGAGCTGTGAGCACGATGGGCGACGAGCCGCCGCCGACCGAGCGCTCCACCGCTTTTTTTGTGTTAAAGAGTATCTTTTGTATCTGCACGGGCTCGAGCGCCACGTACGCGCCGTGATCCGTCTGGCGGATGTTATCGGCGATGAGCTGCTCGAGCGCCGCGTCAAGCGTAATGACGCGCGCCTTGTTGTCCGGCACGAATTTGCGGCTGATAGCTCGTTTCAGGCCTTGCCGCACGTATTCTGTAAGTATTTCGAGGTCGCGCGTGATGGTGCCGTAATCGCCCAGCACCTCCAAAATGGAGCTGATGTCGCGGATGGAAATTCCCTCGCGCAAAAGGTTGGCCAGCACCTTCTGCACCTCGCCCACGGAAAAGAGCTTGGGCACAACCTCCTCCACGAGCGCGGGCTGCTGCGCCTTGAGGTTGTCGATGAGCACCTGCACCTGCTGGCGGCCCATGAGCTCATGTGCATGCTTTTTAATGACCTCCATAAGATGCGTGGCGATCACGGAAGGCGCGTCGATGGTGGTGTAGCCGTAGAGCTCCGCCTTTTCGCGCTCGCTCTCCGCGACCCAAAGCGCAGGGAGGCCGAACGCGGGGTCCACCGTTTCGATGCCGTCGATATCGTCGGCTTCCTCGGCGTCCGATGGGCGAAGCGCCATAAAATGATCGGGGATCACCTCGCCGCTCGCCACCTCGATGCCCTTGATCTTGACAGAGTAGCCGTTGGTGGGAAGCTGGATATTATCCCTCAGGCGCACAACGGGCACGATGATGCCGAGCTCCAGCGCGCATTGGCGGCGTATCATGACCACGCGGTCGAGAAGGTCGCCGCCCTGCGAGGCGTCTACGAGCGATATAATGCCGTAGCCGAACTCCATTTCGATAAGGTCCACCTGCAGTAACGACGTGACGCTTTCCGGCTTGCGCTTTTCCTCGGCCACGGCGGCCGTTGCGGAGCCCGCTGCCGCAGCCTCCGCCTTTTTGCGGCTGTTGAGCGTATAATAGCCTGCCGCAGGAAGCCCCACCGCGAACAGAAGAAGCGGGAGCGTGGGCATGCCGGGCACGAAGCTGAGCATCGCAAGCATGCCGCCGATAACGAACAGCACCGAGGGCTTTCCGAAAAGCTGCGTCGTAAGCGTAGAGCTGAAGCTTTCGTTGTTGGACGAGCGCGTTACGATGATGCCCGACGCGGTGGAAACAAGGAGCGCGCTTATCTGGCTGACAAGGCCGTTGCCAATGGTGGCTCGGAAATACACGTCCACGGCTTCCTCGAAGGAAAGCACGTCTCCGGCAAGCCCCAATACGCCCGCCAGAATGCCGCCCACAAGGTTGACCACCACAATGAGGATGCCGACGATGGCGTCGCCCTTGACGAACTTCGACGCGCCGTCCATAGAGCCGTAAAAGTCGGACTCACGCTGCACGTCGAGGCGGCGTTTCCTCGCCTGCTCCTCGGTGATGACGCCGGTGTTGAGGTCGGCGTCGATGGCCATCTGCTTGCCGGGCATGGCGTCGAGCGCGAACCTGGCCGCGACCTCCGCCACGCGTTCGGAACCCTTGGTGATGATCATGAACTGCATGATGATGATGATGACGAACACGACGATGCCGACGACGAGGTTGGAGCCTGCAACGATGCCGCCGAACGCGTTGATGATACTTCCTGCCTGCCCGCCGTTGCCGATGATGAGGCGCGTCGCGTTGATGTTGAGCGCGATGCGGAAAAGCGTAAAGAGCAATAAGAGCGTCGGGAACGTGGAAAATTCGAGCGTCTCTTTGATGAAAAGCGACGTCAGAAGCACGATGAGCGACAGCGCCAGATTGATGATGAGGAATAGATCCAGAACATTCGGCGAAAGCGGGATGATGATGAGCAGCACGATCAAAAGCACCGAGACCGCGATGATGATATCAGTCGTTTTGATCTTCATTCCGTTCACCCCTTCCCCGTTAAATTCACATTTACGCCCTTGCGCGGCGGTTGACGCGGTTCTTCATGCGGTAGACGTAAGCCAGTACCTCCGCGACCGCCTGATACATATCCTCTGGCACTTCCTGCCCGATATCGCAGAAGAAATACAGTCCGCGCGCAAGGGTCCTATCTTCCACCACCGAGATATTGAGCTCCTTTGCCCGCTCCTTGATCTTCTTCGCAAGGTAGTCCGTTCCCTTGGCGACCACCACGGGCGCCTTGTTGACGCTTTCCTTATAACTGAGTGCAACCGCGAAGTGCGTGGGGTTTGTGATGACCACATCCGCCTCCGCGACCGCCTGCATCATGCGCGCGCCGCTCATCTGCCTTTGCTTTTGGCGGATACGGCTCTTGGTCTGCGGGTTTCCCTCGGTAAGCTTATATTCGTCGCGCAGCTCCTGCTTGGTCATACGAAGCTCCCGCTCGTAGCTCCACCACTGGTACAGATAGTCGAACGGCGCGAATACCGCAAGCGCGATGGCGAGCTTGAACGCCATGGAAAGGAGCATGTCCGCCGTCTGCGCCGCCGTGAATGCGGCGTCTCCCCGCATGAGCTGCGGCGTCTGCTGTATCTGCAGCATGTACTGGTCGTAGCCGACCTTCACTAGGATGCCGAGGCGGATAACGGACTTTAAAAGCTCCACGAGGGTTTTTCGCGAAAAGATGCGCTTGAAGCCTTCGATCATGCTGATTCGCGAAAACTTCGGCGCGGCCGCCTTGGTGGAGAACAAAAAACCCACCTGGAGATAGTTGAACACGAGTGCAGCTAAAAACGCCGCCGCAAGGGGTATCAAAAGGATGTACATCGTGCGGAGGACCGTTCCGCCCATAAGCGAGCGCATGGTCGCGATGTCGTAGCTTTTCGGAAGCGATGTGCCCGCGCCCAAAAAACCTTTCATTAGCCCCGTGAGCCCATCCACCATTACCGAACCGAACGCCGCGATCGCTACGAAAATGACCAGCAGCGAAAGCGCCGTAACAAGATCGTGGCTTTTGATGACCTGCCCGCGTTCCCTTGCGTCTCTTCGCTTTTTTGGTGTTGCCCTTTCGGTTTTTTCCCCGCTCTGCTGTGCCATTACGCCGCTCCCGCCAACCCGCGTATCATATAATCGACGGAGTTGAACATCTCTCTAAAAATATCCTGCGTAAAGTTCACATACACCGGCAGTATCGCTAAAAGCACCAAAAAGCCTAAGATGATCTTGAGCGGTATCCCCACTACGAAGATGTTGAGCTGCGGGGTGGTCCTAACCACAAAGCCCATGAATACCTCCGCGATAAGTCCCGCCGCCACGATCGGCATGGCGATGTTGATTACGAGCCCGAACGAAAGGGCGAACACCTCGAGCGCGCTGTACCCGAGCATGGGGTTTAACGTCACCTCACCGACGGGGATGTTGCGGAAGGTGGAAAGCAAAATATAGATGAGCTGCTGATGGGCGTCCACCGCGAAAAACGCCGCGAGCAGCACGATGTAGAGAAAGTTGCCCATCATGGGAACGCTTAGGTTGCTTTGCGCGTCGAGCACGTTCACCATACCGAAGCCCATCTGCATGTCGATGGCCTGACCGGCCGTCTGCGTGAGCGAGAAAAAGAGCGTGGTCACATATCCGAGCACCAGACCAAACAAAAGCTCTTTCACGCACAGAAGCATGTAATCGAGCGTACCGTCATATTCCAAAACCGGAATATTCTCCCACGTGGCGTACAAAACGCCCGTGAGCGCCACGCACAGCATGATCTTCACCATGTTGGGCAGGTTCTTCCGTCCGAAGATGGGCGAGGAAAACACGAGCGCGCTGATGCGCAGGAGCACCAGCAGAAAATAGTCCGCGTGGTTGGCGATGGCATAAACGAGTTCTTCCATAAGGTATCCCTTAATGGAGCGACTGCACGTAGTCGAAAATACGGTATGTAAAATCCGACAGGCTCGTCAATATGAACCCGCCGAATATAACGATCGCAAGAAAAATGGCGATGATCTTCGGAACAAACGAAAGCGTCTGTTCGTTGATCTGGGTCGTCGCCTGAAAGATGGAGATGATGACGCCTACCACCATGCCCGTGATAAGCATGGGCGCGGAAACCGTGAGCACCGTCGTGATCGCGTCCTGTAAGACCTTGATGATCTCGGTCTGGGTCATGGCTTCTCCCTTTCGTTAATTAAAGCTTGTAATAAGTGTCTTCACCGTGAGCGTCCAGCCGTCCACCATAACGAATAGCAAAAGCTTGAACGGCAGGGAGATGACCGTCGGCGGCAGCATCATCATGCCCATCGCCATGAGCGTGCTCGCCACCACCATGTCGATGACGATGAACGGTATGTAGAGGAAAAAGCCTATCTCAAAGCCGTGCTTGATCTCGCTCGTGATGAACGCCGGTATGAGCGTGGTATTTTTGATCTCGTCAAGGTCGTCCACCGTGCTGCCCTGCCCGGAAGCGTCCATGAAAAACTTGAGATCGCTTTCATAGGTCTGCGCGAGCATGAAGCTGCGTATGGGCTCCATGGCTCTTTCGCCCGCCTCTTCCTGCGTGATCTCGCCCTTCACATACGGCTCGTAGGCCGTTTCCTTGATGGTATCGAGGGTGGGCGTCATGATAAAAAGCGTGATGAAAAGCGCGAGGCCTATGAGCACCTGATTGGGCGGCATCTGCTGCATGCCGAGACCGTTTCGAACGAGTGAAAGCACGATCACGATGCGCGTGAAGCATGTGAGCATGATGAGGATGGATGGCAAAAGCGTGAGCACCGTAAGCATGACGAGGATTTCCACGCTTTCGCTGCGATCGCCCAAAATGCCGCCGAAGAGGCCTTCTTCCTCCGTAGGGCCGGACACTTCCGACGCGTCGCTATCAGGCAGCACCGAACAACCTGCCAAAAGAAGCACCGTAAGCACCGCGAGAAGCACGACGAGCGTCCGCTTGAGCACGCGCTTATTTTTCTCGATCAGAAGCTTTGCGCGAAGCTCGTTCATCATGCGTCGCCCTTCGTATCGTCCTCGATGGAATCTTTCAGGATCTCCTGAAATTCGGGCTTGCGGTTCATGCCCGCCGCGCCCGAGCCGTAGCGCGCGCTGCGCCGCTGCTCTATCTCTTTAAGGAGCGCGTCAAGATCGTCCTCTTTCGCCGCGGGTGCTTTCCCCGCCTTCGCGCGCGGCCGGAACAGTGAAAAGCCCTCCTTTTTGCCGTTAAAAAGGCTCATGATCCCCGGTACCCCCTTCGCGAATTGCTTTTGTTCCGCTTCCTCCGGCTCGAGTTCCTTGAGATCTTCGCGATCAAGCTCGGCAATAAGCCCAATGTTTTGCCCAGTTACGCCGATCAGATAATATTTGTTCTTGGTTTCCAAAAGAACGACGCTCTTGTCCTTCGCGAGCACCACCCGCTCCCTCACGCGCATGTGCGCGGCTCTCGTGAGGCCGCCGCTTTTTTTGCCGATATAACGCGTAGCGTAATAAGCGAGCAAAAGCACAGCCAAAAGCACGGCGATGAGCCCCAGCGTAGGGCCGAAATTATCCTGCAGCACGAGCGCCAACTGCCTCGGCGCATTTTCCATTGCGCTTACGATCAAGAAAATACCCTCCGATAAGAGAAAATGCCCCGGCGGCACGTCCTGCGCCGCCGATACGCGCGAAGATACGCCAGCCAAAGCATTATGCTCTTTTTAGATGCATGCCGCATCAAAGCTGCATGCGCATCACTTCGTTGTACGCATCGATCACCTTGTTGCGCACCTGTACCGCGAGGTTGAACGTGAGCTCCGCCTTCTGCGCCGCGATGAGCGCGGTGTGGATATCGGTGCTCTCGCCGCTTAAAAGCTGCAGGCTGTTGACATTGTTTTCCGTCTGCACATCCTCCACTTGGCCGATGGCATCTTTTAAAAGGTCGGAAAAGCTCGTGCCCGTGTTTTCCGTCGTCGTTCCCCCCGTCGCGTTGAGGGCGTTGAGAAGCGAACTGATATTGCTTACGGAATCGACCGCCATAAAACTACCTCCTTAACAGAGCAGAAAAATCTTATTTGCCGATCTCGAGCGCCTTGAGCATCATGCTCTTCATGGCATTGAGAGCGGTCACGTTTGCCTCATAGGCGCGCGTGGCGGCCATCATATCGATGAGCTCCGTGGTCTCATTCACATTGGGATAACGCACATAGCCGTCCGCGTCCGCGTCCGGATTGTCAGGATCGTACTCGAGCTTGAAGTCGGACGGATCCTCCTCGATGCTCGAAACCATGGCGCCGCCGCCCACGGAACCCATAGCGGAATTGAGGTAGCTTGAAAACGACGGTTTCTCCGATATGACCGTGACCTGCCGCCTGTACGGGCTGCCGTCCGCCGTACGCGTGGTTTGGGCGTTGGCGAGGTTTTCGCTGATAACGTCCATGCGCATGCGCTGCGCGGTGAGCGCCGAGCCGCTTATGTTGAAAGCGTTTAAAAAGCTCATGCTTTACCTCCCCTCCGTGATCGCCGTCCGCAGCATGGAAAACTCGCTGTTGAGCTTTTCCACGAGCGTGTTGTAATAGAGCGTGTTCTTGGCGAGCTCCACGTTTTCGTAGTCGATATCGACGTTGTTGCCGTCCATGCGCATGGTCGTATCGCTGTTTTGATAAACCGTAGGCACGACGTCGCCGGGGTCGGGCGTTGAAAAATCGATGTGCTTCTCGCGTGTCATCTTGTTGTCGAAGCCGTTTCCGTCGTCAAGCGCGGCGGCAAAAACATCTTCGAACTCCACGCGAGAGCTTTTGAAATTCGGCGTTTCAGCGTTGGCGATGTTGTTGGAGATCACCTGATTGCGCAGCCATGACGCGTCCAGCCCTTTTTCGAGGTACTTGGTGGAAGAGAAAATATCTTTGATCACAAGCTCTGCCCTCCTTTGTAGGCATCCCGGTAGGAAAGCACTCTGTCGACATAAGCGCGGACTTGGGCGCTCAGCTTCGTGTACTGCTCCGGATCGTCCGCATCGGCAATGTTAAACGACGCGACCCGCGAAGGGCCGGTGTTATAAGCCGCGAGCGCAAGGCGCAAATCCCCGAAACGCTCGATTTGCTTTGAAAGATACTCGACGCCCGCAAATATGTTCTGCTGCGCATCGAACGAGTCGGTAACGCCAAGCGAGGCGGCCGTGCCGGGCATGAGCTGCATAAGCCCCTGCGCACCGGCGCTCGACACCGCGTTTTCGTCATATCCCGATTCCGCCCGTATGACCGCGCGGATGAGGTCCGCGTCCAGTCCGTAAGCCTCCGAAGCGGCGGCGATGACGGAATCGTAGGCGCTTTCGCCCGCGCCCGATGCAGCCGTTGAAACGGCGGAGCTTTCGCTCGAAGCCTGCGCAAGCAGGCTTGAAAACAGAGGGGCTGTGAGCCCCGCACGGGCCGTTAAGCTGTCGAGTTTTTGTTGCACCTCGACGAGCTTTTGGTAATAGACGGCGTTAACTCCGGATATTGCTGCCACCCCCATGTAATTCACTAAATAGTATAACAACAAAAGATACCGGTTTCAACAATATTTTCACATTTTACCAGATCCTTACCCCGTATTTTGTGTAGGTTTTTAAATTTTCCTACTACAATTTGTTTGTTTGCGTTTTAAAGTACGCAAGAGTACTCATAAAAATACAGACGCACGGCGAGCCGCCGCGCGTCCGTGCGCTGTATTACTATACTATATCGTATCAAAACTCCCGTTACTTGAGCCTGACCGAGTTCGTTCAGGATTTCAGCTTTTCGTCGCGCCAGGCATAGATGGCCTGCGCGATGGAGTTCAACGGAAGTTCCTTTGAGACGGCCCCCATACCCATGGCTACCATGGGCATGCCGTATACCACGCAGGTCTCCTTGTTCTGCCCGATGGTACTTGCGCCGCTTTGCCTCATTTTCAAAAGCCCGCTTGCGCCGTCGGCTCCCATGCCCGTGAGGAGGATGCCCAATGCGCCGCTCCCCGCCGTTTTGGCGACCGATTCGAACAGCACGTCCACGGACGGGCAGTGGCCGCTCACCTTATCGCCCTTTTTGCAGTGCACACGAAAACCGCCCGCGTATTTTTCCAAGGTCATATGGTACTCCCCCGGCGCGACGAGCGCAGCGCCCGGACGGAGGATATCCCCGTCCTCAGCCTCCTTTACGGCAAGCCTTGTCGAGTTGTTAAGCCTTTCGGCATAAAGCTTTGTAAACACCGGCGGCATATGCTGCACAATGAGGATAGGAGGAAGGTCGCCGCGAAGTTCCGTCAGTATCTGCGCGGTCGCCTCCGTGCCGCCCGTGGACGCGCCGATAGCGATGACGCAGGCATTCCCGCACTTCGAGGCATTCGGTTTATTCTCCTGCCCCTGCGGCGTGTTTTTATGTTGACCCACCTTGGCGATGGAAGCAATCTTCAGCTTGACGATTAGCTCGCTGACGAATGCCGCATGGCCCTCCCCTGATTCGGAGGGCTTGCTCACGAAGTCCACCGCCCCCGCCTGCAGCGCGTCGAACACGATGTCGCTTGCGGAACTCACCACGAGCACCGGCAGCGGGTGCCGCGGCATGAGCTTTTTCAAAAACTCGATGCCGTTCATACCGGGCATCTGCACGTCGAGCGTCATAACGTCGGGATCGAGCGCATTGACCTTTTCGAGCGCCTCGAACGGGTCGTTCGCGGTGCCCACCACCTCGATGGCGGCATCCTTTGATATCTCGCCCGCGATGAGGGTGCGCGCAAACAGGGAATCATCCACAACGAGCACGCGAATTTTTTTGAAGGGAATGGCTGCTCACCCGCCTTTCAGACTTTGTGGTAGATGGACGGCATCACATAGGTAAGCCCGGTGGCGCTTCGGTCGAGCGATTCCGACTGCCCCACGATGAGATAGCCGCCCGGCGCGAGCGCGTCGTAAAAGCGGTTGATGAGCTCCGTCTTGGTTTTTGGCTCGAAGTAGATCATCACGTTTCTGCAGAAGATCACATGGAACTTCTTTTTAAAGGAGAATGCCCTTTCCATGAGGTTGAACGGACGGAAGATCACCTCTTGCCGGAGGCTTTCCTTCACCCTCCATCGCCCGTCGTTAAGCTCCGTGAAATACGCGAGTTTCCATATCTTCGGGAGCGGCTCCACGGCCTCCGCGCCGTATATGCCCGCGGCCGCGAAATTAAGGACCTTCTGAGAAATATCGGTGGCGAGTATTTTCTTATCCCACAGACCGGCCTCGCCGCCGAAAAACTCCTGCGTCACCATGGAAAGGGTGTAGGCCTCCTCGCCGGTGGAGCAGCCTGCGCTCCAAAGCCGGAGGTCGTGATCCTTCACGCTTGATTTAAGCTCCGGCAAAATGCGGGTGCGGTAGAACTCGAAATGATCCCATTCCCGCATGAAATAGGAATAGTTGGTGGTGAGGTAGTTGAGGATGTTAGAGAGCTCCGCACCCGTCGGGTCCGCGAACACAGTATCGAGGTACTCAGTATAGCTGTCGTAGCCGTTGCGGATGAGATACTGGTTGAGCCGGCCCTCTATGAGCACGCGCTTTTTCGTTAAGTTGATGCCGAAGCGGTCGCGAAGGTACTCGGTGAGCCGCACAAAATCGCGGTCGCTGATGCGAATGACCCCCATGCCGTCCAGACCGTCCATACGTAAAAACCCCTTGTTATGGTTTCTTTATTCCTCGTTGAGAAGCTCGTCGGCGTCCAAGATGAGCGTTACCTTATCGTCTGCGGTGCCTATGCCGCTGATGTAGCGGTTCTGCTCGTTCGCGCCGTAGGAGGGCGGCGCGACGATCTGCTCGTCGGGAATGGTGAGCACTTCGCTTACGCTGTCCACGATGAGCCCCGCAAAAAGCCCGTTCGTCTCCATCACGATCACGCAGGTGCGTTCGTCGTAGGGGATGGCCCGCTTTTTAAATTTGAGCCGTATGTCGATGACCGGCACGATCTTGCCGCGCAAGTTAATGATCCCTTTCACATGCGCGGGAACGTCCGGCAGCGGCGTGATGGGATAGATGCCGATGATCTCGCTGACGCAGCTTATGGCGACGGCGAAGCTTTCCTCGCCCACCGGGAACGTCAGATACCTGCCGTACTGCGTGTCTTCCCGCTCCGCAAGAAGCGTGCTCTTGTTTTCTTCCATATGGGACCTCCTTGCTTATTAAAGGAACATATCCACGATAAGCCCACGGATATCGTCGGCGATATCCAATAGCTTAATGCGGTCAGACTCGTTTTTCAATACCTCCGCCGCCATTTCGTCGAGCCGCTGGTTGACCTTGCGAATCACCGAATATACCTTGTGCCTGCCGCGTGCGTCAAACTGGCTGAGCTTTAAGAAGGCGTAGGAATTGCTGATGGTGGTGCTGATAAGCTCGCTGATGAGCTCGCGGTATTTCTGATATTCCGAAAGATCGGCGCGCCTCGATACCATTTCTCCCTGTTTGTAGATCTTTTCCTTGAGCTCGCCGATGTAGGCCTCGTAGTCGGAACGGTCCCTTTTCTGCATCTGCTCCTCAAAGTTATGGGAAAAGCCCGTATCCACCTTTATGCGGCCGGATGCGGGCGAAACGCTTTTTTTCACGTTTACTTTTTCGATCTCTCTTATATCCATGCTCTGTCGTCTCCGGCAGAAACTTATTCGGCGACGGCCACGGATGCCGCGCCGCTTCTGGCGAGGTGCGCCCACGCGCCGCGCAATTCCTCAAGCAGGCTCGCCACCGCGAGGATGGGCTCGGTATTCTTTTGGAGGTTGCCTTCGATGATCTCGTCGATCATGTATTCGTACAGGCGCATCAGATCGTACGCGAGATCGTAGTGGAAATCGAGGCTTGTGATGAGCTCAAGCAAAATGCGCTGAGCCTTTTGAAAACAGTTGTTCGCTTTCTCATAGCCTTTGCTTTCCACCGCAATACAGCCGAGTTTCAGCTGCTTGATGCAGCCGTCATAAAGCATTACGATGAGCTCAGCGGGATTGGCGGTGAGAATGCCCTGCTGCTTATAGGCATCCTGCGGGTTCGGCTTTGCGTACATGGTGTTCTCCCTTTATTTAACTCATGCTGCCCAGCAGGGAGGATATCCAACTGGTTTGGCTGTTGAGTTTGGCGAGCGCAGTCTCCATGGCGGAGAAGCGCGCGTAGTACTTTTCCTCGTTGTTGGAAAGCCAGTCCTCCAGATCGCTCAACGTCGACTCCGCCTTAGAAAGCGCCGTCGCGTTCATGTCGAGCGTTTGCGAGGTGGAAAAGGAAACATAGTTGCTCATCGCGGTGGAGATGCGGCTCATGAGGCCGCTCTCGGCATTCTTCACGCTTGCGTCCGTCGCGGTGCTGGTCGAAGTGAAGATGCCCATAACCTGCGTGGGATTTGTTTCTATAGCCGCGCGGAGCTTATCCTTGTTGACGGTGATCTTGCCGCCGTCTTTGTAGTAACCGGTGGTGAGGCCGATCTCGGCCGCGCTCATGCCCGTGCTTTCCACCGCCGTATAAAAGGCGCCGCGGAGGGTGGAGATAAGGCTTGAAAGCTGGCTGTCGTTTTTTAAGAGGCCGCTCTTCGCCTTCTCCTCCCACTGCTCGGCCTGCTTTTCAGAAAGCTGGCCGCGCTCGGTATCGGTAAGCGGATCGTAGGCGGAATAAACGTCCTCGCCGAGCCTGCCCTGCAGGCTCACAATGAGCTCGTTGTACGCGTCGATAAAGGCGACGATCTTATCGACCGTGGCGTCCACGTCACGCTCGACGTCGAACTTGATCACGTCTTCGCTTTCGGCCTTGAGCGTGTAGGTGATGCCGTCGATCGTGAAGCTGTTGGAGGACTTTTCCACATTCACGCCTTCGATCTGCAAAACAGCGTTCGTGCCGGACCTTTCGCCGCCCACGATGCCGATGGCGCTGTCGGTTCCGAAGAAATTACCGAGGCCGTTTTCAATCTTGACGGAACTATTTGCACCCGTGGTCGCGCCCGTGATGGTAAAACCCTGTTTGAGGGTGCTGTAGCTCATGGTGACGCCGGCCTGCGTATTGGAGTTGACTTTGTTGACCACCTCCGAAACGGTGGCGTTTTCGCCGAAAGTAAACGTCTGGCCGTTGATGGAGAAGCTAAACGACTTGACGATGGTATCCTCGCCGGGCTCGCCGTCCTCGCCCACCTCTCCGGGTATGGTTTCCACATGGAACTCAAAGCCGGCCAGATCGCCGATCTTGGTGTTCCCGTTGACGGCGCTGCCGAGCTGGACGTTATTATCGGCGCTTGAAAAGCTTGCCGCCGAGGCGAGGTGTGTGATCTTGTTGATGGTATAGGAGCCGGCAACCGCACCGCTTCCCGCCGACACTTTTACGGCGGAAGTCGCTGTGGAAAGCGAAGTGCTGAAGCTATTGTAGTTCTTGGCAAGCAGCATGTTATCGCCCTCGGCCGCGAGCGGATGCAGGTACTTCTCTCGGAAGGTTTTGATCTGCAGATTGACGGCGCGGTAAGCGTCGCCTTGCCACTCGAGCTTGGTGACGGCTTTTTGCTGCTTATCGACCTTGAGCTGGTCGATCTCCAAAAGGCTCTTGACGATGCTTTCGGTATCGAGGCCCGAAGCAAGGCCGGTAAGCCTGAGCGTGGACGAATTAAGGCTGCTGATTGCCATGGTATTTCCCTTTCCGCCTATCGGCAAGACCGCTATGTACATGCCTGACCGCTTGTTAACTTTTGCGGTTACGTGGAATCGGGCGCTTTCCCGTTTCCCGTCATTATATATATCGTCATTTTTTTTGAAAACTGAACACAGGGGTGAAAAGTGCGCTGACATGCTTTCCGCCCCTCTAAACTCTGCGACCTAACAACTGCTATTTTGGATGCAGGTCGCGAAAGAGGAGAACGCATTGTAGGGTGATATGCCCACATGCCGCCGTGTAACGTTACCACGGAAGAATCACGCGGCGGCATATTGGCATGCCGCCCTACTCGACGACAAAGACATGCGCCGAACCGGCAGTTTTTAGGCGCAAGCTTCGACTTCCCTTGCCTTCATAAAAAACGTGACTTTTTACGGGTAAAAAGTCACTACCGAAAGCGTAAACTTGCTCCTATGATAGGTTTATAAACTGTCAAAGGGGCAATCTTTTCGCAATTTTTAAAAAGGAGCGCTTAGGGGTGGAGCCTGAACAGCAGCATCCATATAAGGTGTTTCGTGCGGGAGGTAAGATATTTCCCGTTTACCTTGTGTACGACGAACGGCTCAACAAGAGCTTCCCGGACTATCCGGACTTTGAGGAATGTCCGGAATATACCGACGAAGGGCGGCCGTTTGCCACGGCAAAGCAGGATAGCTGCCTGCATGTTAAACCAAAGGCCGCGGGAGAGACGGCGTCCGGCGACTAAGGGAACAGACGCCCTATGACCTCATAGGCATATGCATGTGCGACGCGCGGCGGCGCGAAAGCGACAATAAATCGGGAAGAAGTAAAATGAAAAGGGCTGCGGCATTTCGTGCCGCAGCCCTTTTCATCGCTATATCAATATTTCCCGAAATCTTCGCCTGCCGCGGCTACGACCTTAGGGACATCCTCTTTCTTTTCATCCGCCGCGGCCTTGCTCGGGGCCGCGGCCGCCTGCTTTATCTTTGCGTCTGCTCTGGCAGGGGCATTCGCTTTGGCGCTGCGGAGCGTAAACTTTCCGATCATGCTCTTTAAGAGCTCCGCCTGTCCGCTCAGTTCCTCGCTTGCCGCGGCCGCCTCCTCCGCCGTG
>JAEXEN010000020.1 GCA_023400985.1 Bacillota bacterium
GCCATGATTGCCGCGATACTTGTGCTTTTGCTTTCCTCCGTAGAGGGCTTGGTTACATCCTTTCGTACAAAAGATCTCCTGGCCTTCGGCTACCATACGGAGCTTGTGCTAACAGCGCTCAATGGTAACGCCATGACGCTTGCGCTGCCCATTTTGTGCGCGCTGCCGTATACATCAGCGTTCGTGGACGATATCAAGAGCGGCTTTTACAAGCAGTATCTGCCGCGTACCACCATGGGCGGGTATATCGCGGGTAAAATAGCCGCCTGCGCGCTCGCCGGGGCGTTTGCGGTCCTCTTGGGCATCCTTGCCGCATGGGGGATCGCGGCGCTTATATTTTTGCCCAAAGAAGCCGCGCCCGTGGAATATGTTACGGCTGCCGGAGAAACCGTGAAGCAGGCTGCCTCGCCTCTCTGGGGGAAGCTTCTCCTTTACGGCCTTTCCGCCGCGTTCTGGTCGCTTGCCGGTATGCTCTTTGCCACGCTTACCAACAGCAAATACATGGCGTACGCCTCGCCGTTTGTCATCTATTATGTGCTCATCATATTGAACGAGCGGTATTTCAGTTCTTTGTATGTGATCTACCCGAAAGAATGGCTCAGTCCCTCCGCGCTTTGGGAGTACGGGAGCGCGGGGGTCATTTTGGTGATCGCGGAGCTTATCGCGGCCGCGGCGCTCTGTACGGCGCTCGCGGCTAGAGGGAGGCTGAGAAACGCATGAGGTTTGTGAAGCAATCCCTAGCTGTGGCGAAATACGATTTTCAAAGCTGGCATAAAAACCCGCGCATTGTCATTACGTTCTGCCTTGCCTTCGTGCTGTGCTTTTTGCTTTCGGATAAGGCCGTGCGTTTTGCAAGGGAATATGAAACCACCATGCAGCTTGTGGAGGCGTTCGTGTGGACGTTTGGGGACAGCAATTCCATTTTGCTTGCGTCCACGCTCCTCGTGCTTTTGTTTGCGGACATGCCCTTCATTACGGGCGGCACGCCGTTTTACCTCATGCGCATCGACCGTAAAACCTGGGTCGCGGGACAGGCCGTCTACATCGCGGGGGCAACGCTTATCTACCTTGTTTTCATCCTTGTATCCACGTCGCTCCTTTGCATGACGCAAAGCTTCATCGGCAACATGTGGTCAGAGACCGCCGCCATATTGGGCTATTCCGGCGCGGGCAAGGCTGTGGCGCTGCCGGCTTTGGTAAAAACGCTAGAAATGAGCCGCCCGTACCAGTGCATGGCGACGATCTTCCTGCTCATGCTCCTGTACGCGCTTCTCATGGCGTTCATCATGCTGTTTTTCAACCTCAAAAAGGGGCAGCTTGCGGGCGTCATCAGCGTGTTCGTGTTTTCGGTGTACGGGTTCTTGCTGAACCCGCAGACCTTAAAGGCCATATTCGGGCTTCCCGATGAGCTTACATATAAGGCAAACGTGGCGGTGGGCTGGCTCTCGCCCTTGAACCAGGCCACCTACCATATGCATAACTTCGGCTACGATCTGCTGCCGAGGCTCTGGCAGACCTACCTGATATTCGGCGCTTTGATCGCCTTATGCTTTTTCCTTTCGCTCCGCGCGGTGCGAAGCTATAACTTCAATTTTGTTGGTACAGAGGGCTGAGAATGAACAGTATCGTCAGCGTTCAAAACGTATGTAAGGACTTCGGGCAGGAGCGGGTGCTCCATAACGTCACGCGGGATTTTGAGGCTGGGAAGATCCACGGCATCGTGGGCAACAACGGGTCCGGTAAAACGGTGCTCATGAAATGCATCTGCGGTTTCCTCATCCCCACGGAGGGGAAGATATTCGTGAACGGCAAGCAGGTGGGAAAGGATGTGGACTTCCCGCCCGATCTTGGGCTCATCATCGAAACGCCGGGTTTTTTGCCGTAGATGAGCGGCGTAAAGAACCTCGAGATACTGGCCTCGCTCAACAAAAAGATCGGTCTTGAGGAGATCGCCGCCGCCATACGGCGGGTGGGACTCGAACCCGCCTTGAAAAAGCCCGTGGGCAAATACAGCCTCGGTATGCGGCAGCGCTTGGGCATTGCGCAGGCCATCATGGAAAACCCGAAGCTCCTTGTGCTCGACGAGCCGTTAAACGGGCTCGACAAGCACGGCGTGAAGGAGATGCGGGAGCTTTTGAAGGGCTTGAAAACGGAGGGGAAGACCATTCTCCTCGCAAGCCACAACCAATACGATATAGACGAGCTTTGCGACACGGTCTGTGAAATGGACGCGGGGCGCATGACGGCCGTCAGGGGGTACGAGGAATGAAGAGAAGAATATTCGCGTTTACGCTCATCCTTGCGCTTGTACTTGCGTTTGCGGCGACTGCGCTGGCGGCGGAGGGGGATGAAAATACGCCGACGCCGCCGACTTCCACGGCTTCGCCTTCGCCCACCGAAGCGCCCGTCATCGTGGACAGGCTCCGCATCGACAGCACAACGCTTTACCCCGGCATGGAAAAGACCTACGCGCAAGGCTATGTGCCGAACGTGCAAAACGGCAGGGCGCTTATCATACTGCCGCTTCTTGGCGCGACCTACGACGGCAAGGTGACACTGACCGCCGACCTCGGCACAACGACGGACAGTCCCTTCGTTTTCGGCAATTACACGCAGACCGTTTGGGGGAATTATAACCAGGCGTCCTTCAACTGGGGCGGCACGGGCACGGTGTACGGGTATCTGTTCGCCATGGAAATACCGCTTGCGAAAGCCCGCTACAACGGCGCCTATCCCGTAACGCTCAAGGCGGAATATCTCGACGTAAAAGGAACCAGGGCCGAGCAGAGCTTTATCGTGTATGTGACCGTCACCGACGGAAAGACCCCGCCCGATCCGAACGAGGTTGAAAAAACGCCCGCCGAAAAGCCGGAGCTGTTCATTTCCTCCTGTACGGTGGAGCCGCAGGTCGTAGGCGGTAACGGGGAGTTCAGTGTTGCTGTAACGGTTGAAAACATCGGCAACTTGCGCGCGAGGAGCGTAAAGCTCACCTACGGGAGCGAGGCCGCGGGAATCGTGCCGGCGGATATCAACAACGCCATTCTCCTTGAAAACATCGCGGCGGAGGAAAGCGCGGCGGCGACCTTCTCTTTTAAAACCGATAAGGACGTGCTCGCGGGCAGCCAAAGCTTTTTCATAACGCTCGACTATGCCGACCTTTACGGCGGCGCGTACACCGCGACGCGCGAGTTCCTTATACGGGTGACGCAGCCCGTGCAGCTTTCCTACGATAAGTTCACCGTACCAAAGTCCGTTGTGGCGGGAGATACGTTCTCCCTTCCCGCCAACGTGTTCAACACCGGAAAGGCGACGCTTAGGAATGTGACCGTCACGGCTGCGGGCGCGGGGCTGTTCCCGGTTTCAAGCGTGTTCCTTGGCGACATAGCCCCGGGCGAGATGGGCAGCGGCGAGCTTAAGATATTCGCCGGCATGCTCTCCATGACCGAGGGCTACACGCAGGATTATGGAGCGACCCATGGCGTATATACCATAACGTATTACGACGACGCCGACGAGCTTTATACCGTGAGCGTGGAGTTCTCCACCGAGATCAAGCAGCCGGTCATACAAGCGGATACCGACGAGGACAAGGAAAAAGAAAAGCCCGTCGTCCAATGGTGGGTGGCGGTGCTCGTAGGGTTTGCGGTCATCGCCATCCTCGTCACGGCCATTGTGATAACCAAG